>OY970357.1:0-1084458 GCA_963718585.1 Candidatus Uhrbacteria bacterium | reverse complement strand
CGAGGCGTTCAGGATGGAACCGTTCGTGGCATACAAGTTCGTGGTGGTGGCGTTCGTCGAGGTGGTGTTCGCGAAGATCCCATTCCACCGGAGGCCGGAAGAGCCGATGGAGAGGGCGGCATCAAGGGACGGGAGGAGGTCTGTGTCGATATATCCCAGGACGCCGAGATCCGTGGTGGTGGTATATGTCCCGGTCGCATGGACCCAGGTGATATCGGTCGGCGTGAAGTTCGAGACGTTCAGGTTCGTGATCGTGGCATTGGTGGCAAAGAGATTGGTGGAGGTACTGTTGGTGGTCGTCGCGTTCGTGGCAAAGAGATCCGTGAACGAGGCGGAGGGTGCCGTGAGGAGACCGAGGAGCGCGAGGTTGGTACCGGTCGCGTCCACGAAGAGGGCGTTCTGGAGGGAGGTGTCGCCAGAGACGTTGAGGGCACCGGAGACGGTGGAAGAGCCGGAGAAATGGAAGTCACCGGTCGATGTCCCACCAGCGAATTGGATCGCGTTGGTCGTAGCATTGCCGGCGTTTGTCACCGTCTGGAACGTTCCGGTCGAAGATCCGAGCTGAACCCACGACGATGAAAGCTTATCGTAGTAGCTCAAACTGCCATTCGATGTGTCGTAATACATCCGACCTCCTGTTGCGGAAACCGGCGCGCTTGGTAACGCGTTCACGCCACCCGACGTATAAGCATATGACACGGCATTGATCGGAACGCGTGGCGTCATCTCTCCGTCACCTCCGACTTCCGTGGTCAACCAAAGCGGTTGATTGAAATCCAGCGACGTTGGGAATGCAGTAACGGAGCCTAATTGAACTGCAAAAAAACTCGTATCGACGGAAACGCTTGGCTGAGTCTCTGTCCAAAGCGCGGTCCCACCGGTCGAAGAGGCATAAATACGAAATTGAAAACTATAGGTTCCTGTGAGAGCTGTACCGCTCGAATTCTTCAAACGCCCTTGATACCCGATCGTCGTTGGGATCTCTGCGTGCGCAGGGATCGCAGATGCAGCAAAACCGGCAACATCAAACACCCCCGTCATCATGATAATGACAAGTGTGGCGATAGTTCGCCGTAAAAGATCAAACGTTTTAGAACCGTGCATTGGCGACGGAAAGGACCATTCCCCTCATGCGAGGAGGGTAGAAGGCAAATGCGCATCTGCCTTCTTGTCCCCCTACCATGGAATTGTCGCCAGTTCGGTTTTGTGAGTCCGTATGGTTATCCACAACAGGACAATGACAGTATAGCCGAAAAATCCGAATCAGTGAAAAGCAAACCGCCTTATCTGTGCCGTATGCAGGACGACGAGGATAAGGCGGTTCGCGTTTTGTATTTGTGGTTGCCTGACCGCGGTCATCAGGACATGAATCGTCTTGGATCGGATGTGTGTTCATTCAACACTCATCTGATGGTGACATTCTTTCTTCATGTGCTGATAACCACGGTCAGATCCTCTATTTTTTGAATGCGTAGTCGCCAAGCGAGGGAAATTTGATGAAGGTACGAGGTCGCGACTCACACACAATGACATTGTAGCTGACATTACTTATAACAAGAATTCTCCGCTGTACTAAGCGGAGAATCCTGATTTCTCGTGGTGTGGATAAATCCCTTATCTCTTGTGGACTCTTCCTTTCTTCTTTTCCCGACGCCTCCGATCCCAGAGAAGGAAGAAGATGATGGCCAAGATGGCGAAGAGCGTGAACAGCGTGATCCCGATGAGGTTCAGATAATTCGGACGTCCGATGTTCGTGGTCGGTTGCGCGAGAACATGGAATGACGTCTGACCTTGGACCATGTTCCCTGCGCGATCATACGCCTTCACGAGTACCGTGTGGATGCCGGGACCATACTGATCCAATGCCCATGCCGTCATCACCGTGGACGTCGCGAGTGTCCCATCGACCATGACGTCATAATGATCGATCCCAGACGCATCGTCCGTCGTCGCGAATCGAAGGTAATTTTCCGTCCCTTGTGTCACCAACGTCTGATCCGTGACCGGCGCGATCGTATGCGGGTCCGTTCGATCGATCTGGACACGGAGATCTTCGCGCTGATACGTCTTATCCGTGAAGGAAACACCGAGATGGACGTACCACACACCGTCTGTCGGTGCCGTAAATTTGGCTATGCTATCAGACGGAACCTGTTCCGCGGGTCCTTGCGGGTCTTGATCGAACCCAACATACACCTTACTTGCCGTTTTCCCTTCGATCTTCCAAGAAGCGAGGACGTTCGGGTCTTTATACCAGGCATTCGGGTCCGGATGAGACGTGCTGTACAGCGAGATCGCGGCGACCCCTGGCTTCACGGTCGGTGGTAACGGCTGTGGCTGTTCCGGTTTGGGCGCCACCTGTGGCTGCGTCACATTGATGGTCAATCTCCCCACAGTCCCCATCTGATCCTCTCCCGCCGACAAGATCCGGGAATTCGTCGTCAGCTGGACATAGGCTGTTCCGGCCTTGATCGCCTTGAACGTCAAAACCGCGATCCGCGCGGTCCCATTTGCCTTTGAACTCAAGGTGAACGCACCAAAAGAATAGATGCCTGTCGCCTGATCGACGTACGTCCCAGGGGAAACATTCTGGAACACCCCTGCCGGACTGGCGCCTTTCCATTGAAGCAGGTCCTGCGTATAGGAACCGTTCAAGCGAATGGTATCAACATCTTTGGCGCCGGATACGGTGACATACACATTGAAGGTCTGACCGACGTTCACCGTCGTCGGTCCGGTGGGCGCGACGTTGGCTGCTGCGAGCGCGGCCTGCCACGGGAACAGGATCGCGCTGCAAAGGATGGCGATAAGGGTGCGTTTCATGGTCAATAGTCAGCGGTCATGCCCCAATGGCTGACCAACAGCGAGAGATCGGCATCGTCGATCAAATTATCTTCATTGAAATCTGCATACGGAGTGTACGTCTTCCACGCGCGTGTGAAAAGCGAGAGATCCACATCATCGACGACATGATGGAATGTTTTTCCTTTTTCCCGGCTTGCATCTCCTACGAGCATCCGTTCGATCTGACCGTAAATGAGCGTGGACGTTGCCCCGCTTCCATTCTTTCCCTGCACATAGATGTCATTGTAGCCGACAAAAAGAGGAAGATCGCGCTTCCAAAATCCATTGGAGAGCATTTCCACGCCATTCGAAGACCCATTCACCAGGACTTCTGTGATCTCTGCGGCGTATGATCCGCTGATACTCTGATGAGAAAGAAAGGTCGGTGTCCGGTACTGGAGTGTCGGCGCGACCGCGGCTCCACTTGGGACCACGGGTGGCGTCGTTGTCGTGGCGGGCGGTGGAGCTCCTCCTCCGCCTCCTCCGCCTCCGCCCCCTCCACCACCTGGCGTCGGTGTCGGTGTGGGCGTTGGGGTAGACGTCGCGGTCGTGCCGTCCTTCAATGGAACGCCGCTGTACACCTGAAACCCGGAGCTTGTCCCCTTCCCCACGATCGCGTCGACGGATCCGGACAGTGAATAGTTCGCCGAGGACGCATTGAAGACCGCCGGCGCAAAGGTCGAGTCATAATTCTTGTAGCTCGTGCTCGACTGATCGACCGCAAGCGCGATACCTCCCCAGAGGATCCCGATCGATGCGAAAACCGCGGCACCATACCACCGTTTCATGGCCGTATGATAACACAAAACCCTTCGTTCGAAGGGCGGGTCCTCGATCGGGTCACAAGCGTGTCCGGGAAACTGAAACGCCGAAGGAAAGAAAGGCAATGACGGCGAACAGGAGCGCATGCCAATGCAAGGCATGGATCAGCCAATACTCAAGATCCGTCTTCACGGGCTCATCCTCCTTCCGATGGAAGCGGACACGCTTCGAGGGATCCCGTTTGGGCATTCTCGCCTTTGCCATGCGCATATTGTAGCAAAGTTTCGCGTGTTATACTCGTCTCATATGGAGATCAAAGCCCTGCTTGCCGAAGCGCGCGCCATTTGGGGAGAACAGCGGCTGACCCTTGGACAGATCCTTGTCCGACTTGGTGTGGACTACGGTGATCTCTGCCGTTGGGAACGCGGGGCAGACAAAGATCGCGGGACGCATACGCAGGAAGAGGTGAAGAAAGAGATGGGAAACATCATCTTCTCCATGATCCGCTGGTGCAATGACCTTGGATACGACCCGGAGGAATGCATCGCGCTCGCCAAAGAGACCCAGCGGACATTCGTCGAAAACAATCGGAACCGGTAAACAAAAACACGCCATGGGAAACGGCGTGTTTTTTTTAGTCCGGCGACGGGCTACTCTTCCAGGACCGGGTTGGGTCCAAGTACCATCGCTGCTGGCGGTCTTAACTGCTGTGTTCGGAATGGGAACAGGTGTAGCACCGCCGCTTGAGCCACCGGAAATTCGTGAAAAATCTTTTTCGCGAATTTCCGAAGGCCGACCCGATCGGAGGTCGTACGTGCAAGGCATTACTTACTTTCTTTCGCGTGCTTCGCATTATCGGACACATTGTCCGCCTTCTTCCGGATATTGAAGGTGTCCATGTTCGATGAGATCCGACGGGTTGGAGCAAGCGGAATGCGCAGGCGTACTGTGACGTACGCTGAGCGTTCCGCGATGCGAAACCCGAGGAGCTCGCGATCATTGACACCTTCACCTTGGAAGGCCGAAGTATCGGGCTATTAGTACCGCTCGGCTCAAACCCTTACAGGTCTTACACCTACGGCCTATCGACCTCCTCGTCTCGGAGGGCCCTCAAATGAATACTCATCTTGAGAACGGCTTCACGCTTAGATGCTTTCAGCGTTTATCCGCGCCGAACGTAGCTACCCAGCGGTGCCCTTGGTAGAACAGCTGGTGCACTAGAGGTTCGTGCATCCCGGTCCTCTCGTACTAGAGATGCGTCCTCTCAATATTCCACGCGCACAGTAGACAGGAGACCGAACTGTCTCACGACGTTCTGAACCCAGCTCGCGTACCGCTTTAATTGGCGAACAGCCAAACCCTTGGGACCTTCTTCAGCCCCAGGATGCGATGAGCCGACATCGAGGTGCCAAACCTCCCCGTCGCTGTGGACGCTTGGGGGAGATCAGCCTGTTATCCCCGGAGTAGCTTTTATCCGTTGAGCTTCCGCCGTCCGATATCGTACGGTCGGATCACTAAGTCCCGCTTTCGCGTCTGCTCGACTTGTTGGTCTTGCAGTTAAGCTGGCTTGTCCCTTTGCAGTACCAGCGCGATTTCCATCCGCGCCTAGCCGACCTTTGTGAACGCCTCCGTTACTTTTTGGGAGGCAACCGCCCCAGTTAAACTACCCACCAGATACTGTTTCCCGTTCCGGATTCACGGACAGAGATGAGAATCGCGACAATGCAAGGGTGGTATCTCACTGGCGCCCGAAGGCTCCCACCTATGCTGAACAGGCAAAGTCGCGACCCAATATCAAGTTGTAGTAAAGCTTCACGGGGTCTTTTCGTCTTACTGCGCGTACAGGGCATCTTCACCCCACTTGCAATTTCGCCGAGTCCCATGTTGAGACAGTTGCAAACTCGTTATGCCATTCGTGCGGGTCGGAACTCACCCGACAAGGAATTTCGCTCGTTGTTACGATTGACGATCGCCTCTTTGTTCCAAAAGAGGTCTGCATGTCGCCATGCAGGTCGGACTATATCTTCCATCCCGACACACGGTCGGGACTGTCTGGCGTGTAGTCTCTACGGACTCTCTGCTTACGCAGGTTGCCTCGGTGTTTTCCGCGAGGGAAGTTCACCGATATAGCCAGATTTTCATTCTACATCTCCGAGGCATTCGGAGTTCGAATAGAGGTCTTGCACCTCACTAAGGCAACGAATATTTCACCTTAGGACGATTATAGTTATCGCCGGCGTTCATCAGCGCTTCGGTTCAAGGCTGCCTCCCGAAGGATTGACCTCTCCGCTTAACGTTCTGACACTGGCCAGGCATCACCCCCTATACATCACCTTGCGGTTTAGCAGGGAGCTGTGTTTTTGGTAAACAGTCGGTTGGCGTCTTTCGCTGCGGCCCTTCTTGCGAAGGGCAGGCCTTATCCCGAAGTTACGGCCGCTGTTTTGCCGAGTTCCTTAACGGGTTCTCTCGTTCACCTTGGCACACTTATGCCTACCCACCTGTGTCGGTTTCCGGTACGGGTACCTACATGTTAGCTCTAGAAGTTTTTCTTGGTACCCCATTCTCTTTCCTTGCCCGCCTTTCGGCAGACTTGCGCTCACGGCGAGGCTTGATGCTGAACGGATTTGCCTATTCAGCGCCCCTCCGCGCCCAAAGGATCATTCCGGGATCCTCGAAAGATGCAAGAATACGTCACTCCATCGAAACATATAGGTAGTGCAGGAATATTAACCTGCTGTCCATCGACTACGCCTTTCGGCCTCGCCTTAGGACCGACTAACCCTGGGACGATTTGCGTTGCCCAGGAAACCTTGGGTTTACGGTGGACGGGGTTCTCACCCGTCTTTTTGCTACTTATGCCAACATTCTCTCTTCGCATCGCTCCACGGTGGCTCACGCCTTCCGCTTCGACGCTGATGCGAATGCTCCCTTACCGATCCATCGTCCGAAGAGAACTGCAGATCCCGCGACTTCGGTACTGTACTTAGCCCCGGTAAGTTTTCGGCGCAGAAAAGCTTGACCAGTGAGCTGTTACGCTTTCTTTAAAGGATGGCTGCTTCTAAGCCAACCTCCTGGTTGTCTAAGCCGATCAACTGCCTTTTACACTTAGTACAGATTTAGGGACCTTAGTCTGCGATCAGGGCTGTTTCCCTTTTGACCGTGGAGCTTAGCCCCCATGGTCTGACTGCTGGGAACACATTACGGTATTCGGAGTTTGGTTAGGAACACGTAAGCTTGCGCCCGTGTCCCCATTCAGTGCTCTACCCCCGCAACGCTATGTACCAACGCTAGCCCTAAAGCTATTTCGGGGAGAACCAGCTATCACCGAGTTCGATTGGAATTTCTCCGCTAGCCACAACTCATCCCCGAGTGTTGCACGGCTCGTGGGTTCGGACCTCCAGTCATCTTTCGACAACCTTCATCCTGGTCATGGCTAGCTCGCCGGGTTTCGGGTCTGTGTCTGTGCTACAAATCGCCCTATTCAGGCTCGCTTTCACTCTGGCTTCGTCCCCTCAGGGACTTAACCAAGCAACACAGGACACAACTCGTCGGCTCATTCTTCAATAGGAACGCTGTCACGGACATTGCTGCCCGCTCCAACTCCTTGTAAGCATACGGTTTCAGATACTATTTCATCGCCCTCCCGGGCTGCTTTTCAGCTTTCCCTCACGGTACTTGTTCACTATCGGTCAGAAGGAGTATTTAGCCTTGCCACATCGTCATGGCTGCTTCCGACGAGGTTTCTCGAGCCTCGTCGTACTCTGGATTCAAGACACATGCGGAGGACGAATCTATTTCATCTACCGGACTATCACCGTCTTTGGTTCCTCTTTCCAGAGGATTCGATTATATATGTCCTACTCACATGCCGATCCCTTGGGGAATCGACGCCTTGTCCGCAACGTCATCTCTGCGACAGCCCAAGCTCGTCACCGAAGCCCGCAGTCAAACTTGCGTCCAACTCGGTGCAACGGCTTACAAAGATGATTTAGGCTTGTTCCGCTTTCGCTCGCCACTACTTACGGAATCAAGCAGACATCTATGTCTCGCCGGGACCTCGAAAGATCCTGTGGAGACATGAAGTCTGCGGTTTCGTTTTTTCTTTTCCTCTGGGTACTGAGATGTTTCACTTCCCCAGGTTCCCTCCACACGACCTATGTATTCAGTCGTGGGTCATACTGGCTTCACCGTACAGGGGTTTCCCCATTCGGACATTCCCGGATCACAGGTTGCTTGCCACCTCCCCGAGACTTATCGCAGGCTGCCACGTCCTTCATCGGCTCCTTCATGCCAAGCCATCCACCGTATGCCCTTACGTGCTTCGGCCATCCAGGGTCGTGACCCGAGGGTCATGATCCGGATGGCGGCGTGTGTGTGCCGATATTGCAATTTACGCAGTTGATCCCACGATCGCTCGTGGGATCACTAATATTTTCATGCCTTGCACGTATGACATTCGATCAGTGGTCCCGACTGACGGGACATGGTGATGGCATCGTGCGATTCACTTGTCGAGGTCCGGTCAGAACGTCTGGTCATCCGTTTCGGGCAGAGACGAGGCTGACACTGGTCATGATCGGAGCGACGGCTTCGGTCGTTCGTCAGTGGCAGTCTCGATGGGTCAAAAAACGCTTGGCGAGGCCAAGCGATACCGTCCTCTGGAGAGGGGTGGTGGCTTAGCCTTGATGCGATGTGTTCGCTTTCATGGATGAGTCACTTCCGCTCCAGTGGTCCTCTTTCCACATACGCGTGGGAGGACGTGGGTTTGAAGTGCGGCTATAATAGTGGAAGCTAAGACACCTGTCAAGACCCTTTATTTCTAGGTTTTTCTCTATGCTGAAACTAAAAATACGTGCGATCGGCCGGTTGAGCGAACCCTGGATCCGCTCTGGTGTGGATATGTATGTGGATAGGATCACTCCTCTTGCGGAGCTGGAGATCATCGAGCTTCCCGAGGGCTCTAAAGGAAGTGCCAAACCCGACATCGTCCGCGCCAAGGCCGCAGAGGCCGAAGCTCTGCTGAAGGGCCTCGGACGCGACGATATCCTCATTGCCTTGGATGAAACGGGGCGCGAATGGACGTCCGAAGCCTTTGCCACTGAACTTGACCATTGGACTGACCACGGATCACGTACCGTGGTCTTTGCCATCGGCGGATCCTGGGGTTTGGACGGGGCGGTCAAAGAGCGCGCCACCGCCCTCCTTTCGCTCGGGAAGATGACCTTCCCGCATGGACTCGCGCGCCTCCTGCTCACGGAACAGCTCTATCGTGCACGGATGATCCAGGAGGGCCGGACATACCATAAGTGACCTCCCAAAGATGGATCGTCCTGAGGAGTTCATCGGCAACGTGGGGTCTGGACCGTACGTCGTGAGACGAAAGACCGCGGTCCCTGATACACTGCGGTCATGAACGGACCCTCCCCTTCTCCGAAGATCGACGCCGCCTGGAAACGATTCCAGACGCGGGTCGCGCGTGTCCGCAAAGCATCGAAGACGCTTTTATCCGAAGTCGAGGAGCGGAAGCAACGGAAAGCGCTTGAAGCCCTCCGCAAACAGATCTCCGACGTATGATGCGCAATCCATTCACGCCGAGTGATGCCTGGCGAAAGACCGCCCAGGAACAGGACGCGCATGATTCCCTCGCGCAAGCATGGAAACGATTCACGCAACGATTGGAGCACGTGGACCGCACGGTCCAAACCATCCAGGACGGCGCGCGCGATCGCAAACATGATATCGTCTGACCTATGCTCCAGACCGTGAGTCCGGAATCCCGCCGCGGGCAGATGCTCGAGCGCATCGAGTCCCGCCGCATCCCACCGCGTGAGACCGCACGCGAGATGTTGCGCGAAGGCGACCGACAGATCACGGATACGCGATCCGGCTTGGACACCATCGCCTCCGAACTTCATCACCTCGGTGCGACGCCGGAAGAATCGGAACAGCTCAAAACCCTAGAAGCAGAACTGGATAGTGCGTGGGAAGACCTGAACGCGGATATCAGCTCCGCTGTGCAAGAACCCGCAAAACCCGAAGCGGTGTCTGGCGTGTACGAGAAGCCCGCCGCACCTACAGAGGAAGAACTCGATTGGGAGATCCCGGAAGTGGCGATCACTCCGACCGAACAGGTCCCAGAAACGATCGAAGCAAAGAACGAGCTTCCTGAAGGGCCGAAGGAACAGACGAACGCCGCGATCAAAGAGGTCATGGAAGGACGCGGAGATCCTGCGGTGCTCAGCGAACTGATGAAGACCGAGGAAGGACGCTGGGAGGCGGAAGATCGGATCTTTGAGATCGCAAACGAACTGAATGCCGCGGGGCAAACTCCGGCGGAGACGCTCGAACGTTTGTCACGTCTCGCACGTGCTGATGCGCATCTGCTTGATCGCGCCAAGACCGGACTCACTGAATCGATCGGATCGACGCTTGCCGAACGCCTGCTCACGGACACTGCGTATCGGACAGAAATGCTTGAGTTACAGACCGCACTTCGTGAGAATATCAGCGGCCCAGAAAGCCCGATGTTCTGTTCAGAGACCGGTCTTCGCAATCTCATCGCCATCAAAGAGACCCTCGGTATGCATGGCGTCGCCATGGCGAAGACGCTGGACCTGCGCGGTTACGATAAGGGACTTGAAGAGCGTACGACCTTCACCCGAGACAGCGATGGTAACTACGAAGACATCCTACGCGTGGTGGATCTCGGCTTTGATGAAGAAGGTGGGATCGCCCGATCGCAAGTAGACGCAGCATTCAGTTATGAGACCATTGACGAAAACGGGAACGCGACCAATGAATTCGCTCAGATCCACCGATCTTTTTCAAAAGAGATGAAGGAGTCGAAAGAGGGGACAAAGAAAGAAGAGCTGACCGTGAAGCATGAACTCTTTGAGCTCCCCCCCTCCATCAAAGGTAGCGGCGTTGCGGCGGAAGTCACACGTCGCTCGCTGGAGGTCTACGACCAGATGGGGGCTGATGCGATCACGCTCCATGCGGACATCGAACAGGGCGGATATGCCTGGGCAAGCTATGGGTACGGCTGGGACGAAGCGGAGATGGACCCCTCGAACATCGAGACGCTTGTGGTCATGTCTCGTGGGAACATCGAAAGCGCTTTTGAGGAAGTCGGTCTCCTCGAAGACCCGCGCGTCCAGGCGATGCTTCAAAAACTGGATGATGCGATAGATCATCCCGAGGCCGTCACGCCGCAGATGCTTGCGTCCATGGGCAAGGACGGCCCCCTGCTGCGGAAAGGTGAGACCGGTAACTGGTATACTGAAGAAGGATATGAAAAAGCTGTCGCCGATGGGACCGAGATCGGAGAATCCACGATGCTGAAAGGAAAGCTCCATGCCGGGAAGATCGCCCTGATCGGAAGTGACTGGTACGGTCGGATCGATCTGAAAGCCGACGGACCACAGGCAGGCGCAAACCGCGCGCTCCTGGAAAAGAAGATCAACAGAACAAAACCCGTATGAACGAGACACCAAAAAAAGAACCCGCCATGGAAGGCCGTGAACATGATCCGAACGGCAAGGACATCGGCGACGCGCGTTTTCACAACGTCGGATGGAACACGACGCCGGAAGCCGCGCAGGAAGACGTGGAACGCATCGCCGCCTCCGAAGTGGAACTGGCAGAGCGTCAGGCTGCATCCTTTGCCGATCGGGATCCAGAGATGGGGATCAAGGCGTATGAAGGATTGATCGTGCTGTACCCGGATCATCCGGCCGTTCCGCAATGGAAGGAACGGATCGAACAACTGAGATCCACGAAATGAAAATGCCCCCGATCAACGGGGGCATTTGAGATACGTTCAAGAAAGGATGGCCGGGACGGCAACACCGGCCGGAAGTCGGATCGAGATGTCTGCTCGGATGCAGGGATCGTCGGGATTGACGTCGATGACCAGCGCAGAATGGTCCTGCGCCATTTCGATGAGACCCGCAGCAGGCCAGACCACCCCGCTGGTCCCGATGACCAGGACGAGCTTGGCACGCATGACCGCAAGAGCGGCACTCGAGATCGTCTCGCTCGAGATCGTCTCCCCGAACCACACGATCGCAGGACGCTCGAGTGCGTCGCAACACGGTGAATGGGGGAGGTCGTCGTAGGACAGCGCATCGTCATCACGCTCGGCCCCGCATGCGGTACATCGGTTCTTCCAGAGCGACCCATGAAAACGGATCACGTCCGGATGACCGGCACGCTCGTGCAGGCCGTCGACGTTCTGCGTGACAAGGGCCGCTCCGGGACGCCGCTTTGCCCAATCGGCTAGCGCCTGATGTGCACCGTTCGGTTTGCAGGCTGCGACGAGCACGCGACGATACAGATACCAGTCCCAGATCTCCCGCGGGTCCTTAGCGAATGCCTCGGGACTCGCAAGTTCGCTGAAATGTTTGTTGCGCCAGCGTTCCCCCGCGCCGCGAAAGGTCGGCACGCCGCTTTCCGCAGAAATGCCGGCCCCCGTGATGACGAGCGTCGGCAGATCGCCGAATAGCAGTTGCTTCACCGCGATGAGCGGGGACGCCTCCTGATTCAGGTCTTCGGTCCGGATCTCTATCGGATTCACGTATCTCTCCTTCCTCTCTTGTTGCTAAAGGACGAGGGGTCATCCTGCCAGAAAATGACGTTTTTGTCAAGCATTCGAGGGCACCCACACGTCTCTCCAGGAGGTCGCATTCTGAAGAGCTACACCCACGTACTCCTCCACACTCGCTGAAAGGGGGCATTTTCATTCTCGACATTTTCCGATACGCTCCACGCGGTCGACCCGATCGGTGGGCAGGTGGCGAAACTGGTAGACGCACTGGCCTTAGGAGCCAGCGCCCGCAAGGGTTTGAGAGTTCGAGTCTCTCCCTGCCCACCCATCTGGTCGAACAAAACACCCCTCCGTCTGGAGGGGCTTTTGGTGTATGCTGTCGGCATATGACACGTTCCCGCATCCTCACGACCCTGACGGCGCTGATCGGCCTGCTCACGCTCACCGCACCCGCCGCGCATGCACAGACAAATTACCTCATCAAGGGCAGTGGTCCGGCCGTGTACTACAACGGCGACAACGGCAAACGGTACGTCTTCACGACCGAATCCATCTATAAGAGCTGGTATCCCGATTATTCCAGCGTCGCCCAACTGACGGACAGCCAACTCGCGGCGATCCCGCTTGGCGGGAACGTGACCATGAGGCCCGGCGCAAAGCTTGTGAAGATCACGACCGACCCACGCGTCTATGCCGTCTCTCGGTATGGCGTGCTCCACTGGGTCACCAGCGAGGCGATCGCCGCCCAGCTTTATGGCACGGATTGGAATACGAAGATCGTTGATGTCCCAGATGCGTTCTTCGTGAACTACGTCATCGGCTATGAGATAGACGACGCTTCCCAATACGTCGTGAACGCAGAATCAACTGTCGCATCCCCTGGGGCCAACATCCGCGCCGCCGGCTATCAACCACCGTCTGCGCCCGTCGTCTCGACCGGACCTGCAACAAATCCTGCGATGGTCAGCGTCGACCTGAGTGCCTCACATGCGGTCCAGAACCAGACCGTCCAAGTCAACGCCATGGTCTCGAACAGCACCCTTCCGATCACGAAGATCGAGATCCATACCGCGTCTGATCCGACACCCATCATGACCTGCGTGAATACCACCACCTGCAGTACACAGCTCTTTGTCACGACCGCACCGATGACCGAAACCTACTCTGCCATCGCGTACGATTCGGCCGGAGCACGCTTCGAGGTCCCGACCGCACAGCGACCGACCCTGAATGTGGCAGGGGCATCCGCCAATATCCAAATGTCCGTCTCGCCACAATCCGTCACGGTCGGCAGCCGTGCGAGCTTTAACTCCATCTATACCGGAACCGACGTCGTGCAAAGCCACAAGATCTACGCGCTCATCCCCGGCGAAACCACACCGGAGCTATGGAGCGATTGCGGTGCAACGAGTCAGTGCGCGGGATCCACGCCCTTCTATCGCACCACGAACCTCTATTCGAGCGTGATGATCGGAGGACAGACGTTCGTCTCCCCGACCGTCACGTTAGCGACGACGGGCGGAGAAGCTCCGCATCCGACGATCGCGGTGACCGGACATCCAGCGGCTGGTCGGATCGAGATCACCGTCACCGCCCCCACCGGAGAGACGATCGGTCAGACGCAGATCAAGGACGGAACATCGATGGATGATGCAACGCTCGCCTTCTGCACGACAGCGAGCTGTTCGATCACCCTGCAGATCAACGTTCCTGGGAGCGTGACCGCCTTCACCAAGGTCGGTGGCAAATACGAACCATCGAACACGATCACGGTCACGCCCTAAGGGAAGGATATCGGACGTAGGGAGTAGCTATGAAAAAGCCCCGGTGCGTACCGGGGCTTTGTGTAGAACTCACATTGCCAGGAGACGTTCTGCTTCCGCAACGACGGCCGCTTCGAGCCTATCGACGTGAGTCTCCTGTCCACGTTTCGCGGGGAGATCGAGAATGAGCGAACCAAAACATCGATTGAGGAGCATGGTCCGAAGATCTTCCGGCGCGACCCAATGACGGATCCCATCCAACGGGACTGGATGCCGTTCATCGAGATCCACACCCTCGGGCGGCTGCGGGAACAGACACTGGAGCCAGACATCCGTGATCGCGCGGACGTCTTCTGGCGTCTGCTGCTCAGGCGGAAGTGCCATCCACATCCCCCAGATCGGGAATGCGATGTCATACCCCGGTTGGCGCCACGACCAGAAATGGTTTGCAAAGACGACGTAGCTCCCCCCGGGTCCGATACGCACGTCCCAACCGGAAAGATGCGCATGGCAGAAGACCAACTTCTTGCGACGCATCGGTACGATGAACCGGTCTCGGAGTCGATCAAGCAAGACCACATGACGCGACATGACATCCGGATCCCGCTGCTGAGCGATCTCCGTCCATTTCTTCGCCTGCTCAGCACCGAATGCCGCCGCGTCATCCACTTGGGGATGATCGAGGAACGGCTTCCGGACCGCACGTCGCAGCGTGACGTAGAACTTCAAGAACGCCCGCGCGCCTTCCGCTGGATCACCGGTGGGATCGAAGAGGATCTGATCCCCGACCGCCTCGTCGATCGACCAAGCGTAGCCGACCGCGTTATCGAACGGTGCGGAGACGAACGTCACCGGCGGACGGATCATCCCGCCCGACTGCGCACGGAACGCGGCGCGTACCCGCTCTTCATCGGTCTCGAGCTTGAGGTTCTCGATCCTGAGCAAGGCAGGCATCCCGTCGTAGGCGCCGTGGATCCGGACGCGCCAGGTCTTGTCCATATCGTACAACATCCGCCGACCAGCCTCCCCCGCAGGGACGAAGCCGGTCTTTTGGCAGATCTCGTCGATCGCGCTTCGGATCTGATCATCGCCAAATGGCTGATGTGAGTTGTAATGGGAAAGAACGTGATTCACATGCATGACGGAAGAAAACTACAGAAGATCGACGCGGCCGTCAACGACACGGACGACAGTATCACCAAAACGGAGCCGACCACCTAAAAAACGCGTGGGGCTAATAAAAAAATCCCCCGCCGGATCCGGCGAGGGAGATCGAGAGTTCAGATCGACGAAAGGATCTCGTCGAACAGGCGGTAGATGAGCGATGCACTGTGCTTCGAGCGTCGGATGCAGGCATCCCACTTCTCCGGCGTGTCCGCGCCGCGCTTCATGACCTCCAGGATCTCCGAGCTATGGTACATGTCACCCGTCGCGTGGTAGTCGAAGAAGTACGCAGCCTCTGGGGTCACGAGCTTGCTCTTCATGAGCCCTTCGTAGACCCCTCGACAGATGTACGGGAACACGGCTTCGAAACCGTGCATGAACCCGCACGCCTCGTACTCGGACGGCTCGTCCCGCACGGCGAGGAACGCATTGCGGTACGTATCGACACGACCCCCCGGCACGACCGGACAGTTGTCCGGATCGACGTCGACGGCCCGCATGAACCGCTCGAACATCTTGATGTGGGACTGCTCCGGATCCTCCCCGCCGAGCTCGTCGTACATATTGAGCACCATGACGCGAATGAGGGATGGGTCTTCCAGCCGGGATGCGCTCGCTGCCATGATCTGGAGCGAGACCGCGTTGCACGGACCGTAGGTCCGCGCGATCTCGCGCCCCGCGGGGAAGCCCATCCCTTCACGCCGGACCCTCTGCATCCGTGGGTTGTCCAGCATGCGGTACGGCCTCAAGTGCTGTGCCATCTCTTCATCGCGGGTCATGCGTCACCTGCCTTCGACATGAGCTCCTGGATCAAGGTCTCCAACTTCGCATACGCGTCCTTCGAAAGACCCTGCAGCGGTCGGCGTGGCCGGCCGGCCTTCCGTCCCTGGATCTCGAGCGCGGCCTTCACGATGGCGACCGGATGCGCGCTTCCGCCCCAGACGAACTGGATACAGGGCAGCAGAAGCTCCCCCATCATCCCCGCTTTGTCCACGGCTTCGACCTGAAGGCATTTCGCGAGCTGCGGGAACACATTCGGGAACAGCGACACCCACCCGTCGGCGCCGTGACGAAGCGCACGGTCCGCGGCGACGTCATGACCGTAGTATGAACGGATGTCCGGCCGTGCGGACTTGAGCTTGAGCGTCGGGTCGATCTCACCTTGTGACGATTTGACGGCATCCACGACACCTTCATCGATGAGGGTGACGATATCGTCGTGCGAGACCTCCACGCCCGTGGTCGCCGGATTGTTGTAGAGGATGATCGGGAGCTCCGTGTGACCTCGGACCTCGCGGAAATGCTCCATGACCTCCGTACGTCCGGGCATCATGTAGTACGGCGTGATGACCATCACGCCATCTGCATGGATCCCCTCCGCAGCTCTCACGAGCTCGAGCACGTCGCGCGTCGCGTAGCGGCACGTCGCCGGATAGACCGGCACGCGCCTCGCAGCCACGTTGACGGCCAAATGGAACAGCCGCTTCGATTCCTCCGTGGTGAGCGAGGGGAACTCTCCGGAGCTCCCAGCGGGGATGATGGCATCCACGCCGTTCCGGATGAGCCAATCGATATGTTCTGCCGTCGCGTGTTCGTCGATGCTTTGTTCCGTATCTTCCTTGAAGACCGTGATCGTCGGAACGATGATGCCTCTTGCAGTGCCTGACCTCATGGAATACTCCTCTCAAAAGAACAACGTACCGCGGCATCCTAGAGAAGCGCCGGCGACCCGTCAACCCTTGAGACGCACACCCTCCGTACGGAGGATGTCTTTCATTCCTGATAGGAACTTCGTGCGTTTGAAGGGCAATGCGCCAAAAGAAAAAAACCTCCCGCAGGGATCCGCGAGTCCGGATGTACGGGAGGAAGAACGGAACCACTGTTCAGGCTCCGTAGATACGGTCAGCCTCCTTCCGAAGATGATCCAGGTAGAACGCACGCGCCTTGGCGCCTCGTTCGCGCAAGGGTTTGCCGACCTCTTCGAGCACCTCCGCTTCGGCCTGGTGGCGCGCTTCTTCATCGAGATCTTCGAAGTCAAAAAGGGGCCGGACTTGCGCCAAAACATTCTCGACAAAGACATCATCACCGTAGAGTCTCATCAGCATGGCCTCACCGTTACGCAGGTACACCTCCTTGCTCCACAGGCGCCGTACGGTCTCATCCTGAAGCTCTCTTGTGACGACCACATCGAGGGGACGGATGCCGCGTTGCGTTGCGACCTCGCAGACCGTCGATACCCACCGCCGGTACATTTCATACCGACCTTCAGCGAACGGATATGCGGCGTCGCATAGGGACAACAACCCCGTATGCGATTCCGTCCTCGTTTTCGCGATCGCTTCGCAGTCCTCTTCTGACAACGGACGCCCCTCGATCTTTTCGACCTCTTTCAGGAAGGTCGGGAGCAGCGCGGCGAACCCTGGATCCTTGGTATAGGGTTCGACAGGCCGGACACCTGTCAGGATGAACGCAGCGACCCGCCGAGCTTCCAGGCGATTGGTCGCATCCCTCAGGTAAACGTTCGGTGGAAGATCCTCTTCCTCTACAGATGTCTCACCGATGGATGCGAGAAAAAGGCCGGTCTCCCGTTTCGTCTTCGCCTCAATGTCGTGGAAGTATGCGAGGACGAGTGCTTCCAGCTCTTGCGCCGTCAGCGAGATCTCTAGAGCCATGTTTACTCCTTGGTTAAAAGAACGCATCGCCGAATGGACGATGTTCGATCCAATCACGGATCGACCCTTACGTCAAGGAGCGGCTGCGCCGCTCCTCTGCGATCCAACCGAAAGAATTTATACGCTATGCGCGCTCCACCCTTCGACTCACTACGTCCGCTCAGGGCAGGGTCCCAAGGTCCGCGCTAGGCGCGCTCTACATAGTCGCCCGTGTCCGTATTCACGACGACATTGTCGCCTTCTTTCACGAAGATCGGGACATGCACGATGAAGCCGGCATCCACTTTCGCCTCCTTCGTGACATTGCCGCTCGCCGTGTCGCCTTTGACCGCTGGCATGGTCTCCGTGATCTTGAAGGTCATCTTCCGCGGAAGCTGCAAGGCGATGGGCTTCCCCTCATACAAGTCGACCATGAGTTCAAGACTTTCCATGAGATATTTCGCCTGATCCCCGACCTCACTATCCGGCATGGTCACCTGTTCATACGTCTTCGTGTCCATGAACGTATACCCGGTCGCGTCATGGAATAGATACTGCATGTTCCGATGCTCGAGTTCGACGAGGTCGATCGTTTCGGACATCTTATATGTCGCTTCCAGCGTTTTGCCGGTCTTCGCATTCTTGATACGCGTCCGCACGAAGGCCGCACCTTTGCCCGGGTTCACGTGCTGGAATTCGGTCACGACCCAGGGATCGCCGTTCTGAAAGATGACGACGCCTTTTTTGATCTCGCTTGGGGATGCCATAAATGTGGCCAGACTATGCGGGAAAAACGGTCGTGCGTCAAGAAACGAAAAGCCCCCGTCAGACGGGGGCGAGCAGAAGAAACTGACAATCGGGAGACCAATAGGGCTTACCCCACGCGGCGGAACAGTGGAGGTCGCGATGCGTCCGACGGAGAAAGAGCGCAGATGACTTCTCAAAGAGTGGCCCGATCGCGACGATCGGTGCAACGCCTATGCGGGTGTGTCGGATGCGGCCATACGCAACGAGCTCGCGGAGCGAGGGAAGTCGGGCTCCCATCGTCTCTGCAAAGGATCGTACGTCATCTGTCTGGACACTCGCACGGAACGTGATCGTGCAAACATCGATCAGATCGACGCCTGGATAGAGAGACGGGTACGCCTGTTGCCGGACCCACGGTGCGAACCGGATCACCGGTCCATCGTCGAGGCGTAGCGCCAATGAGATCGAGAACCTGAGACGATCGAGAATGAACGGATCCATCACCATCCTTTCACGGATGCGACCTTGCGTTGGACGGTCGTGTTTGTCAATGCAGAAAGCGCTCCTGCGGGGTTGAGGGAAGAATGTCTGCGATGCGCGACGCACCTTCCAGCAGCATGACGAACCGGTCGACGCCAAAGGCGATGCCGGCTGCATCGCCCATCTTCGGCAGCGTGGTAAGAAAGCGTTCGTCGAGCGGCCAGGTCTGTTTGCCGAGTGAAGCGCGCGTGGAGCGTTCCTCCTCGAACCGTTTCCGTTGTTCATCCACATCCGATAGTTCTGCAAAACCGTTCGCCAGCTCAAGTCCGCCGATATACAGCTCGACCCGGTCCGCCCAACGTGGATCGTCCACCGAACGACGAGCGAGTGCGGCCTGTGATGCGGGATAGCGGGTCAAGAACGTCGGCTCCTCGCCGATCTTCGGCTCGATCTCGGAAAGGAAGATCTTGAAATACAGATCGTCCCACGAATCCGTCTCCGAAACGGTCTGTCCACGGTCGCGGCAGACGCGCACCAAGGCTTCGCGATCGCCAAGGAGCGGCGCGATCTCGATGTGCGCAACCTGGCGCCATGCCTCTTCGACCGTAAAGCGGCGAAAGGGAGCCGATGGAAATGAGAATCGCATAGTGGGAAGTTGAGCTGCGACCCAGCGGATCATCTCTTCCGTGTCGCGCATGAGATCCGCAAGACCCGCGTCGCGGCGATACCATTCGAGCAGTAAAAATTCCGGATCATGTGTGCCGTCCCACGGTTCATCATTGCGGAAGCACGGGCCGAGGTCGTAGATCTTATCGAACCCTTCGGCGAGGATCCGCTTCATCGCGTACTCGGGCGAGGTGATGAGGGCTGCGGGATGTTTCGTCCCGTTCGCTTCGCTCACCTCTGTCCAAAACGGTTCGAGATACGGCTCTTGTCCCGGGAGACCGACGAGCCGCGGCGTGTGCATCTCCGTGAATCCGTGTTCGTCGAACCACCGGCGGATGAGCCGGATGATCCGAGAGCGCGTGCTCAACGTTTGGAGATCCATATCACTTGGGACGATACCTTCAAACACAAAAACCGTCGAAACGCTTCGTCTGCGAGGCGCGGGAGGCCGGCGAGGGAGGCGTACTGTGAGGTACGCTGACGAGCCGGCAGGGCCCCGCAACAATGCAGACGAAGATGTTTCAACGGTTTTATCCTTACTGGACCAGGTACGGCAGCAGGCCCATGAACCGTGCGCGTTTGATGGCGTTCGCGAGTTTCCGCTGGTGCCACGCACAGGTCCCGGACCGCTTGCGCGACACGATCTTCCCGAATGAAGACAGGTATCGGCGCAACATGTTGGTGTCCTTATAATCGATGATCTTGGCGTTTGACTTACAGAACAGACATTCCGTACGGATGATCTTGGTCTTACGTGATCGTGCTCTCATAGGTTTATGGTTCTAACCCCGCTCTTCGCGAAGGGCGGGGAGGGATCGGTACAACCGGATGGTGAGTAGTTAGGTTCTGGAATCTACAAGTTAGAATGGGATGTCTTCGACGCGGATCTCATTGTCCCCCATCCCCTGATCCACCTTTGGCATGGACGGGGCAGAGGTCGATGGTCCTCCGCTCGATGAGGTCGATGCGCCACCCTGAGGAGGCGGACTCAACATGATCATGTTCTCCGCGACGATCTCCGTCCGCTGACGCTTGCTGCCATCCTGACCTTCCCATTCGCGCGTCTGCAGACGGCCTTCGATATAGACCTTTCGGCCTTTTGCAAGATACTGACTGCAGATATCTGCGAGCTTCCCCCACGCCACGATCGGATGATACTCCGTCCGTTCCTGACGCTGACCTTGTGCGTCCGTCCATTGAGATGACGTAGCGACGCTGAAGTTGCAGACCGACTGTCCGCTCGTCGTGGTCCGAGCTTCGGGATCCCGCGTGAGATTCCCGATGATCATGGCGCGATTGAGGTTCATAGATAGTGCAGTTGAAACGTTCTCTTTGGATTACGCGTTTTCGTCTTTGAGGGCGCTCTCGATCTTCTTTTCCAGCTCCTCGTCCGAGATCTCCTTCTTATCTGGCTCGGATGGCGTGGATGCTTCATCATCCTCCTGCTTGAGTCCGCCCTCGAGGGCCTCAACACCGGATTTGATCTCTGACAGCTTCTGCTTGTCCGTCGTGCCTTCACGACGCCGACGCGAGCGATCATCACGCGCATCGATATTCACTTCCGTGAACTGCACCATCTCGAACGGTGCGGAACCTACCTCATCCGCGCGGACGAAGATGAAGCGCAGGATCTCTGACGAGATGCGCAGGGCCGCTTCGATGGCCTGCACAGCCTGCGACTCGGCGTTGAGCCGAACCTGCACGTAATGCCCGTGCCGCACCTTCTTGATCGGATAGGCGAACCGGAACTTCCCGAGACGGACTGTGGAAAGGATCGATGCACCGTGTTTTTCGAGGATCTCTTTCACCCGACCTTCGACGTTCCCGATCTCATCGTCGGTATACGTCGCGGGGATGATGTACAGGAGTTCATACTCCCGGATCCGCTTGTCTTCTTCTGACATAGTCATAGGATGTCCCTTTTTCAGGGAACCCGCGCGAGGCGGGTATGGCCACCCATGGTTAAGGATTCGTAGCGCGACCTTACCGAACATCTCGGAACCCGTCAACCATCGCGATATAGAAAATCCCCGCCGTTTTCACGGCGGGGATGAGGTGGACCGCGGGGGTCCGTTGAGGGATGGCCCTCCATTGGAGGCCCTTCTACCCCCTCAAGCCCGTGGGCACCAACGTTCGGTTGGTGACCGGTCGGTACTGGGGAGAGAGGGTCTGAGCGAACCACTCCACATCGACGATCGTGCTCCGACCCAGTCGGGTCGTGACCTTTTGGAGCTTCAGCATCTCCGCGATCTCTACGGAGAGGTTCCCCTCTTCATCTTCACAGATCGCTTGAACGTCGAACTCCACACGTCGGAAGAGAAACCCATGCAATGCCCAAAAGTCTTCTCGAGAGGCAACTTTGAGCATCACATCTACGGGGACCTCGCTTGCGCTTCGGATCCCCTTCCAGAGTTCCTGGAGGGGCTGCGTGGGCGCTTCGTCGTGAAGTGCGGTGCCGTTGACGCGCTTGACCTCACTGATCGAACGCGGCGGAACACCGGCCTCTTGATCAGCCAGATCCGCGATATCCGGTGGGATCACCGAATCCCGCGGGATGACGACCTCGACATCCTCGTCGACGGATGCGTCCTGCTGCAGGAGCTTCTCGAGCCCAGCATTACGCTGCTTGAGCTCATCCTTTTGCCGCTCGAGCGCAGCGAGCTTCTCATCCTTGATGTCGATGGTCTCCATGAGGACCGAGCGGTCGCCCTTCAGCGCCTTCATGTCCTGTTGGAGCGTTTGGTGACCCTGCGCCAGATGCTGATGATCCTGGTTCAGGAGATTCAGATCCGTGCTGAGGCGCTTGATCTCCTTTTCTCCCTCCTTGAGCTTCTCACCCGCGAGGAAGATGAGACCGCTGGGACCCCCGAGCTTCTCGACGCCTTCCAGCGGGAGATCACGAGGCATGCCGATGGCTTCCAGCGTATCCTCAAGCAGGCGGTGGACTTGCGCCCCCTCTCGCTTGATGACCGCTTGCTGTTCGCCGATCGCGGCTTGTTGGTCGTTGATGCTCGCTTTGACCACGTCGAGCTCCGCTCGCTCAGCCTTGTTGGCATCACGATCGGCGTTCAACTGCTCTCGACCGCGCTCGACATAGGCTCGGAGATCATGCGCAACCGAACGTTGTGCGACGGCTTCGGCGCGTATCTTTTCCGCTTCATCGCGGGCAAGCTGCGCCTCGGCATACAGCACCTCTTCGGTGGCAGCCATGCCCGTCAGACGAAGATGGCAGTCCTGCAGCGCCTTCCGTGCGATCGGGATCCGCTCAGACAGCTCAGACCGCTCGGTGTTGAGTACGTGAAGACGCTGTTCGAGCCGCTCGATCTCACTACGCGAGACCGTCAGGGGGACCATGGGGTCAGCCTGCTCGGCGTCGTACGCCGCGCGCTTACCCTGATAGTCGTCACCGACCTGCTCGAGTTCCGCCTCGATCTCCAGGAGTCGACGATCGTTGGCCGTCTTCTGCTGGACGAGTTCGGCGTACAGGGACTTGTCTGCCTGAAGTCTCGCGATCTCCGCTTGCGCTGCTTCGAGATGATTCCGCACCTCGGTCAACTCACGGTCTCTATCCGTGAGGACACGCTTGACGCTTCCGAGGTTGTTCAAAACCTCTTCCTTCTCGCGAGTTTCCGTCGCGAGAGCTGCGTCATTTTTTCCGCGGATGCGCTGAAGGACTTCACCGACCGTGGTCGTCTGACCGTACGCGACACCACACTCCTTCGCGTGGTGATGTGCGGTGGCGACCGCGGACCCATAGGCCTTCTCGGCAGATTCCTTTTCGGAGGTGAGCGATGCGATCGCTCCCTGGAGCTGCGACACCAGCTTGGCGTGCTGCACATTCTCAGCTTGGGCTTGCCCGAACTTCCGAGAGAGGTTCCCTCTCTCTTCGTCAAGCTCGTCGATCTGAGCCCTCAGGGTCACGATGTTGTCTCGTTCCCGCTGGAACGAACGATCGCGGGCGAATAGGTAGACGACTCCTCCCAAAAGGAGGATGCAGATGAACGCCAGGATCGTGACATTGAGTCTCCCCGAGTTCGTCTGAGCAGACGGACGGACGGCGGGCGACTGGACCACGGGTGCAGGACTCGGCTTCGACGACGTTTCGGCGGGCGCATTGGTCTGAGGCGACGCTGCGTGTGCAGTGCCGCTCTGGACCTTCACACCCAACTTCGCGAGGTTTTTGTTGACGCACGAGGCGTCCCCCTGACAGGCAGGAGACTCGAGATCCGTGAGGATCGCTTGCTTCTCGCCGAAGGTGAGATGATGGACCTGCGTGAGCGTCAGCGTCTCACCCGGGACGATGTACGTGTATCGGAGGTTTTCCGGACACGTCGTCCAGATGGCGTTCGAAGCGCGTGCGGCGATGATGTCCGCGATCGCGTTGGACTTGGGGTGTAGTGCCCAATGATACCCATCGCCCACGCGCTTACAGAGCGCGAGGGTGTGGGTCGGGTTGTCCGAGCGAATGTCCTCCGGCGTGGTGCCGAAGGCCTTTGCGAACTCGGGCGTGTTGATGTTGACGCGTTCCGCGATCTTTACGCGGATCACGTCCCCCATGCGGCTCACGACCGTGTACTGGACGCCCTCCCGCAGCGGCTGAGCCGCGGCGGGCAGTGCGACGAACAAGCACGCGACCGCGAGGATCATCTGAAACAACCGGTTGCGGGTTTTCACGATACCTCTCTCCTTTTGTGTTCGTTGTGGGTTGGTTCGTCTGGAAAAGTTCGGGCCGCCGTCGGCGGTTTTTGGCTATTTCTAGCCATGAACCACACCATGACGGATGGCTTAATGCATCATACATTAGCGTCCATGTCAAGTTTCACAGGCTGTCAATCCCTGCTAGCATGTCGGCATGCGCCACTTTACGGTATTTGGAACCCATCCACGGCTGAGCTTGGCCGAATTTCGTGCCATCCGACCACATATCGACCCACCGATCATCGCGGGACATGTCGCTCTCATCACAGACCCTGAATGGAATGGAGATGATCTCATGATGAGATTAGGGGGGACGATCAAACTTGGAGAGATCGTCGGGGAGATCGAGACAGAACATACGGACGCCGCACAGATCTTCCACATGCTTGCAGATCGGATCCCGAAACGATCATTTGATTTCGGCTGGTCCGTGTACGGCGGCACCCGATCGCTCCAAACCCAACTGGAAAAATGCGCGATCCGTTTTAAGAAGTCTCTAAAGGTTGAAGGTCATTCCACGCGTTGGGTGACCGGTGAACGAAACACACCGCTCTCTCCCGCGGCGGTCGCGAAGCTCGACCTCATCCATACGGGTCTCGACATCTGTCTGATCGTTGAAAACGGACGGGTCGCCGTCGGGCTCACGACACACGTCCAAGATGCGGATGCATGGAGCACACGGGATTACGGGCGTCCGTCACGTGATGAGATCAGTGGGATGCTTCCGCCGAAACTCGCGCGCATGATGGTAAATCTCGCACAATCTCCAGAAAACGGGACGATCCTTGACCCCTTTTGCGGGAACGGGACCATCCTCATGGAAGCCGCACTAGCGACGAATGCAGGCATGATCATCGGCAGCGACATCAGCGACAAACAGATCGCAAGCTGCCGAAAAAATCTGGAATGGCTGATCGATGAAAAGATCCTGCACGAAGATGATTCGGCACGCACGAAACTCTACACCTCAGATGTGCGGAGACTGAATGAATATATCCAACCTTCGACGATCGACCGTGTCGTGACCGAAGGTCACCTCGGTCCCCCGCTCCACGGGCATGAATCGAAAGCCGCGCTGGAGGAAAATGCGAATGAGATCACCCGTCTCTGGAATGATGCGCTCACGTCTCTTTCGCCGATCCTCAAAAAGCATTCGCGCATCGTGTGCATCTGGCCCAGCTTCAAGACATCCAATGGCACCATGCGTGTCGATCTCACGAATGATCTCCCGCGACTCGGATACCGGATCGTCGATCCTCTCGAGGGGTGGGAAGCTTCCGGTGGGCCTCTCCTCTATATGCGACCAGGCCAACGCGTCGCCCGACGGATCGTGGTCCTCGAAAAAGCCGATAGCTAACCCCTTTTTCTTAAAAAAGGACACTTTTTTCGATTTTGGACGTATAGTGTGAGTGAGGGAACCTTGACGAAAAGCCTTTTTTCGGCTAGATTCCTTTGTTCGGCGATGTGCGCCGAATGTACCTTTCCACCTGAACCAGGAGGTCCAACGTGAACAGTCCGAAGCAGCGGAACGGGGAGCCGACCAAGAAGGTCACTCCACTCCACCGGCCTGCTGTGGGCCGGATGCGAGAGTTGCCGAAGGTCTATGATATCCCCTTCGCAGAAGGCGATCTCATCCCATGCGGTCCGGATGATCCGGCGTACGTCGTTCGTAAAGGCGTGATCCGCGTCGAAACGGACGTCCTCACGCCGACCGGCTATCGCACGATGAGCCTTGGCACGATCGAATTCGGAGAGCACTTCAACATGAGCAAGCTCTTCGGAAGAGAGGAGGGAGGCCCTCCGGTCCGATACAAGGCCGTGAGCCAGGTCATCGTGATCGAGTTCATGCCGGACATGCTCCCGCAGAACGTCGAGGCGTACACCGGCCTCTTCGAGGCATACGTGCGGACGAACGACCGCCTCATGGCACGCCTGCGGCAGCTCGTCGTCCGCAATGCGGAAGAAATGTACCGCATCAACGAGCAAAAAGCGGATGCGGCGGCGATCGCGAGCGAACTCGCGACCACGCGGATGGAACTCAATATCCTCCAGAATCGGAGCGCCGAGCAACGCGCGACGATCCGGAACCTCGTGCAAGCGAACAAGGAAGCACGCGAGGGCTTCGACCAGGAACTCCAACACATGACCGCGGAGTCGCTGGAACCCTACACGGAGCTCGAACGGCTCAAGGCCGCTGAAGCCAACCGGTGGAAAGCGATCGAGTCGCTCACTGCTCGATTCAGCATCAAGGTCGAAGACCTGTCGGACTTCGAGGCGCAGGCGCTCCTCGGGCTCGAGGACGAGTGGCGCAAACTCTCGCCTCCCTCTTCGGCAACGCCGGTCGAAGAACGGATCGATGACGCACCAGAGATCACCATCTCTGGTGAAGACATCGCCGAACTCGACGCACCCGACGTGCAAGACGAGGTCGACGACCTGTTGGAGTCTTCCCAGCTCCAGAACCCAAGCTCACAGCGTCCATATCGCGCACGCATGCCCACGCTTGACCTTGGGGATCCCAAGATCGATCTAGCCGGCATGCCCTTCGACGCGAACGAGCCAGCGACGCTCCGGCACGGTACGCCGGCATCCGTCAGCGAAGACGATGCGCCCGAAAGCGATGGGGATCGGATCACGATGATCAACTTCCTCGAACCCCCTCCTGGACAAAAATACTGACCCTTCTGGTCAGTTCTCCCTCACCCCGCCACACACATGGCGGGGTTTTTCTATTCCTCGGGATAGATCTGACCCCCTTCCTCGTCGTACAGAATGATCGCCTGGACCGGACAGGCCTGCGCCGCGAGCAGGATCGTCTCATCATCTGCCCCCTGCGGGTCCAAGATGATCGCCTTGTCTTCGTCGTCGAGTTGGAACACCCCAGGCGCGACGGTCACACATGGCGCCGCCCCGATGCACGCGTCACGATCCACCACGATCTTCCCGATCTTCAATGGTCTTTTCTCCGGCATCTCAGACTGCCTCGACACTGATGACGTGATCGGGGAATTGCTGCATCAACATCTCACGAAGCCCGTCCACATACTCGGACGAGCAGCCGCAGCCGGTACAAAAGCCGGAGAGCGTAACACCGATCCGCTCTTCCGTCGCTTCCGCCAACGCAATATCACGCCCCTGCATGAGTAATGGGGGACGGAGACCGTTGATCAGTTGTTCCAATCGTTCATTCATCGTCATATCGACGTCATTCTGCCCCGAAGTACTTCTCTTTGTAAAATCGGATCAAGTTCTCCACTTCCGGAATGCATGACGGATCACCGGTGCCGGCCTTGGTCTTGGCTTGGACCTTCTCCAGGGTATCCGCCCCATCAAGCACCGCTTCCTCGATATCATGATCCGTGACCTTCAAGACCTTGTCGATGACGCGACCCTGTTCGATCTCGATCTTGTCCGTCTTCCCGGTCTTGCGATACCAGTCATTGATCGCGGCGCGCAGCGCTTTGTCGCCGAGCACGGAACAATGGACCTTACGCGCCGGCAGACCACCAAGCCGTTCCATGATGTTTTGCGGCCGGAGCTTACGTGCTTCGTCGAGCGTGACGCCGCCATTCTCTGTCACCATGACGGACATCATGGACGTGGACGCGATCGCGGATCCGCAACCGAACGTCTTCCACTTCATGTCCGTGATGCGCTCGGCCACCGGATCCACCTTGATCCAGATCTTCATGGCGTCGCCGCAGGCCGGCGATCCGACCATGCCCATGGCCGCATCCGCATAGGCCGCTTCATCCTCCATGAAATTCTTCGGATGGAAGAAGTGTTCTTTGACCGTGTCGGTGTAGAACCAGCCTTTATCTTTGGAGGTCGCGACGACGTCGCCGGAGCGCGCGTCTTGAGATGGTTTGGTGATAGGTGATGTCATAGGGGATGGGCATCGGCAGAAGATCGATGAGATGCGATGGGCTGGAGCGAGGAATGCACGAGGCGTACTGAAACGTACGATGAGTGCATTCCACGACGAAGCCCGAGCAGGTCGCGATCAGCTGGCGATGCTAGGCAAAATATTTCATATCTAAATTGACGGGACTCATATGCCGGAGCTTTGCGACCACACCGGGCATGACCGCGAGAACGTGCTCGACGTCCGCGTCGGTCGTCCGCTTGCCGAGAGTGAACCGAAGTGATCCATGTGCGCCTTCGTACGAAAGGCCGGTCGCGAGGATGACGTGCGACGGATCAAGCGATGCAGATGCGCAGGCCGATCCGGTCGAACAGTAGATCCCCTCGGCATCGAGATAGAGCACGGCCGCTTCCCCTTCGATATCGAGGAACGAGATATTCGCATTGTTCGGCAAACGTTCGGTCCGATGACCGTTCAACCGCGTCTTCGGGATCTTGAGGAGTCCATCGATGAGCCGATCGCGCAGTGCGATGAGCCGCGCGTTCTCTGCACCCTTCTCCGTCTGCGACAACTCAAGTGCCTTCGACAATCCAATGATCCCAGGCACGTTTTCCGTCCCGGCGCGAATGTTCTTTTCCTGCCCGCCACCGCGGACGAGCGGCTCAACCTTCGTACCACGCCGAACATACAGGACACCAACGCCTTTCGGGCCGTAGATCTTGGATCCATTCAGCGTCAGCAGATCGACATGCAGCTTTTCAACATCCAGATCGCACGCACCAGCCGCCTGACAGGCATCCGTATGAAAATAGGGCAACGCCGTCTCGTGTGCTTTCCGCCACTTGAGGATCGCGCGACCGAGATCCGCGATCGGCTCGATCGTCCCGATCTCATTGTTCGCATACATCACTGACACGAGGACCGTGTCCGGACGCAACGCCGCTTCGAACTCAGCCACAGACACCCGGCCATCCCGATCAACAGGAAGGATGGTCAACTCGATCTCTTTTTTCTTTTGCGCGTGCAACAACGGTTCGAGCACGGCGTGATGTTCGATCGACGTCGTGATGACGTGGTTCCCCTTTGACGCATGCGCACGGATGATACCCATCACAGCGAGGTTATCGGACTCGGTCCCACCGGACGTGAAGATGATCTCATCCGCGCGGCTATTCAGGATCTTTCCGATCGATGCCCGTGCATCGGCGACCGCTTCTTTTGCGCGCATCCCCGGCGTATGGAAAGACGACGGATTCGCGGACACGCCGGCGAAGTACGGCAACATCGCGTCCAGGACACGCTCGTCAACGTACGTCGTCGCAGCGTGATCAAGATAGGTCTCATGCATAATTCAGATCGCCTCCGCGAGCGTCATCTCGCGCAAGGTCTTTTGAAGTGTCTCTTGAAGTCTATTCCAGACGTTTTTTGAAACGCACCGGTCCGAGACCGGACACCCCGTCGCGGATGACTGGCAGTCTACAAGCTCGACCGGCCCTTCGAGGGCGACCAGGATCGCCTCAAGCGTGATCGCCTGCGGATCCTTCGCTAGTCGGTACCCGCCGCTCGGCCCTTGTTTCCCCTGGATCAAGCCTGCGGTCTTCAGCGACCGCGCGATCTCTTCCAGATATCCCTGGGACAGCCGCATGCGGTCCGCGATCTCCTGCAACGAGAGATAGCTCTCTGTTGCATGCGCTTCCGCCAAGGCTGTCATGAGGATGAGTGCGCCATGATCGCGCGCAGAAACATGGAAGAGATTCGGCATATTCCTAGTTTGTAACTGGGAATTTACTCCAACAAAGAAATTGGCACAAGTGCCTTCAAAATTCCTGCAGAACAGCACCCTTGGCTCTATTGAGCCAAAGAACGAAGCATCTGAAATAATGATGTAAATATTAGCTTAACAAAGCTAACATAAATTAGCTAAATTTAGCCATAAAATGGCTACTGATAGACTTGACAAAAGTATCAATACGTGCTATAGTACTTTGTTAAATCGAAGACTCTTTCACCTCAACCGCAACGTCAACGTCAACGAAAGAAGGCACCTTCCATGAACAACCCCATCAGCCACAAGATCGGTCTCATCAGCCTCGCCATCGTCACCCTCGGCCTCGCCGCCGGCTGCGGTACCACTGCTGCTCAGGCGCCTAAGGCACCGACCATGGCCATGGCTCACGAGACCGTCGTGGCGCCGCCGACCTCGGATGATCCGACCGCGATGTACCACATCACCGTCGGGACCCCGAACGTCGGTTCCACCGAGCATCACGCTCCGGTGGCAGCCATGCCCCGCAACACGTTGTGCTCCGGCGCAACGACCAACGGCGGCAACCGGTGCGTCCAAGCGCCGGCCTACACCTTCGTCGCCGCTCGGTGATGAAGCGGCGGTACAGACACTCGTCTGTACCGCCACACTCCCGAACGTTTCTCTGAGGAGAGAGGAACGATCAGGAATGAAAACGACCCCACCTCTCACGAGAAGTGGGGTCGTTTTGTATCCGGTCAACGCATCTTCCTCGCGACGCGAAGCGAATTCGTGAGAACGCTCACGCTCGACATGGCCATGGCAAAGGATGCGACGATCGGTTTCAGAATGCCGAATGCCGCAAGCGGGATGCCGATGATATTATAGATGAAGGCCCAGAAGAGATTTTGCTTGATGGCGCGGAACGTCAGGCGCGCGAGGCGGACGGCTTCCGCAGCTTTGCGTGGCGACCCGGACATGAGCACGATCTGGCCTGTCGCGATGGCGACGTCCGTCCCGGTCCCGATCGCGATGCCGAGATCCGCTTGTGCCAATGCGGGCGCGTCGTTCAGACCGTCGCCGACGAAGGCGACCTTTTGTCCATTCGCCTGGAGCTTCTTCACTTCATCCGCTTTTTGCGTCGGCGTCACCTGTGCGATGACCGTCTTGATCCCAAGCTCCTTTGCGATCGCATTTGCGGTCTCTTGATGATCTCCCGTCAGGAGCGCAGTCGATATCCCTTCGTCCTTCAACGCACGAACGGCGTCTGCGGCGTCTGCCTTTGGCCGATCCATGGCCGCGATGAGTCCGAGGAACGCGCCATTCTTCGCGACTGCGATGAGGGTCTTCGCCTTAGCCCGGAGGGCATCCGCGCCTGACGGGTCCATCGGTATGCCTTGCGCGGCGATCCATTCCGGTTTTCCAAGCAACGCCGGCATTCCATCGACCACGCCTTTTACGCCTTGTCCCGGGATGGCTTCGACGTGTTCCACGCGGATGCGAGGAAGTTCGCGACGATCACTCTCCGCAAGCACGGCCTTGGCTAAGGGATGTTCAGACGCACCCTCGAGCGCCGCAGCGACAGAGATCAGTTCTTCTTCCGAAACGCCATGCGGGATCACATCCGTGACCGTCGGTGATCCTTCTGTGAGGGTACCGGTCTTGTCGAAGATGACCATCCGGATGTTCCGCGCAGATTCGAGCGCAGACCCGTCTTTCACGAGGATGCCTTTTTTCGCACCAGCGCCGGTCCCGACCATGATCGCGGCCGGAGTCGCGAGCCCCATGGCGCATGGACATGCCACGATAAGGACAGCGACGGCATGACGGACCACTTCACCGAAGGGAACGCCGACAAAGAACCAGGCGATGAAGGTGATGACCGCAGCAAGGATGACCCCGGGAACGAACACACTCGACACACGATCCACAAGCTTCTCGACCGGCGACTTCGTGGAAAGCGCATGGTCCACGGTCGCAACGATCGCGTCGAGTGCGGATCTTCCGGATTCCACGGTCACGCGCAGGGTGAACGTCCCGGTCCCATTGATCGTCGCGCCAAAGACCTCCGCGCCGACCCCTTTTTCAACGGGAACCGACTCGCCCGTGAGCATGGACTCATCGATGCTCGATCGACCCTCCACGATCTCCCCATCTTGGGGGATCCGCTCACCTGGTTTCACGAGACACCGATCGCCGGGTTTCAGCATGGATGGTTCCACCTCTTCCGTCCGTCCGCCTTCGGTCACCCGATGCGCGACCGTGGGATGCAGGCCAAGCAGCGCCTGGATCGCGGCACCGGCACGCATGCGCTGACGTGCCTCAAGCCATTTTCCAAAAAGAAGGAAGACGATGATGATGCCCGCCGTCTCGAAATACGTTTCGCCGCCTGTGAAGAACGCATACGTACTCCACAATAGCGCTGCACTCGTCCCAACGGTCACGAGCGTATCCATGTTCGTCCGACCATGCTTCAACTCATTCCATGTACCGCGATGAAACTGTTTACCGACCCATGCGACCAAGACCCATGCGACGATGAGGTCGATCCATGACCAAGCGGGACGCCCTAAGACCGTCCCGATTTCCGGCATCCCGAACATGGTGATCAATAATGGGATCACGAGAAGGACCGCCACGATAAGCCCGCGGCCCGTGATATACCCGCCATGCATCATGTGCGAACCATGAGATGCCTCGTCGTGCGATCCATGATCCATCTTTTCGTGGGCAGGTTCCGGCGGGGCCTGCTTTTTCGGGCCATCCATGACCGGCATATACCCATTCTCCCGGATCGCGTTCGCCAACTGTTCGGGCGTGGTCTTGGTCTCATCGTATTCGATCGTCGCCCGCCCCATGGCAAAATTGACGTTCGATGAGATCACCCCGGGGACACCGGTCAACGCTTTCTCATTGGTGACCGCGCATGTCGCGCAATGCATGCCCTCGATGGGGATGATGATCTGTTTCATGGTGTTTGGATTCATGGCCAGTATGGGCACCATCCGGAACAACCGTCAATCGCACGTTCTCAGGCTAGGACCGACAAGGTACACTGCACGGGTATGACCCCGACGCCCCGTCTCCTGACCCTCGCGGCCTTGATCGCCCTGCTTGGGGCCGGTTGCTTCACGACCCCGAATGTCCCGCGGACAGCTGAGCAACTCGCGACCAGTACATCGGACATCATCGTCCCAAGACAAAATGGCTTCGGAACCTTGCCATCGATCCCAACGGGAAGCGGAAAGCTGGCCGTCACCCTGAACGCGGAGATCCCGCCCGTCCCGGGCTACGTGACTGTCATCCGCCTGCGTCGCGGAACGCCGAATGATATCGAGCTCCGCAATCTGACATCCGCGCTCGGGATCCCGACCGGGGTGGTCTCAAATGCACCAACGGAAAGTAATCTCGCTCTCGATTGGACCGATGATCAGGGACGTCACTGGATCTATCACGCGGACGACCGCTCATTGGATTTTTCCGAAGCCTCGGTGACCGCACGCCCATTCACGGTCACCACACTGCCGCAGAACGATCAACTCATCAGCAATGCGAATGGCTTCCTCATCGCGTCTGGCATTTCCTCAGATACCTATCGCGCCGGTGTCGTGGATCCGGATTGGAATAACTGGTGGCTCCAAGCCAAGGCGATGGGGTACTGCATGGACACCGCGACCCTGACGCGGATCCATGCCATCGGCACGTCTGAACCTCTCCTTGCCAGCGGACCCCCACCCCTTCCCCTCGCCGCCTCAACGACATGCGTCACACCGGAATTTCCATCACGGGTCGTTGTCCGCTATCACGCACTCGTTGATCAACGCGATGTGGTGACGACAGACGCCCGAAGCGTCGATGGCATCGACCTTGTCCTCGATACGACAAGCGGAAAGGTCATCGATGGACACCTGAATCTCTATTCGGATCCGGATCGGTCTGATTATCCCGCCATCACGGCAGAGGAAGCCAAACAACGATTACTCTCCGGCGGGCTTTCAAAGCTTTCCGGCTCCGCCATCATCACGCAGATCGACTTCGCCTCCCTCCAGTTCGAGGAAGATCGATCCGGCATCCGGACGATCTATCTCATTCCGTCCCTCTTCGCGAGCGGGCAACGGACGGCGTCAGATGGCACGGTTTCGGCCGTCTCCTTCATCGTCCCGCTGGTGAAATAGCTCCATGCGCCGTTCCTGGGCCTTTCCACTCCTTGTCGGCCTTGCACTGGTCGCCCTTGAAGCCACGGTCTTCGCCCTTCTTGCCACCGGCGCCCCTCCAGGGATGCGTTGGCTTGGGGACACCATCGGATCCCCCAGTGACACGGCCGTCTACCTTTCAGAGATCGGGCAGGCCGCCCATGGGTCGCCACTCCTCAAAGACCTCTACGCGATCGAACCTCATGCGCCGCGTTTTGATCCATTTTGGTCCACACTCGGGATCATCTCTCGGATCGGACTGACCGGAACCCAGATCTACGCTGCAGCGATCGGTCTCTTTACGTTCTTCGTGGTCTTCGTCCTGTGGTGGCTCGCACGAAGCATGCGGATATCCGAGCGCAACGTACGACTCTTTCTGCTCCTCTCCGTCCTCGGCGTCGGTGGCGGCTCGTTCTATACGATCTGGCTCACCGTCCACCATGCCTGGACGTGGGGTACGCTCCCAGCACCGGACGTCGGATTTGAGTTCAGTCTCTTCCCCGCACTCCTGCAGAGCGGTCATCTCATCGCCTCCTTCGGACTCCTCCTCCTCGCCCTTCGGGGCATCTGGCTCGCATGCGAGACCCGCAAGCCTCGGCCGATCCTGATCGCCGTCGCCTCCTCCGCCATCCTTCTTTCTTTTCATCCGTACTTCGTCCCGCTTCTTCTGATCTATGAGACGCTCCTCCTGATCCCATTCCGTCGTACGCTGACATGGAAACGGTTCTTCGCGGCAATCGCGTTGACCCTCTTTGCGCTCATCCCTGCCGCCGCGATCTATCTTCCGCTCGCCTTCGACCCCGTCTTTCGATCGCATCATCTGATCGTGAATCGCCTTCCGCTCCCGCCGCCGCTCGCCTGGACGTTCACCCTCCTACCATTCGCCGTCGCGCTCGGATGGCGCTGGTCCCATCGGATCCGCCTCACGAAAGATGAACAATGGATCCTCTTCTGGTTCGTGGCTGCGGGTCTCTGTCTCTTTCTTCCCGTCCCCTGGTCGCGAAAATTCGTCGAGGCGTGCGGGATCGGACTCGTTCTCCTCACCCTACCGGCATGGGCCGCGATCCGCGATGATCTGGTCCGTGGACCGTTGCGTTGGCTGATGGTCTTGATCCTGCTTCTGGTCGCCGGTCTCTCCCCCCTTCAGCTCCTTTTATCCCAAGCCGCATGGGCTGCCGGTCCGGAGACGAGGCAGTATCTTTACGCAACGCATGACGTCTTTCATGCCTGGGATTGGATCCGCTTCCACACCCCTTCGAACGCGGTCCTGCTGACGGACGATCTCTGGACGAATGTCTGGACACCGCCAGAAACGCTCCGCACCGTCTGGATGGGCCATGATCATGAGACCCCATCGTACGCCGAAAAACGCGTCCAATGGAATGAGCTTCTCGCAACGATCTCAACGTCGACCGCGGGTCGGATCCTGACATCCGCGACCGTGACCGACTTTCTCACGACGTCCGTATCATCCACGGAACGATTTCAACATCTGCTCGCGCCGAGCGGATGGTCGATCGTCGCGACCTTTGGCCAAGCCGCGATCTTCGAACAACGCGATATGCACAACGAGGCATCGCAGCCGTGATATCCTTGCGGCGCTATGCGCAGATCCATCGCCATCTTGGGTGCCGGAAACGCAGCGACCGCCCTTGCGGTGCTGTTCGCAAAAAAGAAATACGACGTACGGCTCTTCTCTATCGAACCGGATGTCACGCAGGACATCAATCGTCGTCATCGCAATGAGAAATACCTGAAAGGCATTCGCCTTCCCGCGCAGGTCACCGCCTTTGACAATGTCGCTGAAGCCGTCGCGGGTATAGAGACGATCTTCGTCGCCGTCCCAAGCACGGCGATCAAAGAGACACTGACCCTTGCGCTCCCATTCCTTGCACCGAAGACCCTTATCGCGTCCTTTTCCAAGGGTCTTGATCCAGACTGTCTCCTTCCCGTGGCGGATGCATTCAGACCATTTCTTCCCGCGTCGATGCGGCGACGTCTGTGTGTTTTGGGCGGTCCAGCGGTCGCGATCGAACTCGCCCATGGTCATCCGGCTGCGCTCGTCATCGCATCGAAGGACCATGCGGCAGCGACGCGGATCGCGAAACTCTTTCACGGCGACAGCATCAAAGCCGCCGTTTCATCAGACACCCTCGGTGTCGGCTATTGCATGGCGCTCAAGAATGTCTATGCGATCCTCCTCGGCATGTGCGATGGTCTCCACTTCCCCATGAACACGAAGGCGATGCTCCTCACGCTCGCCGTCGAAGAGATGGAGGCCCTCCTCAAAGCCGCGGGCGCGGATCCTCGCACTGTGCTCACCCTTGCGGGGATCGGCGATCTCCTCGTCACGGGATTCTCCCCATATGGACGAAATCGGACCTACGGCGAACGGCTCGTCGGATCCAAAACGAAAGACCCGCGGGATCTTGGTCTTACGACCGTCGAAGGGATCGTCGCGACACGGAACGCCCGAAAACTCGCGCGCCGACTCCACGTGAAGACCCCGCTCATGGACACGGTTGCCAAGTGTCTGCGGAACACGCACCATTTCGAAAGACCGTTTGTCGCCTATCTCACTCGTTTGAAACTCTCCTGACTATGCAACTTCCTGAAGACCTCCAACATTTTCCATCCACCACCCTGCTCGTCACAAGCGACACGGTCTCTGCGAAATTCTGGCTCATCGGCGGCGACGCGATGGATGAACTTGATGGCGTGAGCTTGCCGCACGAAACGAACGAAGGGTCAGAACGACCTCCCCTGTCTTCCGACGGGACGCGGTTGGGTGGATCCGACACACCGGACGATGGTCCGCGTTTCCAGCACTACATCCATGATCTGGTCGAACGGATCACCCATCTCACCCGTGAACACACGATCGCGCACATCTATCTCGTCATGCCTGCCAAGGTGGAACATGCGCTCAGTGCAGACCTCCCGAACGATATCGCACCCCTCATCGTGAAACGTCTCCATGCGGACCTGATGCAGGAATCGCCTTTGGAGATCATTCGTCGGGCGCGAGCCGCGTGATCGGACATAGGGACAGGACCGCCGCCGTTGACACGGCGGCTTTTTTGTTGTAGCCTCCCTCTTCCTGGACCTTCCACGAAAGGAGTCTCGATGTTTACTGGTCTGTTCCTTGATCGTAAGCCGACACATCTCACGGACGGCGATATGGTCATCTTTTCGTTCGATGACCGGACCGTGAAATTCGTCCGCGGGGTCAGCTCGCTCAAGAATCGCATGGATGACGACAAGATCCTCTTGAACTTCACGTTCGGGTTCAAAGAGACGGGCGACCTCGTTACGCTCATCTCCACGATCGCTGGTCTCGACGCAAGAAGGCTCGAGGAACGAGACGCGACCGTCACATATCAGTTGTACCAACGCGGCTGATCCTCACCCGTCTGCCCAAAGCAGACGGGTTTTCTTTTCCGACCACACCACGTATCGTGGCATCACCCTCGGGTACCGACTTTTCCCAGTCCGCTTCGGCGGACACCAAGACGGGCCACCCGGGGGTTTTGATTTTGACGAAATACTACAATGCGTCGACCTGATGCGCCATGAACAGGTCCCGTTCCGTGACCCCCTGTCCGTCCGGCGTCGTGCAGGTGACCGTCACTTTTTCAAAACGGATATCAAACGCCGGCAAATGCGGCGATCGTGCAAGCGCTCGCGCCGCCCGATTCACGAAGTTCAACGCATCGGAGAAGTCTTTGAAGGCATACGTCCTCGCGATCGCGTCGTCATGAAGTTCCCATCCGGGGAGCCGCGTGAGCCGTGCGCGGATCCGTTCAGCAGAGAGCCGCTGCGCAGGAAGGATCTCTCCCGCGACGATCCAGCCTGCGGCGAAGGCGAATCCCCCGACAAGCGCAACGATGACCGGCTCAAGATAGACAAAGATCAAAACACCCTGACCGAAGATCCGTGGCGCGACGACAAAACCGATCACCGCATACGAAAGGATCCAGAGCGTCCACCAGAGGATCGCCCGCGATCGGTCCCACCAAGTCAGGATACCTTCCAGAGCGAGGGCGAAAAAGAACAAACCCGCCATGAAGAGAAAGACGGACGGCTGATCCGCACCGAACGTCGGCTTATCGAATCCCAAAGCAAAGGCGAGGCCGTAGAAATAGATGACCGTGATCACCAGGAGGGTCTCCTTGAGGTTCCGGAGATGGGATGCCGTGATCTTCATATGAGATTCCATAAGAATGCCACACCTAACCCGGTGATGACGAGGGCGGAAAGGATCGGCATCGCATAGACGACGCGAGCGGGCGTACGCTTCAGTGCAAAGGAACTCGATGCGACAAGGAGCAACCCGACAGTGAGGATGGTCGCATAGAGACCGACGGTGAACGCAACAAGGAGGGCGACGCCGATCGCCAGCCGACCCGAGGCAAGCGTGGCCATGAAGACCGCCCATGCCGTGGGGCACGGCGCGAGCGAGCCGACGAATCCGAGCCAGAGGGTATGACGGAAGCTAGAATCTGGAATCTTGGATCTTGGATCGTCCGAGCCTGAACTTCTCGATTCTAGATTCAAGATTCTAGATCCATGTTCGTGTACGTGTTCATGCGCATGCTCATGCGTATGAGGGAGGCCAAGCTGATGGGCACGGAGATGTGCTTCATCATCATCCGCAAACGCCATGTCATGACGCACGAAGCGGTAGCGGATCACTGCGCGCCACAGATTGAAGAGCCCCAAACCGGTGAGCCCGACGGCGGAGACGAGTGAGAGCCAGATCAATAACGTCGTCGGAGGGATGATCGCCGCGATCGTCCCAGCGAGAAGCGCCATCACAAAGACGTCGGACACGTGGGTCAGCGTCATGACAGACCCCAATGCGAGCACCCGGCCGAGCGTGGCACGTGAACCGACAAGCGTCGCAGCCATGAGCGATTTTCCATGACCCGGACCCAACGCATGCAATGCGCCGATCGCCGCCGCCGCAAAAAGGATCCCGAGGAAGCCCCATATTCCGACTCCGGGATCGAGTGCACGTTTGGCGACCGCAACGATCGCGGCATCCGGACGACGCCCTTCGGTCGCGGCGGTCGACGTGGGTGTCGCAGATGTAAATAAGGGCGAGATATCCAATGGCGTGGAACGCGTCGTCCGACCAAGCGTCGCCTTATCGGCGAACCCATTCGGATATTCAAGTCGAACGATGTTCGTCTGACTCGGGAAACCCTCGAGGAACAGGTCCGTCGTGACCGTGAGCGGACCCGTTCCCGCGCAGGCGAGGTCACCCGCGACCGTGACGCCATCTGCGACGGCATCGAGTTCGGTATCAGGCGTGTGCGCATCCGACGGACGCCAGGTGCACGACCTCCCGTCACGGGACACCTCAACATGGTCTTCGACAAATGCCGTGATGAGGTCTCCGTGCGCCTGCAACTGCTTCAGATCAAAACGTTCCCCCGAACCGCCGCGCACGAGCTCGAATGCCTGATATGGATGGACGGCGACCGTCAAAAGCAGGGGCGACGAACTCGTATGCCCAAAATCCAAATACGCCACATCCAAGGGGTGGGCCTGCGCTACAGGGATCACAGATATGGATACCGCGAACGCGAGTCCCATACGGACCATCCACCGGAGCATGCCTTTTCCGCGTCGCAGATTCCGACGATTCATGGACGTATCCTCCCATAAAACCGCTGGTTGGGCTATCCAGGTATGCATGCCATACTATCAGCGATATGACCCTCTTCCTTTTCGCCTTTTTGGCCGGCATCGTGACCATCGCCGGACCCTGCATTCTCCCGCTTTTGCCCATCATCTTGGGAACCTCGACCGTTCGTGCGCACAAGTCCCGTCCATTGTTCATCATCCTTGGGTTCATCCTTTCATTCAGTGTCCTGGCCGTGGCCTTTGGCCTCTTCGGAACGGTCCTCGGCATCAAACCGGACACCTTCCGCACCATCGCGGCGATCGTCATCGGTCTCTTCGGGGTGGTAATGCTCTTCCCTAAGTTACAGGAAGCGATCTTCGTGAAGATCCAACCCATCCTGCACCGAGCGAGCCCAAAACCTGACCTCGCGGACACCGGGCTCTGGAGCGGTTTTCTTTTGGGTGTTTCCCTTGGGGCCGTCTGGTCCCCGTGCGCAGGTCCGGTCCTCGGATCGATCCTGACCCTCGTCGCCAGCAAGCAAGATCTCCTGCAAGCCGGGTCGCTCCTCTTCGCCTATGCGCTTGGCGCAGGTGTTCCCATGCTGCTCATCGCATATGGCGGACAAGCGGCGGCCATCCATGCCCGTTCGCTCGCCAAATACGGCGCTGCGATCCAGCGAGTGTTCGGCGTCCTGATCATCCTTGTCGCGATCGGTCTCCTGACAGGCGTGGACCGCGACGTCCAAGCGTGGCTCATCACGAATGCACCGTGGCTCTTCCCCAACCTCAACTTGAATCTCTAGACCTATGACCCGTCCCACCAAGATCGTCCTCATCGTCTTTGCCGCACTCATCGTCGGTGCATTCGCCATTTCTGCCCTTGGTCCCAAAATGGAGATGTCCGGCACGACGGCCGTGACCACCCCGCGACAGACGCAGCCCATCCCACCACAGACCACGACCGGGCTTGCGAGCGGACCATCGGTCGGAACGCCCTCAAGCCTACCCATCCTCGCGGACCACATGCCGACATTCCAGGGCATCACCAAATGGTGGAACACACCGGATGGCGAGCCGCTTACGCCGGAATCGCTTAAAGGAAAGGTCGTGCTCGTGGATTTCTGGACCTACTCCTGCATCAACTGCATCCGGACCTACCCCTTCCTCAAATCCATGTACGCCAAATACAAGGATCAAGGACTCGTGATCGTCGGCGTACATACGCCAGAGTTCGCTTTTGAAGCGGACCCAAATAACGTCGGGCGCGAGATCACCAAGAACGGCATCGAATACCCGGTCGCCCTTGACCCGAACTACGACACCTGGAACGCCTATAACAATCGGTATTGGCCGGCGGAATATTTCTTTGACCGACAGGGTCACCTCCGCCGTACGCACTTCGGCGAAGGCGAATATGACCAAAGTGAGGAAGCGATCCGTTCTCTGCTCGCCGAAGCATCGGGCGTCGACCTCTCTCCCATGGGTGAAGCCGTCCCATCTCCGGATCTCTCAAAGGTCCAGACGCCGGAAACCTACTTCGGTCTTTCACGCGGTGATGCGTTCATGGGAACACCTGGCGCGGCCAACTCCCCGGTGGATCTCACAGCCGCAGACTCAGTCGCTCCGAACCAATGGACTGCCGGCGGGAACTGGACGTTCGATCCGGAGTATATCGAAGCAAATGCACCTGGAAACGTCTTCCGTTTCAATGTTCAAGCGAACACTCTCCATATCGTCATGGACGCAGCGGATGGAACGGACAAACAGCTTGAAGTCTACGTGGATGGAGTGAAGACCAAAGACCTCACCGTGAATGTCTCCACCTTGTACGACATCGCGTCCTTTTCGGATGCCGGTCGGCATACAGTCGAGATCCGTGTGAAAGATCCGGGCGTCCGGTTCTACGCCGCGACATTTTCCTGATAAAAAAACCCCCGTTCGATCCGCAAAACGCGGATATCACGGGGGGTTAGATCTTCTGCGAGCGGGGTTGCCGAGCACTGGTGGAAGGCGTTGCATCCAAAACACGTAGCATGCGCCTGGCGTCGAGCGGATCGACCTGTTTGGGGAATGCTCCGTTCGCCAGTTCCTGCAACGCGGCACGGATGTCGAGGAGCGTCTCGAATGCCATGCGCGGATAGGCTTTTGCCATCTCCTCGCGTGAAGACCCGTCGCTCTCCACGACGAGTGCCGTTCCGATGACGTGGGCGCCAAGAGAACGCGATGATCGAAGAAGGTCCGCGGCGCGTTCGAGGCGGCCGTCCTCATCAGAATCCGGATCCGCATCCACAAGCCAAATGGGCGTTCCGGCCGGGACGTGACCGGTCACGGTCCCGACACCGGTCGACCAGTGCGTTAGGACAAGGGGCACGGCCAAGGCTTCGGCGACCAAAGGTGCCAACCACGTCGCTCCATGATGGATCGCCGCGATGGCACCGATGTCTCGATCCGCACAACGGATCCGCCCAGCGAGGAGACCGACGACCGTTCGTCGGACCGACGGATCGGTCATGATCCGATCCGGATGCAGGATCTTCGGGCCCTTCGGGCCATATGATGGATGGCTCGAGGAGCGAGGTGTCTGGCGCGACCGGGTGACCGTGAACGCGCCAGCTACCAGCAGGGTCTGCAGGAGAAGGCGCTGTTCTTTTGTCACGTTTCCCTCTTTCGTAAGGGGCTTGAGCCACCCTAGCCTTTTTCGACGGATGCTGCAAGGGTGGGAGGACGGGATGGCGGAACTGCTACTGGCTCGGTATGATGCCGGCATTACCCACTCCCAACGTATGTCACATCTCGACACCCTCAATCTCAAAGACCTCTATACGGAGATCAGCGAGCTTGCCCGGGCACAGGGCATCTCATCTCATGATGACTGGAAGGAACTGGTCAGCGAGGTCTTAGACAGTCATTTTGATATCGGCGAACTCAACGACGATCAGGACCTTGAAGGTCATCGCGAGATGCTTATCAGTAAATGGGAACAATACCAGCGAGAGTCCGCGCCCGAAACCGGTGATGCGATCGCGGAGGACCCGGATGCTCCGCACGCCTAGTCAGGCGCGCCGCCGTACGACGGTCTCAACAAGGAGCGCGAGCTCCTTTTTGGTCTCTGGCCGGACGGGCGCATCCGGGATGGAAGCGATGGCAGATGCCGCAAGACGACGGATGCGCCGTTCCGCCGCCTCAACTGCGCCGCTTCGTCCGAACAGATCCCGTGCACGCCTCTGTTGTATCATGGAAAGTGTACGACCCGTCAGAGATAAAAGGACGCGTCGATCGTTTCGGGATCCATGGTCCATGATCCACTGGGTCATAAAGGTCTGCTGATGTTCCGCGAGATCCGAAAATGATGTCTTCCCGGTCCGGGACGACGATGCCATCACATCAAAAAGATCATCTTGGATCTGGAATGCCACGCCCAACGCATGACCGAACCGTTCGCACCATCGTTCAACCCGCGCGGACGTCCCCGCGAGCATCGCTCCGTACTGCATCGGTCGCACGAACGTGTATCCTGCGGTCTTAAGTCGCATTTTGGTCTCAACGAGTCGGCTTGTCGCCGTCCCGCGCGCCGCGAGCGCGACGTCCAGCATCTGTCCGACGATCACCTCCTCCGACATGCGCGCGAAAACCGGGTACGCCGGGGTCGCTGTCGCGATCTCCTGCGCCCATTGGAGCAAGAGATCACCCGCAAGGATCGCCATCGCCTCGCCATCGTGCGACGCGTCCGGATCACGACGGAACCGGCGGGCCGCCGCGGCGTGGATCGTCGCCTCCCCGTGGCGCCGAACCCCGCGATCCATCACGTCATCATGGATCAACGCAAATGCATGGAACAATTCCAGTGCGGAAATATCATGGAACATCGATGCGCTCGCACGACCGCCGACGCCCCGATACATGAGCGAGGCCAAATAGGGACGGATACGTTTCCCTCCTGCAGCGACGATGCGCAGCGTCTGGTCGAGCGTGGCCCGGACATCTTCTTGTGACGTGATCCGTTTCGCCGCGATGACGCGCTGACGCACGTCGGATGTGAACCGTCGGTCAAAGCGATCCCGGAACCGTTCAAGCGTCATGCTGATCCGGTCGGCCCGTCCCGGACGTCGTGAATTTCTCGAAGGCCCGAAGCACTTCGAGCGGCGTCACGAAGATGAGCGTGTTCGACTGATCGCTCGAGACGTCATTGATCGTATTAAGGGTCCGCAAATGGAGCGCCCCGGCAGAAGAGGAGAGGATCTCCGCCGCTTTACGCAGATTCTCAGCTGCGGCGACCTCTCCCTCGGAGTTGATGATCACGGCGCGTTTTTCGCGTTCGGCCTCTGCCTGCTTTCCGATCGTCCGCTTCATCTCTTCCGGCAGAGAGATATCCTTGAGTTCGACCCCTTGGACCTCCACGCCCCAGTTGGACGTATGCGTCATGATGAGCTCTTTGATGCGGGCTGATGCCTGATCACGTTCTGACAGGAGCTCGTCCAGCGTCAGTTCCCCTGCGATATTCCGCATGGTCGTCTGTGCGAGTTGTGATACGGCGTTCCAAACGTTCTCGACCTCGATGACCGACTTCCCTGCATCGTCGATCCGATAATAGATGACCGCGTTGATCTTGCATGACACGTTGTCCTTGGTGATCGCGTCCTGATATGGCACCTCGACGGCTTTGACGCGGACATCCACCCGCTTCAGAAGCTGGAAGACGGGAAAGACGAGTCGCCACCCCGGATCCACGATCCGTGTGAATCGGCCAAGTGTGAACTTCACGCCGCGCTCATACTGATTGATCTGACGGATGGATGAGAGGAGAAGGACCAAGACGACAAAGAGAATGGTGTAGGTCATATAGAGAAAGCCTATCCCGAAGTTCCGGGTCCGGCAATGGCACAAAAAAGCCCCGACATAACGGTCGGGGCACGAAGATCACGCACGTAGCGCGATGCGCCAGAGCGCGATCGCGATACACACGAGCAAAAGGGCGATGAGCGACAAGAGGAGATATGCCAAGGACTTTCGACCGACATCCTGGAGAAGGAGCGCGTCTGGTTCCTCGTCCTCCACGAGGACCGGGGCCCGCAGGCTCGTCAGGGTCGGCTCGTCCTCTGGGTTGAGCAAGTCCGCCACGCCGGAGCGCGGATCTGACTGCTGTGGCAGGGATCCGTCGGACGACCCCATCCCCCGTGGCCGCAACAGCTTCCCGCATCCCTGACAATACGCGATATCGTGCGGGTTCTCCGCACCGCATTCACATATCCAACCCATCGGACTCATACCTCCCCCATCAGCCTGTTGAGACAGCATGCAACCTCTTTTCGCTTCGTATGGTGAGAAAAAGGAACGACCTACGCTCTTGAAGGGTCCTGAGTGTAGCAGGGTCCGACGCATTGTTCAAGATGTGGACATACGCGACATTGTCGGCAGCACTCTTCTTGGCTAAAGTGCGCGTATGAAACCCCTTCTTCTCCTCTTCGTCCTCGCGACATTCGGCGCCGGATGTGCGCTTCCAGGTACCCTCCCACCCGTTCCCGCGCCTCGGGCACCGATCGCCACACCCTCCCTTCCGCCGCCACCACCTCCGGCCACGGTGACCGCGAGCTCGACCCCCGTCGCACCGCAAGTTCTACAAACAACGACCAAGACGCTGACCGCGAATGGCGATGGGTACACGGCGAATGTCACCTATCCGGAACTCCAGAACGGTGATGCGCAGATCGTGGACGCTTTCAATCTCACGGTCGCTTCTTCGGCGCACGCCCTCCTGAACGACTTCCTCAATGACACGAAAGGCATCACGCCCCAGCTTATGTCCATGAGCGCCGGGTTCCCCTGGACGCTCGATCTGAACGCGCGGGTCGTCTCCCACGCTCCCGGCCTCATCGTGGTCTATGGCTCAGGAAGTATCTACACTGGCGGCGCCCATCCGAACGAGATCTATCTGCTCGTGCTTTTCGACACGAAACAGCATAAAGAGATCCAACCGCAAGATCTTTTCACTGACCCATCCGCATCTCTTCCCCATCTGTCCACGTACGCCATCGCGCAACTCAAAACAAAACTCACCGACCTCGGTACGGACGGTGCTTCGTGGATCGAGAGTGGTGCAAAAGCCGATTGGACGAACTACCAACTCCTCTATCCGACAGCTGACGGCGTGACCGTGGTCTTCACCCCCTATCAAGTCGCGCCCTATGCCGCCGGACCACAGACCATCCATCTCCCGAATGCAGAGATCGGATCAGAACTCGTCCAACATACACCGAAGGTCATGACCGACGCCGCGCCGACCACGCCGTGATCAGATCTAAAAAAGACCCCGCGTGGGGTCTTTTTTGATCGGAAACGATCCTATGCGCCATCTTGCATCAACTCTGCGAACCGTTTCCGCACTTTTTCCAACTTCGGATTGATCACCAACTGGCAATAGGCCTTTTCCGGATGCTGTTTGAAGTAATGATGATGATAGGCCTCAGCTTCGTAGTACGTCTCCAGAGGCTTCACCTCTGTCACGACTTTCTGCCCGTCCTCATTCAATTTCGCGATGAAAGCCTCTGCCGCATCCCGCTGCGCCTCTGTCGTGGTCAGAATGATGGATCGATATTGCGTCCCAACGTCATTCCCCTGACGGTTCAACGTCGTTGGATCATGCGCGGCGAAGAATACGGTCAACAGGTCATCATACGAGATGACGGACGGATCGAATTCGATCTTGATCACCTCTGCATGCCCGGTCTCACCCGTGCATACATCCTCATAGGAAGGGTTCGGGCGAGAGCCTCCCGCATATCCGGGCCGCACCTTTTTCACGCCCCGAAGGCTTTCGAAGACCGCTTCCGTACACCAGAAGCATCCGCCGCCGAAGATCGCTGTTTCCGTCATAGCCGTTCTATTCCGATCACAGATCGGATTCGATATTCATCCCCGTGGTCAATTCCGTGGCCACGTCATACCCGTTCTGTTCCGTGATATCCGCTCCGAACGTGTAATCGCCGTAGAATGTATCAGGAATGTCATCGACCTTCGTGTTCCAATCATCACCATAGAGCGAGCGCGCGACATCTTCGGTCGTGACCCAGCGGAGGATCCCACCCTGTGCCACGGCATACACGCGATCCAAGGACGCGAATTTCACCAACTTCACTCCAGGGCGATAGGTCACGTTCTTCCCAAGCAGTGAAGACCCCATGACCTCGGGCGTGACCGTGATCACACTGTCAAAATTGTCATACCATGTGAAAAAGACCTTACTATTCGAAAACGCATGGCGCGATCCGTCGGTACTCCGATAATAGACCGCGTGACAGGGATCGTTGACCGTCGCCGTTTCCGGGCATGCGAGTTTGATGAGCTCCCCTGTGGTCTGTACGGGCGTTGAGGTCGGCGTGTCGGTCATTGACGTCTCTGTTGCGTTGACGTCGGTCGGGGTCGGTGTCTGTCCCGCGCCTCCGGAGAACGGTGCACTTTGACCGATCGCACCACTTGCCCAGATGGCCGTGTTCGGCCCTGCGGCCGCATTCCCATTGTTGTCGCGACAAAAGACGAAGGCGATATGCGACCCGCCACTCGTAAAGGTATACGGCAGCGTCACCGTATTGCCCGAGACCGTCATCTGCCCGATCTCGTTCAGGTCGACGTAGAGTTTACAGGCCTGGATCCCGGCCGGGGCATTCACGGTCGCAGATAGGTTTGCGGAAATATTAGCGGCCACGGTCGTCGGAGAGACTCCGCTGATCACGGGCGCGGCCAACAGTGGCGTCGGCGCAAGGACCGCGCCGAGCGAGAGCATGAACAGCAGGACGGAGGGACGGAGAATGGGTGAAGGTGACATATTGAGATAATGATACATGAAATCCGAATTTCCATCTCCTCGGCCATATGAGGTGTGCGTGGCGCCGAGCCCTCACACGCGATATGCTCACGACATGCATCGCCGTAAGCCGTTCCCCTCGATCTCCGCGCCGTTCGTGATCGGTGTCATTACCTTGAGCGTGGCCCTTGGGACCTCATATCTCGCGGTCCAGCAGGCCCTGCGCCAAGGAGCGAACGATCCGCAGATCCAGATGGCGGAAGATGCGGCACGTGCTATGGGTGGTGGTGAACCCGCCTCCCTGCTTGTGCCAAAAGGCCCTGTGGTCGACATCAGCAAAAGCCTTGCGCCCTTCCTCATCCTCTATGACGACGCCGGAACGCCGCTCGCCTCCTCCGGCGTGCTCGATGGTAAAGCACCCGTTCCACCGTCAGGCGTGTTCGCTTTCACACGCAGCCACGGAGAAGAACGCGTGACCTGGCAGCCACGCCCCGACGTCCGCATCGCCGCCGTCCTCGTCCATACAGACGGACCGAATGCCGGGTTCGCACTTGCCGGACGATCGCTGCGCGAGACGGAACGACGCGCATCTTCTCTCATTCTTCAATTTGCCGCCGCCTGGTTTGCGGGGATCGCCCTCCTCCTTGCCGGGACGGTCGTCCAAACGCGCTTCAGCTGATCCGTGAGACGCGTGCGTCGCGTGCCACGCGGATCCACCAGACCATGAGGATCACCTGGATCCAGAACATCACGGCGTTCTCCCCGGCCGTACTGACGCTTGTCGTACTTGCCGCCAAGTAGAAGTTCATATTCATCACTGCACCAACGAGCGCGGAAAATCCACCAAGCCAGGCAGAGGCGCGGCGACGTGGGCCGCGCGTCACGAGCGCGAAGATGACCGCACAAACTAGGCCGATCCCTGTCAGGATCTCACCCCACTGGACCATCTGTGCGAAGGCAGGGGATCGGACATACCCGTTCTGGAGCACCGACGCCGCATACCAACGGAAGGTCGTTTTGGATGCAAAGGCTTCAAGCGTCTGCGGCAGAGATGACACAAAGGTCCCACTCGCGATCTTCTCGATCCCTGCGTGGGTCCACTCGTACGCCATCACAAGCTGGATGAGGAAGAGCGCAGTTTGATCGCTCGGCCATGCGTTGCGCTTCATATATTGCGAGGGTAGCGCAGATCGGTCCTCCTGACGAGGCGCTCTTATGTGCGACCACCCTTTTCGATCGTTTCGATCTTGCCGTCCAATAGACGGATGACCCGATCCACATACTGTCGATCGTCCGGCTCGTGTGTGACCATCACGATCGTCTGTTTCAGCTCGACATTCAGTTTGGTGAACAGCTCCAGAACGGTCTTGGCGGATATGCTGTCGAGATTCGCTGTCGGCTCATCCGCAAAAATGATCTTCGGGCTGTTCACCAGCGCGCGCGCGATCGCGACCCGCTGCTGCTCGCCTCCGGAGAGTTCATTCGGAAAGTGATCGAGGCGATTCCCCAGACCGACGCGCCGCAACAGATCGATCGCCCGTTCCCGTTCGTCTCCGTCTTTCCCGAGCGCCATGGCAGGCAGAAGGACGTTCTGCAATGCGTTCAACTCGACGAGGAGGGCATATTCCTGAAAGACATATCCCAAACGCGACAGTCTGAAATGCGCCTTTTGCCGTTCGGTCAGCGCGAGGACATCCGTCCCATCGAGCATCAAGGTCCCAGCCGTGGGCGTATCGATGAGGCTCAACTGGTGTAGGAGCGTCGATTTACCGGAACCGCTCCGTCCCATGATCGCGATGAACTCGCCCTCTTCGATATCGAAGGACACGCTGTTCAAGGCATGCGTCGGCACCTCGCCCGGATAGATCTTTTCCAAGCCAGAAGCACGGATGATCGGTGTGGTGCTCATCCCCATATGGCTTTCAAGATATCTTCACGCGCGACAACCCGTGCTGGGATCAGCCCGGCCAATATCCCGGCAATGAACAGGCTGACGACCCCGATCCATATCCGCGTGGTCGTAAGCACGAGGGAGACCTTCCCGATCGGCAGATCAAGAGGGTGGGATCGAAAGTAAGGAGCGACCCCGAGGAAGACGAACGTGGAGCCCAACAGGATGCCGCACGCCACATAGAACATCGCCTGCAGCACATACGATAAGATGATGACCCGCTGCTCGATGCCGATCGCCTTCAGGACGCCGATCTGCCGCCGCTTATTCAGCGCATTGATGTAGATGAGGACGAAGAGTGTGATCGCAGCGACCACGATGCTGATGACCGTGACGATATACGATATGAGGTCGAACGCATTGAGGATCGGCTCGATGAGTGCGAGCAGATCCTGATACGTCCGGACCTTCAATTGAGGCGCGATGCGCTTGATCTCTGACTCGACCGTCGCAAGGGGCGCTTTGGACGTATCAACGCGCACGAGGATCTGCGACGCCCCGTTGTACTCGGACAAGATCGACTCCGCCTCCCGTGCGGAGACGAACGCTTGATTTGCGACGCTCCCGATCACGACAAGATAGATCCCTTTGACCGTGTACGTCCGCGTGATGCCATTGTTGTAGGCGATCGTCACCTTGTCGCCGACATTGACGCCACCCAGATCCGTCGCTTCCGGTAGATCGTATCCGCCAGCGACCCCGGCACCAAGCACGATCTCGTCATCCCTCAACCCGTCGAGATACGATCCAGCGACCATATACTTGGAGATGGTCGTCACGTTCTGTTCATCGTTCGGGTCAATGCCGATGACCGGCGAGGATACATACTTGTAATTCCCGTTCTTATTCTTGTCGTACGAGATCGTCCCGGACAGGGTGTAATGTCGCGCCGTCGCAGTCACCCCCTGGATCTTGGCGACCTGCGCCCGAAGATCGCTCTGGTCCGGGATGTAGGTCTTGGGCCGCGGAACCTCCTGCGGATCGATCGTGATGTGTGCGGTATATGTATCCACCATGGTCTGCACGATCCCGTGCGTGAGCCCACCCAGGATCCCACTGATGAACATCAGATTCAGGAAACTCAACGACATGATGAAGATGAGGAGCGCGGATGTGGAGTGGCTCCCCTTCCTGATGGATGAGATGGCGATGAACCCCGCGGTCTTCAGCGAGGCGTTCATACCGGGTTGCGGGTCATGCCCCCATCATACACCGTCGAAATGATCCCTGTCGGAATAGTGGAGATCGTGGACGCTGACGAACATCGCACGCTGCGCTATCGTCTGATCATGGAAACACCCGCGACCCTCTATCATGGCTCGCCATCCAAGATCGATGGCGCACTCCAGCCCGTCCACCTTCCGCCGGACGAAGACAGGATCCATCCAGGACCCGCGGTCTTCGCGACGGCACACAAAGGGCTCGCGAGCCAATTCATGCTCTCCCCCGACATCTTATCGAGCTTTGGATACGAACAGGACATCCCGTTCGTCTGCGTCTGGGGCACACCGGAAGAAGCGCTCGCGAAAGACACCGGCGGCTATCTCTATGAGCTCCCGTCAGAGACGTTCGCGAAGATCGGAAAAGAATACGAATGGATCAGCGATGTCGCTGTCACCCCGACGCACATCACGCATTACCCGTCGGCATTGCGCGGGATGCACGAGAATGGTGTGCGGATCTATTTCATCACCGATGATGGACTTTTTGATCGGATCCAACGAGACAAAATGCACCGGCTTGAGACCTTGAACGAGATCACACCGTGGGAGGGGTAAAATCGGGATGCGTCTTTTTCAGCCAGCCGAGCAAGATCGCTTGATACGCAGCCCAGTCCTTTGGGTCCTTGAGCGCATGTGATGTGCCAGCCATGACCGCATGGTCGGTCCGTTCCTTCGGTGCGGCCGCGAGGAAATTTTCGACCATCTGATGCGGGATGACCTCGTCGTGTTCGGATTCGATGATGAGAATGTTGCCGTCGAATGCCTGCACGTCTGCAAGCGTCTTCGACCCCTCCGGAGTATGCGAACCGCTGCGCCACGCCTTGAGTTCAGATGAACCGGAGAGCTCGGCTACGGGTTTAGAAAGATCTTCGGCCGGATAATCTGCTGGCGCGCGGAGGATGAGGCTCCGTACCTTCCGCACTTCCGTCAAACGCGCCGCGAGGAAGGATCCGAAACTCGTACCCACGACCGTCACGTCCTCGGGATCCACGTTCGGATCCGCGACGAACGCATCATACGCCGCGATCGCGTCATGTAAGAAGTCTTCCGGGGTCAGCTTCTGCGCATCACCTTCGCTGATCCCATGCCCGCGCAGGTCGAATGTGAACCCTGCAAAACCATCTTCTGCAGCCGCCTTGGCATATTCCAAGTTTCCGACCTGCGAACCTTTCCATCCATGGATGAACAGCACACCCGGTAGCTTTTCAGCACGTTTTTCCGGAGTAAAAAGGTGCCCGTGGAGTTTCGCATCTTCGCACGTGAACTCCACGGATGTCAGGTCCTTTGATTCGTGTGATGGGATCTTTTCACCTGCCATATCATCCGCATTACAGCAGACGCACCATGGTCACGCCATCACGTGCTGGACGCGGCCGACCTCTCCGGTCGTGAGACGCACCTTGATGCCGCGCGGGTGCACGGCCGCACTCGTGAGGATCTCTTGCACGATCCCCTGCGTCAGCTCGCCCGGTCTTCTGATGGTGCTTCTGCACGATGATGACGCATGGAACCCGGATGGATATCTGCGCGGATGGTGCCATCCATGTCGGTTCTATTTCTTTTTCGAACATCGTCCCAGCCTGCCACGGCGTCCCGATCGCAGGAAGGATCCACCGATCCAGACCAAACCAACCAGCGACACGCCACGCAAGGATGAGGAAGAGCTGAAGGAACAACAGGAATGGATTCGTACTCACAGTCCCCGCAAAAAGATAGTTCAGATTCATGAACGTACCGAAGAACGCCGCGATGCCCGTGAAGAGCCCGAGGATCAATCCGATCCCGACCGCAAGTTCGCCGAACGTGACGAGATACGAGAAGAGCGCGGCATTCGGAAGAGCGACGTGCTGGACGAACGCGGCGTACCATCCAGACACGTCCGGATGCGAGCCGGCGGTCTTTGCGAGTGCGCCGTTGAGAAAGCCGGAGATCGCGGTTCCGGCAGAGGAACCGACCCATGCGGGATTATTCACCTTGGCCCAACCGGCCTCGAACCACTGGTACCCGACGTAGAGCCGAACGAGGAGCCAGACCCACGCGATCCGCGTGTCCGCGAACAAAAACCGCGTGATCGGCGGCTCTTCGAATTGCACGCTACTTGTCTTTGGGAGTGTCTTTGCCATATAGAGGAATGATAACATGATACTCCTATGACCATCACGCCGATCCGCACGCGGATCTTCAGAGAAGGAGAAGACTTGCTCGTGTTCATCGAGCGCTTTGTCCCGCGCCTGCCGGAACGCAGCATCCTTGTCGTGACCTCAAAGATCGTTGCGCTCGCCGAAGGACGGACCGCGGTCGCAGAAAGCGCACGGGCAAAAGCCCGGCTCATCAAACAAGAGAGCGAATTCGCGATCCGCACGAAATACGTCTGGCTCACGATCAAAGACGGCGAGGTCATGCCCACCGCGGGCATCGACGCATCGAACGCGGACGGCAAACTCATCCTCCTCCCGCGTGACAGTTTCCATACCGCGCACGTGCTCCGCCGCGCGCTCATGAAAAGATTTCGGTTGAAAAAGCTCGGCGTCCTCATCACGGACAGTCGAACACTGCAATTCCGTGCAGGGGTCGCGGGTATCGCGCTCGGCTACGCGGGATTCTCCGGCCTCCGCAATTATCGTGGGACCAAAGACCTTTTCGGACGGAAGCTCCATTACTCGCGCACAGACGTCGCCGACAGTCTGGCGACCGCAGCCGTCCTTGAGATGGGCGAAGGACGCGAACGCTGTCCGCTCGCGCTCATCACGGACGCGACAGTAGCATTCCGCGATCGCATCCAGCGCAACGAGCTCCATATCGATCCGCACGACGACCTCTATGCGCCGCTGTATAGGAAACGAAGAATATAGAACAAAACAAAACATTTCCCAAATTGGGATGTTTTGTGGGGTGGCTTATGGGAATGCTCACCTCGTCCCCCGGATAACATCCGGGGCCCTCCCTCGAAAACATTCGGGTTTTCATGAGCTTTCCTCCACAAGTGAAACCTCACGGTTTCACCCTTCCCACGGTTCGATCCCCATTTCAACGGCCATAATAAAAACTCCACCCATGATGAGGGTGGAGTTTTTGTGGGGTGGCTAATGGAAATCTCACTGCTCGCGAGTGCTCGCTGCGCATGGGAACCCATCGGTTCCCACCCCGCCCTTCGCGAAGGGCGGGGTCCCTCCGCCACGGGGAAACTTCCGTTTCCCCGAACCCCTTCCCGTTCGATTCCCTTACCAGTCCTTCCCACAAACAAACCTCCCAAATGGGAGGTTTGTTTGTGGGGTGGCTAATGGGAATCGAACCCATGATAACGGGACCACAACCCGCTGTGTTACCTCTACACCATAGCCACCATGTGCTCGCTTTCGCCGTCATGCACTTCGCGCTCCACCTCCGGTGTCACGCTCGTGCCCCGACGGCTCGCTGTGCTTTGCTCGCTGACGCTCGCAAGGACGAATTCGCTCTGACGACCGCCTGCGTTTTCTCGCTTCGCTCGAAGTCTGACAGCGCGATGCCTACGCTCTGCCACGCAGAACGCGGGAAAAGCGGTGGGAATGTATCTGATTTTCGCAGCGTTGGCAAGGGTCTCGAATCTCCTTCTCTCCAAGAAAAAAGCCCCGAATGGATCGGGGCGGGAAAGAAGACTGCATCAATTCGGAAGCCTGACGACGCAGGTGTCGAAGATCCGTTTCGCGGGCGCGGAGATCGGAAAGTCTCCTGCGGCCACCATGTTCACGAACGAGACGAAGTCCCGCCGAAAGGCGCCGCTTTCCCTGGCGCGGGAGAAGACATGCAGCAGCGCATGGACCGGCGGATGATCGCTGACCAACACATCCAGCACATTATGGAGATCGGAATCATTCGACTCCGACGCTTTCCCATCAAAAAGAACGCGGTTCTGCCAGAATCCCATATAACACCTCCTCGTCGGCAGGACGCGAGTATGCGTCTATAACCTTCCGCCGTCAATTGTCAGATCTGATAAACAAAAGCGACCCGTTTGGGTCGTTTTTGCCTGGTGCCCCCGGGTGGAATCTCACTCGCTCGCGAAGCTCGCTCTTGGGAACCCTTCGGTTCCCAACTCCCCCGCCCTTCGCAAGGGCGGTGTCGCCCCCTCCGCCATGGGAACCTCCCGGTTCCCATCACCCTCCCCGTTCGACTCCTCCCGGTGACGAAAAGACGATCCTTCTGGATCGTCTTTTTCGCTGGTGCCCCCGGGTGGAGTCGAACCACCATCTCACGGCTTAGAAGTCCGGTGCTCGATCCAGTTGAGCTACAGGGGCTTAGATCGCTGCGATCTGAATGACGGAATATATCACATCTTGCACCTCACATCAACCCTTCGTCCACGTTCTCAACGACTTGATCTCCTCCCCGATCCGACGTTCTGCCGCCTTGATCCGTTTGACGGACGAATAATTCGCACTGGCGAGCAGAAGACGTTCGATGATGACGAGCGCCGCGACCACCAGACCCGCAAGCACCGATTCCCAGATCCCATACTGCGGGATCATGGACGCGATGCCGAGCGGGGTCGAGGTCGGGACAAAACTTCCGATCGCCACATGCTGGCTCCCAATGACCGGAACGGCGATATCGATGGACATCGCTTTCGCCTGCGCATAAAAATGTCCGAACGACGACACGAGTGAGAATAGATACGCGAGCACGAACGTGGCGAGCGCAGAGACGACGAGCACCTTCGCCGTATGCGCAGGATGCCATCCAAACCGGGAACGTGCCGCCTTCAATGTGAGCAGGCGCTCTTCCCGCGTGGTGATCGCCCGCTTGATGATGTCCGCCTTCCGATCAGGAAACCGATGGATCAGATCTTCTTCCATGATCAACCCGACCGGAGCCGTGGAGCCGTCTTTCGTTTCAATGCGCATATTCGTGTTTTATGGATCTTCACGCCGCTTGGCATGAAAGGCTTGATGCACCTCGCGAAGCTGTTGGTTCGTGACGTGCGTATAGATCTGGGTCGTCGTAATGGACGCATGACCGAGCATGCTCTGCACGCTCCGAATGTCTGCGCCGTTCATGAGGAGATCCGTCGCAAACGAATGCCGAAGCGTATGCGGAGAGACCTTCTTCGGAATACCGGCCGCGATCGCGTACCGCTTCACGAGTCGCTCGATGGATCGCGGCGTGAGCGGTCCTGCCTCGACCTGTCCACTCTTCGCCCGGTCATGACGAACGAACATGTACGGCGACTCGTCCTTGCGCTTATCCAAATAGAGCTTCAGCCAATACCGCGCCTGATGCGCGAGGAAGACCACGCGCGTCTTATCACCCTTCCCGCGGACCGTGAACTCATCACGTTCCAGATTGATCTGATCCTTTTTCAGATTCGCGAGTTCGGAGACGCGCATACCTGTTGAGAAGAACAATTCGAGGATCGCGCGGTCACGCAGCTTGATGACCTCAGATGCATCGCTCGCACTCGGTGCTTCGAGGAGACGTTCCAGATCGCCTCCATCTAAGAACGACACATCACGGCTCCCCTGTTTGGCGAGTTCGATCTTCTCCGGTGCCATTGTCTCGATATCGTTCCGCGCGAGGTATTTCAGGAAGGACCGCAAAGCGATGAGATGATAATTCTGCGTAGACTTTTTGAGCAGACCTCGCTGGGGATCCTCGAGCCTGTTCAGATACAACCGATATTGGCGCATGACGTCCGACGTCACCTCCGACGGTCTCGGATCTTTCGCCCACTCGATGAATCGATGGAGATAAAACTCATAGTTCCGGATCGTGAGCGAAGACCGTCCCTTCTCGATCTCGAGATATTCCAAGAATTGTCGGAGATAGGAAGACAGCTTGCTCTGTGCCATGGCGGCCATGATACCACCCAAGCGTCGCAAAACGAACCGTTGACGAGTGACGTCGATTCCCGTGAAATGGCGGAAGAACCTTTGACAGTGAGGTCCCATGCACCACCGGCTCGATGTCACCCTCGACTTCATGCGACATGGCGAGTCCATCTCCAACACGCTGACGGACCGGGTGGGGCGTGCCGACGCCCCGCTCACGGAACGTGGCGAACGCCAGGCACGCTACGTCGCTGCAACATTCGTGGAACGGAAGGTCCCGTACGATCGGATCTACAGCTCGACCCTCCCGCGCGCTCGCGCGACCGCAGAGATCATCCAGCGCAAATATCACCTCGCGCTCGGCCGCGAGATCCCGCTCGAGACGGATGAACGTCTCATCGAGTGGCGCCATGACGATTGGGATGGAAAGCTGATCGCCGACGTTTATACCACCGAGGTACGGGAGAAGATCCGCCGATATGGGATCGATTTCCGTCCCCCGAACGGTGAATCCGACCGGATGGTGGAACAACGGATGGGAAAGTGGCTATACGGATCGATCGAGTGCAACCCACTGTGGCATGACACCGGTCGTCGCATGCGCGCACTCGTGGTCACACATGGCAATGCCCTGCGTAGCCTCGTCCGCTACATCCTCAAGATCGACTGGAAATTCCTCCATGCGATCACCATCGACAACGCCTCTCTCACGACGCTCCGGTACACGCGAAACATACAATCCCGATGGCAACTCGAGCGTCTCAATGATGTCGCCGCCCTGAAAGAACTGCACATCCCTACGCCGGAACCACTGTTTTGATCCCTTCCGCCCCCGATCTTGGGGGCGTTTTCATCTTCCACCCCTTGTCAGGGACACCGTCCCATGGTACGTTCCTGCCACCTTTAACTCCTACGCAAGGGAGGCATTCGCTCCCCTTCGCGCGTATTCCCGGGTCCAGCCGCCCATGACAGCGATCCTCACGGATCCGTCGTGGGCGACTGGATCGGACCCCGTATGTTGGATCCCAATAAGAAGAAGCGGATCATTGAGAAGTTCAAGACCCACGCGACCGATACCGGTTCGCCGCAGGTCCAGATCGCACTTCTCACGGAAGAGATCAAGGATCTCACCGAGCACTTGAAAGGTCACAAGAAGGACTTCTCGTCCCGCCGCGGTCTCATCAAGAAGGTCAGTGAACGTCGCCGGCTCATGAAGTACCTCAAGCGCGAGGACGCCAAAGCCTACGACGACCTCATGGCCAAGCTGAAGATCTAAGACCACAACGACCGGCTCCCCGCCGGTCGTTTTTGGTATGCGTTGACACGTCCATCGAACTGACATACCTTGGTCGCTCGCCCTTTGGATCCACACGTAGCAAAACTGGGAGGACGGATGTACGCCGGGAACCATCTTCGACTCTTGATCATCATCGACGACCGGATCTGTCGACAGACCGGGATCCGTCCCCCCGAATCTCTCATCTTCGGGCAGACCGATCCGTTCCCGTTCGATCCGGAAGATCGATATGGGATGAAAGGGTTCACGTTCATCGCCTATGACGACGGGGTCTATCGGATCCGATTCACCTCCGCGCTCAATGCGGTGATCACCACCCGCCGCCGTGACGGCTCTCCGACCGAAGAGATCCGCTCGGAATTCAAGGGAGATGGGATCTATACGGTCTCTCTGAAAGAGGTCGATTGCGGCAAGATCGTGATGCCACACATGACGATCGCCTTCGTCAGCGTGGCGCCGCCCCGGGCGCTCGCATCGTCCAAGCCCGGTCTTCTCGCCTCACTCACGCGCCGGATCTTCGGCTCGTCCGCTCGTCTCTGACGCGCCACTCACGCCCCGCCGTTCCTCACGGCGGGGTTGACTTTTTCCTAAAAAAACGCTATCTTTCATGCGCATCCTGCACTTTCATTCATCATCATTTTTCATACCGCAGGATGTGATCACTTTATGATCACCCATTCCAACCAACGCGTGGCGGTCTTGATCGACACGCAAAACATGTATCACTCGGCCAAACACATCCACGGCGCGCGGCTTGCTTTCGGCAAGGTCGTCGAAAACCTGGCGGATGGCCGTCCCATCGTGCGCGCGATCGCGTACGTCGCCAAATCCAAGACCGGTGAAGAAGCCCCCTTCTTCGAAGCGCTCCAGGAAGCGGGCATTGAGCTGCGCGTCAAAGACGTGCAGGAATTCTCGAGTGGCGAGAAAAAGGCAGACTGGGACGTCGGCTTGGCGATCGATGCCGTTAAGCTGTCTCCGAAGTGCGACGCGATCGTCCTCATGTCCGGGGACGGCGACTTCGTTCCGCTCGTCGAATACCTCCAGGAACACGGACTCTATGTCGAGGTTGCAGCCTTTGCGGAATCCACGAACGCGCAACTCAAGACGGTCTGCGACAAGTTCACTGATATCTCCGGGAAAAAAGAATTGCTCATCTCGTCCAAACGCGCGGCCGCGGGCCGGAAACGTCCGGGAGCGAAGCGTGTGCACGTGACGTTCTAAGACCGCGGGTTGCGGGTCGGCGCGTAGCGAACGTCCACACGCTGGCCGGCCTACCGGTCCGTTTACCCACATCTTCGTCTCGAGACACTGATCAGCTTAGGGCTGATTTCGTCTCGAGACGAGGTCAAACATCAGAACCCCGCGACCTGCTTGCGCTTCGCACCGTATCTCCTCGCCGTATGCGTGATACGCCTGCGTCGATACGGAGCTCCAGCGCATCGCAGCTCATCGAGCTTCCGATGTTCAATCGAACACCTATGCAACCGCAAAAAGAATTCTCCATCGAATGGGGCGGGAGGACGCTGACCATCGGCGTGGGCCAACTTGCCCAACAAGCCGGGGGGTCCTGCACCGTGCGCTACGGCGACACGCTTGTCCTCTGTACCGCCACCTTGGGCGACGTCCGCGAAGGCCTCAACTTCTTCCCGCTCCAGGTCGACTTCGAAGAGCGCATGTATGCCGCCGGCCGCATCAAAGGCTCGCGCTTCATGAAGCGCGAAGGCCGGCCGACCGACGAGGCGGTCCTATCCGGACGTCTCATCGACCGCGCGATCCGTCCCCTCTTTGATGATCGCCAGCGCAACGAGGTCGCCGTGGTCGCGACCGTCTTTTCGCATGACCAGGCGAATGATGCGGATATCCCGGGTCTCATCGGCGCATCCTGCGCGCTCGCCATGTCCGAGATCCCGTGGGCTGGTCCGATCGCCGCGCTCCGTATGGGACGTCTCGACGGCAAATGGATCCTGAATCCGTCGTATGCTGAGACCGAATTCGGAGACCTCGACCTCGTGGTCGCGGGCGCAGACGGCAAGACCGTCATGCTCGAGTCCGGCGCAAGCCAGGTGACGGAAGACGACATGTACACGGCCATCGAAATGGCGCAGGAGCATCTGAAGCCCGTTATTGAACTCATCAAAAAGGTCGCGGCCGAAGTCGGCAAACCCAAAGCCGACCTCTTCACACCCAAGACCGACGAAGAGAAGGAAGCGGTCGCCGTGCGCGAAGGCTTATTTGAGACGGCGCGTACATTCTTAAAGACGCGCGAAGCTTCCACGCTTTTCGCCAAGCCACTCATGACCAAAGCGGACCGCAAGGCCGCGGTCAAAGCACTGAAGCTAGAACTCGATGCGCATCTTGCGACCCAGGAGATCTCCAAAGACGATCGGAAGAAGGCCATGGAGGTCGTGGATGACTTCGTGGACGCGGAGGTCTCGCGCCTGATCCTCGAAGAAGGACGGCGCGCAGACGGTCGCGGACTTACGGACATCCGCGCCTTGGGCACCCTGGCCGGCTTCGTGCCACGAACGCACGGCTCCGGACTCTTTGAGCGCGGATCCACACAGGTGCTCTCGACCGTCACGCTTGGCTCCCCGGGCATGGAACAGACGCTCGACACCATGGAATTCCAGACCACCAAGCGGTACTTCCACCACTACAACTTCCCCAGCTTCAGCGTAGGCGAGACCAAGGGCAACCGCGGTCCGGGCCGTCGCGAGATCGGGCATGGCGCCCTGGCCGAGCGTGCGCTCCAACCCGTGCTCCCGACCAAGGAAGAATTCCCCTACACGGTCCGTGTCGTTTCTGAAGTCCTGGGCTCGAACGGCTCGAGTTCCATGGGCGCAACATGCGGCTCGACCCTCGCTCTCATGGACGCGGGCGTGCCGATCACGGCACCGGTCGCAGGCATCGCCATGGGCGTCGCGAGCGACGAACAGAATGGGAAATTCCGCGTATTCACCGACCTCCAAGACCTGGAGGACGGCCACGGCGGAATGGACTTCAAGGTCGCAGGGACCCGCGCGGGCATCACGGCCATCCAGATGGACACGAAAACGCATGGCATCCCGCTCGCGACCGTGAAGGAGACGCTGACCATGGCCAAAGACGCGCGATACCGCATCCTCGACGAGATCGAAAAAACGATTCCGGCTCCGCGCGCCGAGCTCTCCAAGTGGGCACCGCGCATCGTTAGCTTCCACATCAATCCGGAGAAGATCCGCGATGTCATCGGCCCGGGCGGCAAAGTGATCAACGAGATCATCGCGCAGACCAAGGTCGAGATCGACATCGAGGATGACGGACTCGTCATGGTCACCGCGGTGAGCCCCGACGGAATGCAGAAGGCCGTGGACTGGATCAAACAACTCACACGCGAAGTCGCGGTCGGCGAGGTCTTCACCGGACCGGTCACGCGTATCATGGACTTCGGCGCGTTCGTCGAGATCCTCCCCAAGCAGGAAGGCCTTGTGCATATCAGCGAGATGGCGCCATATCGCGTCGAGAAGGTGGAGGACATCGTGAAGGTCGGCGACATGGCGACGGTGAAAGTCTACGAGATCGACTCCATGGGCCGCATCAACCTCTCGATCAAGCGCGCGGATCCGAACTATAAGGAATCCGAGCGCGATAAGACGCCGTTGCGCGGCGGACCGCCACGTGGAGGTAACGGTGGCGGCCGTGGCGGATTCGGCCCCGCCCTTCGCGAAGGGCGGGGCGGGCCGCGCGCTCCCCGTCCCCCGCGCCGCGACGACGAAAATGCAGGACCGCATATGACCGGTCCGGTGGAACTGCCATAACAGAAACAAGAGGAAAAGAAAGACCCGCATATGCGGGTCTTTTGCTGGCCTTCGAAGCGCATCCTTGATACGTTCTCCTCCGCATGACGGACGCGACCATCCAAACGAATACCCCGAACGGCAGCCCGATCCTCGCCTATGGTGAAGTGCGTGGATCACGTCGACCGCATTGGAATCTCATCCTTGTCACGATCGTCGCGATCGTTCTCATCGTTCTTGGCGGGGTCGCTTATCTCATGACCCGTCCGATCCATCTCCCGGATCACGTCATCGCGATCGCGGCACTCCATGGCGGCACCCCTCTCCCAGAGGCGCTTCCGGCGGTCTGGCGCAATGCCGCAGAATCCACCCATGGAACCATGGTGATCGGCCTTTCTCAGGATGCGAATGGCTGGATGCCGTTTGCGGTCGTCCCACGGTGGGTCACGATCGGTAGCGGTTCCAAGCATGCGGACGGTCTGGTCGCCGTATGGACCGATGAACCGATCCGAAACGTTTCCACGCGCTCACTCTGGTCCCTCGTTCAACTTACGTGGGCCGCACGCGGTCATGCGGCCTATCTTGATCTCGATCTAACTCGATCGCTCAACAACGGTTCGACACTTGCTGGACCGATCGATGGGAATATTTGGTACACGAATGCGCAGATCAATACCCCGTCCTCACTTGGATTACCCAATGGAGACATCGCGGTCGATCTCACCGCTCTTCCGGATGCCTGGCCCTCTGTCCGATCCGCCCTCGCCGACGCAGGACTCGATCTGGAGCAAGCGCCCGAGACCCTCTCCTGGACCTCGACGACCAGCGCCCTCCCGCTCATTGAGCTTCGCGCCGCACCGTCCCTCCCAACATCGACGCGGCAAGCCGTGGCCGCTCTCGGCCGTCGAGCGGACTTTGAACCCATTACGCTACCAGACGGAACACTCGCCGAACGCATGCTTCTCCCGAACGCCACGAGCGTCTCCGCATACACGGATTGGGAAGCCGTCTCCGGCACACGAGTCCGTCTCACAGAAACCACAGCCTCGGTCCTAGATGGGGTCAATACATCCAGCACGCCACCTTGTGATGACGCCACGGTGATCGCCCATCTTTCTCGATCAGCCATGACCGACCTCTTTCATCGTGTGATCCCTGGACTCCGCCTAGCTTTTGACCTCTCCATCGCAGAAAAAGACGGTAAGGCACTCGTTTGCGTGTCAAAACTTTCCACACCCTAAAATATCATTTTGCACAGCTTTGTGGATAAGTTCGTTTCTCCGCTTAACCCTGCACCGTGAACCCTGTGGATTGATTCAGATCCATTTTCGACGTATCATGTATATACACAGCGCATCTGCTGTGTAGCCGCTACGGCGGCAACGCTCTTTCCAGTATACCTGCAGAATCTCGCGGAAACCGCCTGATTCCAACACTCTTTCAGGAGGCGCCAAGCGCGCCGACGACCTCACGCTCTTTGCAAAACTGCTATACAAAATAGATCTCGGTGCCCAAAACAGCACAGAGGTCGATCCAAGTGCCTTGACTCAAACCCAGTACCTGCTTCGTGTGGGTACAAATGAAATCAAAAACCACAACGAAAACGCTTCGAGGCGTCCCCACGATAACGTGCCATCGGCCCGTTTGGGGCTACCGCCAGGATTGGGTCAGGACAGCAGTTCTTTTTTCTGGACCGGAATCCAGCTCGTGTTCATATCGTCACGGCGACCAGCCGTCTCGCTTCCCCTTGGAAGCTCTCGACGAAACGAACCGCACTCCGGCCTAAGAGCCGCGAGACCATATTTGCGCATTATGCATAAGGGTCCCACCGCGGCTCTTTTCTTTTTGCCCAAAAATCAACACCTCCTCTGATCACGGATGGCCTCATAGATTGACACTAGAGGAGATCCTGACTATGATGTACCGCAACAAAGCGCTACTCTATCGATATGACCCCGGAGAAACTCGCCCACTTCACGGAACGATTGAAGCAGGAAAAGGAACGGTTCCAGCAGGAGCTGCAGGATTTTGGAAAAAGCGACCCGACGCGGCCGGGACATTTTGAACCGACGTACCCTGAATCCGGAAGCAACTCTGACGATGACAATGCCGTGGAGATCGCGGAGTATGCAGACGATCTGTCGATCGAGGCGCGGATCGAGGCCGAGTTGAAGGACGTAGACAAGGCACTGAGCTCGATCGAAAAAGGGACCTACGGCGTCTGCAAATACTGCAACAAACCGATTGATGAGAAGCGCCTCGAGGCTCGACCCGCTTCCTCAAGCTGTATCAACTGCAAGAAGATCCTGACACAGGAGATGTAGGTCGGTATGCGTGTTCGGCGCAACCGTTCGTCGAATGCTCCGGTCATTGCTCGCCGTACAATCACGTCCGTTACACGCACGTCCTCCCATTCTCCACCGTCCGCATCGCAATACACATGCCTCGAGTCAAACACACCCTCCTCGTAAGCCTCGCTGCTGGTGGAGGATTTTTTCTATTGGACCGTCTCACAAAATCGCTCTTCGCGAATGCGTCCGCCGTGCTCATTCCGAACCTTCTTGCGCTCACGGTCCATCAGAATCACGGGTTGCTCGCAAATGCGCCGGTCCCCTACACGGCGATCCTTGTTTTGACGGGTGTGATCTCGCTCGGCGTCCTCATCCTGTTGATCCGCAGCCTTCGCCACGATCAAACGCGAGACGCGATCGCCTGGGCCTGTATCCTCGCGGGCGCACTCGGGAACCTCACGGATCGCATTGCCTGGGGATTCGTTTTTGATTGGATCCTTCTCTTCAATCGATCCGTCATCAATGTGGCTGACATCGCCATCGGTCTTGGGATCCTTCTTTTACTCGTACCGCGTCGTCACCAGGCTTGACGGACCGACCAAGCTCCGCTACGTTCGTGCGCGGAGGTGCGCATGGTTTCATCGTTCGTTTTGGTCTTTTTTCTCCTCGCAAGTACCATCCTGTTGGTCAGTGCCATCGATACGCCGCACGAGACGTGCACACATACACTGATCGGCGGTCGGACCTTTACCTTCGTCGGTCAGTTGCCGTCGCATAAAAGTCCGACTGGCAAGACGCTCGAACAGGATTTCCATGTTCGCGTCGCCCAGTGTTCGGACTGTGGCCGTGCCATCGTGGTCTGCAAGACCGTGCCATACGGTGAGCACTTCATGCGGCTCTGCGCACTCGAGTACGCATATCACGCCATGCCCATGGACGTTCGCGAAGACATCGATCTGGAGCGAACCTCCCTTCAACGCCGTCTTGATGCAATGGCCAAAGAAACGTCCTGACCCCTTCTTGGGGTCTTTTTTTCTTCTTGACACGATGATCAACAACACGTAGCGGTGTAGAGAGGGGTGCGGATGCGGCCTCGAACTATGTCTTCACGCATCCTCACATCATCGATCATCGGACTCGACGCACATCCGGTCGAGACGGAAGCGGATATCTCTCCCGGTCTGGGCGCTTTTCTCATCGTGGGACTTCCGGATGCCGCAGTCCAAGAAGCCCGAGAGCGTGTCAAAAGCGCGATGAAACATACCGAGCTCCCATTTCCGCGGACCAAGGTCACGATCAACCTTGCCCCTGCTGATCTGCGAAAAGCCGGGACCGGTTTTGATCTTCCCATTGCGATCGCGATCCTCACAGCGAACGGGGACCTTCCGACCCGCGATCCGCGCGCCTGTCTCTATGCCGGTGAGCTTTCCCTCGATGGACGGCTCCGACCGATCACCGGCGCGCTCTCCACAGCGCTCCTCGCCGTATCGCTGGGGATCGAAGAGATCATCGTCCCTGAAGCGAACGCGGAGGAAGCTTCCCTGGTCCCGTCCGTGACCGTGCGCGCGGCACGGACGCTCCGCGACGTGGTCGATCATATCCGCGGACGGACACCTCTTGCACGGACGGAGCCACGCGAGATCGCACCGGATCTGATGATCACCGCACCGGATCTTTCTGCGATCCGCGGGCAGGAGCAAGCCAAGCGCGCGCTTGAGGTCGCAGCCGCCGGTGGCCACAACCTCCTGCTCCAAGGACCGCCTGGTTCCGGCAAGACCCTCCTTGCCCGATCCATTCCCGGCGTCCTACCTCGACTGACGGTCGAGGAGGCGCTGGATGTGACACGCATCCATTCGGTCGCCGGAAACTTGCCGGCGACAGGGTATGTTTCCCACCGACCATTCCGATCCCCACATCACTCGGCATCCGGCATCGCCCTCGTCGGTGGCGGATCGATCCCAAAACCCGGTGAGATCTCCCTTGCGCATCGCGGGGTCCTCTTTTTGGATGAACTCCCTGAATTCCCACGTGCCGTCTTAGAACATCTGCGCCAACCGCTTGAAGATGGATTCGTCTCTGTTTCACGCGCGCAGGGTACGGTCGTCTTCCCGGCACGGTTTCTCCTTGTTGCAGCCATGAACCCATGCCCATGTGGGTACGCGACGGATCCGGATCGCGCGTGCACCTGTACCCAGCTCCAACTGATGCGATATCGCAAACGACTCTCAGGTCCATTACTCGATCGGATCGACCTGGCGATCGAAGTCCCGAAGGTCCCGACCGACAAGCTGACAGACCTCTCGCCCGGTGAACCGTCCGATCAGGTCCGACAGCGCGTCCAAGCGGCTCGTGATCTGCAGTCAAAGCGATATGCCGGATCACGGGTCGTCATGAATGCAGAACTGACGAGCGAACAGACGCGGCGGCTCGTGACCCTGGAACCGGACGCTCGCTCGCTCCTCCGCCAAGCGATCGATCGATTCCGCCTTTCCGCACGTGCGTACTTTCGAGTCTTAAAGGTCAGCCGCACGATCGCAGATCTCTCCGCATCCGACTCCGTGCTCGTGGAACACGTCGCAGAAGCCCTCCAGTACCGCCGGGTCGGTGAAGCCTAAAATTTGGCTTTGTTATCAGAAGTATGCTCATTTTACCGCTAAACAAAGCCATTTTTGCGCCAAAGACCCTTGACCCTCCCCCGCAGCATTGGTACGGTCATTCGCACTCAAAAGGTCACAACCGGTTCCGCACCAACGGAACCGTCCCATCCCAGTCCGCGCCTGTCGGGATACCCGGATCTTCCGGTTCCCGACGCGTACGACGGGTCAGCGAGGTCTCTATTCCCTCTCCTCTCTCCCATTTCGCTACCAGGCTTGCACTCATCGCTTTTCGGGTGATGCGAAGCATCAAACGCGGAGTCCAACGGATCTTCCGCGCGTTGGGGCGTGGCCTTTCGCCACTCGGACGACTCTTCGTCCGTTTTTTCGTGCTTCCGATATACCGGATCGGCATCATGATCCGTTTGCGTGTCCGCCGCCTCGCCCTCCCCGCACGCGGCTTCGTCATCTTCTTCGTGACCAACCGGTACCTCTTTCATGCAGCCCTCGGCATCATCGCGATCGCCACGATCCTCACGAACTTCCAAGGACGCCAGGCAAATGCAAAGGACATCGGGACGCAGTCGCTTCTCTTCGCCCTCGCGACCGGTCAACAGACCGAGATCGTGGAAGAACAGGTCCGCCCGGAAACGGCGACGAAAAACACCGCCTACCTCGGATCTGCGACGGTCATCGCGATCCCACATGTCGACTTTGATTACTCCGACATCACGACGGATGTCGCTCCTTCGATCGTTGTCCCCGGAACGATCGCGGCTCAGCCGATCGAAGAGACAGCGCAGGGCGCTCCTGCCACGCCGCGCACCAAGACAGAGACCTACACGGTCCAAGAGAACGACACGATCGGTGGGATCGCACAAAAATTCGGGGTGAACGTCGGCACGATCCTATGGAACAACAACCTGTCCGAACGGGAATACATCAGACCGGGTGATACGCTCAAGATCCCGCCGGTGTCCGGCTTGCTGGTCACGGTCCAAAAAGGCGATACCCTCCAAAAGATCGCGTCACGCACCAGCGCGGACCTGAATGAGATCACATCGTTCAACCATCTTTCTACTGATGCGACCCTTGCCGTTGGGCAAGAGGTCATGGTCCCAGGTGGGACGCCGCCGGCGATCGTACAAACACAAGCGGTCGCCGTCGCCCGCGCATCTTCACCCCCGCCCCTTTCGGTCACGGCACCGATCTCTGTGCCAAAACCGCCGGATACGGGTACTGTGCCGGCGAGCGGTAAACTTCTTTGGCCCACATCCGGACACGTCATCACGCAATACTACAGCTGGAAGCACACAGGCGTGGACATCGACGGTGACTACTCCTCTCCGATCTACGCGGCCGCCGACGGCGTCGTCGAGATCGCGGGATGGAATAATGGAGGCTATGGGCTCATGATCCTCATCGATAACCCAAACGGCATGAAAACGCGATACGCACATAGCTCCAAGATGTTCGTGAAGGCTGGCGATCACGTGAAGCGCGGACAGGTCATTGCCATGGTCGGGACGACGGGACACTCCACCGGAACGCACCTGCACTTCGAGGTCTACGTGAACGGTAAACGCGTGAATCCGCTCAGTTACATCCGCTGATGAAAAAAGGACTCCCGGCTCAATGCCGGGAGCTTTCTATCGATTGACATTTGGGACATTTTCACCTACTCTCGACCGACAAACCTATGCAGCAACCGACGATCACCCATCTCCCGAAATCCCAGGTCAAGCTTACATTCACCGTGACACCTGAGGATGCGAAGCCCTATCTCGACCAAGCGGTTACCGACCTCACCACCGCCAAACCGATCAAAGGATTCCGCCCCGGGAAGGCGACATACGATGACGCGGTCCGCGCCTTTGGCGAGATGCACATCTGGGAGACGGCACTCGAACGGATCGTCCGCGCCCAATATGTGAAGACGGTCCTTGATGAAGGGATCGAGACGGTCGGTTCCCCGTCCGTTGCCGTGGATACGCTCGTCCCACAGCAGGATATCGTCTTTTCGGTCACGGCCGATGTGATGCCGCACGCAACGAATCTCGCGGACTATGATCGGAAGATCGTGGAACGGAAGAAGAGGCAGGAGGTCGCAGATACGGAGGTCGACAAGGCGATCGAAGAACTTCGGGCCATGCGTCGGACCGAAGCCGTTGTGGATCGTCCAGCGACCAAAGAAGACATGCTCACGATCGACCTCGTCATCAAAAAGGATGGCGTGCCGGTCGAGGGCGGGACCACGAAGAATTACCGCGTGTATCTCAACGAACAGAACACCATCCCGGGATTCGCCGAGAAACTCGTCGGCGCAAAGAAAGGTGACCACCTCGACTTCTCTCTCGACTTTCCCGCGGACCACTACAACAAGACGCTCGCTGGCCACCCGGCACAATTCGATGTCACGGTCCTCGATGTGAACGAGTTGCGCCTGCCGGATGCGGATGATGCCTTCGCAAAAGGGGTCGGCGTTGAGAGCATGGAAAAACTCCGCGAGGTCATCAAGCAAAACCTCCAAAACGAAGCGGACCAAAAAGCGGATGAGGCTGCGGAGATCGAATTGCTCGAAACCTTGGTGAAAGAAAGCCGTTTCAGCGACATCCCGGATCTCCTCACGACCGAAGAAGTGAGACGCATGCTAAGCGAACTCGAGCGCGGCATCATGAACCAAGGCGGAAACATGCAAGATTACCTCGCGAGCATCAAAAAGACGCTCGACGATCTCCGGATAGAGTTCATCCCGCGTGCGCTTGAACGGATCAAGACCGCCCTCGTGATCAAAGAGGTCGCAAAACGAGAGAATGTTACGGTGAATGACACGGAGATCGATGCGGAGATCGACAAGATCCTCGCCGCGCTCAAACCGGGCGACACGGAGGCACGGGAACAGGTGAGCTCTCCGGAGTATCGCGAATACGTTGCGGTGCAGATGAAGAACCGGATGGTCCTGGGGCTACTCAAAGAAAAAGGGATCAAGCAAGCATAGTCCAACGACCGCTCCAAGGCGGTCGTTTTTCTTTTTCTTCATGTAGGCTACGATGACGGACATGAAATTCGGCGCACATGTCAGTATCGCGGGCGGGATCCAGAACGCGCCGGAAAACGCCGCGGCCATCGGAGCGGAGGTCTTCCAGATGTTCACCCGGTCCCCGCAAGGCGGACCGGCGCCGAAGCTGACGCCGGAGATCGTGGAGGCATTCCTTGCAGGGTGTGAGACACATAAGCTGACCGACTGGGTGATCCATTCGCCGTACTACATCAACTTCGCCTCTGGACTTGAACGGACCCGCAAAAACTCCATTCGCATCATCCGCGAGGAGCTGGAACGCGGATCGCTCATCAACGCGAACTACGTGATGTTCCATCCCGGAAGCGCGAAGGATGTCGGAGAGGTCGAGGCGATGAAGCACTGCATCCAAGGGATAAAAAAGGTCTTGGACGAATACGACGGATCGACAAAACTTTTGATCGAGATGTCTGCCGGAGCGGGCATGGTCATCGGTGATACCTTCGAGGAACTCGCTGAATTGCTCGATGGGATCGATCATCCGGAGCTCGGGATCTGCTTCGATACGGCGCATGCATTCGCTTCCGGCTACGATCTACGTGATGCAAAGGCCGTGAATAAGACTTTCAGCGCATTCGATACGCTCGTGGGGTTGAAGCGACTGAAGATGTCGCACTGCAATGACTCGAAGATCGAGCTCGGCGGACATAAAGACCGCCATGAACATCTCGGCAAAGGGTTCATCGGTCTCGATGGATTCAAGGCCATCGTGGCATATAAAAAGTTCAACGCGGATCTCAATCTCTATTGCGAGACCGAACCGGACGGGGTGGCAGAGGATATCAAGAAGCTTAAGAAATTTCGCGACACTCCTGTCGTCCTCGCAAGGGCGGGGACCCAGACCGGCCGGACCAGATTCCCGCCTCCGCGGGAATGACATATACAAAGCACATGACCCGCCTGACCATCCGCGTCATCCCGAACGCGTCGAAGTCCGAGATCGTCGGACGCGAACTCGGCGTCTTGAAAGTCCGGCTCGCCGCTCCTCCCGTGGATGGGAAGGCGAACGACGCGCTGATCGCGTTGTTATCTGACCACTACGACACCCCCAAATCCATGATCCGGATCGTCAAAGGCCATAACGCAAAGACGAAGATCGTGGAACTCCCCTAAGGCACGGGGTCGTGACCCCCCGGGTGCCAAGGCGTGCATCGCAGGATGCGCCAAAATGTCATCCATCCGCCCTTGAGCAGGCCATATTTCCCGATCGCTTCATAGCCGAATTCAGAACAGGTCGGCTCATAGCGACACACGCGATACCGCACGAACCGCGACATGAATCCGTGATCCGGTGAAAGCGTGTATTGATATGCCACGATGCACAACTGACCGACGCGACGTGGGAGGTTCAGCGGGTTCATGAACGCTTCTTCCGTTTTTCGTGGAGCTTCCGCGCTCGTGGCGACATCCGCGCGGGCTTTTGCAACGTCGTCGGGATCTTCTCCAACAAATGCTCCACCTCTGCGACGAGTTCCGCGTGCGGGATGTCTTTCACCGGCGGCTGGAGGACGAAAAGGACATGGACGCGTGGTGGGATCTTTTCCCACGATCTTCGCACCACATCACGCATCCGTCGCTTCGCCCGGTTGCGATCCACGGCTTTTTTCATCACCTTCGTGGACGTGATGAACGCGACTTTTGGTGCCTCCTCCTTGGAGGGACGGACACGCATGGTCATATGCGGGCCGTATGCGGTCCGTCCTTGCGTACCAAGCTTCGCAAAGTCGCGCTTCTTGGTCAGGCGTTTTGGTTTGGGCAACATATCCCAGGAAAGACGTTCAGAGTTGGAGACCCTCCGCGGAGAACACGGGGCTTTTTATCATGCGTACTATAACGTACACGAAGGAAAACACGGAACGTCCACAAGGGGGATGCCTTAAGCCCGGACGACTCATTGCCTGATCGGCATGACGATGTACCGATACCCCTCCTGATCGTCCGCCGGCACAAGAAGGAGCGGATTCATCGCATCCACCTGGCCGACCTTCACCTCGTCGGAACTGATCGCGCCGATCCCATCCGCGAGATATCGATAGTTCACTGTCACATTATTCACTTCTCCCGTGACCTTCCCCTTGAGGACCATCTTCGTCTTCCCTGTCCCTTGATCCGCAGATGCGATCGTACACGTCCCTGCTTCCGGATCGAACGCAAGATGAACATCAAAGATCCCTTGTCGGGCGAATAGACTCGCGGCTTTCACGGCCTTTTGCAGTTCAATACGATCCAACAATGCCTCGGTCTTCAGTTCCTGAGGGATGAACGGCTTGTAGTCCGGGAAGTTTCCTTCCACTAAACGGGTGACCAGCTCGACGTTGCCGTAGGTCACGACCAGTTGATTGTCCGTGAATGACCACTCAACCTCGTCCGGCATGCCTAGTTCATCCTTGTAGGCCCCCAGGATGCGCGAAACTTCCAAAAGCGCCCGTACGGGCACAATGGCCCTCCGCTCGCCTGAGCCGCCCGTGTAGGGCGTCAGGCGCTCTGCCAGCCGGTAGGAGTCGGTCGCGACCAAGCAGGCTGACCCCACCTTTCCCGGATCCCCGAATGCGCAGTAGACCCCGCATAGTTCCGGTCTGGACTGTGAAGCAGAGACTGCAAAGACGACCTGGCCGATCGCACGACGGAGATCACCGGTCTTGAAGGTATATCCTTTTTCCTTGGTCAGCTTTGGAAGCAATGGAAATTCGCTCGCGGGCATCCCCTTGAGGACCGTCTCCTGATCTCCGGCACGGACTTCCAATCCCTCTTCCCCCAGGACCAACTCCACCTTCCCACTCGGTAAGACGCTGATGAAATCCTGAAAGAGTTTTGCCGGGATACTATATTCCCCCTCCTCTTCCACTTTACCCCGCACCGTACAGTTCACTGCCATCTCCAAATTCGTACTCGAGATCTTCACAGATCCAGATTCTGTTTTAAGAAGGACGTTTCCAAGGACCGGAAGATTCACATTCTTTCCCGCGACATGGCTGACCATGTTCAGTCCTTGAAGGAGATTTTCCTGGGTGCACGCGAACTTCATAGTTATTAATTTAAAGATAAATAGAATCAGTAGTAGTAGTAAGGGGTGTGGAAGATGGGGATGGGAGTGGAAAGGGCTTTCTTCCTTGACTGGATCGCGTCTGAGGCGCCCACAGGTGAGGTGGATGGTCCGTGCGTACCGCGTGGATGGATCCGTGGCGCTTTATCGAGGACGTGATCCATCCACGAACGGTGCACGTTTCATCCGCAGGCTGCAGGCGCGTTATCCAGAGGATCCACTGTAGAGTTTTTCACGGATGAGCGAGATGTCATGACGAAGTTTATCGTCGTCTTTCAGGAGTTGAGCGATCTTACTGCAGGCATGCATGGCCGTTGTATGGTCACGGCCGCCGACGTTGTTCCCGATGGCTGGGAAGGAGCACTTCGCTTCCTCGCGCATGAGATACATCGCGACCTGTCGGGGGAAGGCGAAGCGTTGTTCACGACTTTTGCCCATTAGATCTTCCATGGGGAGATCATAATATTCGACCACGATCTCCATGAGGCGGCGTGGCGTGATCGTCCGTTTCGGAGCGTTAGGAACAAAGCTCTGCAGGAGGGTTTGGACGGATTCCAAGGTCGGAGAGACGTTTTTGAACTGATGATAGGCAATGATCTTGTTCAATGCCCCTTCAAGTTCGCGGACGTTCAATTGGACCGTCCCGGCGATGTATCGGAGGATCTCCGGATGGAGTTGGACGTGTTTTTCTCGCGCCTTGGCATCAAGGATCGCGATCCGCGTCTCAAAGTCAGGACTGCTCACGTCCGCGATCATCCCCCATTCGAACCGGGTCAGAAGTCGGGATTCGAGGCCTTGGATATCTTTCGGTGAGCGGTCGCTTGTCAGGATGATCTGCTTGTTGGCTTGATGGAGGGCGTTGAAGGTATGAAAGAATTCCTCCTGAGTACTTTCTTTACCGGTGATGAATTGCACGTCATCAATGAGGAGGACGTCGACGTTGCGGTAAAGGTCTTTGAAATCTTTCGCTCGGCCCCCGCGGACCGACTGGATGAAATCGTTCGTGAATCGCTCACAGGTCACATACAGGATCTTGGCATCCGGGCGTGAGGCGATGACATGATGACCGATCGCCTGTAGCAGGTGGGTCTTGCCGAGACCCGAGCCGCCATAGATGAAGAGCGGATTGTAGGCGTCACCGGGCTTTGCCGCTACGGCCATGGCTGCGGCATGTGCGAGTTCATTCGCCTTGCCGACGACAAAGGAGTTGAAGGTGTATCGGGGATTGAGTCCGACGTCTGATGGTGGGGTAGATGATGATGCACTCGACGCCGGTGCAGACATGCGAAAATCCTCTTCAACGCGATCGGGCTCGATCTGATCCGCGAACTGCGGGAGCGGCGTCGTGTTTCGCACTTCGACGCGGTACGTGACATCCCGGATGTTCGCTTGGGTCACGTTCCGCAGAGCGTGGACGATCGCGTCATGATATTTCTTCTCAAGCCATGCTTTCGTGAAAGTGTTCGGAACAGAAATCACGACGCGCGTCCCGTCATATGATGAGATGAACGTGTTTTTGAACCACGTGGTGAAGTTGGCCTTGGAGAGTGTCAATTCAAGCTCTCCAAGTGAGGCGCGCCAGATTTCGTTTGTATCCATAGGAGGTGCGAGAGGAATGTTCGATGTAGATATCAACAGTCGGAAAGTGAAAAGTCAAACATGTTGATAAAACGTGGATAATGATGTGAAGCATACACAATGATGTCTTTGTTATCCACCTTTTTAAGGGCTGTGTGAGGCTCTGATCGGATCCATAAATGGCAGAGGGGTTGTCAAATCTCGTGGTTTCCGATATGCTCACCGCCATAATCCCTCAAACGACATCCGCATGCCTAAGCGCACGTATCAGCCGAAAAAGCGCCGTTATGTGAAGGTCCACGGGTTTCGTGCCCGGATGAAGACCAAAAAGGGCGCACAGGTCCTGTCCCGACGCCGGGCCAAGGGTCGCAAACAGATAGCTGTGAAGAAAGCCCGCTAAAAAACACCCCGTAGGACGGGGTGTTTTTTTATTGGATCGTGACCGGGGTGCGTTCTCCGGGTTGGGAATTCCCGTTTGCATCGATCAGGACGGGGAACAGGGTGTAGTCCCCTGGGCCTGGATCGTATGTCCAGTCCATCTGGACGGAGTTCTGCGTGGGGGTGATATCCGAGGCCATGAGACGGGTCGTTCCATCCGGTGATTGAAGGTAGAGGTCGATCTTCTTCGCACCGTTGATGTCGTTCGCCGTGATCGTGACCGGGACCGGGAAATCGGATGCGCTGAGCTGTGTCCCCGATGATGGCGAGGTGATGGAGATATCGTAGGTGGATGGGTCTGCCGTCAGATTGACGGTCACCGTTGCGGTCCCGATATTGCCCACATCGTCAAAGGCGCGGACCTCGAGGTCGTGGAAACCTTTTCCGATCGCATTTGGGAACGTGACCGGTACGGTCCATGGTGGAGCAGTCGTTCGACCGATGAGGATCCCCTCGCTCCAGACCTCTGCTCGTAGGATACGACGCGGGGCATTCACCGTCGCACTGACGGACGTGTTCCGTGTCGATATGATGGTATTCGTATTCGGCGAGGTGATGATGACCTGTGGTTGGTTCGCGGATGTATGTACGTCGTCCGTTTCAGTCGGGGGTGTCGATGTAGTGTTCCAATTGTTTTTCGTGACCCAGTTCTGCACGGCGTTTTCCCAGTTCGCATATTGCGGATCTTGCGTGGGGTCTGTGGGCTGTGGTCCGCGCGGGTCATCTTTGTCCACGTAGTAGAGGATGTTGTGCGCTTGGTGGTATGTTCGCTCCTCGACCAGGTCGGGTGGGGTGAGGTCGGTCGCCAGTTTGCCGGTCGCTTTGTCGATCTTGAGCGTGACATCCGTCGCCTGACCGAGGAGGACGGGTTTTGTCACCGGATCCGGCGGCGGCGGGGTGAAGGATTCGGCGGCCGTGCCTTCAAGCGCGCGCGTCATGAATCCTTGCCAGATGGGCGCGGCGATGACAGAGCCGTCAGCTCCGCGTTTCATCTGCGCGTTGTCATTGTTTCCGACCCAGACGCCGGCGACCAGTGATGGGGTGTAGCCGAGCGTCCACGCGTCGTGGAAGTCGTTGGTCGTTCCGGTCTTTGCGGCAGCCGGTCGTCCCGGTAGCGTCAGTGCGCTGTGAAGGCCAAAGACGTAGGCGCGCGCATTGTTGTCAGACAAGACGTTCGACACTCGTTCTGCGATCGCCGGGTCCATCACTTGTTTCCCATCCGGTTGTTTCCACTCCTCGAGCGTCTTCCCATCCGCATCGGTCACTTTCAGGATGACCGAGGTCGGATATTGGACGCCATTGTTCGCGAACGCGGCATAGGCATTGGCGTGCTCCAAGAGCTTCACTTCACCTCCGCCGAGCACGAGGGAAAGACCGAACCGACTCCGGTCCGCGAATGTCGAATATCCAAGCTGCTCGGCAAAATCGAGAACACGTCCCACGCCCACGAGGTAGAGCATTTTCACAGCCGGGATGTTCAGGGATCCCTGCAGAGCCTGACGGACCGTGACCGGACCGCGCTCTTTCAGATCGTAGTCGTACGGCTGGTAGTCCTTGATATCGGTCTTGAAGACCGTGTTCACGTCCCAGAGAGTGGTATCCGGCGTGTAGCCCTTGATGAAGCCCGCGGCATACACGATGGGTTTGAAGGAAGATCCAGGTTGGCGCGGACTTAAGACCACGTTCACTTGCCCGTCGTGTTCGTTGTCAAAGAAGTCTTTGGACCCCACCATGGAAAGGATCTGTCCGGTCTTCGGATCGATCGCGATCATGGCCGCGTTCGTGAAGTTATATTTTTCTCCACGCGCATCCACGCCTTTTTTGACCTCATCTTCCGCGATCTGTTGTTTGTCCCAATCCAAGGTGGTGATCACGTTGAGCCCGCCGGTCTCTACCGTTTGTTGGCTGTATTCGTTCTCCAAGAGTGATCGTACGTACATCACAAAGTGTGGCGCACTGATATTCCCGACCTGTTTCGGCACGAGCTTTTTCAATGTATCGACCTTCTTGGCTGCGTCTGCCTGGTCTTTGGTGATGTATCCCTGCTCGGCCATTTGATCGAGGACATAATGTTGGCGTTGGACGAGGAGATCGCGATTGTCCCCGTGCAACCCCGTCCCGTAGGGATTGTAGAGGTCGGGAGCTTGTGGGATCGATGCGAGGAGCGCCGCCTCATCGAGGGTGAGGTCCTTCGCTGATTTTCCAAAATAGCCTTTGGCCGCGGACTCGATCCCATACATGGTCGATCCATATGGGATCTCGTTCAGATAGAGTTGGAGGATCTGGTCTTTGGTGAAGACACGTTCAAGCTGAAGGGCGAGCAGGATCTCTTTCAGTTTTCGTGTGATGGTCCGTTCGTTGGTGAGGATGGCGTTCTTCACAAGCTGTTGTGTGAGCGTGGAAGTCCCTCCAATGCGCTTCCCTTCGAGGACGCTGCTCACGAACGCGCGAATAAGGCCCTGCCAACTGACGCCATGGTGTTCGTAAAAAGTCTTGTCCTCGATCGCCACCGTGGCATGTGGGACATATGAAGGAAGATCGGTGATCTTCACCAGGCTTCGATTCTCATCCCCGTGGATCTCATAGAGGACATGGGTCCCGGTCCGGTCGTAGATCCGCGTTGTCAGGGGAACAGATCGCGTGATGAGCGTGTCCGGATCCGGCAAACTGCGTGAGATCCACGCCAATGCGATGCTCAATGCGAGGACGCCGAGCAATCCGAGGCCGATCAGGACTGCGATGGTCGTGATCACCCACTTTCGGATCCGTTCTTTCCGCTTTTTTGCCTGACGCCCGGTCCCTGCCGGGGAAGGGTTTACATGAGGGGTCAGGTGTTTGATGGGCATGTTCAAAATTTGGCTAAATTATACCAAAAATAAGGGTATACCCCTTGACAAAAACGGGCAAATGTGGCATTGTTCGTGGTCCCAAAATGGGAGTCTCCGAAAACGGGACAAAACCATACATATGGATTTTCTCCATAATGCCACAAAATTGAATCCTGCCCAGCGGCGGGCGATCGCGGTTTTGACCGCCATCCTCTTGCTGACGAGCACGCGGGTCCAGGCAGCGGGCGCTTCAGCGGTCCTGCCGGACGCCCCGCAATGGGAAGCGGGCCAGACCCTGCAGGCCGATGCCCCGGATCGCGGACTTGTCGTTCCGACGGAGCTCACGGGTGAGCTCACGGTACGGCCGGAACGGATCATGAAGGTGACGATCACCTCCTATAACTCCGTTCCTGGCCAAACCGACGATTCGCCGTTCATCACGGCGGACGGTTCGCACGTGCGTGACGGTATCATTGCCGCGAACTTCCTTAAGTTCGGGACCAAGGTGCGGATCCCGGAACTCTTCGGAGACAAGGTCTTCGAAGTCCATGACCGGATGAACAAGCGATTTTCTGATCGCGTGGACATCTGGATGGCGGACGTGCCTGCCTCGAAGCAGTTCGGTATCCGCCACAATGTCACGATCGAGGTCTTGTAAGACCACAAAGACCCGCTTCGGCGGGTCTTTTGTTTAGCTACCTGTTCCTGTTCGATCCCCGCTTACGAAAACACCCGCATGGAGCGGGCATTTTCGTTGGAGGCGTGAGCGGGAATCTCACGTCGTCCGCTGTTACGGACTCTTGCAGGAACCTTCGGGTTCCCGCATACCCTCCTCCGAATATGAAACCTGACGGTTTCATCCTTCCCTTGTTCGATCCCCGCTTACGAAAACACCCGCATGGAGCGGGCATTTTCGTTGGAGGCGTGAGCGGGAATCGAACCCGCGAATACAGGTTTTGCAGACCCGTGCCTTACCACTTGGCTATCACGCCGGGGCCGTATTGAGCGGGTGGAATGTATCAAATCGCTGACGGGATGTCGAGATGTCTTCCATGGCCGGAAAGAGCTCCGCGCGCTATGATTCGGCCCACATGATCGTCTTGGCACACCGTGGGTTCACCAGTCGTACGCATGGGGAAAACACCCTTCCTGCTTTTGTGGAAGCGATCTCCCAGGGCGCGGATGGATTGGAGCTCGATGTCCGTCTTTCGAAGGATAAGGAGCTGGTCGTGATCCATGATGCCAATCTTCACCGGGTCGCGGGTGATGCGCATAAAGTAATCGAGCTGACCGCGGATGAACTTCGACAGATCCCATTAAGGTACGGAGGGCATATCCCGACCGTCAATGAGGTCACGGCAGCGATACATGCACCAGCGGTCATTGACTTTGAGATCAAACATCGAGAAGCGGCGCTTGCATTGGCGATCAAGCTCAAGACAAGCGCCTCACTCCGTGAACGAGCCATCGTCTCCTCTTTCTCCCGTTCGACTCTTGAGCTCATCCATCGAGAATGTCCGGAGATCAGAACGATCTACCTGATCCAGCGATGGCCGCTTCCGTTCCGTGGCCGTACGCTACGGGCGCGTGTCCGTCGTCTTCGACCATGGGGCGTCGCCTTTCCGGTCACGGTCCTGAATGCCCGACGCGTCACACGCCTTCGCCGCATGGGGGTCCATGTGGGTGCGTGGGACATGCGCTCCACGGCGGGCGAAGCCCGAAAAGCGGCGCGTTTGGGTTTGGACGTCGCCATCGTCAAGCATATCTCCGCGATCCGTCCATCTTGACGTTCAGGCGGTTTATGCGTAGCATTGAGGCCCTGACCGCTTAGGCGGCCCGCCCTTTCTTCAATCTGAGATGACGGACCACCTCTTATCTGGGTTTCCAACGGAAGAAATGAGGATAGAACATGCAGGTACATGCCGTTTCGAACGATCCCAATGCCATCGACCGTACCGTCGCGAACGCGATCCTTCGTACGACCAAGTCCCCGATAGGGACGCTCGGTCTCGCGATCAAGGATCACGCCATCACGGCTGATCGGTTCGTCAGTGTCATGGTCGACCATCGCAAGAACAGGGGGACGATCACCTACCTTCGCTCGCTCGAGGCCGCGGAGTCGGTCTGGCTCGAGGCCGCGGAGTCGCCGATGATCACCTCGGTGATCCCGGCGGGGCGTCTGCTTTTCTTCGAAGCGAACACGACGAAGATCGTGGCGCATCGTCGGAACCTGTGGCAGGTGCTCGATACGCTCGACAGCGTTCGGGATCGGACGGGTACGGAAGGCGTCCCGCTCTATCTCGCCGCTGCGTCGCCGCATCGGGCGCGTGAGCAGTACGTGCGGACAGACCATCGGACCGACCCGATCCCCGGGATCACGAGCATCCGCTACGTCCCGAACGAGAAGCGGATCTACGGGATCCGACTCAACGAGAAGCGGATCGGCAAGCAGGTCGTCTGCATGGAGCTCGCGCGGGCGGAAGAGTATCCCGAGGCCTTGTTCGACCAGGGAGAGTGGAAGCCGGTCGCGACGTTCCGCGACCCGGGTATCATGTCGTTCTCGAACCCGTTCCTGACCGCGGACGGTCTCTCCTTCATCGTCAATCTGGCCGGCGCCAACGCTCGGATCCTCACGATCTCCCAGGTCGGAGGAGGTGAGCCACGCGTGGACTGGAGCGACGAGATCAAGACCGTGGGCACGGTGCTTTGCGCTCCTGCGGCCACCAAGGGCATGCTCGTGTTCGTGGAGAACGGTCCCAAGGAGGAGACGGAGATCCGGTTGCATCGGTACACCAAGGCCGATCGCGCCACGGATCCGTTCGCTCGGTTCGTCATCTGATCGTCTGACCCCGCTGTTCGCGAACGGCGGGGTCTTTTCATTATTTCAATGGGTGCGGTACTGTGTCGCCATGCCGACGCCAAACGCTTTGCTTATCGATGCTAACGCGCTCATCCATCGGGCGTGGCACGCGTTACCTCCATTGACCTCGCCTGATGGAAAGGTCGTGAATGCGGCTTACGGGTTCGCGTCCGTACTCATCAAGATCCTGCAAGCTGAGCATCCGGAGTATATCGCGGTCTGTTGGGATACACCGGCTCCGACGTATAGGCACGAAGCTGAGCCCGCATACAAAGCCCAACGCGAAGAGCAGCCTGATGAATTTTATGAACAGTTCGACATCGTGAAGGAGATCGTGGATGCATTCGGGATCACGAATGTCGAAAAGGATGGCTATGAGGCGGACGATCTGCTCGCGACCTTCGCGACGCGGCTGTCTAAGGAAGGGGTCGCTGTCACGCTTTTGACGAGTGATCGGGATGTATGGCAGGTCATCGGACCCCATGTACGCGTCATGTCATTCAAAAAAGGGGTGAGTGAAACCGCGATCATCGATGAAAAGGCCTTAAAAGAACAGATGGGCCTGACGCCGGCACAGATCGCGGACTATAAGGCCATGCGCGGCGACGCATCGGATAATCTGAAGGGGGTGCCAGGGATCGGCGATAAGACCGCGACGGAATTGCTCATGAAATTCGTGGATCTGAAAGGTGTTCTCAAGGCGGCTAAGGATCCGAAGAGTGACATGTCGCCCGCGGTCCGAAAGAGGTTGATCGACGGGACGAAGGCCGCGGAAGAGACGTTGTCGCTCGTAACGCTCGTGACGAATGTTCCGCTCAAGATCAAAGACGAGGATCTGAAACGCCGTCCGGCAGATGAGGATCGGATCCGCACGCTCTTTCTTCGATATGGATTCGCTTCGCTTCTATCCCGGATCGGGAAGTCGGCACCGAAAAAGCCTGCTGCAACGCGCCCCTCCTCCCCTCCCCCGGTGACGCCTCAAAAAAAGTCCCGAACGGGATTGCCTGCCGTGAGTGGAAAGTCGATCTCCACACAGCAGGATCTGAATGCGTTCTTGAAAGGCATATCGAGTTTGATCGTCCATCCGTTGGAGGTCGCGCAGGAGTCGCTCTTTGCAGAAGCGCCGGTGTTGGCTCTTGGGAGTGAGGCGGAAACGATCTTGATCCCGCCGAGCGTCTTGAAGGATGCACCTACGTCCCGAGCCTTAGCTGCATGTCTACAAGACCCAAAGGTGGGTAAGATCGGCCACGGACTCAAGCACGCGTGGCATTGGTGCCGCGATCATGGGATGGATCTGGAGGGTATTGCATTCGATACAGAGATCGCATCGTATCTTCTCGCGGCCGGTGAAGGCGGGCACGGACTCCCCTCTCTCGCCGCCGCGGAGTTAGGCGTCACGTTGAGCGATGATCCGATCGCCGAGGTGGATGCGATCCGCCGCCTCGCAAAGATGCTGGGTGAGGAATTGGAAGCGCAACGCCTGACATCCGTGTGGGAACGGTTCGAGCGTCCGCTCATTCCGGTACTCGGAAAGATGGAAGCATATGGGATCCTGATCGATCGTGCGTATTTCAAGACACTGGCTGTGGAATTTCGCCGCGTGCGCGCGAAATTAGAAAAGGAAATGGTGAAGCTGGCGGGTGAATCGTTCAATCCCGGTTCACCGATCCAATTGTCGCACATCCTGTTCGACGTACTCGATCTTCCGACCAAAGGGCTCAAGCGCGGGAAGACGGGGATCTCCACGGCGGCCTCTGAGCTGGAGAAGCTTGATGGCGCGCATCCGATCATCGAGAAGATCACCGCCTACCGTGAGATCGCGAAGTTGCTGTCCACCTACGTGGAGACGCTGCCAGAACTCGCCGATCCAGAGGGGCGTGTCCACACCACGTTCAATCAAGTGGTCGCTGCAACGGGACGTCTCTCTTCTTCTGATCCCAATCTGCAGAATATCCCGATCCGGACCGAGCTCGGGCGCCGGATCCGTCATGGATTCGTCGCCCCCAAGGGATATGAGCTGCTCTCCTGTGACTATTCCCAAGTTGAGCTTCGTGTCGTTGCCGCTCTCGCTAAAGACGAGAAGATGCTCGACGCGTTTCGCAAGGGGCTGGACATTCATACGGCAACGGCCGCCGCGATCTGGCACATCCCTCTTGACGAGGTGACGAAGGATCAGCGTCGAGCAGCGAAGGCGATCAATTTCGGCATCATCTACGGTCAGGGGCCACAGGGACTTTCAAAAGCCGCCGGGATCCCGTACGCCGAAGCACGCCAGTTCATCGATGAGTATTTCCATGTCTATTCCGGGATCCGGGAATATCTGGATCAGACCAAGGCGTTGGCGCATGCTCAGGGTTATGTGGAGACGCTTTTCGGCCGGCGTCGGCCGATCCCGGATATCAACTCTCCCCTGCCGCAGTTTCGCGCTGCGGCGGAACGGATGGCCATCAACATGCCGGTCCAAGGCACGGCGACCGGTGATCTCCCGAAGCTCGCACTCATCGTGATCGACCGCGAACTGCCGAAGATCTGCAAAGAGGCGCGACTGTTATTGCAGGTCCATGATGAGGTCGTGCTCGAGGTGCCGGAAAAGGACGTTGCGAAGGTCGCCAAGGCCGTGAAAGATATCATGGAACACGTCGAAGATATTGGGTGTCCGTTGGTCGTCGATGCCAAAGCGGGAAAGAATTGGGAAGAGATGACAAAGCTCGTGTAAGCTCGTCATCGCGCCGCCCCCTGAGGCGGCGTTTTGTTTTTCCTGCACGCGCGCTAGGCTTGGGACATGATCATCGTGTGCGCGGGTCCGGATACCCTACAAGCCCGGCAAAAAGCACGGGAGCTTGCTGACGCGTTCCGGAAAAAGTTCGACCCGCAAGGGTTGAGCATGGAGACGCTCCCCTCTCCGGATCCGAAGGAGATATTGAACCGGATCGGGACGCCGTCTCTCTTCGCGCAAAAACGATATGTGCGATGCGATGGGTTGTTGGCAAAAGCGCCGATCGCGCAGGTCCGTATTTTGGCAAAACGTCTCGCAGCGGATGGCGGTTCCACGATCCTCGTGGTCGTGGAGGACGAAGCACCGACGAAAAAAGTCCTGGATGAATTCAAGGACGCGGATCTTCATGTGTATTCCTATCCTCTTCGGTCTGCGTTAGCACACGCGATATGGTGCGTGGCGCGCGGAAAAGAGCTGGGAGTGGCTGAATCGCGCACGCGTCAGATCGCAGAGCAGACGATCGGCGATCCATGGCGCGCGGAACAAGAACTACAAAAGTCGGGCGCATTCGTCCATGCGCACATAGCGGAACATGCGTTGGATGAAACGTCGGTCTTTGATGTGGGTGACGCATTTTTGGGCAACACGCGTGCGTGGCGCCAGCGGGTCGATGCGGTAGGTGCAGATCAGTTGATCCCGATCGTCGTCAAACAATCACGACAGGCCATACAAGTGCATGACGGTGAAACGGATGGGATCAATCCGTACGTTGCGCGCAAGCTCCATGGGTTGCGAATGAAGGATCCGGGCGTGAAGTTCCTTTCCATCCTTCGTGCCCTCATCGGTTCACGAACGAGTCTGGGGAGTGCGCGTGAAAACGTGACACAACTACAATAAGAGATACAAAACACCCCCGATGAACGGGGGTGTTTTTTTGATCACTTCGTAAGTGAGGACATGAAGGATGATTTCTTTCGGCGCGCTCGGTTTCGTGAGATGACGCCGACCTTCGCCGCCTTGTCCATCGCCTGTTGCAGCGCAATGACGGATTTCTTCGCCTCTTCTTTCTTTCCAGCTGTGATCAGATCCTTGGACTGTTTGGTCAAGAATTTCACATTGCGTTTGATCCGCGCATTATGCGTGGCGCGTTTGTGATTTTGACGCAGGTCCTTGATCGAGGCTTTCTTATTAGGCATATCTGTCGCCAGAATATAGGTCTTTCACGGAGTTTCGTCAAGCACATTGGGGTTCTCTCGATTGACGGTAGAAAAATAGTTTCGTACACTGCTCGCACCTTAAATAGCTGTTTGACAAGCGAAGAAACGGAAAGGGTGAAGTACGGTCGTAATATTTTACGACGCATGTCTCCATAGTTCAAAGGAAGAACGAGGGACTCCTAAGCCCTAGATGGTGGTTCGAGTCCACCTGGAGGCACCAAGCTGAAGATCCTACAAGAGTAGATCTTCGGCCAGGTGCATTCAACGACTGATCTCATCTTGATGTTTCACGTGAAACATCATGAGAAGACTCGAAAATATTCTATGGTGCAGTCGTGATCATTTAGATCGTCATTCTAGCTTCTAGCTTCTAGCTTCCAGCTTCTAGCTTCTAGTTTCTCTCTTCTTTCATTGTTGCCTTGATGATCATTTGAACTAATATACGATTGACCTTTGCATTTGATAACTCTCATTGAAAATATATCTGACAAAAGTATACGGATCGTGACTTTCGCCGGCTCCTTTCAAATGAGATAGGTACATAGATTTAAAAGATGAAGAATTCATGGGCCGGTAGCTCAGTTGGCTAGAGCGCTGCATTCGCATTGCAGAGGTCGAGGGTTCGAATCCCTCTCGGTCCACCAAACAATAACAACGGTGAAATCCGTTGTTTTTGTTTTTATCAAAAATATAAATTCTCAGTGTTTCACGTGAAACATTGGATGTAAAAATACTTTAATTGATTGTATTCAAAATGTTTCACGTGAAACATTGAAAACGAAATAATCTAGTATTAATGATCGAAACACATTATTGATTATTGAGCATAGATATAATTCCCTGCTTAGAATAAACCAAGTGTTTCACATGAAACATTTTTGATAATTTTTCGATTTGTATCTTTCCTTGAGTGTATTCACGTTTGGTATCTATTTTGTCAGATGTTTAATTTATGCAAAATGTTTCATGTGAAACAATTGTGATTCAACTGTTATTAAACTTGAACAAATTGTAAGTACAGTGGTCTCACAAGCTCATGAATCATAAATATATATTTTACGAAGCTTAATGATTGGCTATATTGAGCTTTGAAACAGTGTCCAATTTGTTATATAATTCAAATACAGATGAAAAGGATCTTTATTTTGGCTTCTTGCTTGTCGATAGCCCTTGTTTTGATATCGGGCCATGTTTGGGCTATGGGCAGCTCGAATTATCAGATCAATTGGGATTCTGTAAATTCAGGAGGGGTTGATGTTGCGACGTCTACAAACTATCTGCTTCGCGATACGGTCGGGGAGCAGGCAACGGGTTTTTCATCAAGTACAAACTATACGGTCAGTGCCGGCTATAGAACGGGGGATCAGGATCTTACCTATCTATCGTTTCAGATCGGTACGCAGGAAAATACGACTCAGGTCTCGTATTCTGCGTTTGATGCATCTGCAAAAACCGTGACCGTTTCCTCAGCTTCTGGGTATGCCATCGGTGATCTGGTGGGTGTTGTTGAGGATGTTGGGTTAAATGAAAAAGTCGCATTTGGAAAGATCACGGACATCGTTGGGACGCTCTTGACTGTGGATAACTGGCAAGGGGAACCGAGTTCATTAAGTGCGGTCCCGAGTGGTGGAAATGACTCTGTTTACCGCATGAATGGTGCTTCTGCGGAACTTGGCACATTGAGTCCAAGTACAGGGAAGTCCTCCTTGACGGGTACCAGAGTGACATCGAATGCACAAAACGGGTATACTGTTGACGTTTCAGACGATGGTGACTTTCGAGATGGATCAAACTCCATTACGAACGTCACGGATGGGTCTGTGACGATCGGTTCAGAAGAGTACGGAGCTAGTGTCATCGGTGATCAGGCGGTCGGTGCAGGTACGGACTTTGGGTTCTCGACAAGTGTACATACGATACAAAGCTCCGCATCATCAACGAGTGGAAACGAAGGCGTAGCGCTCGTGTATAAAGCGTCAGTGACGGTTTCTACGCCAGCAGGTAATTACGGTCAGACGGTCTTTTACACTTTGACAGCCAATTACTGATCGAGTCACGACGATCGGACATTGAATGTGTCCGTTCGCCGTTCTTCGATCAAAGAGCAAGAAGCTCTTCGAAGTCCGGGCTCGACGATCGCGGAATGCAGGGCCGTGGTCATGAAATAAAATAACACGCAAAATAACACATCATCGATCATATTTTTATGAGAAAGTTCATTTCATCGATCGCCAGCATCGCGCTGCTGTTCGGCACGGCATTTGCCGTCATGCCGGTCGGAGCAGAGGGTGTGACGGTCACGCTCACGCCCTCGTCGAGCTCGACCTCCCCGCAATCCGTTACGTTAAGTTGGACAAAGGCCGCAGGGACGACCTATGCGACGGGTACCACGATCACGATCAGCGTCGCTGCTGGTCTTGATAGCGGTCTCACTCCGCTCACGGATTACTATGTGACGGGTTCATCCGACTTCAATCTTGATGGCGTTACCGGACCTATCGATGGTCCTGGTGGAACGGATACCCAATACACCGCAAGCTCCACGGGTAGCACGTTCGACATTACCTTCACCGTGGCGACCACGACGGATAATACCGCAACGACCTACTCGGTCCCGTTGGGGTTCACTTTCAACGGTACGACGTCGACCAACTACTCGTTCTCCGTCTTCACCTCCAACCCGGCGGACTTCGGCGCTGCGCTGTTCTATGCGAACGGTGGCAACCAGGTGAATGTGACGGCAAACGTTCCGGCCACGCTTTCATTCGTCATCCGCAACGCTGCGGACACGTCGAACACCAACTCGTGTGACCTGGGGACCCTTTCTCTCTCGTCTGTGAGCACCTGTCAGTATCGATTGCGCATCGCGACGAATGCCGCGAATGGTTTCCAGGCCCAGATCCTCGCAGATCACGACCTGGGTTCGGGGAGTGCAACCATGACGGACATCACGAATGACACCGCCTTTAGCTCAGGTTCGGAATCCTATGGGATCCAGACACTGACTGGAGCGACACAGGGCGGACGTTCGACTACGGATACCTCTGCCTTCGACCAGCCGGTCGTTGAAGATTCGCCGGTTGGGTACACGTTCGATGTGGACTCATCGCCGGTCCCGACATCGACGGCGCAGAACTTCATCTCCTACGGAGGTGCGTTCACGGCGGGTGCAGCCCCATCGACCACTGCGACGACACTTGTCGAACACGCGGCAGCTATGAGTGCAAGTACTCCTGCAGGTAACTACCAGCAGACAGTGACCTATACGGTCACGGCCTCCTTCTAGTCGATCTTGCTGACTGACGCCGGGTCTTCCGGCGTCAGAACTGCAGAATTGATTCGTTCACCTCCATATATGTCCGAACTCCGACGTCGTATCGCCGTTCTGTTCCTTTTTGCGAGTCCGCTTCTTTTCCCCTTGGCCGCACATGCATTTGCGGTCTCACCAGTTCTCCTTGAGGAGCGTCTTGATCCAGGCGGTAGGGCGCAAGAGGTCTTACACCTGACGAATGACTCGAATGGGGAACAGACCTATTACGCAACGGTCCAAAATTTCGTCCCATATGGAGAAGAGGGGCAACAGCGCTTCATGCCGGAGACGGATACGAGCGGCTTGGTCTCATGGGTCGCTCTTGATCAACCATCGGTGACGCTCAAGGCAGGGGAGTCGAGAGATTTCGCTTTTGCGATCTCTCTTCCGAAAGATGCCGAACCAGGCGGTCACTATGCCGCCGTGTTCTTCTCGACCATTCCGCCATCGGAACAAGGGGCTACGGCCGTCGGCGTTGGGGCTAAGACGGGTGTATTGCTGCTGGTCACGGTCAATGGTGACATTCATGAGCAGGCGACCGTTGAATCATTCAGCGTGATGAGTGCGGCTGACCCGGAGCATGAGACGCCTGTTTCCGAGATCGACCATCTTCCGGCATTGTTTGAGACGCGTATTCAAAATGAAGGGAGCGTCCATTTCGCGCTTGGAGGGAAAGTGGTCATCAAAAATATGTTCGGGAGTACGGTCGGTGAAGTGTCGGCGAATCCTCAGGGGAGCCGTGTCCTCCCGAACAGCATTCGCCGTGTCCGTACAGAATGGGGGAACTCGTATGCAAAGTCAGGAGGATTCTTTGACCAATTGGCTGCAGAGTGGAGTGGCTTCGGGATCGGGAAATATACAGCGACACTTGAAGGGACGTATGGGAGCGCGCACGCTCCCTTGAATGCGACGGTTTCGTTCTGGATCTTTCCGTGGAGGCTCTTCCTTCTCATCCTCGCGGCATTCATTCTCCTCCTTCTCTTGATCAAGGGGTATAATGCGATGGTCATCAAGGGTGCAGTCAGTAAAGCAAAGAAAAAAGAAGAATCAAAGAAGTGACCTCAAGGTCCGTTTGTCCCCCTGACGTGTGTCAGGGGGCGTGGCGGCTCCTGAAGTCAGGGGCCGTTATTTTTTCGTGAAGCGCCCACGTATTCGAATCGCAGGGACGATCTTGAGTATCGTTGTTTTTGCGTTGATCGCTCGGAGCATCTCTGCGGCGCTCGCAACACCTGCAAGCGATACGTTGAGCCGTTTGAAGGTCAGTACCGCGGCAAACCACGAACTCCTTTTTAAAACACCTTCCGGGATCGATGCATCGTCGGACACGATCGTATTGACCTTTTCGGGATTTGATCTGTCCACACTGACGTCGAGCGACGTCAGTCTTTTGTGGGGTGTGACTGGAAACGAACATACGACCTCCGTCGCGGCCGTCCCGGCCGCGGGTACCTGGGGTGTCGGGATCAGTGGAACGACGGTCACGCTTACCGCACCGACGGATAGTGCACCCGGTTCGATCCCTTCAAATGATCGCATCACGGTGCGGATCGGTCTGAATGCCGGGGGCTCTCATCAGATGGTCAACCCGGGTACCGCTGGTCCGGCATATGAGACGATCGGTGGGACGTTCGGAGATACGTCGACAATAGGCATCGCGATCATCGACAATGATTCCGTCACCGTTTCCGCCGTCGTTCCATCGGCGACGACCACCCCACCGTGTACGACGTGCGGAGGGAGCACGGGCGGCGGTACGGGAGGTTCATCTCCTCCCGTGATCTCGAACATCCAGGTCACGAACATCACATCGAATTCCGCGCACATCACGTGGGTCACGGATAAGCCGGCGAATTCCTCCGTTTCATACGGACAGACGACGAGCTATGCGAGCGGGACGGTGTCTGATGGAACGCTCGTCGTGAATCACGCGCTTGACCTGACCGGTCTTACGCCGTCGATGGTCTATCATTTCTATGTCCAGTCAACGGATTCGACATCTTTGACAGCGGTCTCGTCCGACCAGACCTTTACGACGCTTGGGGATACGACGCCTCCGGTGATCTCGAACATCCAGGTCACGAACATCACAGAGACGTCTGCGCTCGTAACGTGGTCGACGAATGAACCATCCACGTCTGATGTTTTTTATGGGACGACCGTATCATACGGTTTCACCGCGAATACGACCGGGTATGTGACGACCCACGCGGTCCAGTTGAACGGCTTAAGTCCTTTGACCGGATATCATTTTTTCGTTCGTTCTTCTGATGTCGCGGGGAATACGACGAACAGCTCTGATGGGACCTTCACGACCAGTGGCGATGTGACGCCGCCGGCGAATGTCTCTAATCTGACGGCGGTCCCGGGTGATACCACCGTGTCTCTTTCATGGAGTTTACCGCCGGATGCAGACTTTGCGGGCACAAAGATCTTACGCAAGACAGGGAGTTACCCGACCGGACCATTCGATGGGATCCTTGTGTACGATGGGACAGGCGCCTCGACGGTGGATACCGGCTTGACCAACGGCGTGACGTATCTCTACGGCGCATACGCCTATGATACGAATAGTAACTTCGCATCGGGCGCGCTTGCACAGGCAACGCCGAACGGTGTTTCTCCGGTCGTTACGCCAACGTCGACACCCCCTGCACCCCCCTCGCCAGCCACGCAGCCGCCGACACCTCCATCGGTACCACCGGTCGGTCCGACTCCGACCCCGGCAGGCTCGACGGTGACGGTGGATGTCGCGGTCTACTACTACGGGAACAACGGGTCGATCCAGCTCGTGCCTGATGTGAACGGGAACATCAGTGCTCTCTCTGGATCAGAGATCCAGGTGATCGTGCCGCTTGCGGGGATCGGGCAGACACCGACGTCCATGACGCTGAATGTGGGTGGGTCGCTATATGCCCTTCAGCCTGGACCGAATGGCACGGACTATCGTGGGATCTTCGTGGTCCCTTCTGCGGGGGTCTATCCATCGAACGTCACGGTCCAGTTCAGTGGTGGGGGGCAGGCGATCGTTTCAAATACGCTCGTAGCCAAGTCCGCAGGCACGGTGGTGGAAGAGGGTCTTACAGGTCCGACGGGTACGACGGTCCCAGGTGCTCAGATCCAGCTCTACCGAGACGTGAATGGCGTGTGGACCCCATATGGGAGTGCAACGGCAGACGCGAATGGCGCGTACGGGTTTACGGTCCCGAATGGCCGCTACTACATAGAGGTACAACATGATGGATATCGCACAGCGGTGACGGTGCCCACCCAGATCGGAGACAATGTTTTCAATCAGCAGGTCTCATTGATCAAGATCCCCGTCGTGCCAGTGCTCACCGCGACGTCGACTTTAGCGGAACGAGTAGCCGCAGCTGTCACGAACCTCGCCTCGCAAACCTCTTATGGCGTTCAGCTGATCCGTCAAACGCTTCAATCGCCCGCGGTCCAGGCGGCGAATGCCATCGCCGCCCCGTTGATCATGATCGCCGTTCTTGCCAATGCGGCGGCATCCCTTTCCCTCTTCAACCTCCTTGCATATCTCCAGTATCTTTTCACACAGCCGCTTCTGCTGTTTGAGCGTCGTCGTAAGCGGAAGTGGGGAACGATCTATAACTCGTTGACAAAAGAGCCGGTGAAGCTGGCGATCGTTCGTTTACTGGATGCGCAAACACGGATCGTCCTGCAGACGCGAGTCACAGATAAATTCGGACGATACTGGTTTGTCGTTCATGCAGGGCGATACCTTCTCGAGGTCGTCAAGCCTGGTTTTGTCTTCCCAACGAGTTATCTTACCGGGCATAAGGAAGACGTTGATTATACGGACCTCTATCATGGCGCTCCCATGGAGCGAACGGAGGGTGAAGTGATCGCCATGAACATTCCGCTGGATCCGGTGACGGCAGAAGAGACGCCGCGGAAGATATTGTGGCAGAAATTCGCACGGCGGTTACGACACGGAGTGGCGTTCAGCGGGGTTTTGCTGGGTATGGTGGTCCTCGTCATCAGTCCTTCGCTTCTGAATGCTCTTTTGGTGATGGCACAAGTCGGTATCTATCTGCTTTTCCGTCGTTTGGCTTTGCCCGCAAAGGCGAAGAGCTGGGGTGTCACATTCGATGCCAAGACGCGGAAACCATTGGATCGAGTTATCGTGCGCATCTTCGATAAAAAATTCAACAAGCTTTTGGAGACACAGGTTACGGATGCAAATGGAAAGTACGGCTTCTTCGTTCGACGGAACGTCTATTATCTGACTGCGCAGAAGGCACAATACAAACCGTACCGGAGTCCAGATATCGATCTCAGCAACAAAGATGAGGGCTTAGTTGACCAGAATATTTCACTCACTCCACTTTAGTACACAGTTTTTCCACAGGACGGTATTTATAAAAGTTCGCTCTACTGAGCGAATTTTTGTTACTGGTACCATATGAAGTGACGTTGGGCTTTGTTCGTTCGGAGAGCCAAACGCCAAATACAGAACCACATATGATCTTTTGTGTGGTGATGAAGGCATGAAAAACACCTTGCCCACATCACAGGTATTAAGGAATCTCAAACATAGGTTAGGCTATGGACTTTTGTGTTTGTTGAGCCTCGTTCTTATCACGGCAACGCCTGCTTCAGCGGCTAATGGGATCCCTCACTTTTTCAACTACCAAGGCCGACTCCTTTCATCCGGAGGAACAAATGTCGCGGATGGCTCATACGCCATCAAATTCTCGGTCTATACACAGGCGAGCGGGGGAACGCCGATCTGGACCGCATCCGGGACCACGGCAGTTCCGACCTCGATCAATGTCGATGTCTCCAGTGGTTTGTTCTCCATCCTCCTTGGGGATACGAGCTTCCAAGGGCAGAACGCGTTCGACATTGATTGGAACCAGGATGGACTGTATCTGGGGGTGACCGTCGGCTCGGATTCGGAAATGACGCCCCGAAAGCGTCTTTCGTCCGTCCCAAATGCATTCAACGCAGAACAGTTGCAGGGCCAATACGCGTCATCTTCGATCACGTCCGCGGGTGGATCCCTCTTTGCGGTCCATCAAACGACCGCCGATGCCGCGGCCGCGACCCGGACCGCGCTCGTCGTACAGACGGATGGGACGTCGGACAGTAATGACTTCCTCGTTCAAGGATTCGCTGGGGCGACCAATGTGTTCAGTATTTCCCGGAATGGCAGCGTCACGTCTACCGGAAATCTCGATATCCAGGGGAGTACGACCTTGGGTTCCGGTGCGTCTGATCTGATCGCGCTGAATGGGCACATCAACACGGATGTCTTGCCAGTGGCGGATCTGACCTATTCGCTCGGTTCGGCCAGCTTGCGATGGCTTGGGCTCAATGTCGGGACGGTGACGTCGACGAACGTCATTGCGACGACCGTCTCATCGACCAACGCGGTGTTTACGAACGCAACATCGAGTTGGTTGGGGGCGACCACGGTCTCGACGACGAATCTCTACGTCAACGGGACGGCGATCACAGGCGGCGCGCCGGCGACGACCGCGACACTCCAAACGATCACAGACAATGGAGACAATACGACGGATCTGATCTACGCATATGGGGGGGTCCTTGTGGGAAGCCGGTTGACATCGACCGGAACGGCAGATCTTCAGACTTTGACCTATACCTTTGCAACCGGTACATCTGCAACAACGACGAACCTGTTCGCGACGAATGGGGTCGTGACCAATCTGACATCGAGTTTCCTCACCGCGACCGAGGCGACGGCGACGACACTCGCCTTCACTTCTGCATCGGGTTCATCGTTGACGGTCCAAGGTCAGCTCGTCTGTCTTGCGGACGGGACGAACTGCACGGCCTCAAGTGGGGGATTCGACCTCAATTGGACATATGATGCGTCCGGGGACTTCGTGCACAATGCGACGGCGACCACGGATGTCGTCCTTGGCGCGGCGGATACCTCGACGGCAGGCGCGCCGATCTACTTCGACCTGTCCGGCGGCACAACGGGTGTCTCGACCGCTTATTTTGGGTACAACACGGACACGCGTGTCGTGATCGGCACAGCGACGTCGTCAGCCGCAAAACTGACTGTCGTCGGAAACGTCCAGAACATCTTGGAGACGGGACAATCGTTCACGACCGTGACGACCACAGCGGCCGCGACATTTCCAGTGAAGTTCGTCCCGAAAGGAACGTTCGGTTACTTGGCCGCGACAAATACGATCCAGACCTACGACATCACCGACCCGTCGAAGCCGGAGGCGCTCGGGGCATTCACCTACTCGTCGATCGGCACCACGGATATCGCCGTCACGGAGCGCGTTGCGGTCATCACCGCCCAAAATGCCGTAACGATCGCAACGATGGATCTTGCAGACCCCTCGACGCCGACGGTGCTTACGGGCATTGGGATGACGGATCCTCGACGTGTCGCGATCCAGGGGCAGTACGCGTATATCACTCTTGATGGTGATAAACTCAACGTCGTCGATATTTCCAAACCAAGCGCACCCTTCATCGCGTCATCGACGACGTTCAGTGGTGGGACGATCCCCCGTGGGGTTGCGGCAGACGGTCCCGAGCTCCTGGTCACGGGTTACGGATCCGATTCATTCATGATTCTGAGTTCTGATCCCACGGATGCATCCGTTCTTGGCACGTTGTCCCTCGGGAGCGGCGCGGCTCCGACGGATGTCGCGTACTCCGGTGAGTACGCCTATGTCGTCAACAGCGGTTCCAGCACTTTGGCCGTGGTCGATATCGCGAGCTCGACGGATCCGGTCCTGACGGCGACGGTAGCTGTTGGTTCAACCCCGTCCCGAGTCGCCTTGAGCGGACGGTATGCATATATCACGAATTCGGGGGATGGAACGGTTTCTGTGGTCGATCTCGCGGATCCGACGAATCCCGTCGTCGTAAGCACGATCACGGTCGGAACTTCTCCCGATGGCATCACCATCCAAGGACGGTATCTCTATGTCGCGAACACGGGGGACGACACCGTCTCGGTGATCGACATCTCCGGGATCGAGACCAACGGACTCATCGCCCATTCGGCGAATCTCGGTTCGTTGAGTGTCTTGGGTGATGCGGATATCGCGCAGCATCTCTACGTCCGTAACGGGATCACGTCCGGAGATCGGATATATGCGGTCGGTTCGATCTCGACCGGCGGAGATCTGACGGTCGTCGGTACGGCCTCATCCACCAATCTCGTCGTATCCAGCGCTGCGACGCTCTCATCGAACACCACCGTCGGTGGACAATCCGTGTGTCTTGCAGATGGGACGAACTGCGGATCTACGACACCGAATTGGTCATACAACGGAACGACGAATACGTTGTCCCCCGTGACGAGCACCGCTTCCGTTCGCGTTCATTCGGATATCGACAATACGATGGCGACGGATACGGTCATGCGTGTGATCTCAACGACAGGCCTCATCAATACACCGCAACGAGCCGCGGTCGACGGACGGTATGTCTACGTGCCGATCGACGCGAATTCCGGCGGTCTGGAGGTCTTCAATGCAACGGATCCCATAACACCGATCAATATCCTTACCGCGAATACGTATTGTAATGCCAAATCCATTGCGGTGCGCGGGAAGTATGCGTATCTGACGAATCTAGGTACCTGCGGGACACATCTGATCGTGTATGACATCTCGAATCCCTCGTCACTCGTAGATGTTGCCTCTACGACCATCACGGCGACGGGAGATCTGACGGTCCAGGGGAATTACGCATTTGCCGCTGGTAATAATAGGATCGAGATCTTTGACATTAAGGATCCGTTGAATCCAACCGTTGCAACATCTGTCACGTTGAGCGGAGCGATCGGACTTGCGGTCCAGGGGAAGTATCTTTACGCGATCAATTCAGGGACTTCGTATGTCACTGTGATCGATATCAGCGATCCACTGTCTCCGTCCATCGTTGGTTCGGTATTGCTCCCAACGACCAATCCGCAGGGGATCGCGGTCCAAGGGGCTTATGCCTATGTTGCGGGATTCTTGAATAATGATGTCGACATCATCAAAGTCACGGATCCCACTTCACCGACCATCGCTTCAAGCACCTATTATACGGATTATCCGGAAGGGATCGCGGTGTCTGGAAGATATGTTTATATCACCCAGTCGAATGGCGGATTGGACGTCCTTGATGTCTCGGTTCCGGGAAGTCCGGTCCATTTGGCGGCTACAACGACCGCATCAACCCCGAAGGGGATCGTCATCTCCGGTCGGTATGCGTATATCTCGAATACTGCGGCCAACAGCCTTTCCATCGTTGATATTCTCGGAACGGAAACGTCCGGACTCGTTGCGGCAAATGCTGAGCTTGGATCGCTTCGCGTTGATGGGAGTGGGTGGGTCTCAGGAAACTTCTCCGTCAACGGTGCACTAAGTGCCGGTATCGGAGGGATCTATACCGATGGGGCGATCACCGCTGGATCACGAACGGCAACATCGACATTCGCCTTTGCCGTGTCGACCACGAATGCGGAAGTCTCAAATCGGCTCACCGTCGGAGGGAAGCTCGTCTGTCTTGCGGACGGGACGAACTGTACCGGCGGAGGAGGCGGAAGCACGACGGACCTGAACTGGACCTACAACGGAACAGGTGATTACGTTTCCAACGCGACGGCGACGACGGACATTGTCCTTGGCGCCGCGAACACGTCGACGGCTGGTGCGGCGGGTTACTTCGACCTTTCCGGAGGTACGGCGGGAACGTCTACCGTGTATTTCGGCTACAGCACGAATACGAATGTCGTGATCGGTGGATCATCCACGACCGTCGGCTTTATGAATCCGGCATTCTCCTTAAATGGGAATGACCTCTTTGTCGGTGGGAACATTGGATCTGCGAGCAGTGTCTATACGAATGGAGAGTTCGTGGCTGGGAATGGATCGACCCATTACGGGAATGGATATATTTCCAGCGCTGAAGCCCATTTGGTCCCGGTGACGATCTCGGAGAGTTTCGAAGGGTCGACGTTCCCGCCGAGCTCCGACTGGACGACGGGCGGCGACGCGGTCTGGGCACGGACGACGGCGACATCGACAGATGGGATCGCCTCTGCCTCAAGTAGTTTCATCAACAACAATCAATCGACCTACTTGGAAGTTCAGAAGACCTTCCCCGCGACGTCGACATACAGTTTCGACTGGGAAGTCAGTTCTGAGACCAACTTTGATTACTTGAGTTTTTGTCTGGATAACGATGCGTGTACAAGTGCATCGGGGTATACCTATCGGATCAGCGGTCAAACACAGTGGGCGAGCGTAAGCGGGACGGTCGCCGCTGGGACACATACGTTCCGGTGGCTGTTTTCGACGGATAGTAGCAACTTATTGTTCCGAAACGCAGGGAATGTCGATAACGTGTCATTCAATACGTCAGAAGATAAATTTTCCTTCATCTCAAGTTCAACGACCTTGTGGAATTTCGAGGGGGATCTGACGGTGAAAGATGTGAATGTGTGTCTTTCGGACGGGACGAATTGTCAGACCGTATCCGGTTCCTCAGGCACCAGCACGGCGGATCTCAACTGGACCTTCAGTCCCACGGGTAATTTTGTCCATAACGCGACCGCGACGACCGACCTCGTGCTCGGTGCGGCGAATACCTCGACCGCGGGAGCGGCCGCGTACTTCGACCTTTCCGGCGGAACCGTCGGAACATCCAATGTCTACTTCGGCTACAGTACGAACACGAACGTGGTGATCGGTGGGACGTCCTCATCTGCCTCATTCATGGATTCGGCGTTCAGTCTGAATGGGAATGACCTCTTCGTGGGAGGGAACATCGGTTCTGCATCCAGCGTGTATACAAATGGGGAGCTCGTGGTCGGGTCTGGTCCCACGCATTATGGCGACGGATATGTCACGACTCAGTCAAAGGAGAGTTTTGAAGGATCGACGTTCCCACCGAGCGGGTGGACGACGGGTGGCAATCTCCCTTGGGGACGGATCACGACCACGTCGACCGATGGTTTCGCGTCCGCGACGAGCGGGCCCATCACGGATAACCAATCTTCATACTTAGAAACCCAGCAAGCGTTTTCTGCGACAACGACGTACAGTTTCGATTGGCAGGTCAGCTCAGAATCAGGTTTCGATTATCTCCTTTTCTGCCTTGATAATGACGCCTGCACACGCACGGCCGGGTATACGTCACGGATCAGCGGCCTCGTGAGCTGGACGACCGTGACCGGCTCTGTCGGACCCGGCGCACATACGTTCCGATGGATGTATGCGAAGGATCCGAGCGCTTCCTCAGGCCTCAATGCTGGTTTCCTCGATAACGTAAAGTTTGGCGGAACGGCTTTCACATTCACTCCCTCGACCTTCTCTGTCCCGTCGCTCGCCTCCCTCGGATCCGTGACCTCATCGTTCGCCGGTGGGTTGACGGTGAAGGGTCAGGCCGTTTGTCTCCAGGACGGGACGAATTGTTCAAGTGCGTCGCCTGACTGGACGTACAACGGCGCGGGCGATTATCTGACGACCGGAACCAGTACTCAGAACGTGTTGCTTGGTGGTTCATTGAGCGTCAATAGTCCCAGCAACCCACTCGGTGTGGCTAATCTTATTCCGAACGGGACAGGGTCGGTCTATGGAACGGCGGTCCAGAATAAATACCTGTACGCCGCAGGAGGAACGAACTTCTATGCGATCGACATTTCGAACCCGGCTCTTCCCGTGGTTGTCGGGACGTCCACGGGCTTTACGGATATTGAGCAGATCGCCGTCGCGGGGAATTATGCCTATGTAGGTGAGCACTCCAGCTCGTATGGATTTAAAGTCATCGACATCTCGGATCCTGCGCATCCGGTGAATATGGGCTCGGTCGGTCTGAGCCGTCAAGTCGATCAGATCCGGATCAAGGGCACATATGCGTATGTTGCAAATTATTTAGACGGCATGAAGGTCATCGACATCTCGGACCCGGCAAGTCCGACGGTCGTCGCGACGCTCTCGGGGAGCTACGCCTATGGTCTTGATATCCGGGGAGACTACGCCTATCTCGCCCTTGGGGTCGGTGGGAAGCACTTTGAGGTCGTCGACATCTCGGATCCGCTCAACCCGACGATCGTGAGCACACCGACCTTCAGCTCCGTGGACACCAATCATGTGTATGTCGATGGACGATATGCGTATGTCGAGAATTGGTCGGATCAGTTGAACATCTTTGATATCTCCAGCTCGACGGTCCCGACGCTCGTCGTCTCAAAGACGGGGATCACCGGAGGGAGTGGTCAACGGAAAGACATCGTCGTGTCCGGCGACTATGCGTACATCGTAGGGAACGGGAAGATCGCCATCGTGGATGTTTCGGATCGGACGAATCCGACGCTGCTTACAACGACATCGACCGGGGGCACGACGCCGATGGATATCACTGTGTCCGGAAAGTATGCCTACGTCGGTACAGGCTCGAGCGGTCTCTATGTCATCGATCTGCAGGGTGCGAAGATCTCGACCGCGAACATCGGGAACCTGAGCGTCGATGATCAGAATATCAATCGCGATCTGACCATCGGGAATAGACTCATGGTCGGAGGAAATGTCGCCATCGGGAATGACCTGACCGTGCGCGGACAGCGGGTGTGTACCGCTGACGGCACGGGATGCCTATGGACGACGAATGCGGATGGAACCTTGTCACCGACCTTATCGGGACAAACGATCGATGTCACAGGGCATTTAGACGCCCTGCCGACAAGTACGACGGCCTTTACGACCGTGCGGAGTGTTTCCACCTCGAATGGCACTCAGCGCGGCATCCAGATCCAGGGGGATCTCGCCTTCACCGCCGGCGCTGGTCGCTTGATCATCTACGACATTTCAAAGCCATCGTCGACGTCCGTCATCTCTAATACTTTCTTTGGCGGATGTAGTACCTGTGTTCCGCATATGTTCAAGGTCGATGGAAACTATGTGTACATCGTCCAGGATAATAATGCTGGCGCGACCATGTTCCAAGCCATCGATGTATCAGATCCAACGAACCCTTATCGGGTCGGAGATCTCAGTATTGCCGGCGGATTGCAGGCGATCGATGTTGAGGGTCGGTATGCCTACATCGTCAATAATTCGACGAACAAGCTGTATTCGGTCGATATCAGCAATCCGGCAAGCATGCAGGTCGTTTCATCTACCGCGGTCAGCTCTACGCCGCGTGATATCCGCGTCCGGAACGGTCTTGCCTATGTGATCTCGCAGGGGTCGGATGTGATGGAGACCTTCGATGTCTCGAATCCGAACAACATGCGGTGGGTCTCCTCGGTCCACACGGATCAGTACACCGGCGACGCTCCTGGCGCTTGGAGCATGGCCCTCCAAGGACATTTCGCATATGTTGACAACTATACGTCTGGGACGATCGCGGTCATCGATATCTCCTCAACATCTTCACCGAGCGTGGTCGGTCAGGTGACGACGTCTCAAGTATTTCCTGACGATATCTATGCGAGTGGACGGTATGTCTACGCGGCATTGTATGGGAATCTGTCCGGACATGGGATCGACATCATTGATGTCTCGTCTTCGACACGACCGGTCATCGCAAATTCCTTTTCGAACCCATACGGGTATTATACGGTCACGGCGAATGGCCGGTATCTCTATGCTATCAACTATGGATCCACTCCTTTCGACGTCATTGACCTAGGTACGGGGATCGAGACGAACGGACTCATCGCACATAATGCGCAGATCGGTCAGCTCGGCGTCAATGGGGATGCGAATGTCGGAGGGGATATCGTGGTCCGGGGGAGTGCGACGATCGGTCGCGGCGGATTGTATACGGATGGCGCATTCACGGCTGGCTCCAGCGTGACGTCAACCTTCCTGAATGACATAAAAACGACCAAGCTCCTGACCGTGAACGGATCCGGCACTTCAACCTTCCTCGGAGCGACATCCGCGACGCGTGGAGAATATAGTCTCGGCCTCACGGTCGGTGGCGTCAGCGTCTGTCTGAAAGATGAGACGAATTGTCCGCCGCGCGCGTTGTATTGGACCTATAATGGAGCATCTAGCACGCTTGAGACCGTGACGAGTACGGTGGACGTGAAGTTCGGGGGCGATATCAATAACACGCTCATCTCCAATGATACGTTCTCAAACGTGTCAACGACCATAGATGGTTCCCCGGTCAAAGTTCAATACCAGAACAGTTATGTGTATGTCCTGACGGCGAGCAATACGCTCCAGATCTTCCATGCAGATCTCGACGGGACCGTCAGCTCAACGTCGGACACGGTGGTGACATCCACGTCCAAGGGGCTCGGCGACATGGCGGTGCTTGGAAACCACGCCTATTTCACCTACGGAGACCGTCGTGCTGTGATGGGGGTGGATATCACTGATCCCTATCATCCAACGACGAGCACGGTCGTCGGTGATACGACTGATAATTCGATCAGCGCGCGATACGTCGCGGCGCAAGGTCATTATGTCTACGTGCTCGGCTCCAGTGCCTTATCCATCTTCGATGTCTCAACGTCTACATTCAGTCTTGTCGGTCATCTGACCGGTCTTGATACCAATGGGGATGTGACCATCTCCGGGGATCGTGCATATGTCACGGGGTTCAGTACGACCCTCCAGATCGTGGATATCAGCGATCCCACGAACCCAATCCTCGCAGGAACATGGTCGGCTCCGGATTCTGAACGCGGGTTTGATGTGCAGATCCAAGACGACTTGGCATATATATTGCCGGGACAAGGAGCGGGAGCATACTATATTTTGAATGTCGCCAGCTCAACGAATATCGTCGCATTAGGGAGTGCGGGAACGGGCTATCAGTCGACATATGTCCGCGGGTCCATTGCCGGCCGGTATCTGTATACGGGAGATAGTGCATATTGCAATGGCTCTGGACCGCGTGGTGCGTTGCATGTGTATGATGTGGCAAGCTCGACGAATCCGTTCGAGGTTCTTCATGATTATCCGGGCGGGAAAGACGCTGTCTTTGACTCCAGTGATTATCGGGTCATCGATGTAGATGTTAACGGGAGATATGCATACGTTGGTTTATCTGATACCGGGACCGGTTGTAAGAATGACGGAACGAACAGCCTGGTTGTCGTAGATGTCAATGGTGTCGATACCAACGGACTCAATGCTCAATCGGCTCAGATCGGGAAGTTGAATGTGACCGGAAACGCGCAGTTCACGAAAGATTTCACGATCGATGGGAAACGAGCCTGTCTCGAGGACGGGACGAACTGTTCGAGCTCTGACCCCAATTGGTTTTACAATCCATATAACGATTCACTCTCGAACCTCCGGGGATCGACTGTGGGTGTCGACGGAAATTTCCAGAACATCCTACAGTCCGACTCGACAGGCACTCATTTGGGCGGATATACGCGAGGCGCGTTCGCTGGGGATGATTTCCGGGATATGACCGCGGCGGGGGACTATCTCTATGCGATGAACTACGGAACAGCCCAGCTTCAGATCTTTGATGTAAAGAATGCCTCATCACCCGCGTTGGTCAACTCGTTGAGCCTTGGGTCTCAACCGACACATATGACGGTCCAGGGTGGACTCGCTTATATCGCAGAGTTCGCTGCGGCTGATCTCAGGGTAGTCGATCTGCAAAATCCGTATGCGCCCGTCACGGTCTCCACGTCGAGCGTCACAGGCGCCCTATCTGTCGCCGTGCAAGGTAAATACGCATTTGTCGGCACCAGTTTGAACGGGCTGTATGTCTTCGACATCTCTTCACCGAGCGGGCCTTTGCTCGTCACGACATCAACGGTATTATCGTCTATTCATTATACGGACATGGTCGTCCAAGGCGGGTATCTCTACGTCAGCGATGATTTCAATGGAAATCTGGATACGATCGATATCCGAGATCCGAAGAATCCCACCCTTGCGCATACGACGGCTCTCGGAGGTTCGTCGGGGGGGAAGGCGATCAGTATCGCCGGCTCACGGGTGTATGTCGCCGAGACGAGCTCTAACTCCCTCGCGGTCTACAGCATCTCCAATCCTGCATTGCCTTCTTTGAAGGGGACCGCATCCCTCAATGGCGCTCCGACCGATGTCACGGTCTCAGGACGGTATGCATACGTCAGTATCAACCAGTCAGGAGCGAAAGAAGTCGATGTGGTCGATCTCAACTCGGATACCTCGCCAACGTTGATCACGACCGTCTCGACGTATGCGGGGAACGGTGCACAGTCTGTGGCCGTCAGTGGGCGGCGTCTCTACATCGGTACCGATGAGACGGCGACCGTCGCACGCATCGATATCTTCACCATCGGAGGAACGGAAGTGAGTAGTCTCACCGCGCATTCCGCGGAGGTCGGCACGTTGCAAGTAGATGGCCAAGCAACGTTCCAAAACGGCATTTCTGTGAATGGCGGGATCTCCGTCGGTGGGGGGATCTCCACGCTCGGCTCCGTCGGGATCGGAAAGAGTCTGACGGTCGCGGGGGATATCTCCAACATCCTCCAGACGAGTTCGACACTTACTCGCCTTGGGAACTGGACGACCGGTTTGGACACAGGATATGACTATCGCACGGTGCGGGTGGTCGGTGACTTCGCCTACGCGCTGAGCAACGGCAACCATGAATTGGATATTTTCAATGTCAGAGACCCTGCAAATCCAACGTATGTGACATCGGTGAATGCCGGCATCTCACCGCAGAAGATGCGGATCAGCGCGGGGTATGCCTATATCGCTGACGTTTCGGAAGGGGATCTGCGCATCATTGATATTCGTGACCCCTATGCTCCTCAAACGGTTGCGACCACCTCGGTCTCTGGAGCGGATTCCGTCGAGATCAAGGGGCATTATGCGTATGTGGGGCAAAGTATAGGAAGTCTGTACGTTTTCGATGTTACCGATCCTGCGTTGCCTAGCTTCGTCACGTCTACGAATTTCAGTTCGTCCGTGCGATTTAAGGACATGACCACGCAGGGGAACTATCTCTACGTCGGAGATAATTTCTACGGACAGTTGTTGGTCGTGGATATCTCAGATCCAGAACGACCGACGTTGGTTTCAACGAAAGCCTTGTATGGAACGTCTGGAGCGGAGGGTTTAGCTGTCGAAGGTTCTCACATTTACGTTATTGAGTCCGGTACGCATCGATTTGTCTCGTATGACATCACTGATCCGACGAACCCGACTACATCCACGACAGGACTCATAACATTTGCCGCTGATCCCGCGGGAATCAGTTTGGCGGGTCGATATGCGTACGTCACGGTCCATGGGTCCGGTGTGAAAGAAGTAGATGTCATCGACGTCCAAGATCCATCAAATCCGATTTTGATCAGTCGGAACCAAACGGTTGGCGCCACCCCTCAATCGATCTTCGTAAAGGGTCGCGACCTGTATGTCGGTAATGCAGAACCTCGATTCGAGATCTATGATATCCATGGCGAAGAAGTCAATGGCCTTATCGCACATTCCGCTGATCTCGGGCAGCTTCAAGTCGACGGCGATGGATATATCCAAAACGATCTGGCCGTGAACGGTGCATTGAATGTCGGCGGATCGATCCAGGCTACTGGAGGGATCGGTGCATCGAAGATCAAGATCAATGACACCTTCACGCATGTCTACGCCTCGACCGTCTATGATGGGAATGCTTTCTCATCACCAGGTCAGCTCGTGCGAGGTTTGAAGGTCTCAGGACGATATCTCGTTTATCTAACCCAGTCAGACGGTGTCCTCAAGATCGCCGACGTCCACGATCCTACCAACCCCGTGGTCATTTCAAGTACGGCGTGTGGAGTGAGTCCGACGTCTTTGGCCGTCCAAGGGACGCTTGTCGCGGCGGATTGCAATCATTACATCAATATCTATGACATTTCTGATCCGTCGAATCCGGAGCTCCTGAGTTCGACGGCGAATGGGACAGGTGCCCTGAGCTATATGCAGTTCCATGGGCGGATGCTCATCGGTATCAATACGAATGTCAATAAGATCTATCCGATCAATATCTCCGATCCGAAGCATCCCATGGCATATACGGGTCTCTCCCCAAGCTCCGGAACCTGGTCTTCAATGGATGTCCAGGGGAGATATGCCTATGTGTCTAACGGGACCGGAGTCCTTGATATCGTTGATATCTCAGATCCAGAAAATTTGAAGATCGTAGGTACCCAATTTCTTATCTTCCCTTCCAATGCATTGGTTGATCATGTCCAGGGACGGTATGCATATATGGTCAACAATTCCCACAACGAGCTTGTTATCGTTGACATATCAAACTCCCAAAGTCCGCATTTTGCGACGGCGGTGGGCATCCCGAACATCTATGCGGCGGTCCCTCATGGGAACCTCCTCTTCGTCGGGACCAATACGAATGTGATGAAGATCTACGACATCACACAGCCGCTGGATCCGAAATTGATCAAGACGACGGATGAGACGTATGGTGGCATTTCATCACTTACAGACGTCGACGTTGACGGACGGTATGTCTACGTCGGCATCAGTGCGAACTCATCGGATCCGAGCCTGTCCATTTATGAGATGGGCGGCATCGAGGCAAGTGCGGGGCAGTTCTCCTCTCTTGACACGGGTGCATTCAGCGTCCGCGGGGACATCACGAGCTTCGGGGATATTTCGACGATCGGATCGCTGACCGCCCAGGGAGCAATGTTCAATGACGAGGTCGCGATCTATGGGAATGCGAGTTCTTCCTACGGCGCCCTTCGCGTGGTCTCTAATTGTGGTGGTACCTCGTCCGTGAATAGAAGGATCGCAGGCTTCGCGACGTCGACTGTAAATCTTGATGACGCGGTCTCGATCCGGTGTAACGGGCAGTTGTACGCCGACAACGGGACGATCGGGTCAGGTGGTGACTACGCGGAATATTTCACGTCAGATCAGGGGGCATATGGTGCGGGGAATGTCATGGCTCTCGATCCGACGAGCGCGACATCTGCGACGTTGGGCGATGAGAGTCTGCGGAAATATACGCTTGGCGTCATCTCTGCGCGTCCGGTCGTCACGGGTATGGGTCAATTGGAGAATGATGCATCTGCGACGCTCGTCGGTCTCTTGGGCCAACTTGAGACCAAGGTGGATGCGACGACATCTTCGATCAGCATCGGCGATGAGCTGATGATGGGGACGGATGGGTCGGCCGTGAAGGCCAAAGGCCCGGGCATGGTGCTCGGCATGGCCATGGAGCCGCTCTCTTCCGGGACCGGCACCATGATGGTCTATGTGAGTCCGCATTGGTGGGCTGGCGACCTCTTCATCTCGAATGAGACGGGTTCGCTCCTCATCGGCGACCTCACGAATGCGTCGACGACCGTCGCGACCTCGACGGTCACGACCGTGGACTCGCCGCTCTTCAGCTTCCGCGGATCCGCGTGGGACAGTGCGTCCTCGAGCGTCATCACAAGCCAGTTCAACCTGTATGCGGACATGCAGTCTGCGACGACGTCCTACTTTGCCATGACGAGCAATGCGACGGACACGAACATCCTGACCGTCTCGCCGCTCGGCGACCTGGCAATCAGCGGTAAGCTCTACCCGTCCGATCGCGGGAATCTGCAATACAATAAATATATCTTCTACGATGGAAGTTCCGGATTGTTCGGAGACTATATGCGAACGAACGCGGCCGGGTGGGGCACGGGCTCCTATGACTTCGCGGAAATGTTCCCGTCGAGTGAAACATTGGAACCAGGGGACATCGTCGTGTTGGATCCGACCCTCCCGCAAGGCGTAAAGAAATCGACTTCCGCATATGAACAGAACATCTTGGGGATCGTCTCGACGCGCCCGGGCTTTCTCGCCGGCAACAATGCGACAAGCTCGTATCCGATCGCCCTTTCGGGACGTGTCCCGACCAAGGTGTCTGACGAGAACGGGCCGGTGCATGCGGGCGATATGCTGACCCCGTCCTCTCAACCTGGCATTGCAATGAAGGCGACAGGCCCGGGTCCGGTCGTGGGTGTGGCGATGCAGGATATGCAGGGGACGGCCGTGACATCAGTCATCGCGTACGTCCATGTGGAATGGAACGGTGCATCCGCTTCCGGCGCATCGAGTGGCTCCGGTTCGACGGGTTCGACCGTGATCCGGAAGGGATTTGCGAAGATCTTCGCAGGGTCACAGGAAGTGACGGTCAGCTTCGATACGATCCAAGCCTATCCGATGATCCTCGCGACGCCGGTCGGTCAGGCCGGAGACTGGTGGATCTCGAACCAGACGGATAGTGGATTCACGATCAACTTGGCTGCGGCGGAAAATCACGACGTCCTCTTCAGCTGGACGGCAGAGGCCACGCCGAGCGGGACGGTCCTCACCAATTCCGACAATACCTATACGGAGATCGACCCGACTTCAGGCGATCCGGTCGCACCTCCGCCGCCTGGGTCCTCCACGACCACGTCTTCCGGCTCGACGGGTTCAACGACAAGCACGACTTCGACCACGCCATAAGATCCGAGCGGATCTGCACGTACGCTCTGCTCAGCAGGGCGTTTGTGTTATACTCCGCTTCATAGCTATTTTCTCACCCGCGAGACCTTTTTATGGATACGCAAACCATCTCAGAGGCCATGTCCTCCCTACGGCCGATGCACAAAGAGACCGGATTCTCCCGTTTTCTTGGGCGCATCGTGACTGTCTGTCTTTACCTGACGGTCGTTTTGATCCCGTTGTGGATGTTGCCCTGGACCCTCGACGTCCTAGAGCTCAATAAGCAGACACTCCTCGTCATCGTGACCATGGTGGCGCTCATCGCGTGGCTCGGGAAAGCCCTTGTCGAACGATCGTTCTCCCTCTCGCGGTCCTGGCTCCACTTGGCCGTCGTGCTCTTTGGTCTGGGTTGGCTGGTGACGAGCCTCTTCTCGGTCGATCGGTATCTGTCGATGGTCGGGAATTTCGGGCAGATGCAGTGGGCCTTCGCATCCATCGCAGCATTCGTCGTCTTCTATCTGATCCTGACGAATGCCGTCCGTGACACGACGCGACTTTACCACCTGATTCTCGCGTTCCTGGGTTCAAGCGTCGTTGCCGGCTTGTACGGTCTTCTCCAGATGAATGGCGTGTACGCCCTTGGATGGATGACGTCCGTCAGTGCGTCCAAAGCGTTCAATTCTGTGGGGACGATCAATTCCCTTGCGGTGTTCATGACCATTCCGCTCGTGCTTTCCGCGTCGCTCATGGTCTTGGGGTGCAAGGATGAGAAATGCATCCTTGGGCGCAAGAGCAAGGGGAGCGTGGCGGCGAAGGTCTTGGTATGGGCCACGCTGATCATCTCGGCTCTGCTCTTGCTCGTCGTTGATTTTTGGGTCACGTGGGCAGCGGTGCTTTTCGGCATGCTCCTTCTCGTGGGTCTGACCATCCTCCGTTCACGGAAGATCGCGCACCCGACCAAGATCATCATTCCCGGTCTCCTGTGTCTGCTTTCCATCGCCCTTCTGATCTGGAAGACGCCGATCAACCTCAATCTGCCGGCAGAAGTCTCGCCATCCGCGAGTCATTCATGGCGCATCGCCCAGCAGGTCCTGCAAGACCATCCGTTGTTCGGTTCCGGACCGGGGACATGGATCTATGATTACTCGCAGTACCGTTCTGCGGTCGTGAATCTTTCGCCGTTCTGGCAGATCCGGTTCGAGCGGGGTCTTTCGACCTTCTTCTCGCTCCTCGCCATGGTCGGTCTCGTCGGGACCGCATTATGGATCCTCCTGCTCCTCTCCGGGATCGTGAAGAGTGCCGTCCATCTCGTGAAGGAACGGAATGATGATCTCTGGCAGGCGTATCTCACGGTCTTCACCGGATGGATGACCGTGGTCTTCGTGGCCTTCCTGTATAACTACAACTTTTCGCATCACTTCGTCTTCTGGTTCCTCCTTGCGCTTTTGGCTTCGCTCGTCGCGCGCGGGAATTACCATTGGGACGGACAAAAGAACGGCCGGAGCATGACCGTCCTTTCTGTGGTCTTCATCGTCATCGCGGTCTTTGCGATCGCTGGCGCCTGGCTCGCCGGTCAACGATTGGTCGCGGATACGGAATATTCCAATGCCGTGTCGGCGTTCCGTGCCGGCAAGCCGATCCAGCAGTCGATCGATACGCTGAATTCCGCTGTCGCATTGAACCGCTTGAATGATGTCTATTATCGGAATCTATCGCAGGCAGACCTTATCCGCGTCGGACAGATCCTGCAGACGAATCCAGATCAGAGTGCGGCGCAGGAGATGAACACTCTCGTCGCTGCTGCGGTCGATGCCGGGAAAAAAGCGACGCAGATCAATCCGGCGAACGTCGATAACTGGTCCAACCTTGCGGTCGTCTATCAGTCGATCGCGTCATTCACACGTGGGGCGGATGAGTTCGCGATCACGAACTATCAAGAGGCGCTCAAGCGTGAGCCCACCAATCCCGCGTTCTACAACGAGATCGGGAAGCTTCACATCCTACGATCGGATGCGTACCAGACACTTCTCACTTCGACGGATGCGTCGGTCAAGGCAGCAGCTCAAGCGAGCTCGACCGCGGAACTCGATCAAGCTGCGGCCGCACTGAACCAGGCGATCTCCCTCAAGAGTGACTATGCGCCTGCACACTACAACCTCGCGATCCTGTACGAACGGCAGGGCAAGATCAAGGATGCGATCTCCAAGATGGAGCAGGTCCTGCAGGTCAACAACAAAGATGTCGGGGTCGGGTTCCAGCTCGGGATCTTGTACTACCGCGATGGGCAGAAGGACAAAGCGCTCAACCTCTTTGAGCAGATCGTGGCGCTTCAGCCGGATTACGCGAATGCCCGCTGGTTCCTAGCCGCCTTGTACGAGGAGCAGGGACGGTATGATGATGCCATTGCGCAGGTCGAAAAGGTGAAGGAGACGAATCCGAACAACCAGACGATCGATCAGCGTCTCACGCAACTGCAACAGGAGCGTGACCAGCAAAAGAAACCCGCCGCCGCGGCGATCCCGCCGCCGGTCAAGGAAAATATCAGCGGTCCGCCGCAGTTGAACGAGGTTCAACAGCCCTAAGGACCGATCGTGATATTTGAGAAAAGGCTCCCATGTGGAGCCTTTTCCATCATCAGATGGGCGTCAGGATGTTATACTCTCCACAATGTCTTGGTTTCAACGACTTGGCCGCTGGTTCAGCGGTCGACCCACGACCGGTCCGCGAGCATTCGATCCCGTGGCGTTCGTGACGTTGTGCGAAGCGGACCCGGATGCAGCGCGTCAAATGCTCGCCGCCGATCAGGCGGCCCTTGCTGAGGAGATCGAGCAGGCATTCGAAGCGTATGATCTCCGTTTGCGAGATCTCGCGACGCGCGTCCATGACATGGAACCGGACGATGTCGCGCGGGAAGCTGCGGCGATCCGGGACGCCCAGGATGCGCTGCGCCGCGCCCTCCGCCGGATCGATGTCTCATTCAAGACTGCCGGAGAATTGACGCGGGAGTTGGGTCGGTGGGAAGAGCGAAGCGACGACGGTCCGGTCCATGCCGATCATCCATCTGTGCGAGCGGAGATCCTTCGGTCGGAGCTCCGGACGCGCGGGATCCAGCCCCCGGTATCGGCTTCCACGCCGGAGCCGGTCGTCATCCGTTCGAGGGATATCTCTGATCCGGCGATGTTGCTCACGGGAGATGAGGTCGTTCGTCAGAACGCTTCTCGCGAACGCGTGTTCGATCATCCAGACATCGAACCGATCCCTGATGTGGACATCGAACATCTCTTGTCTGCCATCCGTGAAGCGACACGGGAAGCAGAGCGCTGGCATGCGATGCCGGCTGAGGCGGTGGATGAGGATGCATTGGTCCAGGTCCGCCATCTGCGCGACCTGCACACGGAATTGAAGCGTCGAGATCGGGAGGCAAAGGTCGTGCGCGATCGTGTGGCGTACGCCGTTTCGATGCAAGAGCTCCGTTGACGCATCGAGAGGCCTGTGGCATCCTGCCGCCACATCCTGAGGGCCCTTAGCTCAGCTGGTAGAGCGCTTCCATGGCATGGAAGAGGTCAACGGTTCGAGACCGTTAGGGTCCACCATGTCACAACACCCCCAATTTCGGGGGTGTTGTGACATTTGGTTTGAACGGGATCGAACGGGGAGGGCGATGGGAACCGGGAGGTTCCCGTGGCGGAGGGAGTGACCCCGCCCTTCGCGAAGGGCGGGGGAGTTGGGAACCGATGGGTTCCCAAGAGCGAACGAAGCGAGCGAGTGAGTGACCGTTAGGGTCCACCATCAAAAACACCCGCTATTACGCGGGTATTTTCGTCATTCCAATTCCATCTTCCAGATCTCGTCCTGGAGTTTGAGCCACTCGTCTTCTGTGTGACGGATGAGTGTCTCGAGGGTGGCGATGCGCTGATTCCGTTCAGCGGAAAAGTTTGTTGGATCCGCAAGGATCTCGTCCAATAATCTTCGTTTTTCTTTTCCGTACTCTTCGATCTGGGTCTCAAGCCTCGAAGAGAGAGATCGTTTCTTCTTCAGCTCCTGATATCGGTCGCGTCGCGTGGATTTGGGATCTTGGACCGCTTCGACGCGTTGATCCTGTTCTTCCGCGGTCGCCGGCATGCCGAGTTGCTCCCGAAGGGTCCAAACGTATTCTTCATAGGTTCCGTTGTAGCGGTTTGCTTTGCCGTTCGCGATCTCCACGATCGAGGTCGCGATGAGATTCACGAATGTCCGGCTGTGCGAGACGAAGAAGACGGTCCCATTCCACTCGCGGAGCGCGGTGCCAAGCGCTTCGGTCGTCTCCATGTCCAAGTGATTCGTAGGTTCGTCGAGCAGAAGGACGTCGGGTTTCCCGAGGAGGATGCCCGCAAGGATAAGCCGTGCCTGCTCACCGCCCGAGAGGATCCCGCAGGGCTTGGTCAGGTCATCGATCGAAAAGAGGAAGCTCCCAGCCATGCGGAGGACGTCTTCCTGCAAGAGGCCGCCACCCATGCGTGACAGGTAGCCTCCAAGGGTCTCGGTCGGGTCCAGCGCACGGTGGACGAGTTGGGCAAAGCTCGCGATCTTCAGGTTGTGTGCCCAGCGGACGTGGCCTGCGAGCGGTGTGAGTTCTCCAGAGAGCGTCTTCAGGAGGGTTGTCTTGCCTTGTCCGTTTTCCCCCAGGATCGCCACACATTCGCCGCGTTCGAACTCCGCCTCGATGTGGTCGGCGACACGCTTGTCCGGATATCCGATGGCAAGGTCCTGCAGACGGAGGACGGTCCCGCGTTTGTCCGAGACCTTCGGAATTTGGATCCGCGCCGTCTTGAGTGCCGTACCGATGTCGATCTTGTGCAGTTTCGCCATGCGCTTGAGTCGTTCCTGTGCTTGCGTGGCCTTAGAGGCTTTGGCGCGGAACCGATCCACGAACTCCTGCATGTGTTTGCGTTGCGTCTCGACCTTTTTGTTGTATCGCTTGGTTTCGGCGAGCCGCGCGGCCTCTTCTTCCAAGAATGCATCGACGTCGCCGTCGTAGAACTTCACAGCGCTTCGTTCCACGCTCAGCGTCTTATCGCACGTCCGTTCAAGAAATTCGCGGTCATGTGACACGATGATCCAGGCGCCGCGATAGTGTTTGAGGAACGCCTCGAGGAGGAGCTGGGTGCTCAGGTCCAAGAAGTTCGTCGGTTCATCGAGTAGGAGGAGGTTCGGGTCCTGTAGAAGCATGGCCGTCAATTTCACGCGCATCTGCAGACCTCCGGAAAGAGCGAGGACCGGTGTCGTGAGTCGGTCTTTTTTGAGCTGGAAGCGTCCTGCGAGTTTCGCGCATTCCCATTCGGGTTTCTCGCTCTTTCGTTCGAGATACGCAAGGACCGTTTCCGCGTCCTGGAAGTCATCGTTCTGTTCCACGACACCGAGCCGCGTCTGGGGCATGAGCACGACTTCGCCGGCGTCTTTGGTCTCCGTTCCGGCGATGATGCGGAGGAGCGTGGATTTACCCGCGCCGTTCCGTCCGATGCAGCCGACATGGTCGCGTTCGGCCACGCTGAACCCCGCGCCGTCAAAGAGACGCCGCAGTCCATAGGTCTTTTCCAGGTCACTGACCTGTAGGAGCGTGGCCATAGGGTATTCGTGGAGAGCAAGGTACCCCATGAACGCGGATCGTACGAGACACCCGCGGACCATGACCGTTTTAGGGCACTTTTGTAAATATAATACTTGACATAATTAGCGATCTGTGAGATGATCACTCCTTTTTTCAATTTTGGCTGAAATAAGCGAAGTCTTGTCGAAAAGTGGGTTTCCGGGTACGCTCACGACCATATGTCAGAGTCCAAAACCTATACGGGCGGGTGTCACTGTGGAGCGGTCCGCTATGAGGTCACGACGGATCTCTCTCGGGTCATTGAATGCGATTGTTCGCACTGCGCGAAGAAGGGATATCTTCTGACATTCGTGCCTGCGGACTCATTCACGCTGTTGTCGGGGCGCGAGAGCCTGACCGATTATCAGTTCAATATAAAACGCATCCATCATCTTTTTTGTTCCACTTGCGGCGTGGCGTCGTTCGGCGAAGGCGCGAATGATAAAGGAGAACCGATCGTCTCCATCAACGTCCGCTGTCTCGATGATGTTGATCCGGAGACATTGAACGTCACGAAATTCCACGGAAAGGAATTGTAATCACATGCCACTTCAGATCGGGATCGTCGGATTGCCGAACGTGGGAAAGTCCACGTTGTTTTCGGCGATCACCAAGAAGGCCGTGGACTGCGCGAATTTCCCATTCTGCACCATTGATCCAAATGTGGGCGTGGTCGAGGTCCCGGATGAACGCCTCGTGACGCTCGCAAAGGTCTCGAAGTCGGAAAAGATCATCCCGACGACCATCGAATTCGTGGATATCGCCGGTTTGGTGAAAGGCGCATCCGAAGGTCAGGGGCTGGGCAACAAATTCCTTTCCCATATCCGTGCCTGTGATGCGATCGCGCAGGTCCTGCGCGCCTTCGAGGACCCGAATGTCATCCATGTCGACTCGTCGATCGATCCGGAGCGTGATGCGGAGACCATCGGGATCGAGTTGGCGCTCGCGGACCTCGATACGGTCACGAAACGCTCGGAGTCGGTCGTAAAACAGCTCAAGTCCGGAAAGACGAAAGAGCTTGAGATCCTACAGGCCGCGCTCGAGCGCGCGAAAGCCGCGTTGGGGCAGGGGACCGCTCTACGTGACCTTGTTTGGACCGATGAGGAACAGAAGGAACTCGCGCAGTTACAGCTCCTGACGATGAAGTCCATGCTGTATGTCGTGAATGTGAGTGAGGGGCAGTTGCAGGATGGAACGTGGGAAGCAAGGGTGACTCATTTGTTGGAAAAGCCAGGCGTGCGCGTGGTGCCGGTCTGCGTGAAGATGGAGGCAGAGCTTGCTTCTATGGATGCGGAAGAGAAAAAGGAGTATCTGTCCGCACTCGGACAGACGTCCTCCGGGCTCGATCGGTTGATCACTGAAGCGTATGACGTCCTCGGACTCATCACGTTCCTGACGAGCGGAGAAAAGGAGACGCGCGCGTGGACGGTCGTGAAAGGGGCGAAGGCGCCGGAAGCTGCAGGGGTCATCCATAGTGATTTTGAAAAGACGTTCATCCGCGCAGAGGTCACGGATTGGAAGGATTTTGCGCAATACGGCGAGGTCGGATGCCGCGAGAAAGGCCTCACGCGTATCGAGGGCAAGGAGTATGTGATGCGGGACGGGGATACGTGCCACTTCCGCGTTGGCGCGTAACGGGTCACGGTCTTAGGATCTGTTTAGACTTCGTGATCTGACTCTTCGTCGTACGATCCAGTACGTCTTGCGTGGTGTTCGTTCCAGCCCGTCGTATATCATCGGGTCAATGAACCGCGTACGTCTCACCTGATACGGCATCTGCCGCATCTCATCGCGATCAAGAGGATGTTTTTTGCGTAAGACGACAGCGTGTCCGTTTCCGTTCCTGGTCAATGGGTCTATACTCCTTCTGCTATGACACAAACCGTTCGCAAAGTCGTCATCCCGGTCGCCGGTCTAGGGACGCGTTTTCTCCCGGAGACCAAGGCGATGCCTAAGGAGATGCTGCCGATCATCGATACGCCGATCATCCAGTATGTGGTGGAGGAAGCGGTCGCATCCGGCATCACGGACATCATCCTCGTCACAAGTCATGCGAAGCGTCCGGTCGAGGATCACTTCGACGTCAATCCGGAATTGGAGGATTGGCTGCAAAAGCAAAAGAAAAAGGACCTCCTTGAACGGATCCGAGGGATCAGCCAGCTCGCGAACTTCGTCTACATCCGACAAAAGGGACCGTACGGCAACGCGACACCGGTCTTGAATGCTGCGCACTTGATCGGCGATGAACCATTCGCCGTCGTGTTCGGCGATGATGTCTTTGATTGCAAAGTCCCGCGACTCAGACAGATGATCGACGTGTATGAAAAGTATCGTGATCCGGTGATGGGCGTGGTCAAGGTCGATGCCGAGGGGACGAAACGATATGGCATCATCGATCCGGCGGCCAAGGTCGAAAAGCGTGTCTATCAGTTGAAGAACGTGATCGAGAAACCGGGACCGAAAAAGGCACCGACACGTTTGGCGGCGAACGGCGGATATATCCTCACGCCGGATATCTTCGATGAGATCCGACGGCTCAAGCCCGGTCATAAAGGGGAATACGTCACGCTTGATGCGATCCATCAGTTGATGAAACGCCGGCCCGTCTATGCCTGTGAGATCGACGGAACATATCATGACACGGGTTCGAAGCTCGGCTGGCTCGAAGCCAACATCCAATTCGCGATGAAGCGTCCCGACATGGCACCCGGCGTACGTTCACTCGTCCGGCGGCTCGCCAAACGACGTTGATCCGAGGTACAATGGCCCCGATATGAATCGGGGTCTTTTTGTCCGTTTGACCGCCGCGATCCTCGCGCTGGCCGTCGTCGGTGCTGGATGCACGAAGGGGCCGGATGCGGCCACTGTCGCCGCGTCAAAACCGGTCACGCTCACGATCTGGGGCGTGAACGATGATCAGGATGCGTATGACGCGCTCCTGAAGGATTATCACCTTCTCCATCCGAACGTGACGCTCCAGTATCGGCGCTTCCGTTTGGAGGATTATGAGAACGAACTCGTGAATGCGCTTGCAGAGGACCGTGGTCCGGATGTCTTCCTCATCCACAACACGTGGGTCACCAAGTACGAACCGAAGATCTTTCCCATGCCGGCATCCACGAAGGTCGCGGTGCAGGTCGTGACCGGAACACTCAAGAAGTCCGTCTCCTACCAATTGTCCGTCGAGCCGACGATCACACAGCGTGATTTCAAGAATGCGTATCCGGACGTGGTCATCAAGGACATGATCCGGAACATCGATGTTTCGACGGATCCGAGCAAGCGCGATATCCAGCCGCGGATCATGGCCATCCCGCTCTCGGTCGATACGCTTGGCATGTTCGTGAATAAGGATCTGTTGAACACGGCGGGCATCGCGACGGTCCCGGAAACGTGGGATACCTTCCAGGAAGCGGTGAAAAAGCTCGTCGCCTATGGTCCGAATGGAGATATCCAACAAGCGGGCGCCGCACTCGGGACCGGCGCGAACATCGAACGTTCGCCGGACATCATTTCAGCATTGATGATGCAGAACGGCGCGGTGATGAGCGCGGATGACGGGACGCCGACCTTTTCCGCGATCCCGGCGAGTCTCTCAGGCCAGCGTGATACGCCGCCGTCGTACCAGGCGCTACAGTTCTATACGGATTTCGCGAATCCTGGGAAGGATGTATACACTTGGAACAACACCATGCCCAATTCGCTACAGGCATTCATCGAGGGGAAGGTCGCATTCTTCTTCGGGTATGGATATGACCTGCCCGTGATACGCGCACAGGCGCCCAAGTTGAACCTTGGGATCGCCAAGCTTCCGCAGATCGCCGGCAATCCGGTGGTGAACTTCGCGAACTACTGGGCGTGGACCGTTTCGAAGAAGACCGCGAACCCGGACGTCGCGTGGAATTTCATCAATTTCATCAGTCAGCCGGAGGAGGCGAAGAAGTATGTGGATTATGTGCAACGCGCCGCGGCACTCAAGCAGTTGCTGCCAGCCCAGCTTGATTCGGAAGACGCGGGCGTGTTCGCATCGCAGGTCCTGACGTCGCAGTCCTGGTATCGCGGGAATGATCCCAAGACCGCGGATGACGCGTTCGTGCATATGATCGACACGGCATTGACCGTCCCGCCCGAAGATATCGGAAAAGTGATCAAGGCTGCATCTGACGTGATCGCGCAGACGGTCCCATACGGACTCTGAGTATGACGAAGCGTTTCGGGACAACGGGGAAGACGTGGGCCGCCGCAGCGGTCTTGTCTGCCTTGCTCTTTCCCGTTTCCGCGCTTGCGGCTGCGTGCACGCCGACCCAACAGCCGCCTGCCGGATATACGATCAAGAGCGCGACATGCGTGCCGTCCGCTTCCCAGTGTTCTGCGACGGGTTCTGACACGGCGACGGTCGATTCCGCGTCCGTGCAGTGCCAGGCCGCAGGACAGGTCTGTTGTGTCATTCTTTCGACGCAAGCCACGCCGACGCAGAGTACGAACGTTCCATTCTCGATCAGCATTCCCGCAAAGTGTCTCCAAACCGGTACCTGCTCACTGGATGACATCATCGCAACGGGTATCTCGTTCGCAAACCTCCTGATCACGCTTTCAGGTGCGATCTTCTTTGCCACGTTCATCTATGGCGGGGCCATGTATCTCCTCTCCTTTGGACGGAGCAGTTGGGTGCAAAAGGGGACGAAGTCCATGGTCGGCGCCATGATCGGCATGGGGATCGTGCTCGCGGCCTGGACCATCGTGCGGTACGTGGTCACTGCGCTTTTATTTTGAACGGTATGTCACGTCATCTTATTCGGCCCATACGCGCATTGCTCTTCGTCAGCATCGTTGTCGGGTTGTATGGGGTCGTCCAACCCGTACATCGCGCACTCGCATTAACGCGTGATGATTGCATAAATCTCAACGCCGGCAGCTGTGATTTTTCGTGCGATGAAAGTGCAGGTGAGCAGGAGGTCGGGATATGTGAACCTTCATATCCGCTACATCCTATCGGAGGAGTATGCTGTACGAAACAGAAGCTCCAACCCGGACATAGTGCGAAGACCTCGGGAAATCCGACTGGCGTCGCAGCTTCTGCGACGGCATGTGAAAAGGGTGGCGGAAAATGTAAGACGGTCTGTGATCCAAAAAGTAACGAGTTTCAGTCTGGAGCTTGTCCGGATCAACTGCTTACGCCGTTGTGTTGTGTGACGTCAAAGGCCGGCGATGTCTCAAACGTCGCCATCCAACCCATCAAGCTGACGGATCCGCTCCATGGGATCGGGATCATTGGTGCGATCAATCGTATTATTTTGGCGTTCCTCGGCATGGTAGGCGCGATCGCGCTTCTCGCCTTTTTCTACGCTGGTGTGATGTACATGACGGCCGGGAGCAGTGATCGCGTCAAGAAGTCCGTGGACACCATGAAGTACGCGGCGCTCGGGGTCCTCATTATCCTGTTCGCATATACGATCACGAATGTGTACTTCAGTCTGCTCCTACAGGCTCCAGCAAAGTAACCCACCCTCCCATGTCATCGCAACGGCTACAAACATTCCTCGGTCTCCTCTTGGCTTTTGTTGCGTCTGCGATCCAGCCGTCTGCGGCGAATGCGGCACTTTCGGCGGATGATCTCGCCGCCCTCGGAAAATCCACGGGATTGGATCCCCTTGGCGGTCTGTCCGTGCCCCAGCTCATCAACCGGATCATCCTCCAGGCCCTGCCCCTCATTGGCGCATTGTTCCTCCTGATGTTCATTTGGGGCGGAGCACGATATCTCACGGCCGGGGGCGATTCTCAGAAGGTCAAAGCCGCGACCAAGACCCTGACCAATGCCATCATCGGGATCATGATCGTCCTTGGGGCATACATCATCGTCTCGAGTCTCATCAGTGTATTCGGGGGTATTGCTGCGTGACAGATCGCTCGACGCGTGCATGGCCGTCTGGTATCCTTTCCCCATCACGCAGGCGCGTGTAACCCACATTGAAAGGAGGTGAGCATGAAATGACGCAACGCATGAAGAAAGCCGTCGGATTGATCGGGACCTTGGGTCTCGCTTTGTCTGTCGCACTTCCAGTTTACGCTCAGGCGGATTCACTTAACGCCAACGACCTCGGGGTCGGAGCCATTCAGTCCTCGATCAAGCTCGGGTCTGGCGATGTCCGCCAGACAGCCGCGCAGATCATCAACGTCGCTCTCGGATTCCTCGGGATCATCGCCGTCGTCATCGTGCTTCTCGGCGGATTCAAGTATATGATCGCCGGTGGGAACGAAGACAAGACAGCCGAAGCTCGCAAACTCATTGTTTCGGGTATCATCGGTCTCGCAATCATTCTTTCCGCGTGGGCCATCACGAGCTTCGTGATCTCACGACTAGTTACTGCCACCCAGTCATAGTCATTCCATCGCGGGAAGGACATCGGTCCTTCCCACATGTATGAAGGCAACGCGTATCACTTCTTTTTTCCACGCCACGGTCTGCACCGGCATCATCGCCAGTGCGGTCCTCGTGTTTGCGCTCCCGGCTTCGGCACAGAGCGTAACGTCGCGCATCCAATCCGGCTTGAATGCCGCAGCCGCTGGATACGGAGCTCAACCGGCGTCGGCAGATCAGCTGCCAGCCATCATTGGGAATATCCTCAATGTGCTGATCTCGTTCCTCGGCATCCTGCTCCTCGGATACCTCGTGTACGGGGGGTTCCTCTGGATGACGGCGGGTGGTGATAAAGGGAAGGTCGATAAAGCAGTCGCGACGATCCGTAATGCCGTCATCGGTCTCGTGATCATCGTCACGGCCAATGCCATCGCATATACGGTGATCGATCGTCTGAGTACCGCTATTGCCCCGGGTGCCTAACGCAGAGACTATTCGTGCAGATTCACTTATCACTCCTATGAAGCTCCTGAAGAAAACCTATTGGCTTGGGCTCGCGGCCGCGGCATTCGCCCCGTTCGCGGCATTCGCCCAATCCGGTGGCGCACTCGGGCGCGGTCTGAACGATATCAAGACGGTCCAGCAGAATGCTGGCGTCGGGACACAGACCAGCCTTCCTGCGATCATCGGGAATATCATCAACGTTCTCCTCGGGTTCCTCGGCATCGTTTTCCTGGTTCTTCTCATCTATGCCGGGTTCCTTTGGATGACCGCGCAAGGCGAGAAGGGGAATGTCGAAAAGGCGCAGAACATCATTCGTCAGTCCATCATCGGGCTGGTCGTGATCGTCGCGGCTTTCGCCATCTCCAACTTCGTCCTCGGTTCCCTCATCAACGCGACACAATAGTACCGTTCGCTGCGCAACGAACAGACGATCCCCCGGCATGTCCGGGGGATTGTGTTATCTCCGGGTTCGCGTGATACGCTCGATGGAATGAGCTGGTTGAAGACGTGGAAGCGATCCATTGGGATCTGGGCAGTGGCGTCGGCGTGGGCGTCCCTCTTCATTTCGTGGACGGGTTTTGCGGACCCGGATGCGTTCTATCATGCGAAGATGGCGGCGCTCATCTGGGCGCATGGGCCCCTGAAGAGCTTTCCATGGCTGGATCTGACCTCTTTTGGTCAGACCTTCGCAGACCTCCATTTCGGTTTCCATCTTTTCGTCGCACCGTTTACCGCGGTTTTTGGGCTGTTCAATGGATCACGGATCGCCTCAGTGGTCCTCGTCGGGCTCTGTCTCACGGTCTTCGATCTTGTTGTCCGTCGTCTTCGTTTTCGATATGCATTGTTGTGGGTCGCGGTCCTTCTTTTTTCAGAACCGTTCCTCTTTCGTCTCACCATCGGGAAGGCGACTCCGCTGGCGCTCATCTGGTTCTTGCTCGGCATCCTCGCCGTGTGGAAGCGGCGTTGGGTCTTGTCCGGTCTCGTTGGATCTGCCTTCGCTTTTTCGTATGCGGGCTGGCCGTTTCTCGCCGGAGCCGCCATCCTGCTTACTTTTGGGGATGTTCTGTATGAGATGATCGTCGAGAACGTTCCATTGAGGCGGGCTGTCGTCCAAACGCGTTGGCGCGAGATCGGGTCGGTCTTGGTCGGCGGAGTCGTCGGTCTTCTTGCGCATCCCAATGCTCTGAACATCTTCAAACTCTCATGGACACAGATCGTGACCATCGGCCTTGGGACGCCGTACGGTCACGTGGTCCTTGGGTCCGAGTGGCTGCCGATCGGTCCGGGTCAGCTCGTCGTCATGACCGCCCCTTGGCTCCTCCTTTTGATCCTTGGATGCGCAGGCATCGCGCTTGCACCACGTCGGCCATTCGCATCGGAGATCGCGCGGTTCGTCGCATCATTCGGTTGGGTCGTCGCTGTCTTTCTCGCCCTGACCCTGAAAAGCCAACGATCCATCGAGTATTTGATCCCGGTCGCGGCCATCTGGACCGCAGCGATCTGGTCATTGGTCGACGTGCAGCGATTTCGGGATTCCTATCAAAAGATGCTCAGTTCCATGCAACCGGTCCTTCGTTGGTTCATGGTGAGCGCGGTGGTCAGTGCCGTCCTGTTGCTCCTCGGAAGGCAGGTGGAGATCCTTTGGCGATCGTTTCATCCCATCCGATACCCGGACACGGTCTACCAGGTGAGCATGGACGCCATCTCAGAACGTGCGCGACCCGGAGATCGCGTCTTCCATACAGATTGGGATGAATTTCCCCCTCTGTTTGCGGCGGACGATCGTCTCCGGTACGTTTCCGGACTGGACCCGACGTTTCTCTTTGTCGCATCATCGACGTTGTCTGATCAGGTCCGCGATGTGACATGGGATCTTTCAACGTCGACCCAAGATCAGACCTGGGCGCTCATCCATGATGGACTGCATGCGCGTTTCGTCTTTGTGAGCAAAGCACATCATCAGGTCTTCTTGGATCGGATCCTCCAAGATCCGCGGTATGTGCGGATCGCAGACGCCACAGATAGCGCGGCCTTTCTCGTCACTGCGTCATCGACGAACCATGTACCCCCGAATTGATCCATGCGCATCCTCATCACCCTCCCCGTCTGGAACGAAGCGACGATCATCCGTCGTTCACTTGAGATCTTGCATGATGCCATCCTCCAACGCCTTCCTGATGACGCGGTCCGGATCGAGGTCGTAGACAATGGCAGCACAGATCGAACGGCCGATATCGTCCAAGCACTCCAGTGGATCGAATCAGACCTCTACCTCAGACAGATCCCTGATGCGGGGAAAGGGCGCGCGATCCGAACTTCATGGATGGCGCATGTGGATGGGGCGGACATTCTTGTGTTCATGGACGCGGATCTTGCCGCGGACCTCGGGGCATTGTCGGACCTGATCGAGCCCATTCGATCCGGAGACGCGGATGTCGTTTGCGGGTCGCGCTTCGTGTCAGGCGCACGGACCAAACGAAGGGCACATCGGGAGGTTCTGTCCCGTTTATACCGGGTGCTTCAACGGAGCATCCTCCGGCTCCCGGTCCAAGATGCTCAATGCGGGTTCAAAGCCATTTCACGTCATGCGGCCGCACAACTCCTCCCGACGTGCCAGGAGAATGGGTGGTTATTCGATACCGAGCTCTTAGCATTGGCCAATGCCGCAGAGCTGAACATCCGGGAGATCCCGGTCCAATGGGTGGAGCATCGGGATCCGGCCCGTCGGAGTGCGTTGCTCATTTGGCGAGATGGGTGGGATTTTCTGCTGGGTTTAGCCAAAATACGGTACCGTCTTTTTCGGCTCAATACAGCGAAAAAGATGTAAGTACCTCCATTGACAAAATGGCATATTTGTGCTATATTCATACGTTCTTTGGCGTATCAGATCTACGGACCTGAACCCCGGGAACAGCCCTTCGACAGTTTATAAACACTCAAAACCCCCACATCTGGGGAGAAGGATACGTAATGGCAGATACCACGCCTTCCGACGGTAACAGGCGGAAGGGAAACAATCCCAAAGTGATCGACGTCGCGTCGGATAGTAAGTTCAGTTGGCGGATGTTCAAGAACTTCGTCAGCATGATCTCGAACGACATCGGTCGTCGCGGCTTTGACATCGGCTGGGTCTCGACCCTCACCGGGTTCCTCGAGACCGCGTTCGGCAAAGCAACGGTGAGCGGCATGGTATTCCCGGCTCTAGCAGCCTGGATCCAGAACCCGGAAGTCCTGAAGAAGTATCTTCGACAAGCCGGGTTGCCGCCCGAGGTCAACGGCATCATCGATGAGGCGCTCGACGATCTCATCGAAGGTGTACGCCAGGGCTATGTCCAGCGTGGCAGGTTGACCGAAAACGACGTGGATAAAGCCCTCGTCCAGGTCCAGGGAAATCTCGGGGCTCGGATGAGTAAGTTCACGTTCGCTCAGCTTGTTCCGCGTCTTGCGGCTACGGATCGCCAGCGTCTGCTGGTGTGGCTCGGTGGCTTGAGCGCAGACGACCGGAAGAAGTTCGACTTCTACCGGCCGAAGCTCAATGACATGATCGCCCTCTCGGCCTTCATCGCCCAGGAGAATGATCAGCGCCTCAGCTATCTCGAGGCACTGTACGGGAAGCCGCCTACCGCTCCCGCGAGTCTCGGCTCGATCCTCAACATCGGCAAGCGCATCACGCATGCGATCGTGCCAAAGGCGGAGAAGTCCCTCAAGGATTTCTTGGAAAATCCTGCCGCGAATGCGCAAGCGATCGCCGAGATGATAGATCCAGGTATGAAACAAGCGGCGGAAGCTGCCCAAGGTGCACCTGCACAGGCGGGCGGCACGCCAACTGCCGCGGAACAACGACGTCAAGCGCGCCGTGCGCGCATCGAACTCAACAAGAAGAAGAGGTGGTAAGAGATGCATCTGATCCTCGTTAGCATCGCGGCGATCGTCGCGTTTGTCGTTTTCGTCGCCGCAGCCAACCACTTCGGATTCGGAGTGGTCCTGACAGCGATCCGTAACCGGCTCGGAGAGACTGCAGAGAATGTCAGCGAGATCATGCGGGATGTCTGGTACGAGACGGTCGTTCCCGTTCTCAGGACACTCTCCGTGCTCGTTGCCCTCTTGCTCGCCGTCGGAGTCGTGCTGAGCTGCGTCAGTGGCACGTGGTGGGTCATCCTCGTCTCGGTGCTCATTGCGGTCGTCGGGGTCATCGCTGTCCTCGTCAATCGTCTGCGGCCTCGTGAGGAGTTTCGCCTATCGCCCCTTTTGACGATTCCGGTGCTCTCTTTCGCAGTTTTCGGACTGTGGGAGTTCGTCGGAGGCGTTGCAGCACACAATCGTGCGCATGCTGTCATCGGGGCCTTGTTCCTCTTCATGGCGCGAGACATCGTTTTCGCGACATTGGAGGTCATGGCTCGTTTGGCGGCGCTGGGTATCGACCTGGCTGAGGGGAGCTCGAACGTGGTGGTCCGGTTCGCCATGAACTGGGTCACCAAGGACAAGAAGCCCCTCCCCGACGTGAACATCGCCGACCAGGAACGGTGGGTGCCGTGGGTCAAGAACGGGAAGCGCAAGATCAATCGCGCGCTCTATCCGGTCATCGCCCTTGGGATCCTCATGCCGTACCCGGTGGTCCTCGGGTTCTCCTTCATCGTCGCGGCTGTCACGGCCATGGCGTGGGGGAATCTCGAATCCGAAGGCGTGGATACGTCGGAGCGCCGTCGAAAGTCGGCGGCCTACTTCGAGGTCCTGTGCTTCGTCCTGCTAGGGTTCGACGGGCTCGTCATCTTCATTCCGGACGCGGAGCAGTTCGTGGATGTCCTCTTCAGGGATCTCCAGCTCGGGACCTTGTCCATTCTCGGCGGGTTCCATGATGGGCTCAACTGGATCCATCAACTGACGAGCGCTGAGACGCTGGCCATGATCTGTGGGACGGTCCTGTTGGGAGCGCTCGCTGCGGTGATCTGGGGCAATGGGGTGCGCAAGCTCCTCGCAGTCCCATTCATCCTGTTGGCACTCTACGGCACGGCGGTCCTCGGACTACACGTGACCGGCGTCATCTGGCACAAGACGACACAAGCGGTCTTTGGGACCGCGAGTCACGTGCTCGTAGTGGCGTCGGATGATGGTTCTTCCAAGGATCGTCCATCGACGTCATCAGGTGCGTCCAAGACGGTTCCCGAGGCTCCACCCGTGAAGCCTCAAACCTCGCCCGCAGCTCCGGCAGACGCACCTGCCCCAGCCGCACCCATCGCAACGGCGCCCCCGCAAACGACGGTTGCGGCGAACCCCAATGGTCAGTCGGCGGATCTCCAAGAGCTCTGTCGACGTTTCCCGCGCTCGTGCGAGTGAGCTCGGTTTCGTTCCTTCCTTATACGTCTCAAGCCCCCCGGTCTTCCGGGGGGCTTTTGATATATCCAGACAGGTGCATAGGCATTGACAAATGCCTTTATTTTTGGTATGAATGTGACTATTCCTCGCACCCGAAAGGAGACCTGATGAGGACGTTCGTTTTCATGATCGCGGCCGTAGGACTCACGGCATGCGGTATCCATTCCAACGACACGCAGAGTGCGTTCCCAGGCGTGCGGTTTCGGTCGCATACCGCGACCGGCCCGTTCCGCTCGTCGTCCGTCAGCGCCACGCAGACGCAGGCGGTCTATGACCAGTGCCTGGAGGGGCAGGGGTCAAACCCCAATGCGGAGCGCGACTGTGGCGAGAAGGTCGAGGCACTGCGCTACGGCGCGCCCAAGGCCTGTCCGTACCTGGCGTACCAAGATGCACACGGCAATTGCTATCTTGGGTACGGGTATGGCGGATACGGCTATGCCCCGACCTATGTCGCCAATGCCCCGTTCGTTCCATAGCGCTCAACACAGCGAAAGATCTCTCACCCCGCCTTCCTCCAGAGGCGGGGTTTTTTATCTTAGTTAAGCCATTATTTTGTTCATCAATGCCTTGACAAAATCGTTAATTCGTGCTATATTCATTTGTTCATTATGGAGGATCGTAAATCCACCTGATGATCGATCAACCAGCCTAAGGGGCTCGAAACTTCGACAACAAGGAGAATCAAGTGAAACAATTCATCATCATCTGCGCCGCGATCGTGGCGGTCGGTTGCGGGACACACACTGCGACCATGACCGCGAACACGCCGAGCGGGGTGGTCTCCGTGAAGCATAACGAAGGTCCCTACAGTGACGACACCACGCGGACGGTGGATACCACCGGCGCGATGAACGAATGCATGGCGCGTCTCGCGCCTGCGTACTCGACTGCCATCGCCTACCAGCAATGCATGGGCATGGTCGGTGGCGGCGTCGGTGTCGGATACGGCATGGGTGCGACCGGTGTCTCGGTCGTCGTCCCTGGCGGTCCGTTCCCGGTCACCATGCCGAGCACCCTCACCCCGGCGCAAGCCGCGGTGCAGGATCTGCCTTCGAGCGGGGTCGCGGTCGTCGTCCCTCAACCGGCGGCTCAGGCGTCGTCCAGTTCAGACGATACGAACGCCGCCCTGCTGACGCGTGAACTCGCGCATCAGCAGAAGGAGCTCAACGAGCTCAAGAAGGCGCAGGCGGCTCCCGCCGACAGCGCCGGTAAACCCGAACCCTCAAACCCCAAGGCTCCTAAGAAGGAGCAGGAGACGTCCAAGTGAAGCAACTCTTCATCCTCTCGATCGCATTGTTCCTCGCTGCCTGCTCGGCTGGTGTTCAGACGTCAGCCCCCCAGACCGCGCAGGCGGCGACGGGGGACTGGAAGAGGGCCATCGACCCGACCGGTCACGGATGCGTGAAGGGTCAGAGCTCGTCTGCGGATTACCAGGCATGCCTGGAGTACGTGAACGAGACCAACATGCAGGCTCTGCAGTCCATGCCATCGGAAGCGGGGCAGGCGGACGGCTCAGTCCTTCCTGGTCCAGGTCCGAGGCAGCCGACTCCCATGGGGTCGCCACTTCCTACGCCGGGCTACGGCATGGCAGGGGCGTCCACGATGTATATCCCAACGTGCGGTGTGGATCCCGAGCACAAGCTCGAGGTCCGGAACTGGACCGGGTATTTCATCGAGGTGGCATCCCCCTGGGTGTCGCCATTGAACTGTGACGCGGCCATCAAGCAGGTCGTGATCCATGTTCAGCACCCCAATGGGACCGAGGATCTGATCAAGGCGTTGCCCCCCAACGCCCTGGACACGACCGGATGGCGTGCGCCGTTCAAAGCCACGTTCGGGATCCTCGACGAAGGTCGGGTGAACGGACAGGTGATCGAGCGGCCAGGCGTCAGGGATGCATCAGTGCCCTTCCCGGTCATGTTCCGAGCGTACGAGGTCAGGCAGGATCCCACCGGTCGTCTGGTCGTCAAACACCAGATGGGCCACACGTTCACCTTTTCGTTCAACATCATGCGAACGCACGGTGAAGAACACTGGATGAATGTGCGGCACGAACAGTTCGAATAGAGCTCCGCCCTTTCCCTTCAACTTCCGCCCCCGGCATTCGTGTCGGGGGCGTTTTTTTTTAAAACAAAAAACCCCGCTTTTGAAAAAGCGGGGCATTGGACGCGGTGTCACCGCCAAGCATGGCAACGGCGACACCGACGTCAGGTGTCCGTGAGTCCGCCTAAGGCGGATCAGGAGTAAAGACTTTTAGGGTCTTGGCTCGCTCGTCGGACCACGTACGCTTCCCTCGAGTCGCGCGTCGTCCGACAAGTTTCTGAAAGGAGGTCTTCTACGAAAAAATCCCGCGAGCGGGACTCAACGCAGACGGAGATCCGTCTGAGCGTTCAAGAGCGACTGGACCTCCTTTTTCATGCGTTGTTCTTCTCACGGCGTGGCGAATGCGTCAAGGCGTTGGGGTGTGGATAGCCTAAGACTTCTTTTCATTCTTCATCGTGTCTTCCTCTTCGTCTTCTTCGTCCCACGTGAAGTCTGGCACGGGCCAGATCCCGCTTTCGCGGATGAATTTATCCGCCGCATCCTCGGCCTCGTCCACGCCCTCGCCTTGTTCGAGGATCAGATGATTGATCATGGCCGCGCGACATTGATCCATGGGTTTCAATTCACCCGTGTCGTCGTAGCAGAGGCTTTTCAGAAGTTCGGGAGTCGCCATATTACGGAGTCGCTGGTGTGACGTTCCCATTTGGACAGCTCTTGTTCGCCTGTTCCAATGTCGCCGGTGTGTAGAAGACGTAGGTCAGCGTCCCATCGTATGACGTCTTTCCTTCTTGTGGGTTGTACGGGCAAGTCGCGACGCGGGAAGCCGTCGGACAGTGGTCAGTCGCACTGAAGACCCCACCCGGAGCGGAGTCGCAGTCTCCTTTGGCGCGGTCTGCATCCCACCAGGAGCCGCTGTATTCATAGCACATCCCGAGCATGTTCCGGACATCGCAGCTGCCAACGAATCCATTCGTCGTGCGTGCGGGTGTCGGGATGGATGAGGTATCTGTCTGGGGCGCTTGTGTTCCCGACGGCGGTGCCGTTGAGGCCGGAGTCGGTCCGGATGCGCATCCGGCTCCGAGGAGTGCACTGATCGCAAGGGCGGGGAGCCATTTCATCGCGTATCGCATAGGCATGTATCGTAGACCGCACGTGCGAATACGTAAACGGAGATGCAAAAAGGACGATTGACCATCGACCTGTTATCCGCTACATTGCGTGCGCCTTCGCTCGGTTCCATTCGTTTCCATTGCGAATGACGTGAGCGAGCGCAGCGGGCCATTCAAGAATAAGTGAACGTCATTGGCGGTCACGCGGTGCCGGATGGTCAACGCGAGCACGGAGAGGTGGCTGAGTGGTCGAAAGCACCAGACTCGAAATCTGGCGTAGCCGCAAGGTTACCGTGGGTTCGAATCCCACCCTCTCCGCCATGAAAAACGATCGGTCAAACCGGTCGTTTTTTTTATTGCTGCCTCTGTCGCGAGGCTATGCTAAGGTGGTCGGGATATGCAAAAGATCCTCCTTGCGATCGCCGCGATCCTCGTGATCATCGTCGGCGTCTATATCGTGTCGTCTTCCCTTCATGCGCCCGCACCGGTCTCGATGCAGCCGACACCGGTCGCGTCGGCGCGATATCTGTGTGAAGAAAGCAAAGCGATCATCGCTTCGTATTTTTCCGGACCGTCGACGCCTGGAACGTCCGGTGTACCACCCGTCCCCGGTGGCCATGTCGATCTTTTGTTGAGCGATGGTCGTTCTGTCTCGCTCCCGCAGACCATCTCTGCGTCCGGTATCCGATATGCGAACGCAGATGCGTCGCTCGTCTTTTGGAGCAAGGGGGACGGCGCATTCGTCACGGAGAACGGGGAGCAGACCTATCGTAACTGTATCGCGATCGCTCCGGATCCCGGTGGACTCAAACAGATGTACGCGAGTGGGACGCGAGGATTCTCGATCCGATACCCGGACGGATTCACCGTTGATCCGGCGTATCAATATCAAGCGCTCGGGCCAGGAAAGGCGATCGAGGGCGTTTCGTTCACGATCCCCGCATCCATGGCGAGTGGGACGAATCTCGCTCCGGATACGCGACTCAGCGTTGAAGAGCTTCCGGACGCCCCGGATTGTTCCGCGGATCTTTACCTTGGGCAGGGCCTGCGCGGGCCGGTCACTTCGACCATCGACGGGATCGAGGTTTCCGTCGCATCATCGACTGATGCTGGGGTGGGGAATCGATATGAAGAAGAGGTCTACGCCATTCCCGGTACGCGCCCATGCATCGCGATCCGGTATTTCATCCACTCCAATGTGATCGAGAATTATCCGCCCGGTGCGGTACAGGCATTCGACCGTCAGGCGGTGCTTGATGCGTTCAATGCGATCCGGGGGACGCTCATCATCCAACCCGTGTATTGAGGAGCTATTTTTCACACAGGGCAATTCTGGTACGGTTTTTGCGATATGCAACACATGCGACATTCCGCGGTCCCCGCGTCCTACGTCCTCCTCCGTCGGGGAGACGAGATCCTGCTCATGCTGCGGCAGAACACCGGGTATTTCGATGACTGGTATGTGATCCCCTCGGGTCATGTTGAACCCGGTGAGATGCCCGTCGATGGGGCGCTCCGGGAGACCAGGGAAGAGGTCGGCCTCGAATTGGATCGGTCGAACGTCCGATTGGTGCACACGATGTATCGCACGGCGTGTGATCCGACCGGTGATCGGGCGGACTATTTCTTTGAAGCATCAACATGGGACGGCGAACCGCAGAATATGGAGCCCGAAAAGTGCGTCCGTCTTGAATGGTTCCCGTTGAGTCGTCTTCCGGAAAAGACCATGCCGCACGTGCGGATCGGCCTTGAGGCCATTGCCTCAAGCGTTCCGTACAGTGAGCTGGGCACGGATCAGGTCGTTCGCAGTGGGTCGGTATAGGACGCTCCTACGAGGAGGTCTTTTTGTTCGATCTGCCGATCGTCGCGATGGCGGCGAAGATCCAAAATGCGAATGCGAGATCATTCTTGAAATACGGGACATCCACCAGTCCGTGTAAGAGGATGACGACGAGCGGGAGAATGAAGGCAAGGGCATGGAGGTCACCCTTTTTATGACCTTCGAGACTGCGTTGGATCCACGTGACACAGATCCAAGCGAACGCGACGATGCCGAGGAGGCCGGTCTCGCTCCATAGATTAAGCAGGATGTCGTGCGGATACTGAAAGATCTCAAGATAGGTCGCCGCGTGGTATGCGGCGATGGCATCCGGATAGGCGCCGAATCCCGCACCGAAGATCGGATGGTCTTTGAGCATGTTCCATGTCTCTTTCCAGATCGTGAGACGGACCTGTCCGGACCAGTCTTTGGTCGCGACGAGTCGCAAGAGGAGATCGTGGAGCTGCGGGATGAACAGTGCCGCGATCATGGCGATCCCCAGACCGATCGCGATCTTGCGCGTCCGTGGATTCACGAGGAGGGCGATCGCCGTCGCGATCAAGATCGCGATCGTTCCACCGGCGCTTTTTGCGAGCAGGGTCGCGAGCGTTGCGAATGTGAATCCGACCGCAGCCCAGGCGCGCAAGGCGGTTCCGCGTTTCGTCTGGAGGAGCCCGACACAAAGTGCGGCGATCGGCGCGCAATACAATGACAGGGCGTTCGGGAAGGGGAAGGGACCGGTGGCGCGGCGCGTGAGGAGATCCGTATCCCACGGGTGTGGGATCCATCGTCCGGTCGCGAACTGTACGATCGCCCATAGGGCGACAAGGACGGCAGAGGCGATCAATGCGCGGATCACGGTCACACGGTCTTTTTCCGCATCAAGGACGCCCGCGAGAAGAAGGAGATAGGCGATCGGTTCCAGGACGTACGCGCGCCAGAGGCCGAGGCCTCCGACATGGTCGGGTGCGATCACGACGGCGACGAGCGTGGCAAGGATCCAAAGCGCAAGAGGTCCGCGCCAAGCTTTGGATCGGTCCCACCCGCGTTGCCAGATCCGTGGATCGCTGACCGTCGCACCGAATGCGACACCGAGGAAGATCAATTCAAGCGCGGTCGTCGGGAGCGGTCCGAGATGCGCCCGCAGCACATATGCCGGAAGGATGACGGGGAGCCAGAGGATCAGAAGTCTCGGAAAACGCCAGGCGAAGATCGCGGCCGCACCTGTCAGCGCAAGGAGGAGTGTGAGCATGTCAGTTGGCGTCTGCCGTCGGCATCCCGCGTTTGAATGAGAGGATCTCTTTCAGGACTGCGGGGGAGATCGCGCCGCTCGCAATGATGAGGATGCCGTAGACGATGACGCCTGCGAGGATCGGGATGGGGAGCCAAGCATCCTTGATGGGCAATATCGCGAGCATCATGAGAAGCGCGGACACGACGGCTTTGAGCGGTGCGGAAAAACGGATACGGACGCGGGACACGACGAGCGTGTACACCGTCGAGGCGACCGCGATCGCTCCTTCAGATGCGACCGTGAGCCATGCCGCGGCCCACATGCCGTAGGTTGGGATGAACGCGATATATCCGATGAGGGTCACGAGCGCGACGATGACATAGACCTTGAGCATGCGACGTTGGATCTGCAGGGCCACGACGGCATGTGAGGCCATGGTCCCGACGAAGATGAGCCCCATCGCGAGCATGAGGATCTTCAGGATGCCGCCAGAGGCCGCGAAATCGTTACCTGCGACGGTACGCATGATCCGGTCGCCTAGGACCCAGGCGCCCGTGATCATGGGAGCGGCAAGGATCGCCATGACGGCGTAGGACTGGTCGAGCAGAGACTGGAATCTCGGAAGATCGCGCTTGGCCCAGGCGTGCGAAAGGAGCGGGAGTACGATCCCGGCGTACATGAACGGCAGGGTGACGAGGATATCGAGCACGCGATATGCCGCACCATACACACCGACTTCGGTGAATGGCCGCGCCCAAGACAGGATCAGCGTATCTGCCTTGTAGTAAATGAGGTTGAAGAAGATGGATACGCCGATCGGCCAGGAGCGATGAAGAAGTTCTTTCCAGAACGCCGGATCCCAGTTCCATGTGAGGGAGGCGTATCGGCGTGCGACGAGTGCATTGACCGCAAAGTTCACGAATCCACCGAGGGAGACGATGAGGACGATCGGGATGAGTCCCCAGTTGAAGATCCATGCGGCGATGACACCACCTAACAGGACGATGCGACCGGCGACCTCGCTGATCGCGACGATATGCATTTTCAAGTGCCGCTGCTGGATCCCGATCACGATCTGGTTCAGGACCGTGAAAAAGAACGATCCCCAGATCGCGAAGATCGCCCATTTGAGTTCGGTCGGGTAGTTGAGGGACAGTGCGAGGAACGGCGCGATGGTCAGGAGCACGATCGCCGTGAGCAGGCGGAACGTGAATGTCGCGCTCGCCGCACGGTTTTCGTACGCGGTATCGCCATGGCGCTCTCCAAGCATTTGGACGAGGGTGACATTCAGGCCGAGGTCCAAGAGGATCGCGAAGACCTGGAAGTAGGCATTCGCGGTCGAGTAGTAGCCGAAACCCTCCTGTCCGAGCAGACGGGTCATGAGGCCGACGACCACGATGCCGATGGCGGTCGAGATCGCTTTGCCGATGAATTGGACCCCGGTGTTCCAGGCGATGGCACGGGTCGTTGACATGGAGGGAGAAAGGAGAACGAGTACGATTTATACTCGATTTTCAAGTATGATGAGTATGGCACGTATTCTGCGCTCAAGAAAGGGGTTTTTCAGGGGTTTGAACCTGAAACGTACTCAATTTTTATTGACAATTGAGCCAAAAACTGCTATCATAACGTTATAAAAGTTGAGTTCGTCGGTACAAACAAAAACAATACCTTCCATATTATGTATCGCTTCGGTCCTACACGGACGCCTCAGGGTCTCCGTGTGGGAAAATCGAAGAAGGAGCAGAACGGGGTCCGGTCACGGATCATTCTTCGCGAATGGTCGGTCGGACCCCTTTTTGCATCCGACCGTATGAAGCGGGGATTGGTCGCGCTATTGATCGAACTGATGATCATCACGCCACTTGGCGCGGCGCTTCCGCAGATGGCATTGGCATCGACCGGCACATATCACGCGTCGGTCCATGATATTGCCATGACCTTTGACCCAGGTCAGACCAAGACCCTGACCGTCAAGTTCACGAATGATGGGACGGCGACCTGGATCGGTGATACGGCACATACGGCTTTTTATCTCTATGGTGCTTCATCCATTTTCCATAATGGGACGTGGTTGAAGTCTGATATGCCATCTGTGGTGTCGCCAGCGATCGTGAAACCCGGTCAGATCGGTGCAGCGGTCTTTTCCGTGACCGCCCCATCTACGCCCGGGACGTATCACGAGCGCTTTCTCCTTTCGTACGGTCCGGATCTTTGGATGAAGGGCTCGGTCCTCAATGCGACCTTTACGGTGAACGGATCTGCGACGGCTTCGTCCGTTTCTACGGTCACGAGTGCTTCTTCCAATGTCGCACCATCGTCGGCGTCTGATGCGTGGAAAGCGGAGTTGACGGACAAGGGCGGGATCGAATGGCAGACGCATCCAGGCGGACTTTTAACGGCAATGGTCGCGTTCAAGAATCGGGGGACGCAGACGTGGACAAGCGAAGGTGGAAATCCGGTTTGGATGACCACGCCCGCCGGGACAAAGAGTGCATTTGAAGACAATTCCTGGGAAAATAGCGTGCAAGCCGCGCCGATGCAGGAAGGGACGGTCCGCCCGGGTGGTATCGCCCACTTCCTCATCAATTTGCGCGCACCGACGACTGTCGGAGATCATAACGCATCGTTTGAACTCGCGGCGGGGCTCTCTCCTGATCACCTCACGCGTATCGCGAACAGCACGGTGACCTTTCCGATCCACGTCGTGACGTCCGGCGTCGATGTCTCGTCGAATACGTCGAACGGCACCGGTGACACGTTGACCGATACGATGGCGACTCCGACGGTGCCAGCGGGAAGCGACACGTATCAGGCACTTCTCCTGTTGAGTTCTTCAAAAAATGTCGCCCTCTCCGGAAACGGCCGACAGCAGCTGACATACGGATTCAAGAATGTAGGGACGTCCAAATGGACCACGTTGTCCTTGCGGCCGGCAACGACCGGGATCGCGACGGATGGGGTGGCGACGCCGACGTCGGTCCGCGATGATTCTTGGCTGTCCAGCACGGAACCGGTGCGCATCAACGCCCCGACATTGCCGGGACAGATCGGATTCGTCACCTTTACGATCAAGGTACCGCCGAAGAAGGGGCAGTATGTCGCGAGCTTTACGTTGATGGCGGATGAACAACCCGTTCAGGATGGGACCATCATGATCCCGATCACGGTGACAGCGGATGGGTATATCGAACCGGATACGAACACGAACACGAACACGAATACGACGCAGACCAATACGCAGACGGATACGCCGGGGACCGTGATCAATGTCCAGCCGCTCGGCGGTGACATGACCGCATTGCCAGATGAGCCCATCATCCGCGTGGGGTTGTTCCAGACCACGGATGATCAGACCATGCTGACAGCGCTTTCCGGACAGTTCTATCTCAAACAGGGCGACAAGACGATCTGTTCGTTCAGTGCCGGCGAGGTCGTGACAATCCATTTCGATCGGACGGCGAAGGTCTATAAAGCGACGGGCCCACGGTGCACGTCGCAATCCACGGATGTCTATTATGCCGTGGCCGCTGACGGGATCTCACCGATCGTGATGACAGATTTCTCGCGGCCCGTGTCGTGGTTACCGGGCGCGAATGATAATAAGTTCCGCGGCAAGGTCGAACTTCGGTATACACCGGCGACGGACGCGGTCTGGACCATCAACGAACTTCCGATCGAATGGTATTTAAAGGGCATCGGTGAGACGTCCAACTCGAGCCCGCAGGAATATCAAAAGGCATTGCTTACAGCCGCACGGACGTATGCGATGTATCACGTCATGCATGGCACCAAACATGCGAATGAGGATTTCACGGTGGATGCGACCTATGATCAGGTCTATCGCGGATATGGCGCGGAAGCCCGCGATCCGAACGTGGTGACGGCCGTGGATGCGACGCGTGGTCAGATCGTCACCTATAACGGGAAGCTCGCCATCACGCCGTACTACTCGCGTTCCGATGGACGGACCCGCGACTGGACCGAGGTGTGGGGCGGTAGCGGCATCCCATGGCTCGTGTCGGTCAAGGTCCCGTGGGACGTGGGGAAGACTCTGTGGGGCCATGGTGTGGGCATGTCAGCGACCGGAGCACTCGGTGCGGCCGCAGATGGATGGGATTACAATAAGATCTTGACGTACTTCTATACGGGCACGGTTCTCATGCGAGCGTATAAGTAAGATGAACCGTGAAACGCCTGATCTGATCGCGCTTCGTGTGGAAGCTCATCCGCAGTACATCTCTTCACGCTGAACAAAAGACCGCCTCGATGGCGGTCTTTTGGATCAGGATATCGAAAGTCACTCCACTTTTTTGACCGCGCCCGGATGCCCTCCCTTATCCGGCATGCCGAATTCTTCGACCGCCTCGTCCAGATGTTCCTTTCGATCTTCCTCAGACATTTCGAGGATCGCTTTCGTCAGACGGTTCGGGTGCGGGATGTCATTGAATTCGAATCGTTCTGTCTCTGCCGCGGTCTGCACGTAGATGTTCCCGTAGTTGAAGATGGTATGGAAGATGCCTTTGACCTGGGCGGTCACGTCTTGGATCCGGTATAGGCGGAGTTCTGAGACCGTCCGGTTGAAGAGTCCCTTCTGCTCCACGTCGAGGATACGCTTGTCTGTGACGATGAAGAGGTCGAGCCAGTAGTCGATGAACGATTGGAATACGAAGAGCCATCCGAAGAGGAAGAAGAGACTCGCGCCGAGAATGAACAGGACCTGATGACCGGGGGCGTCAAAGACGCCGGGATTGAAATAGGAGAAGCCGACGTATCCGGCGATCGGGATCACGACGACGAGGATCGTACTGATGATGAGCGGAAGCTGGGTGATCCAATGCGCGCGATGGATCGCGATCTTATGTTCTTCCAAGCTGGAACCAGGGAGGTGATGGAGATCGAGCATATCAGGGGAATGGGGTCAGGATCGCGGAATTACTCACGGTGCCGAAAAGGTCGACAGATCGGGTCCAGTCGATGCTGACGAGATACGCGGACGCGGCGAAGATGACGATCAGGACGCCGGCGAGGAAGATGATCGTGGAAAGGTAGGTTCCGGTCCCTGCAAGACCGAAGCGCAGCATCTGATACGTTGACAATAAGGCCATGATCGCGTAGATCCCGACAAGCACGATCCAGGCGATGAGGAAGTAGGGAAGGGGGATCATAGAGGGTGGGTTCAAAAAAGGGTGCCGGAACGGGTCGGAGCATCGACACCGAGGTGTTCGTAGGCAAGGTCTGTGGCCACGCGTCCGCGGGGACTGCGGACCAAGAGACCTTCCTGAATGAGGAATGGTTCGATCACCTCTTCGAGCGTCGCAACCTCTTCGTTCATGGCGGCGGCGATGTTGGAGAGACCGGCGGGTCCGCCATTGAACCGCTCCATCAATATGCGCAGTGTCCGGCGGTCGGTCTCGTCCAATCCGCGGGGATCGATCTCAAGCGCATTCAGCGCGCGATCCACGGTCGCCGCATCAAGGATACCATCGCCCCGGACCTGTGCGAAATCGCGAACGCGGCGCAGGAGGCGGTTGGCGATACGTGGAGTGCGTCGCGCCCGTCCCGCGATGTGTCGGGCAGGCTCCTCTTCCAGCGCGATACTCAGCAAGCTCGCGGCGCGGCGGACGATCTGACTCATCTCATCGAGACCGTAGAAATCCAGATGGAAGACCGCACCGAACCGATCACGCAACGGTGCAGACAACAGACTTACTTTGGTCGTCGCGCCCACGAGTGTGAACCGTTTGAGATCGAGACGTAGCGTCCGCGCGGTCGGACCCTTACCGATCACGATGTCGAGGGCATAGTCCTCCATCGCCGGATACAGGACCTCCTCGATCGTCCGGTTCATGCGGTGGATCTCATCGATGAACAGCACTTCTCCCTCCTCCAGGTTCGTGAGGATCGCGGCGAGGTCTCCGACCTTCTCAAGCGCCGGGCCGCTCGTCACCTTGATCGGCGCGTTCATTTCGCGTGCGACGACGTGCGCCAGCGTGGTCTTCCCAAGACCCGGCGGACCGTAGAGCAGTACGTGCTCACATGGCTCGCCCCGGTGTCGGGCGGCCTCCAAGAAGACACTCAGATTCTCTTTGATCTTGGGCTGGCCAATGAAATCCGCGAGCATTCGCGGCCGAAGCGAGACATCAAAGCCCGCTTCTGCGGCTTGCAGATCAGGGGAGATCAGGCGTGCCTCGTCTTCCATACCAAAAAGAGCTTAGACGCTCCGCTCTGTTTTGTCATTTCTGCCTTAAAGGAAGAACGTCGCGATCGCCGTGATGGAAATAAGGAGGAAGTTGGCGAGTCCAAAGGTGTTGGAGAGCCATCCGTTCTTCCATTTTCCCATGATCTTCTTATTGTTGCCGATGAAGAGGATGACGAGGATGAGTGGCGCGGCGACCACCCCATTCACGACCGCGGTCCAAAAGAGCGCCTTGATGGGATTCAGACCCGTGAAGTTGATGAGCAGGCCGATGAGGGTGGCGACCGTGATCACGCCGTAGAATCCATGCGCTTCCCGAAAGCGTTTATACAATCCTTCAGACCATTTGAATGCCTCGGAAAGGACGTAGGACGCGGAGGCGGAAAGGACCGGGACCGCAAGGAGGCCGGTGCCGACGATCCCCAGCGCAAAGATCAGTCCGGCATAGGGCCCGGCGATCGGTACGAGTGCGCGTGCCGCATCCGCCGATGTTTGGATGTCCGTGATCCCGCGCGCGAAAAAGGTCATGGCTGCGGTCACGATGATGAAGAACATGACGAGATTCGAGAAGGCCATACCAGCGGCAGTGTCGATGCGCATCCCATGGATCTCTTCCGGTTTGGCCCCTCGGCGGGCCTTCAAGGTCTTTCGGCCTTTTGAGACCTCTTCTTCCACCTCCTCGTCCGCCTGCCAGATGAAAAGATATGGAGAGATCGTCGTGCCTGCCACGGCGACAAGGCCAAGGAGGAAGTCATGATCGAATCCGATATGCGGCAGGATCGCGGCCGAGAGCACGGTGTGCCAGTCGGTCGTGACCACCAGCGCGGTCAAAACGTATGAGAAGAGACTCAGGGCGAACCATTTGAGCACGCGCGCATAGACACGATAGGAGAGGAATATCTCGAGGATCAGGATGAAAATGGTGTATCCGATCGCGAGCACGGCGAACGGGGCCTGCGGGATCAGGAGACGTGTCGCATCCGCCATGGCGCCCAAGTCCGTGCCGATATTGATGGTGTTGGCGATCAGGATGAGAATGACGAAGATCCAGAGGACCCAACGGGCGTAGTGTTTCCGGAGGATCGAGCCGATCCCTTCGCCCGCGACCATGCCGATGCGGCCGACCATCTCCTGGATCCCGATCATGAACGGGATGCCGAAGACGGCGGTCCAAAGTTGACCAAGTCCGAACTGCGCGCCGACCTGCGTATACGTTGCGATGCCAGACGGATCGTCATCCGAGGCACCGGTGATGAAGCCGGGTCCGAGGGAGGCAAGGATCCGCTTGATCGGATTTTTCATGGGCATAGTGTAACACGGCATCTGCGATGGACGACGCGGCGTGCTTGCCCGTCGAGGCGCTGCGTGATGAAGTGACGATGGAGGTGAACGATGCATAAGCTGCTCTGGTCCGTCGGTCTTTCCTTCCTGCTCCTTGGCTCTTTCATGGTCGGGTACAACTCCGGGATGTCCGCGGCTCCGCCGCCGGGTGATACATGTGTCGGTCCTTCGACGTTCCGGCTCTTGGTCGTCCCACGTCACCCTTTGTGTCCGGGTGGGTTCTGTGAACATGTCGATCAGACCCTGTTTCCCACTTTTGAGGAACCGGTGTATGTCGCTCCTCTGTCTCTACCACGCGACGAGGTCGGCTTATGACCCGTCTCGAACGATTCGGTCTGCCGTTTTGTTCAGGCGGGTCTGCCTGGTTCATCGGATGTCTCACATTCGGCATCCCATGGGAGGCGTATCGCGTGATCCACTTGGGTATCTTCGCTACGGCGTTGCTCCTGACGATCCTCATCCTCCTTCATGAACAACATGGGGCGGATGACCGGGTCTCAGAACGCGTCTTTGTCTCTGGTCTGTAGACCACGATCCTCCGCCCCCGTTCATCGGGGGCGTTTTCCTCTCGCCAAATCGCATGCGATGCGTTAGGCTGTCGAACGACGATATGATCCCACGTATCCGAACCCTTTCTTCGACGCCGCAAACGCATCGCCCGGCGACGTTGCGCGCCATCGCGCAGAAGACCGATGAGTTGACGTCGCGCGTGACCTTCCTTTCGACCGAAGCGGAACGGATGCGCGCGGTCCTCGCGCAGGCGCCGGACGATGCGTCGTCCCGTCTCGCCTGGCTCAATCAGCGATTGCATTCGATGGACGTATGAACGAGTCGTTTCACGCCGAACCCTCCATCGAGTCACAGCGTCGGGCGATCGCGGAGAAGATCGATAAGGATCTCGAGCAGGTTGAAAAGGTCCAGGCCTTGTGGATCGCGAATGTCGAGTTGCTCGACCAGAACATCCCGCACGATGACGTCCAGGAAGATCAGAAGACCTACTCTTATCATGTGATCCGGAACGCATGGCTCGCAGAGATCGATGAACTCGATCGGATCGAGAAAGAGCTTCAGTCGCTCAAGGAGGACATGAAGACGGCGAATTGAATCCTATGCACCCTGAATCTATGTCTGACATCCACACCGGATCCCAGGAAGCGCTTCTGCCGCGCGCAGAGCAGAAGCAGCACGCCCTCGAAGGACTTGATCAAGATCATGCGGCCGCCATCGCGGCATATGAGGCGCAGAAAGAGGCGCGGGAGGCGCGCCGCGCAGAGGCGTTCGGGATCCATGTGACCTGCATGGATGAGCGCGACACGTTCGCCGGTGAAGCAACGGGCGAACCCTTGGGTGCGTTGGAGCTTTTTGCGACGCCCGGGGGACGGACGACGCCGGATGAATTGTTGAAAGCGTATGGATCGCAGCTTGAAGCGGCGCGAAAGGCGGGCAAAGAGCTCACGATCTGGTTGATGCCGCATCATTGCGCGGCGGACAGCCATGCGGGATGCGCAGCGTTCGCCGCAGATGAAGCTGCACAGACCGAGTACTTCACGAAGCTCTCGGATGATCTACGCAGCCGTCCGGAATTCGACGGCGTGAATATCTTGACCGCGTTCTATGACACTGATGCTCACGCGTTGAAGCCGTTCCATGGCACAGAGTTGCCAGAGCGGGCCGTGCATGCGGCGGGGCCGCTCGCAGGGCAGACAGGTGTTTCTTCCGCCGAAGGCAAGGCGGAACTCGACCGTTCCCATGCCGGGACGCGTGTCTATGTCGGAGATCGGCCGCGCGCCTGGGTCGCGCGTCGGAATGTGACGTATCATTTGTCTCCGGAGATGGAATCGGATGCGTTGCTTGAAGGGATAGCCTTGGCCGTGAAGGTCATGAAGACGCATGCGCACGCGGATCTCTCGCGTACACCCATTGTCATCCAGATCGACCGGCACCCGGGAACGGAGGATGTCATCGGCATGGCGGATGCGGATTTGCTTGAACGGTTGAATGTCTCACCCCTGTTGAAGGGGATCGAGCTCACGCCGGACGAGATGCTCGTCGTGCGGACCGAGACGGATCCGGCGACGTGGCAGGGTCAGCGGTTGGAAGGCGAAGAGATCGCCGAAGCCGCGTGAATCGCATATCAAAAAAGACGCCCGTGAGGCGTCTTTTCAGCGCATCGATCGGAGGAACGGCGACAATTGAGGGGCGATCCGTTTGCGCTGAGCATCGGTCAGATAACGAAATCCACGGATCCGGCCGAAACAACGTTTGGCGCCGCAGATGCAGTCGAAATCCGTGTTATGGCGTTTCATGTCCCATTCCGTGGTGAGATAGTTGAAGGTGATCTCCTCATTTCGGTGGATGCGGCGAAGCGCGATAAAGGCTTTCCGATCGACGTCGAGCATCGTGTCTGCCCTGCAGGCATGGTTGATGAAATCTTCCGGCACGTATTCGACGCTGTCGATGAAATGCGTCGCATCGATCTGTACTGCTTCCGGCGATGGATGCGCAGATGAGACGATCTTCCCGCTGAGCGGCATGACCACTTCCCCTTTTTTGAATATCCGATCCGAAAAAAGGGACAAGCCTTTGATCGGTTGATAGATGATCTTCACCCCGCTCGGGATCCGGAGGTGGAAGATGCGTCCGTGGTCTTTGATCAATAGTGAAACGCGTTTCATGCCTTGAAATGTTTTGGTGGGCCCGGCAGGGATCTTACTCGGCCTTCGGCCTCTTGGGAACCCATCGGTTCCCCATTCCGTCGGCTTTGCCTCCGACATTCCCTCCGCCATGGGAACCTCCCGGTTCCCATCGCCTTCCCCATTCGAGTCCTGCCCATAGCACACATGCCCCGAAGTCGGAGCATGTCTGCTATGGGCCCGGCAGGACTCGAACCTGCACGCCTTGCGGCTGGGGATTTTAAGTCCCCTGCGTCTACCATTCCGCCACGGGCCCGCGCGACATCAGTCTGCCGGAAATGCTCCTCCCTGACAATCGCGCTCGACTTTTTCCTCGCGCTTGATAAGCTCATATCAACGCCCTTTCGAAAGGAGGTTCTCATGGCAGGCGAAGTCTTTGTCACCACCATCGGCGGTGTGCTGTTTGACCACGTAGATCCGACGTCTGATCGTTCTCTGTATGGCGATGGGTATCTCGAGATGCCGGAAGTCCCCGGAGCGTTCGACGCGCTTGCTGCGCTCGTAGATCGCTTCGGCGATCGGCGGTATGTCTTCTTCAAATGCCGCCTGGAGGCGGAAGAGCGGACGCGTGACTGGCTCATCCGCCGTCGCTTCTTTGAACGGACGGGGATCCGCAATGATCACGTGGCCTTTTACCGGAAGGACCGTATGCGTCTGCTCGCATGCAAAGAACTTCATGCGACGCATGTCGTGGATCGGTCCATGGAGACGCTGCTCATGTACCGGTTCGTCCGGTGCCGCATCCTTTTCCGTGCCAGGCCGCATGAGATCAAGAAGTATTTCTTCAGCCTGCGGCGCGTCCATCAGGTCCATGAATGGTCCGAGATCGTGACCTTTCTTCATGAGACGCTGCCGTCGTGAGACCTCCGGCCTGCCCGGAGGTTTTTTAAAACAAAAACTCCCATGTTGGGAGTTTGTGAGAAGGTTCGACGAAGGGCGGATGGCAGGGTCAAGTGCCAGCGAGTCAGATCACTCTTCCGCCGCAGTCGAGAAAGGTTTTCTCGGGAGTCTTCCGTGGATCCGGACGAGGGTCAGGTCGTCTCGGCCATATCGGCCTCGGATCCTTCGGGTTAGGACTTCCGTTTGGTCTGGGGCGTCGACGCTTGTGGCGTCTTGATCGCCCGTGTGACCTTGAAGAGCCAGAGGAGGAGCAGGACGTTGAGCGCCAGCGAGGCGATCAATGTCCAGAACAGCCATTCCGGCGACATGTTCCGTCCGCGCGTCCACGTCGCTCCCGTTTGAGACGGTTGCGGGGTGACGGTCGAGACGGGCATGGCACCCGCGTCAGGCGGTTCTGTCGGTCCCATCGACATGGCAACGGATGCCGGCGGCTTCGATGCGGACGAGACGGCCTTAGGGGTCGTCGCGGGCTTTGCACCCTTCGTCGTTGTCGATGCCGGTGTGGCATTCTTCGCCTGCAGGATCAGGACCTGGCGCTCCTGGAGGGCGATCCCGAAGTGGCCGCCATCCGTGGTGCATGATCCGGCGAACGCCGCGTTCGGCGCGTCGCCGGCCTTCCGGCCGCCTGTTCCGAAGTGCCAGCGGACCGGGTCAAAGGTCCGCGATCCGTTCTTGTCACAGAACGGGATGGTCGCTTGGTACGTGTTGGCGTGGAAGACGCCCTCTGGGGACGTATCGTACCCGCGCGTCGCGGGGGAACGCTGAAGGTCAGCGAGGGTGGCTCCATGACGGATCCAAACGCGGAGTTCTTTCGGCGTCTGCGATCGGATCTCATACACGGAGGTCCGCCGCCGCGTGGCCTGAGCGGTCCGCGATGCGGTTTTGAGATGCCCGCGCGTGGCGGGCGGGGTGTCGAGTTCCGAAACGGTCTTATCACCGGCCGAAGCGATCTCCGCGGGAAGCGTCGCAGGCACAGGGGCCTGGGGTCGCTTCTCGGAGGGTTTCGGCGCGTTGTCCGCGATCTCCGTCGGCTGCGCCTGGGGGATCGTGCACCGTGATCGGGCGACCTTTGTCGCTGCCGTGACCTGGTCGAGCGTTGCGTACAGGCTGTCGCGTTCCGCCGTAAGCTCGTCGAGGTCTTGGGACGGTGATCCGTCGTGGACCCTCGGAATGTCGATGTCGGGGAGGGTGCCGCCGTGCGCCACGCACATCTTGACCGCATCCCGCAGGGCCACGAGGCCACGCAGGACACGCTCTTTCAGTGCGAGGTTCCGCTCGGCGATCACGGTCTCCACCGGTCGGACATCCCCGCACGCATGGTGCTCGAGGGAGGTGACCGAGGGATCGTGTTCCCCATACGGCATGCCACGCAGGACGGGGAGGACCCGTCCGCTTAGTGCCGCGTCGATCCGTTCCTGGTGTTCCTGTGAACACTCGGCGACGGTGACGTTGCTGTTGCAGGTCTGCTGCAAACAGGCGATGGCGTCCGGATCATGCCGCAAACTCTCTGCGAGCTTGTGCGGCAGATGACCCTTCAATGCTGCCCAAGCGGGCATGGCGATGACAGTCCAGAGCACGGCGACCAATATCGCCGGCAGGACCTTTCGCCACCTGCGTGCATTTGTCACGTAACCTTCCTTTCCCTAGGGTTTGGATTGGAAATTTGCGAACCGCTCACCAGTGAGCGGACGGTCTACTTTGCATAAAATCGGGGCTTTTGTCAAGCCTTTTTCGAAAGATCCTGTTTTTTGGCCAGATAGGCCTTCACAGCCTGCGCAGACCGCGTATTTAACACGTTTTTTGTCCCTGCCCAGCCTCGGCGGGCGATCGCTTCCCCAAGCCGGATGTACCGGAAATGCTCGGGTGCGTGGGCATCTGTATCGATCACGAGCATGACCCCGGCACGCACGGCGGCCCGGACATGGGTGTCTCGGAGGTCGGAACGGTCGGGAAAGGCATCGATCTCGAGGGCGACCCGGTGTGCTTTGGCCGTCGCCATCACCTCGTCCATGTCGAAGTCGATGGGCTCGCGCTTGCCGATGAGTCGGCAGGTCGGATGGAAGAAGCAGTCGACATTCGGATCGGAGAGCGCCTTCACGATCCGTTTCGTCTGCTCTTTGCGGGAGAGGGTGAAATGCGAATGGATGGAGACGCCGACCCAATCCAGCCTCGTAAGCGTCCGGTCATCAAGGTCGAGCGTTCCGTCTTTAAGGATGTCGCACTCCGTCCCGGAAAAGATCGTAAAGCCGCGCATCTTTCGGTTCAGCTGTTTGATCTCCGCGATCTGTTTGGCGACGCGTCGTTCGTCGAGGCCGTGGATGAAGGCGAGCGACTGCGTGTGATCCGTGATCGCGATGTAGGAGAGTCCGGCGGCCTTTGCTGCGCGCGCCATCTCTTCGATCGAGACGGCCCCATCCGACCACTCGGTCTGTGTCTGTAGATCGCCTTTGACCGATCCGTAGGGGAGGAGCTTCGGGAGATGGTGTTCGCGCGCCGCATCGATCTCATCCCCGCCAACGCGGATCTCGGGCGGAGGGGTGTCCATGCCGAGCGCGCGGTAGATCTCGTCTTCGGTCTTGCACACGACCAAAGAACCTTTTCCGTGTTCGCGGCCCTTCCGTTTGGTGCGAAAGAGCCCGTATTCACTGAGGGTAAATCCTTTACTCAATGCGTATTCTCGGAGCAGGACATTGTGTCGTTTGTCGCCCGTGAAGTATTGCAGTGCTGCGCCGTAGACCGTATCCGGGAGGACGCGCAGGTCCGCGTCGACGCCGATCTTGAGGCGGACGGATGAGCGGTTCTTTCCGCGCTCATGGATCGATTCGACGAGCGGAAGGGACACGAAGGCATCGATCACCCGTTTGGGATCCGCGGATGTCGCGAGGAGGTCGATGTCTCCCACGGTGTCCTGTCGTCGACGGATCGATCCTGCGACCGCGCATCGCTTTACGCCCTTCACCTTGGACAGCACCGCGACGATGTCATCCGCGTACGGGAGGATCTCGCCGAGCAGTCGTCGTCCGGAGGCGCGCTCCATGAGCCCGAGTCCGCGTGCAAGCTTCTCTTCGCTCTTTGCTCCCCAGCGGGGGATGGTCCGGACCTTGTGCGCCTTGAGGGCTTTTTTGAGGTCCGTGAGATTTCGGATCTTGAGATGGGCGTACAGCTCCTGGATGTGTTTCGGTCCCAGGCCTTCGATCCGTGAGAGTCCCCACATGTCGACGGGGAACTTCTTTTTCATCGTCTGGTATTCCTTGATCCTTCCGGTGCGATAGAACTCGTCGATCTTCTCGGCGATGCTCTGTCCGATCCCGGGAAGTCCTTTCAAGGCTTTTACGCCGCCTTTGCGCCATGCGTCCTCCACGTCGTCTTTGAGCGCGGATACGGATTCGGCCGCAAGCTCGTACGCACGGGGTTTGAACGCGATCCCCTGCATCTCGTCATAATACGAGAATTCCGTGAAGATCTTTTCGAGTTCCTGCGCCTTGGTCATGCGGACATGATACCGCGTTGCGATTTTTACGGAAAAGAAAAAGCCCCCAACAGGGTGGGGGATAGCGGTCAGCTCCTATCGCGCTTCGGATTGGGAAAGGGTGCGCTCACCTCCGACATGGCGGGTGTCCGGCTTGTCGGAAGGAATCACGCGACGTTTTGAGGGTCATGCGGCTCGGTCTTCGTCGGAAAGCTCGACGAGGATCGTGTCCGCGTGTGCGTCCACGAAGGGATTGTTCGGCAGATGCTTCTCTTTGGGAAATGTCGTTTCAGAAGGAAGGGCCGAACGGCCTTTGAACGGCGCGGCGGCAGTCTCTTCCCCACGTACCGGTTCTTCAGAAGACGCGACGCCTGAGGTGATGGATGCCTTGATCCGCGCCTGGAGAGCCTCATCTTCCCTTTTTGCTTTGGCGGCGCGCGCCGTAGCCTCATTCTCCAACCGTCGACGCGTTCGTTGTGCTTCCAGGGCGCGCGCTTTTTTGCCGGCTTCCATTTCGAACTTTCGCCGTTCCAATTCCTGTTTTCGGTGGAACTGCTCAAAGCTTGGCTCGCGTTTGGATGGCGGGGATGGTCGGGGAAGCATGAGGACAGGATACCCGAAGGTTTCTATGTTCGAAATGTTCATCCCGTTGAAAATGGAGTTGCGGGTCTTGCACGTTTGGTCGCCGTTTGATAGTCTCTCGTCACAATTTTAGTCACCAAGCGGGTATCGTATAGCGGCTATTATGCCACCTTGCCAAGGTGGAGATAGGGGTTCGACTCCCCTTACCCGCTCCAAAAAGAAAGCACCCTTTGCGGGTGCTTTCTTTTTTTTGATCCGTTTTATGGATGTCTTTTTTGACAAACTTTCCCACGTTCCGCAACGTGTGGGTGCCGCTGGCCACAAGGAGGTCCTATGAATGTTTTGGTCGAGACCGCGGTGAACAGCGCGAGTTACTTCAAACTCGTCCTTTCGCACCAATTCGACGCCGTGGGCCGAAAGCTCCCGCGTGCACGGAAAGACTCTGGCATCCTGCCGATACATATTCGCCGGGCGGTCTTGATCATCCCCGGTTTCCTCGGTCCCCGAGCCGTTGTGCATCCGTTCGAGGTCTGGTTCGATCGAGCCCATGTGCCCGCGTTCAGCTTCAACCTCGGATTGGTTTCGACCCTTCCGATGTCTCTGATCTTGAAGCTTCTAGAACAACGGATCCAGCGGGTCCGTGGTCTCTACCCATATCTGGAACGGATCGACGTCGTGGGTCACAGCATGGGCGGGATCATCGGGCTCGAAGCGATCGAAAAGGGAATATTCGACGGCTTTGAGGTTCGGCTTGTCGGCCTCGGCGCACCGTTCCGTGGGACGCCGGTCGCGTATGCGGGGTGGTTCATCCCAGGCGCAGCAGAGCTCCTGCCGATCCATCCGCGGTACTGGCTGTGGCGTGAATGGCCGCGCGTTCGGAATATCCCGTTCCTTTCCATCGCTGGGGAAATGGACATCCTCGCTCCGCCGGAGCGCTGTCGACATCCGCTTGCATCGTTCAGCTCGTTGCCGTTCGATCATGCAGGATTGATCCTTAAGAAAGCTCCGTTCCAGGAAGCATTCAACTTCCTGGCACTGCCTTAGAGCCTCCCCGGGGGCTCTTTTTGATCTCCGTCGGTCATGGTGGCGAGTGTCCGTTCAAGTTTCTTCTTCCTTCGCCGACGCGTGAACTGCTTTGCGCCTTCGGTCACCGCGATCGCACTTCCAGCCGCGCCGAGCGGTGTCCATGGCGGAAGTGACATGGGTGTATTCGATGCCGTGTTTCCAGAGGTGGTCGGTAGCGGAGAGACGGCGTGGTCCATCAGACGGATGTCATCCGCGGTCCGTGGCAGGAGGCGCGGAGGATCCACCGTCGTATCAAGGACGCCGGTCACGACGATCTGGTCTCCTTTCGTGAGCCGGGCGACGCGATATTTCACGACCGAACGGACGAGGACGGTGAGACCCGCGTCGCCGAGATCGAGGTCAAAGCTCGAACTTTTCACGTTCGTGACCGTACCTGTGACGCTCATGAGGCTCCATGCATCTTCCGTGGAAGGAGCGGTCAGATCCACGATCCGTGGTGGGACGGGATCGGTCGAGGTCGGGAGCTGGATCCATCCGTCCGTCGTGTGGACGGAGAGGTGTGGGATGTTGTTTTTATCGAACAGGAGCGTACCAATGACGGTGATATCCGCACCGGTCGGTGGGAGTTTCCGCGCTGTCGTGAGCGAGACATTGAGCCCGCGCCCATCCGGCGCCTGGAGGACGAAGCCGTGGTTCGTGAGGAGGCCGGGCGGGGTTCCAACGCGGCCGGTGAGGCGGACACGCAGTCCGCCATATTCATCAGATGTGGTCATATCAAAGGTGAGAGGGACAGGTTCAGTCGATGTCTTTGTCTTCGTTGCGGACCTTGTTTTCGTTGCAGACGTTTTGGGCGTGGTCTGTGCGACCGGGATCGACGTCAGGTCCAAAGGTCCGGGTGATGGTGGAGTCGTTTTCTTTTTCGTCACCGGCGTCGGCGTTGGTGAAGCATTCGGAGGAGCTTTTGTGATGGTCTGGATCGTTGTAGGCACCGCCTCGGGTCCTATCGGTTGCGGCGCGGTCTGATCCGGCGCTGTAGTTTGATCGGGTTGCGGCGTCGGATCTGGAGCTGGAGGTGAGAACGGAAGGTTCGCATTGCCCGGGGTCGGCCGGTCCGTATCGACCCAATCGCCATTCGTGTCCGGATAGCGGACGTAGCTTTGTTCCTTTTTTGAGCTCGTATAGGAGATCGCGTCGAGCAGGCGGCCATCAGGCGCATAGAGCGCGACCGTATCCCCGCCGTTATTGAGCTTTGCGGACGGGAGCTGGATGACCGCGTAACGAGATTCTGTCGGGTCGATCGTGATATTCGAGATCGTATGGATCCGACCGGTCGCATCGTGGATCTCGACGCCTGTGAGGTCGATCGGCGTTGCCGTATCGAGCGACACGATCTCGATCCACTCTTTTTCTCCGGTCGGCGGTGCGGGCATGAACTCATTCAGACGCAGGAGCTGATAGGCCGGCGGCGGAGCGTCTTGAGCGCTGTCCGTCGTTTGGTCATTCGTCTCCGTCGATCCAGATGACGCGGTCGTCGACGCGATGCTCACGGTTTCTGTGTTTGTGGATGTCGAGGCGGTCGCGTCGTCCGTCGTGGTGTTCGTTTGATCGATCGTCCCTGCTTCTGTGACGGTCGTCGTCGCGTCTGTGTCCGTCGTCGATGTGGCATCGATGAGAACGTCTATCGTCGTCGTGTCGATCTCTGTTGATGTCGTATCGGTCAGGACATCGGAGGATGTCGAAGTGGTTCCTGCGTCATGGGGGGTCGATGTGGTCGTAGAAAAGGGAGGATCTGTCATTGAGGTGGATGTTGCTGTCGATGGAGCGGATAGTGATCCGGTGCTGGTCGTGACGTCAGATGCGGACCCCGTTACGGTCGGTGATGCGCAGCCATCGCACACGCCCGGTGTCCCGAAGTCCGCTACATTGAGGTCGAGGTCTTGTGATGATGTCGCAGTCATCCATCCGACCTCTTGGCGGACCATCGAAGCTTTGTCTGGAAGGCTCGTTCCTGCGGGTGGCGGTCCACCGTCACCCGCCGTGTCCGTGATCGCACCGGTATCGTCGACGAGGTCGATCCGAAGTGCGCTGTTGGAGAGGGAGATGGTCGTGGTCACGACGTTCGGAGCGATGTCGAGGGCGCTTTTGGTATCCGATGCTTCGTAGTTGGAGATGAGGTAGGTGCCGAAAGGCGGGATGACCGCGTTGGCAGGGAAGGGAATGATGGCACCGCTTGATCCGGCGCCCGTGAGCGACCATCCCCCGATGGTCGCCGTCGTATCACCCGTGTTCCAAAGCTCGATCCATTCATCCGCAGTCGAAAGGGACGATCCGGCCCAGGCGACTTCGCCGATGACGACGGATGGTGATCCGGCGGCATGGGCGATACCGGCGGAAAGAGGGTCGAGGATGGCGGTCGCGGCGATGAGCGCGCACGAAACCAGCCGCATGAAAGAGGTGCTTTTGGGCATATGAGATTGTTCGTGACTCTTAATTCACCGCTGCCATGACCTGGTTCATCATGTCAAGAGTCCTGTCTCATTCTTTTTTGAGAAATGTTGTGGATAAAAGAGAAAATATCCTGCAAAATCAGGCTGTTGACAGTGTTCTATTTTTGTTCGATACTGGATCTATTAAACACTCAACGCTATGCCGTTGCCGCTTACTCCCAAACAAAAAGAAGTCCTCGACTTCATCGTCTCATTCATTCACGACCGTGGATATCCGCCATCCTTTCGTGAGATCGCCTCAGGTCTGGATCTGGCATCACCATCGACTGTGCATGTACACATCCAAGCGTTGCGCGAGCGCGGCTATCTGAAGGGAAATGGGAATGCCGCGGGTGCACGCAATCTCGAACCGACCGATCGAGCGGTGCACTGGGGAAAGAGCATCGTCCTGCCGCTCAAGGGGCTGATCACGGCCGGGCTTCCGATCGAAGCCGTCGAGGAGCGCGAGACGTTCGCCGTCCCCGTGGATCTCGTTCGCGACTCGGCGAATTCATACGTCCTACGCGTCCGGGGCGATTCCATGATCGACGATGGGATCTTTGACGGAGATTATGTGATCGTGGAACACAATCCGTCTCCGAAGAACGGTGATGTGGTCGTTGCACTCCTCGATAACGAATACGCGACGCTCAAGCGGTTCTATCGCGAACGCGATCGGATCCGACTCCAGCCTGCGAACGCCACGATGAAGCCGATCTACTGTCATGATCCGTTGATCCAGGGAGTCGTCCGCGCCGTCATCCGGAAATACCAGACGTTCTAATCCATCCATCTTATCCAGGGGGTCATCTCGAGCTGGATCGAGGGGTCTTTGAATTGCGCATTCGATGCGAAGATCCTCCATGTCGGCCGAACACACTTCACGCCTATGTACGAAAAAGTCTCTCAACCCATCGACGTCCTCGTCGCGTTCCGCAAGGAGCGGATGGAACCCATGACCTTCAAGTGGGGGAATCGGTATTACCAGGTCAAAAAGGTGAACCTCGTGCATTCGGAGCGGCGCGGGCGTGAGAAGGTCCTCTTCTTTTCCGTCTCCGACGAAGCGAACGCGTATCGGCTGTCCTTTTCCTCAGAAAGCATGAAGTGGCACCTCGAAGAGATGGCGACGTTGTAAGACCATTCACCATCTCCGACGTTTGAGGCGCGTCGAGCGTCTTTTTGATCTCTCTATGCTCCTCCCGCCGTCCAACAAGCTCATCGCGCACGTGGACATGAACTCCTACTTCGCGTCCGTGGAGCAGCAGGCGAATCCGACCCTCCGCGGCCGGCCGCTTGGCGTCTGCGCCTATCTCCATCGGAGCGGGTGCGTGATCGCGGCGTCGATCGAGGCGAAGCGCATGGGCATGAAGGTCGGGATGACGGTCGAGGAAGCGAAGCTCAAGGTCCCGGGGGCGGTGTTCGTGCAGAACGATCCGGCAAAGTATCGCGCGGTGACCTCGCGGATCTTCCCGTTCTTCCACGAGCTCACGGATCGGGTCGAGCATTATTCCATTGACGAATGTTTCCTTGATCTGACGGGGTGGTATCGCGATGCGGCAGAGGCGGCGTGGGCCCTGACGCGCGTGCGTCAGCGCATCACGACCGAAGTCGGCGAGTGGCTCCGGTGCTCGATCGGCATCGGGCCGTCACGCTTTCTCGCCAAGACCGCGTCGGACATGGAAAAACCCAACGGACTGACCGTGATCGATCAGGACAATCTTGATGTCATGCTCGCATCGCTCGACCTGGAGGATGTCTGCGGCATCGGTCCCCGGATCCGGCGGCGTCTTGAACGGTTGGGGATCCGCTCGCTCATCGAGCTCAAACGCTACCCGGTCGAGAATCTCATCCGCCAGTTCGGGAAATACGGGTTCGGTCTGTGGTGCAAGGTCCATGGGATGGAGGTCGAACGACTGACGCTGCCGGAAGACGCGACGCCGAAGACCGTCGGTCATTCCTATTGCGTCCCTCATCGCGTGAACAGGGAAAAGAAGATCCCGGGCGTCCTCATGAAGCTGACGGAACGTGCCGGACGACGACTCCGTGCATTGGGGTTGGTCGCGGGAACGGTATCCGTCGCGGTCGGATTCCGCGGCGCGCGCCGTGTCTCGGACCCGCATGTCCCGATCGGGTTCTCCTCCCCGGTCGAGGAGAGCGGGTATGACTTCGTCCATCTCGATGAACCGGGGGCGGACTCGTTCACGCTCGTGGGCGCAGCGATGGGGCTGCTGCATGGGATGTGGGAAGGGGAGGACGTGAATTTCCTCGCGGTCACGCTCTCTGATCTCGCGCCTCCGTCATCGCAGATCGTGATGCCGTTCCGGACCGCGCATCTGCGCGGGGAGTGGAGGGATGATCGCCATCGCCGCGTGTCCGATGCCGTGGACCTCGTCCGTGACCGGTATGGCGATGAGGCATTGCGCTTCGGTCCCATGGTGAAGCTTGGCGATGAGGCGCCGGATCGGATCGGGTTCCGGAAGGTCCAGGGGGTCGGGTGGGATCACGCGTGAACCGTCTGAATCCGTTGCCAGAAGGGGTGCGACTTGGTAGCGTTACCGCACACATATGGCATCCGGATACCCGTTTCAGGACATCGAGAAGAAGTGGCAGGTCGCATGGGAGCGTGACGGGATCTATCACGCGCATGACGGACGCCCTGAGGACAAGGCGGACAAATTCTACGGCTTGATCGAGTTTCCGTATCCGTCCGGCGAGGGGTTGCACGTCGGGCATCCGCGGTCGTACACGGCGCTCGACATCATGACCCGCAAGCAGCGGATGGAGGGGAAGAACGTCCTCTATCCGATCGGATGGGATGCCTTCGGTCTCCCGACCGAGAATTTCGCGATCAAACACAAGGTCAAGCCGCAGGATGCGACGAAAAAGAACGTCGCGAATTTCACGCGTCAGCTGAAGTCGCTCGGGTTCGGATTCGACTGGTCGCGCGAGATCAACACCACGGATCCCGCGTACTATAAGTGGACGCAATGGATGTTCCTGCGGTTCTTCAACAGCTATTTCGATCCGGTCGAGGGTCGCGCGCGCCCGATCGGGGAGTTGGCGATCCCGGACGCGGTGCGCGAACAGGGCGATGCCGCGGTCCGAACCTATGTCGATGGGAAGCGCATGGCGTACAAGGCCGAATCCACGATCAACTGGTGTCCGCGATGCAAGATCGGTCTGGCGAACGAAGAGGCGCAGGGCGGCGTGTGCGAGCGTTGCGGGGCAGATGTGGAGCAGCGGATCAAGGCGCAGTGGATGATCCGGATCACCTCTTATGCGGATCGGCTCATCGATGATCTGGAGACCGTCGATTACCTCGAGAAGATCAAGGCGCAACAGATCAATTGGATCGGCCGGAGCAAGGGAGCGTATGTGGATTTCACGATCACCGGACCGAACGGATTGCTGCCCGACAAGGTGACCGTGTTCACGACCCGGCCGGATACGCTTTTTGGTGCGACCTACCTGGTGTTGGCTCCGGAGCATCCGCTCATCGAGACCTGGATCGCGGAAGGAGATGTGACGAATGCGGACGAGGTCCGCGCGTATCAGGCAGGGACAACGTTGAAGAGCGAATTGCAGCGGCAGGAGAACAAGGAGAAGACGGGCGTCGCGTTGCAAGGTGTCATGGCCAAGAATCCGGCGAACGGCGAGATGGTGCCGGTCTGGATCGCGGACTACGTCCTCGGCGGATATGGCACGGGCGCGATCATGGCCGTACCGGCGCATGATGAGCGCGACCATGCGTTTGCGCAGACCTTTGGATTGCCGGTGAAGGTCGTTGTCGAACCGGTCACGGGCACGCCCCAGTCGAATGAGGAATCGCGTACCAGTATCATTGCGATCGTTCGCGATCCGAAGAGTGGGAAGGTGTTGACCCTGGATTGGAAAAAGAACGGCGGACGCCTGCTCATCGGTGGGGGGATCGAGAACGGGGAGGATCCGGTCGCCTGTGCGGAGCGGGAGATCCGGGAAGAGACCGGATATACGCACGTCCGGCTCGTGTCACGTTCCGAGGTCGTGCATCATCATTATTTCGCGTATGCCAAAGGGGTCGCGCGGAACATCGATGTCACCGGGTATCTCTTTGACCTGGTCGATGATGTGCGCGAGGACGCGGTGCGTGAGCCGCACGAAGCGTTCCAGGTCGAATGGGTCGATATCACGCGCGCCGAAGAGGAGATCAAGGATCCGGCGCATGCCTATCTGCTTCGAAAACTTCTTCATGGTACCTGTTATACGGATGCAGGTGTTGTGACGAGCTCGGGTTTTCTTGATGGTCTTTCGACCGCTGAGGCGAAGGAAAAGATGATCGAATGGTTGTCGGAAAATGGTGTCGGTGAGCGAAAAACGACGTATCGTCTGCGTGATTGGGTCTTTTCGCGTCAGCGGTATTGGGGGGAACCCATCCCGATCGTGATCTGCAACGTGTGCGGTTATGTGCCCGTTCCGGATGCGCAGCTGCCCATCATGCTTCCGGAGGTCGAGAACTACGAACCGACGGATTCGGGCGAGTCGCCATTGGCCGCTATCCGTGATTGGGTCGAAACGACCTGTCCGCATTGCGGGAAGCCGGCTGAGCGCGAGACAGACACCATGCCCAACTGGGCGGGGTCTTCGTGGTACTTCCTCCGCTACTGCGATCCGCACAATGATGATTCATTCGCGGACCAGGAAAAGCTTTCGTATTGGATGCCTGTCGACCTGTACAACGGAGGGATGGAGCACACGACCCTTCACCTGCTCTATTCCCGGTTCTGGTACAAGGTATTGTTCGACCTTGACCTCGTGCCGCGGTCCTGTGGATCCGAACCCTATGCCAAGCGGCGGTCCCATGCACTCATCCTTGGCGAGGGCGGCGTGAAGATGTCCAAGTCGCGCGGGAATGTCGTGAATCCGGACGAGGTCGTGGAGCGATATGGTGCCGATGTTTTCCGTTTGTATGAGATGTTCATCGGTCCGTTCGATCAGGATGCCCCATGGGATACGAACGGGATCGAAGGTGTTCGTCGGTTCTTGGATAAGGTCTGGAATTTGTATGGCGTCATGACGCCACCAGAGGCGGCCGGATCGAATCCATTCTCTGATCAGACGGACTCCGATTTTGAGATCTTGCTCAATCGGACCGTTAAGAAGGTCGGTGAAGATATTGAAGGAATGCATTTCAATACCGCCGTGTCCGCATTGATGATCCTGGTGAATGCCTTCGTTGAAGGAGTACCATTTTCTCGAGACTCCTGGGAAACGTTGCTGAAACTCCTGGCGCCATTCGCGCCACACATCACGGATGAGCTGTGGCGCCGTCTTGGGCACGAGACCTCCATCCATGTCTCGGTGTGGCCGACGTATGACGCATCCAAGCTGACCGCCTCGACGTTCGAATTGGTCATCCAAGTGAACGGAAAAGTACGTGACAAGATCACGCTCCCATCGACCGTGACCGAGGCCGACGCCAAGGAAGCGGCGCTGTCTTCTGAAAAGGTGAACGTTTTTCTGGATGGTGCAGAGCCGAAAAAGATCGTCTACGTCCCGGGCCGTTTGGTGAGCATCTCCACGTAATCTCTTTTCTCTTTATGCGTGTTGCCGTCGTCGGAACAGGATACGTCGGGCTTGTTTCTGGAGCCTGTCTTGCAGATCTGGGTCATGCGGTCGTGTGCATCGATACGGATACGGCGAAGGTGGAGCGGTTGCGGAACGGCGAGATGCCGATCTTCGAGCCGGGCCTGGAAGAGCTCGTCATGCGGAATGTCCGCGCGGGGCGGTTGTCTTTCACCTCCTCATTCGCGGATGCGATCCCGGGCGCGGAAGTGATCTCGATCGCGGTCGGGACGCCGTCCGCCGCAGACGGGACCGTGGACATGCGATATGTCGATGCCGCCGCCGAGACGATCGGCAGGCATTTGAGCGGATATGCGGTCATTGCGAATAAAAGTACGGTCCCGGTCGGGACGACGGAGCGGGTCACGGCCGTGATCGCCGGACAGACCTCCCAGCCGTTCGATGTGGTCTCGAATCCGGAGTTTTTGCGGGAAGGGCATGCGGTCTACGACTTCCTTCAACCGGCGCGCGTCGTGATCGGTTCCGCATCGTCTCGGGCGACTGATGCCATGGTCCATCTGTATTCCTACTTGGATTGCCCGAAGTTGGTCATGGATCCGCGCAGCGCTGAGCTGACGAAGTATGCATCGAACGCGTTCCTTGCGACGAAGATCAGCTTCATCAACGAGATCGCACACGTGTGCGAAGAAGTTGGGGCAGACGTCGAGTTGGTGGCGCGGGGGATGGGGAGTGATCCGCGGATCGGGAAGGAATTCCTGCGCGCCGGTGTCGGCTGGGGCGGGAGCTGCTTCCCGAAAGACGTCCTCGCACTTCAACAAAAGGGAAAAGAGGTCGGCCGGACACTCCAGATCGTGGAGGCCGCCATCGTCGCGAACCGTATGGTGCGCGAACGGATCATCGATCGCCTGGAACGCACCTTGGATGGTCTGGCTGGGAAGCGGATCGCCCTCTTCGGCATCGCGTTCAAGGCGAATACGGATGACACACGCGAGTCGCCGGCCGTGGATTTCGCTCGGATCCTGATGGAGCGCGGTGCAGAAGTGCGTGCGTATGATCCGGTCGCGCGACTTCCTGAAGGCTTGGGGGAACAGGTGGCGGAACCAAATGACGCGATACAGGACGCTCATGCGATCCTCCTTGCGACGGAGTGGGATGCATTCCGTGCGCTTGATCTCGAAGCGTTGAAGGCGAAGATGCATGGCGACCTTTTGTTCGATGCGCGGAATCTGCTTGATGCGGATACGGTACGAAACGCGGGGTTCCGGTACCTTCGCGTCGGAAAGGTGGACTAGCGTCTTCAGAATTTACAACAGCGGCTGTCTTTCAGCTGTCTTTTTGTATGGACAACTTTTAGAAGTGTGATAGCGGTGGAGTATGCGTCTTTTTCGATTCCCCGCGACCTTCGGTGAACAAGCTGGTTGGGCTATGGCGTGCTTTCTTCTCGGAGTTGCCACACATTCTGCCATGCCGAGCGTCGGTTTGCCGGTCATCGGGTCCTTTGCCGCCGTGCTTGGAGCACCTGTGCTCATCGGTCGCATGATCCCTCGCGCAGCGTGGTTTATCCTGCTTTGTTTGGCGTCTGGTCTCATCGGATTCGTTCGATTCGATCTTACGATCCCTCAGCGCGGGGATGGTCTCATGCCTTGGATCGGCCAGAGCGGATCGTTCGTCGGACGCGTGACAGATGTCGGAGTCTCGCGTGGCAAGCCGGTCCTGACCGTCAATGTCGTCACGGTGAACGAAGCGGTGATCCATGGGCCTGCGAACAGATTGTCAGCGACGATGTCCGGGACCGCGCCGCGTGTCGGTGCAACGGTCTCATTCACCTGTGCGCCTCGGATCCCATATACCTATCCATCCAGTCTTGATCGACGGCAATCATTGGCCAAGCGTGGGATCTTCGCCGAATGTTCGAGTGTCTCGCATCTGTCGGTCATCACCGGTCCATCGTCGTTCGATCTGTTCGCAACTCTTACGCGATCTCGGACCCGGCTTACGGCGCGGATCGCGAGCGTCCTTCCGTCGGAAAATGCGGAGCTCACCGCGGGGATGCTCTACGGGGATGCGGCGTTCGATCCGTCGCTCAAAACGGCCTTTCAACGCGCTGGCCTCATGCATATCGTGGCCGTCTCTGGATCCAATGTCACGATCGTGGTCTTGGTCCTATCTGCTTTCCTCACTGCACTTGGCATCCGTCGTCGTTGGTCGTTCATCGTGGTCACGGTCACATTGCTGTTATTCGTCGGGTTCGTCGGTCCCTCGGCGAGTGTCATTCGCGCGGCATTCATGGGGTGGCTCGTCCTGCTCGGACGCGAGTTTGGCCGCGCCGTATCCAGTGATAGATTGTTGCTCTTTGCCGCATTCACCCTGAACGTCCTCAACCCGCGCCTCCTCTGCTTCGATGCCGGGTTTGCGCTTTCGTTTTTGGCCATGTGGGGTCTGCTGACGTGGGCGCCGTTGTTCGTGGATCGATGGAGTGCCATCCCGAAGGCATTCGGCCTGCGGGAAACGGTGGCGGCGACCGCTGCGGCCACCCTCATGACCGCGCCGTATGCGGCGTGGGCATTCGGGTCCATGAGTCTCGCCGGTTTAGCGACGAATCTGTTGGTGTTGCCACTTGTTCCCTGGACCATGTTGTGGGGCGCTATGAGCGCTTTGTGGGGGGATCTTATCGGTGGCACGATCGTTGCCGCGCCGGTGTATGGCCTCACGGACCTCATCCTCTGGATCGCCCGTTTTGGGGCCAGCATCCCTTGGTTGAATGGAACGGTCGCGGGCATGGCGCTTCCAGCGCTTTTAGGAACGTACCTTTTGATCTGGTCGGCATGGAGAGCGGCGACAGATGACGGATCATTATCCACAGTCTTGATCACGTCAGCCGTCGTTCTTGAAAACTGTCGGTTGTCACCGACAGGATCAGACGCGGATCTTTCCCGATATACGGGGCTTCCGAATGATGGGGCTTAAAATTGTCTACTTCAACCGACACATTTTTTGACGGGTAATCCAACGCGTCGTAGTCTGGAAAGGTGGGTCGCATGACTCCGCACCTCGACAACGCAAGAGGCTGAAACACGACACGTGCGATGATGAGATCATCAGCGCCGGGCGCGGGCAGGGAGGGTAAAGCGGCCCTGCTACGCTCCCCGGATCGGTCCGGCAACGGATCCGGAGATGGCGCATCATGGGAAAAGTGATCTCGCTTTCACGTTCGTGGATCCTCGCGGTCGCCGATCTGCAAGATACCGGTTGGTTGGCTTGTCGCCATGTACGGACCCAGACCTTGTGTCGACAGGGTCCGTCCGCCGCTGTCCTGCCCGTGGGAGATCCCAGCCTTTGCGTTCGTCGTTCGGTCGCAGAACCGCTACACTTCATCCATACCTATGCAGAAGCAAAAATCATTTTTCATCGGTTCTCTGGTCTTCACGGTCGTGCTTTTGATCGTCCTTGGGATCGTGTACGGCCTTCAGCCGGTACCAAACACGCCTGCGCCGCCGGCACCTCCGCCAACCGCAGCCGAATCGGGGGTTCCCGCATTCACGAGCGCGAAGTTCGCGGATGCGGATCCGATCCAGAGCCTCGGACCGAATTGGACCCTTCTTCGTCAGAACGCGGCATCGTCTGGGACGTCGATGTTCCCGGGGACCATGGAGACGCGCGAAACGCTTGCGAAGCTCGTCGGTGGTCATACGGAGCTCATGATCACGGAATTTTCTATCACTGATGCGGGTGCTTTGCAGGCCGACCTCGATACGTCGTCTACGACCGATCAGACCATCCAAGGGCGTACCGGAAAGGTCATTCCCGTACCTAGCCTTGGCGGGGAGTCCGGGTTCCTGCTCACCGGCACTTCGACCGCTCTCCTTCTCGAGACGGGTGATGATCGATATCAGCAGCTCATGCCGTGGCCTGAGCAGGTCGATCCGGAGATCGCGAATTACATTTGGAGCGTGAGCGTGCGTTGATCCGTCCGTCCGTTCCGTCAAGCGTCGTCGATGTCGGTTGGTTTGTCGTCCCTTTCCGTTCCTTGTCCCGTCCGCGATGCATACCGGACGGAATCCAGGACAGAAACGTTCTTTCCACAAAAGGAGACAGACATGGACCGAATCAGACGATGGCTCATCCTGCTCGTCGCGTTGGTCGCGGCCTGTGGGTCCTCCGGCGGTGGACCGCCGGATGGGACCCGGTCTGACGGGGTCACGATTGATCCCACGACCGGTATCCCCTTTGCCTACACCTTCCAGTTTCCGGTCGTCGGTTTCGACACGTCGGACTACTGTTTCGGCTTCGGGGAGGTCAACTCCCAATTCTGCCTTAAGAGGCAGGATGACCAGTGCGTCACCTACGGGGCGCACCTCGGTCGAGATACGTGCGTCGATAAGACGCCGGTCGGGACCGTGGTGGTGGCACCGGCGGACGGGATCGTCCGCGTGAGCACAGATCAGACGTTCGGCGGGTATGGGTCGGATTCGCCGGCAAACCCCGATTACCGAGGGTGCGTGCTTGTGCTGGAACATGAGTTTGCGAGCGGTTCGCCGCTCACGACCTTGCTCGGTCACGTGCAATGCGAATCCGCGACCCCGTACGATCCGGCCGCCCAGCGTGGCAATCCACCCGTCGGGACGATCGTGACGCGCGGACAATATATCGGACACGTAGCCCACTATTGGGCGGGCCGTGATACGTCACTCGATTGGCATCACGTCCATACGGCGGCGCGACGTGGTCGATTCGACGCTTCTAAGCTCGGCGACTCCGTCGTTGGGTACGCGGATCCATCCACGTTCATGACCGATCCAACGACCGGACGCATGACGCACCCGATCTGGATCGACTTCTTCGACCTGGTCGCCGCCAATGGCGATCCAGCACTCGCAGCCGATGCAAGCGTCAGGCACCATCCGCCCGGCAGCCTCCTGGAGGATGTGAACGGCGGATACTGGTTCGTGAAAGATGATACGCATCTCGCCCGCATCCCGAATGATGTGCTCGCCGCAGACCGGTACGATCCGGCCGCGGCGATCCGAATGACGGCCGACGAGCAGAGATGCTACGCGGTCGCGTCGGACGTGAGTGGGTGGGGCGCAACGACGCTCTACAAACACGCGGGGAGTTCCGCGGTGGCCATCGCATTCCAAGCGACGAAGACCCGTAAGGACTTCATCCGATGGGAGGCGCTGACTTCGTGGGGGTATGGGGCGTCGGATATCCGTACCGACGCTACGGAAAGCGCATCCTTGGATGCGTCATTTGCAGACGATGGCCTCGAACGGCTACGCCCCGGCACGCTCGTGAAGGCAGACGAATCTTCTGAGGTCTCGATCGTCACGCCGTCGCAGACACGTGTACCGATCGCGTCGGCGGATATCTTCGAAGCTTTGGGCTTCAAGTGGGAACGCGTCGTGTCGATCCCGCAAGCGGTGATCGATCAAGTCGCGGGACCGCGTGAGAACACTGTCATCGACAATGCCTTCATCCACGGATGCGCCGTGCCATCGCCCTGTCCGGGTGGGGGTTCGTGCGGCGGCGGTGGTCCCGCCGAAAATGATGCCGGATCTACAACGCCGGTGTCGGATGCGGGTTCACCCAGTGTAGAGATCTGTAATGGTCTCGATGATGATGGCAACGGTCTCATCGACGAGATCTTCCAGTGCCGTAAGGGTGCGATCGATGGTCCACCATGCGTCTCCTCGTGCGGGACCGCAGGCCAACGCGTCTGTGACGGTGCGTCGTGCACATGGGGTTCGTGTCGACCGATGCCGGAGAACTGTGCGAATACGATAGACGATGACTGCAATGGTCTGATCGATTGCGACGATCCGACGTGTATGTCAGATCCGTCGTGCGTGCAGGGCTCTGATCCGGACGCGGGACCTTCCGCCGTCGATGCTGGCGCAACGACCGATGCGACGATCCATCTGTCGTACACCGGACCATTCTCGTTCGGTCCCATTGTCTTGCAGGGATGGTGGCAGCCACCGAATGCGCCACCTCATTCCTGGGGAGCGGTCACGGCCTGCGTCGACAGCGCATCCGATGATGGGAATCTCGATTGTACCTTTTCCCTCCCGCACGAGACGAGCTCCTTTGAATTTCAGCTCGATCTCCCGAACGGGAACTATTGGGGGAATGAGTCGTGCTCCAACGGTGGGTGCGGCACGCCGATCGGTACGGTCATGTTGACCGCGGACGGTTCTCCGCTCACGGTCTCCATGGTCCCGAACAACACGGACGGAAACCCGTATTTCAACGGGTATGTCGATCTCATTCCGTGAATCTTCCCCGCCCTTTCGTCGTGAGGGGGCGGGGTCTCTTTTTGGGAGGAAATGGTTTGACATATTTATCCACATCAACGGTCTTGCGTGATAAGGTTCTATAGACCAGAATAGAACAAAACTAGAACATTGATACGGAAACGTATACAACTCACCCAACATTATGGCCAAGAAACCTACTGACGAGCGCGACGAGCGCCAAAATGCAGCCCAAGAGGCGATGGATCAGATCAAAGAACGATTCGGCGAGGGGAGCATCATGCGCCTCGGTGAAGCGAAGAAGATGTCCGTGGAGGTCGTGCCGACCGGTTGTCTCTCGCTCGATCTCGCCTCCGGTGTCCTCGGCGTCCCGCGCGGCCGCGTGGTCGAGATCTACGGCCCGGAATCTTCCGGAAAGACCACGCTCGCACAGCACATCATCGCGGAAGTGCAGAAGATAGGCGGAATCGCGGCATTCGTGGATGCGGAGCATGCATTGGATCCGGATTATGCGCGAAAGATCGGTGTGAATATCGACGAGATGCTCATTTCCCAGCCAGATGCCGGGGAGCAGGCGCTCGACATCGTGGAGACGCTCGTGCGATCCAATGCCGTCGATGTCGTTGTGATCGATTCGGTCGCCGCGTTGACGCCAAAAGCGGAGATCGAGGGAGAGATGGGGGACTCGCACATGGGGTTGCAGGCGCGGCTCATGAGCCAAGCGCTTCGAAAGCTGACAAGCATCGTATCCAAGACGAAGACGGTCGTTGTCTTCATCAATCAAACGCGTCAGAAGATCGGCGTCGTGTTCGGCAATCCGGAGACGACGACCGGCGGGGTGGCCCTCAAGTTCTACTCCTCCATGCGCATCGAGGTCCGTCGTTCCGCGCAGATCAAGATGGGTGATCGGGTCATCGGAAATCGCGTGAAGGTGAAGATCGTGAAGAATAAGGTCGCGGCACCGTTCCGGACCTGCGAGTTCGACATCATGTATAACGAGGGGATCTCACTCTCCGGTGATCTGCTTGATCGGGCGACGGAATTCGGCGTCATCAAAAAATCGGGAAACTCATATACCTACGGAGATATCAAGCTTGGTGTGGGACGTGAGAATGCAAAGAACGGGATCAAGGAACGGCCAGAGATCTGGAAGCCGCTTCGCGAACAGGTCATCGAGCAGTGGCGCGAACGTGAGATCGCCGAAGGTGGAACGCCCTCTGGCGGTCCTACGCCTCCGGCACCGGAGGACGACGAACCCCCGCCGATCGAGGAGTAAATACGAGGCATCGTGTTTCTGCTCCCGCGTGACTTTTTGGCGCAATCCCGCTAAGATTTCGCTATCTTTCGCGCATGTCACGACGCCGCAGATCAAGATCAAAGATCGATTTTTCCCTTGACCCGCAGACCGCGCACGGGATCTTTACGGTCGCGGTCTTCTTGTTGGCCGCATTATTCCTTTTGTCGACGTTCGATCTGGCCGGAAGTCTCGGAACGGCGATCGATGGGGCCATGGCGCATGCTCTTGGGTGGGATCGGATCATCCTTCCGTTCTTCCTCATTGCCATCGGGATCCACGAGCTGACCCCGGAACGGTTTCCGCTCAAGGGAACGAATTACATCGGCTTCCTTCTTTTCTTTTTTACACTCAATCCCTTCGTACACATTGCGGCGATCCCTGACTTTCAGGATGTGACACCGGATCAGCTGATGACGCTTGGCGGGAAGATCGGCGCTCTGCTCGCGGATCCCTTCCGTTCTTTGTTGGGCAGTGCTGGGGCGATCGTGGTGTTCTTTGCGCTCTTCGTGATGTCATTGTTGCTCATATTCAATACGTCGTTACGGAGCGTGGTGGAATTTTTTACACGGATCCTGTCGCTCCTGAAGCGGATCGGTCTGTTGCTTCTTGCCCCCTTCAAGTGGGCAAAGGCGGCGCATGCGGTCCGTGTGGAGGAGCGTATACGCGTGGCAGCACTTGGGTCGGATGACGAAGAAGAGGAAGAAGATGGTGAGGAGGGTGATGGGGAAGAAGAAGAGGAAGAAGATGGTGAGGAGGGTGATGAGGAAGAAGAAGAAGAGGGGGAAGACGAGGAAGAAGAAGTATCTCGTCCTAAACCGCCACCGAAGCGCCGTCGCCGGCAGCCGAAGATCGAGATCCCCGTCGAACTCCTCTCGCGGCGCGATCAGAAGCCGACCTCTGGAGATCTGGATCGGAATAAGGATGTGATCCAGCGGACATTAGAGACCTTTGGGATCCCGGTGGATATGGCAGAGGTCTCCGTTGGACCGACGGTGACCCAGTTCACGCTCAAGCCCTCAGAAGGCGTGAAACTCACGAAGATCACGGCATTGCATAACGACCTTGCTCTCGCCCTCGCCGCGCATCCGATCCGGATCGAGGCCCCGATCCCGGGTAAATCGCTCGTCGGGATCGAGGTGCCGAACCAAAGCGTCGCGACCGTTGGATTGCGGGAGATCTTTGAATCGCGCGAATGGAAAGACAGAAGTGGCTCATTGCCGTTTGCCCTTGGACGTGATGTGTCCGGTTCGGCGACGATCCTCGACATCTCACGGATGCCGCATCTGCTCGTGGCTGGCGCGACGGGTTCCGGGAAATCCGTTTGTTTGAACACGCTCATCATGTCGCTTCTCTATGCGAACGGGCCGGACGATCTGAAGCTCATCATGGTCGATCCGAAGCGCGTGGAGCTCCAGGTCTATAACGGGATTCCGCAACTGCTGACTCCGGTCATCACCGACGTCGAAAAGACCGTGAATGCGCTCAAGTGGGCTTTACGCGAGATGGATCGGCGGTTTGATGTCCTCTCGAAGTTCGGGGCGCGCGACATCGCGACGTACAACCAGCGCGCCGAAGAAAAATTACCGTACGTCGTCTTCATCATCGACGAGCTTGCGGACCTCATGGTCACGGCTATGCAAGAGGTGGAGGGACCGATCGTCCGACTCGCGCAGATGGCGCGTGCGGTCGGCATCCATTTGATCCTTGCGACGCAGCGTCCGTCGGTGGACGTCCTGACCGGTCTCATCAAAGCGAATATCCCGGCGCGGATCGCCTTCGCCGTCGCGTCGGCGACGGATTCTCGGACGATCCTCGATCAGACGGGCGCAGAAAAACTCGTTGGTCGTGGAGACATGTTGATGCAGACGTCTGACATGTCCAGCCCGAAGCGTGTCCAGGGCTCATTCATCTCTGATGACGAGATCAAGCGCGTCGTTGATTACTTGAAGTCGAAATATGAACCGGCGGAGTATGACGATGCGGTCGTCGAACGGAATCGTGGGAACGCGGGTCCGAATGGTGTCGGCAATGCGATCGATGAGGATGCGGACCCGCTCATCCCTGATGCGAAAGAAGAGATCATCCGTGCCGGAAAAGCATCAGCATCGCTCCTCCAGCGACGACTCAAAGTCGGATACGCTCGCGCGGCGCGGATCCTCGATCTGCTTGAGATGGACGGGTTCATCGGACCGGCTGATGGCGCAAAGCCGCGTGAGATCTTGAAGGTCGAATTCACGAAAGGGATGGACCAGGCGCCCGTTCCTTCCGCACCCTTGTCGCATCCGACCCTTGATCAGGTGAACGACGAGATCCCGGACATCGAGGACGAAGAGGAGGAATGATCCACGGATCCGTTTGACGGCGTCCAGCCCTCGTTTCAAGCTCAACGGGACATGCCATTCATCCAAAAACGCGTCTCAGTAGGGACCGAGCGGTTCGGTGACGAACTGCGTGAGTTGCGTGAGTTGCGGGGATACGATCGGGAGACGCTAGGGCGGATCAGCGGGATCCATGCATCGATCATCACCGCATTGGAAGAGGAGCGGCTGGAGACCATGACCGATCCGATCTATGCGGAGCGGCATGTCCGGACGATCGTGCGGGCGCTTGAAGGACGCCCGGAATTTTTTCTCAAAAAATATCGCGCATTGACCGCGGAACAGGGCCTGGCCGCTGCGACCACGCCGATCATCCGTCCGGGACTGCGTCGACGGGATCTATTCGTCAGTTCGAAAGCGATGGTCGTGGGATTTTTTGTCCTTATCGTCTTGGTCGTGGGTGGGTATGTCGGTCAGCAGGCATATCACGTTTCCCGTCCACCATCGCTCACGCTTGATACGCCGGTCGAAGGCGCGGTCCTTTCGGATGCGCGTGTGCTGGTTTCCGGCACGACAGACCCTTCCGCATCTGTGACCGTCAACGGGTTCACGGCCATCGTCGATGCGGATGGGACGTTCCGGTCCGAGATCGATGTTCCGACCGGGTTCAGCGTTCTCCATATCGAGGCTCGACGGCGGTATAGTCGACCAACTGTCGTAGAACGCCATGTGATGTATCGTCACGAGGTGACGATCCCGGGGAGTGGGACGAGTACGGAGTCGATCGATCAATGAAAAAAGACCCTTCGCTTGTTTGCGGAGGGTCTTTTTTGTTCTGCGCACAGGAGCTGCGAAGCGCTGCCACGCGAAAGGGATAAATGGGTTTCCGTGGGAGGAGAGAGGCCTTCCGCCAAAAGGCGGAAGAACCACGGAAGCATTCATCAAGCACGTGCGGTGCTTCGCAGGTCTTGAGGCAGAATCGTCCGTGTAGCGTAGGAACGGTGGAGTACGCTGTCAAGCATCGCCGTTTTCGGAGCTAGAACATCTGTCTAACGCCGGAAAAGACGGCCGATCCCTCTTCTGGGGAAAAGAGATCGGCGGTTAGATCGTGTCTTGGGAAGGATCGTGTTCGATGACGTGGAGCGTGAGCGGATCATGGGGGAAGAAGACGAAACGCTCTTCAGGGAAACGGAGAAAATATTCCTCCAGGTCCTCGGATTCGCACCGATTGGTCTCGAGGCCTGCTTCCCCCCGTACACAAGCGATCGCAGCGGCGAGCACTCCATACGGATCATCTGGACCAAGCAGGATGCGGAACGGAGTGCTTCTGTTCTCCTCATGAAGCAACTCTGTGCTCCATCCTCGTTCCCGGAAAGGAACAAGGTAGGTATCGTCGTCCTCGGCGTAAACCGGAGCACGAACGATCGTGAAAAGATATTCCACCCCCATATGTACGAGGATGATGCCGAACTGGTCGGAAAGGCGGATGCCTCGCGGTGCGAGGACGATGGGCCGGTCGGTGACCGGAGCGTCAGGGGAGGTCGCGATGCCGGCATCTGCCGGCCGCGGACCGTTCTGCGGTCGTTCAGGATGCGGACGGAATCGCTTCCGTGCATCGATCACGCCGAATGGGAGACGCTTTGACCCGTCCTCGATCGCCATCGTTCGGTCATCCTTTCTTTTATTGCTGAAGGTCCGCCGGCCTTGCGGCCGGATCCCCTGAACGGCTCACGATGGTGAATCGCTCGGGGGATCCGCGAAGCCAAGTGGCTTCGCGGAGAAGGAAAGGACAGGCGAATGATCACGCACTCGGAGCGGGTGCGTCTTCCGATTCGGCCTCGGGTGCCTCTTCGGGCGGAGTGATGCCAGCCAGCTCCCCGAAGGAAGCCTTCAGCAGTTCCGGCGTAGGCGCGTCGTCCATGACGTTTGCCGTCGACGACGGATCGGCGGTCTTCGGACGCCTGTGGGGATTGGACATGGGGCTGGGGTGGAGCTTCAACCACTCCGCGTGCATCCCCATGAGATAGCGGATGGCCGATTCCCGCGCCATGTTGAAGACCTCGGCGTCGAGGAAGATGATGCGACCCTTTCCCCACTTTCGAGGTTGGATGGTCGGCGGGTGCTCCGGAGCTTCGCAGTTGGACCTCGGCATCTCACCGAAGCAGAAAGCGAGCCGCTGTGGCACGCCGCCGCTGATGACGTCCTTCGCCACGACCTGCGCGGTGAAGTACATCAAGTCCTTGCCACGCCGGATGCGCGCGCCGGGTTTGAACATCTGCGCGTCCTCGTAGAACGCTCGGTACAGGTGATGGAGGTTGACCTCCACCTTGAAGTCGCGCCGGACCTGTCGGCGCTGCTTCTTCCCGTCGACCTCATCCACGACATAGGACCCCGTGGGAGAGCTGTCCTTGTCGACGACGATGACATCCATCAGCCCTCCTCGGCACGCGGAGACGATGTCGTTGCCGATGTGGTCGACGAGTCCGGGCGTCTTGATGTCGTCGAGCTTCATGATGTCTGAACGCCCGTATTCGACACGCAGATAGATCTGGTAGTCGTAGACCGGGTTTGCGTCCGTGTATTGGAGGAGCGCCTGGACGTCCGGCTGCGCCATCTGTTCCGGCGTCGCGTGATCGATGTCGACGTCGGTGCAGAGCCAGATGATCTCCCGGGGGTCGAGGGTGCGATAGCCACCCTTGCCGTCGTCGAGCGGGATGTTCGTCATCACGAGGCTCAACATGTGGTTGCTGTACGGCACCATGAACGGGGTTACGAGCTCGTGCTTCTCACCCTCATTCGAAAAAACGGGTTCGTTGGACAATGGATTCTCCTGTTGGATTGTGAGGCGAACGATCGTTCGCATATCATCGCAGATGTTCCGGTGTGAGCGGAACGACCGCGAAAGGATGTCTAAGGATCAAACTGGGACCGTGGTCCCACATCAGTGTCCGTGTGGTGATCCTGGATCTCCGCCAGACGGCGGACCAGGGAACGGAGACTGATGTGGAACCCCTACACCGACTGGTGTAGGGGAAAGAGGGTTCAGCGAAGGATGTCGTTCGGGTTATCCGACTCTTCTCGCGAGAGCGTACTCGCGAGGTAGGCGAGGTCGTCGTCGGCCGTCTGGAACCGGGAGACTTCGTCCATGTCCGGGTTCTGGCTGTACGGCCGATGGACCGGGACTTCTTCCGACTCGGGGAGGTAGTCGCGGTCGATGGTCAGCATTTCCGTCAGGATCAGTTGCATCGTCTTCCCTTTGGTGAGGCGTGGCGGTTTGACATGGCGGCACAGTAGCGACGCCATGTGTTCACTTTGCTGGGCAAGGTACCCAGCGGCGGCTCTTCCTCGCGTCGAGGTCCGAACATCTTGATCGTAAGCTGTAAGATCTCAGCCGTGCCGACCGTCCAGAGGAGGACGACCATGCAGGCAAGAAGGAAGCTCTCATCCGCCGCGCGCCAGACGGGCGCGAGGATGTGTGTCCAGCCGATGACGGCGAGAACGCCGATACCGAGAGACATCTTCACGTGTGAATGTGCTCCTTTCCTTTTTTGATATGCCCGTGAAAGTCATCCGCACGGATATGGAGGGGACGGCTCGCGGGTCTGCAAAAGCATACCGCGAGCCAAGGAACGGGTCGCAAGACGCGTGTCCAGCGTACGCCGGAGATGCGTGGGATGCGATGCGTTCGCCTCCACGTCGTTGCGGACGACGCGGGTTTGGGATGCAAAAGACCGATAGAGGATACTAGCAGTGATTTTGTGCTTTGTCAAGCCTTTTCTTTACTCTGGAGCCACGAACAGATCGTGGATCCGGAGTAACGGGCGACGACACGAGCATGTGTCGTCACCCGGAGGATGGAGGGAGGGTCTCGGCTTCAAGAGGCTCGGCAATTTCCGCCGCCCGTCGAAGGACTTTACGGTATTCGGCCTCGATCACCGATCTCTGATGAAGGACGGATGCCATGCGGCGATCGATGTTTTGCTGATACTCGCGTGACGCGATCAGACCGTGGCAGGTTTGGCATGCGCCGCCGCTCCAGATCTTTCCGCGAAGGATGCCGATGAAGGTCTTTGCCTCGCAGAAGGGGCAGCGTGCCTTGTAGCGCACCTTCGGCGTCACATGGATGAGTCCTTGGTCTCTCGACGGGTCGAGGTGGCACAGCTTGGCGTACAGATCATCATTGCCGCACGACGTGCAGTAGCCGTCCAAGATCTCCAGATAGGGCGTACGGAATATCTCGTGGAGGTCCGCATGCTCGACGTATCGGTACTCGTAGTATTCGACCGTCAGGAATGTATTGTCGCCGCACGTCGCACAGCGTGTGTACGAATACCGGGCAGACGGATGGATCTTATGCTGCACGATATACTCCTCGATCTTTTCGAGGGTGGATCGTAGCGCATAGACCTGGGCACGGACCGCTTCCGATTCATGTCCCATCAGTGCTCCTTTGGATAGGTGGGTTCGTCCTGGTAAATGCCGAGAAGGTGGATGATCGTCCCTTCTGGCGTCAGGAATCGTCTTTCGCGCAGGAGTCTCTCGTGTGCGCGTGGTCCTGCATATCCCTCGTCGAGGGCATGCGGGTCGTGTGCGTGATCGAATTCCTGCAGATCGACGGCGAAGATCTCCGCGTCGATCATGATGATGACGCTGAAACGGCGAAGCCGTCTCGGGTATTCGCCGGGCACGCGTGCCCGAGGTCGTGTCGTTGACATGGACCGTTCTCTCCTTTCAGTTGTGAAAAAGTCCACCTGACCCGCGAACACGCGTTCGCGATTCAGGTGGACTCCCATTTGGTATGGAATGGGAGCACGACGTGAATGTGCATTACCACTCCTCCTTTCCAGGATGTTTCGACTTGCGTTGATACCCCTTTTTCTTGCCGAACACCTGGGATGCCGGCGGCAGGGGTTTGCGGACCTTGATGTCCGCTTTGTCGATGTGGATCACGATCCGCTTCTTGTCCTTTTTTGGCGTGATCAGGTGTGTTTTTTGTTTGGCCATAGGTCCTCCTTTGTAGATCATCATACCGCGTTGGCCACGCGGAGAAGAATGGGGGGGCAGGCGGACCCGCCCCGGTCGGATCATTCGCAGGCACGATCGGCCTGCCAGTGACTCGTGCCCCAGGATCCGGGGCAGCAGTGCAAGACCTTGGGTTGAGGGTCACTGGTCACACAGTAGCCGGTGTTGACCGGAATGCAGTCGGTGGCCCCGATCGTGCACGGGACGTTTTGGAGCCGTCGTGGTCTAAGATACCAGGCGCCGCCGCAGACGATGATCCCGGCGACGATATAGAGGTACCAACGTTTCATTCAAACCCTTTTGTTTTGAGGGCGGGATCGCCCGCTTCGCATCCCGAAGCATTTCGGAAGGCAGAGTGGGCGGCGGTCTGCGAGGGCAGACCGCCTAGTCATAGGGTTACGCGACGTGATCGACCTCGTCCAGCGAGGATGGGTCCATGTCGATGATGGTGTCCCGGTCGCTCTGTTGCGGGACGAGTCCCTCCTGGCGCGCCTGGACGAACGCGGCGTTGATGAGGGCGCTGATCCGCAGGTAGATCATGGCCTGGTCATGCGTATAGCTGGCAAAGCGTTTGATGTTCCCTTCCATAGGAACCTCCTTGTTGGTTTTGGTTTGGCCTCCGTCACAGGCCGTGATGTGATCGCGGGCTGTGAAAGGGGCTGGAAGTGGTCGGCTTCCAGCGATGAGTTGTTGATGGTTATTGCCCCTCCGACCACGGGGCTACGCTTCATCCATGTATGGTCTCCGACGTTGCAGGGGCTGGCGCATTTGCGTCAGCGGTTGTTCAACCGAGCCCGGCGAGCTTCATGAGCCGAGCATCGCGCTGATGACGTTTGTGGGCGCGTTCCCGAACGTCTGCCCAGAGACAGATTTTTACGAACGGGATGAACGCGACGCCCATGACGACGCACCAGACAGAGATCATCGGTTACCTCCGTGCTTGGCCGCTTCGCGGCGACGGACGAGAACGAGGGCGAGGAACAAGATGAACTGATCCATTTTTGCCTTTCTCGCCCTTGCGGGCTTTGGATGGAGATTGAAGAAGAGCGATCTGAGGACGCGACGGTGTCGCGGCCTCGGATCGGCGGCGGAACGGGGAATCCCGTTCCGCCTTGAGGCTTACGCCGCCTTCTTGTCCGCCTGCTTCTCGGTGAGATGCCTGCGGACCATCTGGACGTAGCGGAGCTTGTCGTTGGGGGAAAGAGCGGCGAACACGGTCATGTTGAGCTGCATTGGTATTCTCCTTCTTGGTTTGTTTTTTTTTACGCCGCAGCGATCAGGGCGAATTGGTTGGTGAGCGGGTTCTTCCAGAGGCCGAGTTCCGCGTCGAAGGGCATGAAGTCTTTGACTTCAAGTTTCACTTCCGCCTGGCGGCGGGTGCACGGCTCGCTTTCCCCATCGGGGATGAGGTCGAGATCGCCGGACTCTTCCATGGCTGCTGACGGGACGAAATATTTGACGATGAACAAGTGTGACCTCCGTGGGTTGAGCGTTCTGAGACCACCAATCGCTTGATGGACTCGGATCGGTGCCGGAGGAGTGTTGGACTCCTCCGGCGATGTCAGAGAGATGTCTGCCGTACCAACAATGGGCAGTTTTCCGTCGCGGTGAGAGCGGGTGTCGTCTCAGGCCGCTTCGTGACGGGTCGTATCGCGGCCGAAGCGACGATGCGATTTGCGTGTATCCACGCGAAGGCCAGCCTTCGCGCGTTGACCGCGGTTCGACCGTTTGATGAAGCGCGCTTCCAGCCGTTCCCGCATCTCGCGATGCCGTCGCAACAGTGCACGCGCCTCCTCGTGTTCGTCGGGATCGACGGGCTCGGGAGGTGGGTGGTAGGCGACGATCACGACCTCGATATCGAAACCGTAGAGCGTCTCGTCGCACCGCAAGACCGCTTTGGTCGGGTGCAACGGCTCGTCCTCGCGAGAGAACGTGCGTTCGTCCATGGCCAAAAAGGTCTTGGTCGTGACGCTGATGAACTCCTGCGTGACGGTGCCGTCGATGGAACGGCGGACGATCTCGATCATTGATGACCTCTTGTCCTTAGGGTTGATGGTGAAGGGTGCGATCGCCGCAGAGGATGGGTTCGAACCACCTATTTCTCCGGTTTAGGGAGTTTTGGCCCGTGGATAGGGCACCGGGACCTGACCCGGCACTGCGAAATGTCGTCGGAATTTCTTCCAACGGATGTAGAGGGGACCTCCGTTTGCCGAAGCATCGGGCGATCCATGGTCAGCGACTCCCAGCGAGACCCAGTCGGAACCGGGTCAGCTGGTTTTGCCTTCCGACGTCCGTGACCCCCAAGAGGATCTCGGAACGTACTCTCCTCCACGTCTGTTGGAATAAGTCCTGCGGACGCACCTAGAGGGGACGCGGGGTGGGCCGAAGCTCCCCGCGTCCATGGTCGCGTACCGATCGTGCGATGCCAGTCGAAACCGGCTTCGCATGATTTCCGCGACCGTCCTGTCCGGGATCCGTGTTCGGGCCGGTACAGGGGTCCTCCTCCATGTGTGTCAGCAGGTCTTCATCTCAAGGGATGCGAAGGGGAGAGGGACGGGAGCCGAAGCGTGTCCCTCTCCAAGGCGACGTACCGACCAGTGGTGCCAGTATCCGGACAAAAGTCTGGAACCGGCGTAACTGGCTTCCGTGGCCACTCTGTGGTGAAAACGCGTTTGGAAACGGCTTTCGCCAACAAGAGGCTCTCTCCTCCGCGTCTCTTGAGACAAAAAACGAGACGGGTATTTCCGTCTCGAACAAGGGATGAGCGAAATGGCCCAATTTGAGCCATTATTTTACCTTTAGCCTGACAGGGTCTCGCTCTCCACTTCGAGACGAATATTGGCTAGATTGTAAGCTTTTGTCCGTTGGGCACGACCTGTCCATCCTGGGACTTGTTAAGATAACACATTACAATCTTTCTGTCAAGGCCTGGAAGGCCCAGGATTTGGCTCTATAGAGCGACGCGAAATTTGGCTTACTTATCACAGTTGACGGGCATTTCCGAGCGTGGCATAATCCGCCCGCAACGATGCGGCTTGTCAGGTGAAGGAAACTCTGCAGGTTCTTCATTTGATCGGCCGTGGACGAGGGCGACGGGAAACCGTCCGCCTTGATTCATCCCTCACGCCGAATGATCACGCGTCTCGCGTAAATTTCGTCACCCACCTGTTCTCGCGGACGGGTGGGTGTTTGCGTCCGCATCGTTTTTTACTCCATTGAAGACGCCCGGGTCCTCCGGTCTCACCGACGCCTCGCATCTCCGCCTGCTCTGTCCCGCAGCGCGAGGCCCGCGTGGGAGGGGAACCCGTTCGTGGGCGTCCCATCTGTTCATGTCACAGATGATCTTCCGGCGCCAGACTCCGAAGGAGCTGGAGCGCCGCTATTTTACGGCCTCGCGAGATGCGATGGCCCTCCCGGATCTCATCGAGGTCCAGAAGCAAAGCTATCGCTGGTTCCTCGAGCAGGGGATCCGCGAATTGCTCCGAGAGATCTCACCGATCAAAGACTTCATCGGTCGCGATCTCGAGCTGACGTTCGTCGACTATTTCATCGATGAGCCGAAATTCGACGAACAGACGTCGAAGGCGAAGAACATCACCTACGATGCGCCGTTGCGTGTGAAGACCAAGCTGGTCAACAAGCGAAACGATGACACGAAGGAGCAGGAGGTCTATCTCGGCGATCTGCCGGTCATGACCGATCGCGGAACGTTCATCGTGAACGGCATCGAGCGCGTGGTGGTCTCTCAGCTCGTCCGTTCCGCCGGAGCTTTTTTCACGGCAGAAGCGCTGCGCAACCGTCGCTCGTACGGTGCGAAGGTCATCCCGAATCGTGGTGCCTGGCTCGAGTTCGAGACGGACAACAACAACGTGATCTGGGTGAAGATCGATCGAAAGCGCAAGGTCGCCTCCACGTCGCTCCTGCGCGCATTCGGCATCTCGAGCGATGAGGAGATCAAAGCACTCTTCGAGGACATCGACGTCCATCCGCTCAACCACTTCATCGAGGCCACGCTCGCGAAGGATGTGGCGACCAATGAGGATGAAGGGCTGATCGAGGTCTACAAGCGTATCCGTCCGGGAGACCTCGCGACCGCAGACAATGCGAAGTCGCTCATCCACTCGATGTTCTTCAAGTTCGAACGCTACGACCTCGGTCCGGTCGGCCGCTACAAGTTCAATCAGCGGTTTGGCGTCGTGACCGATCAGGATGAGGTCTCCAAGGAAGAGAATCGGATCCTCTCGAAAGAGGATCTCATCTCCATCATCAAGGAGATCATCCGCCTGAACAACACGCAGGAAGAACCGGATGATGTCGATCACCTCGGCAACCGCCGCGTCCGCGCGGTCGGGGAGCTGGTCCAGGCACGGTTCCGCATCGGTCTCGCTCGCATGGAGCGCATCGTGCGCGATCGGATGTCCACGCAGGACATTACGCTCATCACGCCGGCCAAACTCATCAACGCCCGTCCGGTCATCGGCGCGGTGCGCGAGTTCTTCATGTCCTCGCAGCTCTCGCAGTTCATGGACCAGACGAATCCGTTGTCCGAGCTCGAACACAAGCGTCGTCTCTCGGCCATGGGTCCGGGTGGGCTCTCACGTGAGCGCGCCGGATTCGATGTGCGCGACGTGCACCGCACGCACTACGGCCGCATCTGTCCGATCCAGTCTCCGGAAGGTCCGAACATCGGTCTCGTGGGTGAGACGGCCTGTTATGCACGCATCAATGATTTCGGATTCATCGAAACGCCGTATCGGAAGGTGAAGAATTGGGCGCAGAATGACGGGAAGGACGCGGTCGGCGAGACGCTCCGAGCGGACGTCACCGACGGCACGGGCGCGGTCCTCGCCAAAGCGGGTGTGGAGGTCGACTCCAAACTCGCTAAGGACCTGCAGAAGGCTTCGCTCCCGCAACTCCCGATCGTTCCGCACGTGACGAATGAGATCGTGTACTTGAATGCCTTTACCGAAGAGCGCGGGACCACTGCCCCGGCGACGACCCCGATCTCTAAGGACGGGATGTTCCTCGTCGAGCGCGCTCCGGCGCGAAAGAACGGTGATCCGACGACCGTCGACGTGCATGAGATCGACTACGTGGACGTTTCGTCCAAACAGATCCTGTCCGTCGGGACATCGCTCATCCCGTTCGTCGAACATGATGACGGTCAGCGCGCGCTCATGGGATCGAACATGCAACGTCAGGCCGTCCCGTGCATCAAGCCTGATGCGCCGATCGTGGGCACGGGCGTTGAACGTCGCGTGGCCGTGGATGCCGGGCACGTCATCCTCGCGCAGGACGACGGTGAAGTGACGAGCGTGTCCGCCGACCATATCGAGTTCAAGATGTCGAATGGCGAGACGCGTCGGTACGACCTCGTGAAATTCCAGCGCTCCAACCATTCGACCTGCATCAACATGCGTCCGAAGGTGAACAAGGGGCAGAAGGTCTACGCCGGAGAGGTGCTTATGGATGGGACCTCCTGCGATAACGGGGAACTTGCGCTTGGGCAGAACCTGCTCTGCGCCTTCCTTTCCTGGGATGGATATAACTATGAAGATGCCATCATCTTGTCCGAACGGCTGGTGCAACAGGATCGGTTCACGTCGATACACATCGAGCACCACACGATCGACGTCCGCGATACCAAGCTCGGACCGGAGATCGTGACCTCGGACATCCCGAACGTCTCGGAAGAAAAGTTTAAGAACCTCGACGAGCACGGCGTCGTCCGTGTCGGGGCTGAAGTGAAGTCGGGCGACATTCTGGTCGGAAAAATCACGCCGAAGGGGGAGACGGATCTGTCCGCGGAAGAAAAACTCCTTCGTGCGATCTTCGGCGAGAAGGCGCGCGACGTGCGTGACACCTCCCTGTATCTCGAACACGGCGAACACGGAAAAGTGGTCGGCGTGACGGTGTTCTCGCGTGAGGCGGGCGATAAACTCCAGCCGGGGGTGATCAAACAGATCGTCGTGTCCGTCGCCGACCTGCGCAAGGTCCAGGTGGGTGACAAGCTCGCCGGTCGCCACGGGAACAAGGGCGTCATCTCCAAGGTCGTGCCGCTGGCGGATATGCCGTTCCTCGAAGACGGAACGCCGGTGGACGTCATCCTGTCTCCGCTCGGGGTCGTGTCCCGTATGAACTTGGGGCAGATCCTGGAGACGCACTTCGGTCTGGCGGCGAACGCCCTCGGTTATCGCGTCGCGACCCCTGTGTTCGATGGGGTACCGGAAGACGTGATCCGTTCTGAGCTCACGAAGGCCGGCTTCCCGGAAGACGGAAAGATCAAGCTCTTCGACGGTCGCACGGGTGAAGCGTACGACTATGCGCCGACCGTGGGGTACATCTACATGCTCAAGCTCAACCACATGGTCGAAGACAAGATCCATCAGCGCTCCATCGGTCCGTACTCGCTCATCACCCAGCAACCGTTGGGTGGCAAAGCGCAGTCCGGTGGTCAGCGTTTCGGAGAGATGGAAGTCTGGGCCATCGAAGCCTACGGCGCCGCGCATACCCTGCAGGAGATCCTGACGATCAAGTCGGACGACGTGCCGGGCCGTTCCAAAGCATACGAATCGATCATCAAGGGTGAGCCGATCCATAAGGTGAACGTTCCGGAATCCTTCAACGTGCTCATCCGCGAACTCAAAGGTCTCTGTCTCGACGTCGAACTCCTCAAGGAAGGACGTCGGATCGAGGAATCGTCCTCGCGCCCGGATCAGTTCCGGACCCGATCGGCGCCGACCGCGCCGGCGGATGCCGAATGGGGCACGAACGCGCAATAACCGACCACGCATATGGCATTCTTCCAATCGGAGAACATCAAAACGACGGACTTCGACGCGATGCGTCTGAAGCTCGCGTCACCGGAGACCATCCGCGGATGGTCGTATGGCGAGGTCACTAAGCCGGAGACCATCAACTATCGCACGCAAAAGCCGGAGAAGTCCGGGCTCTTTGCCGAAGAGATCTTCGGCCCCTCGAAGGACTGGGAGTGTTACTGTGGAAAATATAAGAAGATCCGGTACAAGGGGATCATCTGTGACAAATGCGGCGTGGAGGTCACGCACTCGCTCGTGCGTCGCGAACGCATGGGGCATATCGAGCTCGCGGCTCCGGTGGCGCACATCTGGTTCTTGCGCTCCGTCCCGTCCAAGATCGGGACCGTGCTCGATCTGTCCGTCCAATCACTGGAGAAGGTGATCTACTTCGCGTCGTTCATCGTGACCGACGTGAATGAAGAACTGCGGACGAATACGCTCGAACAGGTCCGGGTCGAGTACAAGGGCAAGCGCAAGGCCATCGAGTCCGAGTACGAGCGCGAGGTCACGCGGGTCAATGACCAGGCAGGGGAAAAAGGACTCGACGCCGATGCCGTGACCAAGGAGCTCGATAAGATCCAGGGTGCGAAGGAGCGGAAGATCACGGAACTGGAGGAGGATTTCAGCACATCAGAGAAGGAATTGAAGGACCTCAAGCCGCTCAAGATCCTTCCGGAGAACGAGTACCACGAACTGTCGCTCAAATTCGGACACGTCTTTGAAGCTAAGATCGGCGCCGAAGCCGTGGATGAGCTCCTCCATAACATCGATGTGACGGCGACGATGGAAGCACTGACCGCCGGCCTCGAAGGAGCGTCAGAGGTCAAGCGTGACCGCATCACCCGTCGCTTGAAGCTGTTGAAGTCCTTTTCGATCCAAGACCTCGAACCGCACTGGACGATCCTGAAGGCTCTGCCCGTCATCCCGCCGGACCTCCGTCCGATGGTGGCGCTCGACGGCGGTCGCTTCGCGACATCCGACCTGAACGATCTCTACCGCCGCGTCATCAACCGCAACAACCGGCTCAAGCGCCTCATGGAGCTCAACGCCCCGGAGGTGATCACGCGCAACGAAAAGCGCATGTTGCAGGAAGCGGTGGACGCCCTCATCGATAACAGCGCGCGTCATTCCAAGACCGTGATCGCCGCGACCGGAAAGAAGCGTCAGTTGAAATCCCTCGCGGACATCCTCAAAGGGAAGCAGGGTCGTTTCCGTCAGAACCTGCTTGGAAAACGCGTTGACTATTCCGGTCGTTCCGTGATCGTCGTTGGGCCGTCGCTCAACATCGATCAGTGCGGGATCCCGAAGATCATGGCGCTCGAACTCTTCAAACCGTTCATCATCTCGCAGCTCATCAAGCGTGAACTGTGTCACAATATCCGATCCGCGAATCGGTTCATCGAGGCGGACAATCCGGAAGTCTGGGACATCCTCGAACAGATCGCGATGGAGGCAGTCGTACTCCTGAACCGTGCTCCGACGCTTCATCGTCTGGGGATCCAGGGGTTCCGTCCGAAGCTTATCGAAGGGAAGGCGATCCAGATCCATCCGATGGTCTGTCGCGCGTTCAACGCGGACTTCGACGGTGACCAGATGGCCGTGCATGTTCCGCTGACCCAAGAAGCTCGAGCCGAAGCCCGGAACCTGATGCTATCGACGCGCAACCTCCTCCGACCAGCGACCGGCACCCCGGTGACGCATCCGGACAAGGATATCGCGTGGGGAGTGTTCTATCTTACGACGCTCGTGGAGCCGGAGGGTGGAAAGATCCGCGCGTTCGGTTCGCCGGAGGAAGCGGTGTATGTCTGGCAACTCGGCAAACTCAACATTCGTGAGAAGATCAAGACCCGTCTGACCGCGGACGGTCCGATCATTGAGACGAACGCCGGTCGCATCCTCGTCAATCGTCTCATTCCGGCGGAGCTTGGGTACAAGAACGAACCCATGGGTTCCAAACAGCTCGGCGATATGACGCATCGCGTGCTCGAGACCTATGGTTTCGAACGGTGTGCGCAGTTCCTGGATGATGTGAAGAACCTCGGATTCCGCCACATCACGATGTCCGGCTTCTCGTATGGCATGGGTGACTTGCCGGACGTGGAAGGTCGCGATGCGTTGATCACGGAAGGGGATATGAAGGTCGCGCAGATCGAGGAGCAATACCGGGAAGGTCTCCTCACCAAGAAGGAGCGCTATGCGCAGATCATCCGCGTGTGGACGGACGTGAAGGACCGCGTGCAGAAACTGTGTAAGGGGACGCTCGTCTCGCAGACGCCTATGGGATCCATGATCGAATCCGGCGCCCGTGGGTCCATCGGTCAGCTGACCCAGGTCATCGGGATGAAAGGTCCGGTGACGAACCCGCGCGGAGACATCATCGAGCTGCCGATCAAGTCGTCCTTCCGCGATGGTCTCAGCGTGCTCGAGTACTTCATCTCTTCACACGGAACACGCAAAGGTCTGACGGATACGGCGCTCAAGACCGCGAATGCCGGGTATCTCACCCGTCGTCTGGTTGACGTGGCACAGGATGTCGTCATCACAGACGATGATTGTGGCGATACGGATGGCGTGGTCCTGACCCAGAAGGAATGCGAAGAGATCGGCGAGCCGCTCCTCACGCGTATCCTTGGTCGCGTGCTCCTCAAGGACGTCAAGGATCCGGAGACGAAGAAGACCCTCTTTAAGAAAGGGACGCTCATCGAACCGGCGCATATCAAACAGCTTCAGGCCCTTCCGACGGCAGTGGATGAGGTCCATGTGCGATCCGTTCTCACATGTAAATTGCGTCGCGGCTTGTGCAAACAGTGCTATGGCTACGACCTCGCGTACAATCGTCTCGTCGACCTCGGGACCGCAGTCGGTATCGTTGCCGCGCAATCGATCGGTGAACCGGGTACCCAGCTGACGATGCGTACCTTCCACATGGGTGGTGTGGCCGGTGCGGACATCACGCAAGGTCTCCCGCGTGTGGAAGAGCTCTTCGAAGCACGGTCGCCGAAGCATCGCGCCGTCATCACGGACATCGCCGGTAAGGTGAAGATCGTGCAGGGGGAGCGCCGCATCATCGAGACCGCATCCGGCCAGAAGGTCGTGGATACGACCGGGACGGGCAAAACGATCCAGGTCGAACATACGGAACTGCGCGAAGATGCGATCGCCGCCGGCGGGAAGGAAGACAAGGTCAAGGTCAAGGATGGCGGCAAGGTGAAGGAAGGCGACGTTCTCGTCGTCCGCCGCGATGGGACCGAGATCCTGTCCGAGCACACGGGTACTGCTCGTCTCGAACCGAAGAAGGTGTTTGTGGTCTGGGAGGGTCCGGCCGTGACCGAATATCCGGTCCCGCCAGGGTTCTCCGTCTTCGTGAAGGACGGCGACGAGGTGCAGCCAGGCGATCAGCTCACCGAGGGGCATCTCGACCTGCTCCAGCTCTTCCGCCTCAAGGGGAAGAGCGCGGTCATGCGCTACCTCCTGCGCGAAGTGCTCGGGATCTACTCATCACAAGGTCAGAAGATCAACGGCAAGCATATCGAGGTCATCGTGCGCCAGATGTTCTCGCGCGTGTACGTGAAGGATGCAGGTGAGACGGATCTCCTGCCCGGCGAAGTCGTCGAAAAGACGCGCGCCGAAGCGGAGAATCAGACGGTCTCGGAGAATGGCGCTACGCCGGCCGAACTCGAGCCGTTGTTCCTCGGCGTGACAAAGGTATCACTCTCAACGGAATCGTTCCTGTCTGCGGCCTCCTTCCAAGAGACCGCGCGCGTGCTCATCAATGCGGCCGTGACCGGCAAGATCGATCACCTCGAAGGGCTCAAGGAGAACGTCATCATCGGGCGTCTCATTCCGGCCGGTACGGGCTTCGGCGCGTACGGTGAGGAAGAGCTTGAGGCGATGGAAGAAGCGGATGCGGAAGCGGCTCCTGCTGAGGAGACGGCATAACGCATCTCGCGAAAGAAAAAGCGGGCCTCCGGGCCCGCTTTTTTATGGCTCCTTTGTCAATCCGACGGTCATGCGTTACGCTCACGCCGCATATGTCCCGACACTCCAAATGGTCCAAGGTCAAACAGTTCAAGGGCGCAGTGGATGCGAAGCGATCTGCCTCGTTCACCAAGCTCGCCCGTGAGATCACGGTCGCCGCGCGAGACAAGGGCGGGGATCCGAACATGAACATCCGTTTGCGTGTGGCGATCGATCGGGCGAAGAAGGCGTCCGTCCCCAAGGATACGATCGAGCGCGCGATCCAGCGCGGGAGCGGCGCGGGCGGCGAGGGGCAGATCGATTCGCTCACGTATGAGGCATACGCCCCAGGCGGGACCGCACTCATCATCGAATGCCTGACGGACAACCGTAATCGGTCTGCGAATGATGTAAAACATCTGCTCACAAAGAATGGGGGTACCCTTGCGGGGAGCGGGGCGGTCACGTATCTCTTCGACCACGTCGGCGTCGTCCGCGTGGCAGGCGGCTTGCCGGCAGACCGGCGGGATGAGCTCGAGCTCGCGCTCATCGACGCCGGTGCGACGGATATCGTGGACGACGAGGAGGGGACAGACGTCCGATGTGCGACGAGCGACCTGGCGAAAGTCACGGAAGCCGTCCAAGCGCTGGGGCTCGAGGTCGAATCCGCAGATTTCGAGTGGATCCCAAAGACTCTCATTGAGACGGATGAAGCGATCGGTCTCGCCGTGCAGGAGCTGATCGATGCCTTGGATGAGCTTGATGATGTGTCGAAGGTGTACAGTAACCTCGCATGAGCCAGATCCGCGTCCTTGGCATTGATCCCGGTTTCGATCGGACGGGTTTTGGCGTGATCGATTCGCGAGGAAGCGATGCGACATGGGTGGACCACGGATGCGTGATGACGTCAGCCAAGGATCCGTTCGATTTGCGGCTGCGACAGACGCGCGATGGCGTCCGTGATCTCATCGCCGCACATGCGCCTGCGTGCGTTGTGGTCGAAGAACTCTTTTTTTCGACGAATGCCAAGACCGCGATCAAAGTCGGCATGGCGCGTGGGGTGATCCTGCTTGCTGCGTCAGACGCGGGCATTCCGATCGTGGAATTGACCCCGAATCAGGTGAAGCAGGGGATCACGGGTTGGGGGAAGGCGGACAAGCGGCAGGTCCAAGAGATGGTCCAGCGTCTCCTGAAACTCGCGGAGCGGCCGGAGCCGGATGATGCTGCAGATGCGCTTGCTATCGCCATGGTCGGCGCCCTGATGTACCGCACGAGTCGCGGATTTGGCGCATGACATCGTCGCTCTCTCCGCGCGCTCGTCGACGTACGTTCAGTACGCCTCCTCACGTGCTCATCCGCTTCGCGTCCTGCGTCCAAACCACAACTCGTGTAAGATGCCAACCATGCGTTTTCGATACCTGATCCCCGCTGTCCTTGCCCTTGCTCTATTCGGTGCCGGATGTGCGGATACCCCTGTCGCAACAAGTGGCGGTAATGACGGATATGTCATCTCGTCGTCTATGCCGGGGAGTTTTCGCGGAGGCGATTTCACGGGTTCCGGACTTGGCCAGAATTTGACCGTTGATCCGCTACAGACCATGACGCCCGGCCGATAGCCGAGCGTCTTTGATCAGGACATGTCGCCGAATTTCGTATTTTTGTTTTGCGGAAGTGGCGGAGGCGGTGGGAGATAGGACGGATGTTCTTTGTTCTGGAGACGGGCGACCGAGGAGCCGCGTGCCGCTTCTGGCGACTCCGTCTTTCCGAGGCGTGCAACGGAGGTCTGTTCTCCTCCCGGGGTCTCGCCAAGCCGTTCGACACTCGTCGAACCTTCAGTCCCTTTTCCGATGCGGGCGACAGAGGTGCCAGATCTCTGGACTTCGGCACGGCGCTGTTCGAGCGAGCGCGAGAGATTTTGATCCATCGGTCGGGCGATCACGCCTTGATGTGCGGCACTCTTGGCGGTCTGCTGATTCGCGCGGAGCGAGGCTTTGATGTCGGCAAGCCGCTTTTCTGCGCGACCCAAGGTCGGGGTCGACGCCGTTCCGTGTCCGGCGCCTGCCGTCGGATGCTGGAATCCTCGTCCGGGTACGGGCGTCCGCCCTGGTTGGGACGGAGGCGTATTCGATGGCTTTTTTGTGCCGCCACCGCCGGCGTTGAAGATGCCGAGAGGTCGAATGAGTGCCATATGAGGGCATCGTAGCATACGTGATCCGATCCATGCGGTAGAATGGAGGAGCTATGCCTCGATCCTCACTTTGCCCCGCGTATCCGTTCAAAGACCCGAATACGTCCCATCTGTTCACGGATGAGTTGACCGGCGACACCATCATCGTTGCACCGGCGCGTCGGTATCGTCCGCAGGGACTGGGTCAAAAGCGTTTGAAGGACCCTTTTTCACCTGCAGGGTTGAAGGAACAGACCATCTTGGCGACATATGGATCGAAGGATCGGCAGGTGACGGTGGTCGAGAACAGGTATCCCATCTTCCATCAAACCAAACCGATCGAAGGACGGCAGGAGATCCTCGTCGAAGGACAGACACGGACGCCGTTCACAGCATTCTCCGTCGCACGGATCACGGCATCCATCGATGCGATGGCGGAGCGATGTCGTATCTATCGTCAGGATCCACGGTTGAAGTTCATGGTCGTATTCAAGAACGAAGGGAAGGCGGCCGGTGCGTCGCAACCGCATCCGCATTCACAGATCTTCGGGCTCCCGTTCGTCCCGGAACGTTTGAAACGCATGGCCCGCGCGCGCACACGGATCCGTATGAAACATCATCAGACCGCGCATGCGCTCGCCTTGGCCGAAGCGACTCCAGCACGGACGATCTACGCGGATCGCTTGGTGGTCGCATTTGCGGACCCGGTCTCCCGATTCGCGTATGGGGTCCGGATCCTGACGCGGCGGCGGATCGATAATGTGACCGAGGCGACGGCGGCGGAACGGCGATCCTTTGCCCGGGCACTTCATGCGCTCTTTCCGCTCGTCCGGGAGCGTGGGTATCCGTACAATCTGTATTTTCATGATGTCTTCGGGCAGAAGGATGAATTCTTCGAGATCCATTTCGTTCCACGAGCGAATGTGTGGGGCGGGTTTGAGCTTGATGCGGGTATCGTCGTGAACGCCGTTCCTGCCGAATGTGCGGCGCACGAGTATACCCTGGCAAAAAAGAAGCGCACCTCTTAGGGTGGCCCTCATGTCGAAGAAGAAGATCGCCGTGCTGGGAGGCGGGACGGGGACGTTCACGGTCCTGTCCGGACTGAAGCATCATCCCGTCGATCTCACGGCGATCGTGAGCATCGCAGACAACGGCGGATCGACCGGTGTGCTTCGGGATGAGCTCGGGGTCCTGCCGCCGGGCGATATCCGGCAATGCCTTGTCGCGCTTGCGGATGGGGATGAGTCACTTCGCAGTCTTTTCACCTATCGGTTCCACGAAGGCGGCCTGTCTGGTCACACGTTCGGCAATCTCTTTTTGTCTGCATTGGAAAAAGTGACCGGAGATCCGTTGAGAGCCGTGCGTGAGGCACATCGTATTTTGAATGTCCGCGGTCGCGTGATCCCGGTCTCTGCTGTGGCATCGGATCTCTTTGCGGAACTCGAAGATCAGACCGTCGTGGTGGGTGAGCATGCGATCGATGCGCCAGATGGAGAACGGGCTGCGATCGCACGATGCTTCCTTTCGCCTTCGGTGGCGGCAAATCCGGATGCGCTCGAGGCGATCCGCGCGGCGGATGTGATCGTGCTTGGACCAGGCGACTTGTATACGAGCCTGGTGCCGGTCTTGCTCGTCGAAGGGGTTGCACAGGCCATCGCGGACTCGGGTGCACAGGTCGTCTTCGTCCTGAATCTCGCAACGAAACGAGGACAGACCGACGGGTTCACGGCCCAGCGTATCTGTGACGCCTTGGCGCCGTATCTCGCGCCGGCACAGCTCTCTGCCGTCGTCGTCAATTCCATCGCTCCGCCACCGGATGTGTACGACCGCTATGTCCTCGCCGGGGAGCAGCCCGTGCTCGATGACCTCGGTGATGGTCCGCCACGGGTCCTGCGCACCCCGCTCATCACGTCTGTGACCCAGGATGCGATCAAAGGCGATGCCCTCAAACGGAGCCTCTTTCGCCACGATCCAGACCTCCTTGCCGCAGCCATCCTGGCGGTGCTTTCCTGAAGGAATAGACCCTTGATTTTTCCATTGTTTTTATGGCCTATTTCTGCTAATATGTTGGCACTTAGCGACCCCCGAAAACGCCCACTTATGCAGATCTTCTGGCATGGATATTCCTCCGTTCGGATCGAATCAAAGCACGGAGAAAAAGAGGCTACGTTATTGACCGACCCGTATCCGAACGAGGCTTCATTGCGGTTTCCGCGCACGGTCGAGCCGGATGTGCTCGTCCTGTCCCATCAGGATCCGAAGCGGTTCAACCTCGAAGGCGTGGCTGGTGAGCCGTTCCAGGTCAGCGATCCGGGCGAGTATGAGGTCGGCGGCATGTTCGTCCAGGGTGTGCAGGATCCAGAGATCGATAAGGGGACGAAACTTCGTCCGGTGGTCTACCGGTTCGTCGCTGAAGGGATGGCACTCGGATTCCTCGGTCAGCTCCATCGGCCGCTTTCAGACATGGAGGTCGAAGAGCTTGGTGATGTCGATATTCTTTTGTTGCCCGTGGGCGGCGGAGATGTCCTCGGATCCAAACAGGCGAGCGAGACGATCTCCCGCATCGAACCGCGGATCGTCATTCCGTTGAATTACAGCATTCCGGGGATCAAAGCGAAGCTCGAAAGTGTCGATGACTTCTGCAAGGCGCTCGGCGTCTGTCAGCGGCAGGATTCCAACAGGCTGAAGATCAGTCGGAAGGATCTGCCGTCGGATGAGCTGGTCGTCGCGGTCCTCGAACGCGCATGAACGTTCTGAAACGCGAGATCTCACGATAGAATCATTTCAACTTATGCCGATCAAACGACGCTCCACAACAGCGAAACCCGCCAAATCCATGAAGCGGGCGCCGGTGCGCCGTCGCTCGACCAAGACACGGAGCGAATCGAAGCAGGAGTCGAGGCCGCATATCATGCGTGGGGATGAGAAACGTCAGTTGATCCTTGCGCACGCAGCGATGCGCGATGCGCATGATCCCATACAGGCGATGACCGTCTGGGCGGGTGTCGCGGTCGCCGCTTTCGTTGTGGCACTTGGCTGGTGGTGGACCGTCGGTTCGACGGTCTTCGATCCGTTGAAGAACCTATCGTCTTCGGCGCATGGGAGTGTTGCATCCGTCGTCCAAGCGGCGCAGGCACAGGACGTGACCGTGCAGAGCAATGATGTCGCGGATACCCTGAACGCCGCGCAATCCAAACTTGAAGCCCTTCAGACGCAGACGGACGCACAGCAGACCGCCCTTGATCGGATGGCGGCGATCGTCTCGGCGACCGACACGACCCGTGGTGACATCTTTACCCCCGGATCCCCATCAACATCATCCAAGACAACCACTCCGTGATCCTGAAATCTCTCTATGGCTGAACAGCAACGATCCTCATTTGAGACGGCCGGCGAAATCGAATCGCACGACATCGTCACCGAGATGCGCAGTTCGTTCCTCGATTACGCCATGAGCGTGATCGTGGATCGCGCCCTCCCCGATGTCCGCGACGGGCTCAAGCCCGTGCATCGCCGCATCCTGTACTCCATGTGGCAGAGCGGACTACGCTCCACATCCAAATTCAAGAAATGCGCGACCGTGGTCGGAGACGTGCTCGGTAAATATCACCCGCACGGCGATTCTGCGGTCTACGAATCGCTTGTTCGTATGGCGCAGGACTTTTCTCTGCGCTATCCGCTCATTCGTGGGCAAGGGAACTTCGGTTCCATCGACGGTGACAGCGCCGCGGCATATCGATATACCGAATCCAAACTCCAGGCGATCTCCGAGGAGATGTTGCAGGACATCGACCGTGACACTGTGGATTTCCGTCCGAACTTCGACGGTTCGGTCAACGAACCGACCGTGCTCCCGGCGAAGCTCCCGAATCTCCTCGTGAACGGTACCTTGGGCATCGCGGTCGGCATGGCCACGAACATCCCGCCGCATAACCTGACCGAGATCTGTGACGCGACGATCGCATATATCGATGATCCGGAGATCACGGTCGATGGCCTATTGAAATACGTCAAAGGCCCGGATTTTCCGACCGGCGGCATCATCTACAACCAGAGCGAGATCAAATCCGCGTACGCCATGGGCAAAGGCGGGATCGTGACGCGCGCGAAGACCGAGATCGTAGAGCAGAAATCCGGCTTCGCGATCATCGTGACCGAGATCCCGTATCAGGTGAACAAGTCCTCGCTCATTGAGAAGATCGCAGAACTCGTCCAGTTGAAAAAGATCGAAGGGATCCGGGATATTCGCGACGAGTCGAACAAGAAAGGGATCCGCGTCGTCATTGAACTCAAAAAGGACGCCTATCCCAAGAAGGTCCTGAATCAGCTGTTCAAGCATTCGCAATTGCAGGTGACCTTCCACGTCAACATGCTTGCGCTCGTGGATGGGATCCAGCCGCGCGTGCTCACGCTCAAGAACATCCTCGAGGAGTACGTCAAACATCGACAGACCGTCGTGCGTCGCCGCGCAGAGTACGATCTCGCCCGTGCTAAGGAACGCGCGCATATCCTCGAAGGGTTGCGCATCGCGCTCGCGAATATCGACGAGGTGATCGCGACGATCAAAAAGTCCAAGGACAAGGATGAGGCCAAGGTCAATCTCGTAAAGAAGTTCAAGATGACCGAGATCCAGGCGCAGGCCATCCTTGAGATGCGGCTCCAATCTCTCGCGAGCCTCGAACGGATCAGGATCGAGCAGGAATACAATGAGAAGATGGAGATCATCAAGGAACTGGAATCGCTCCTCAAGTCTGCGAAGAAGATCCTCGACCTCATCAAGACCGAGATCGTCGAGATGAAGGAGAAGTATGGCGATGAACGGCGCACGCAGGTCGTGAAGTCTCCGGTCGGCGAGTTCTCCATGGAGGATCTGGTGCCGGATGAACCGACGATCGTCATGCTTACGGCCGACGGATACGTGAAGCGTGTGCCGCCAGAGACATTCCGCTCCCAAGGACGCGGTGGACGGGGCGTGGCTGGCCTCACGACCAAGGAAGAGGATCAGGTCGAGCATATCTTCTCGACGAATACGCACGCAGACATCCTCTTCTTCACGACGCGTGGCCGCGTCTTCCAGATGAAGGCGTATGACGTGCCGGTCGGCAGCCGGACGTCCAAAGGCCAGGCGATCGTGAACTTCCTCCAGCTTGCGCCGGGGGAAAAGGTCGCGACCGTCCTCGCATTGGGTGACATGGAAGGAGCGAAATATCTCGTCATGGTCACGAAGCAGGGGACGATCAAGAAGACAGCGCTCGAGGAGTTCGAGAACATGCGGCGCACCGGCCTCATCGCGATCACGCTCAAGACCGGCGACGATCTGTTATGGGTGAAGCCCTCGTCCGGGAATGATGAGATCGTCCTGGTGACCAAAAACGGGCAGTCTATCCGGTTCAAGGAGTCGGGCGTGCGCGGGATGGGGCGGACCGCCGCCGGCGTGCGTGGGATCAACCTCAAGAAGGGTGATGTGGTCGTGGGGATGGATGTCGTCATTCCATCGCTCGTGAAGAAGGGCCATCTCGAGATCTTCACCATCGCGGAGAATGGGCTTGGGAAGCGGACGAACCTGTCGGAATACAAGGTCCAAGGCCGCGGGGGATCCGGGATCCGAACGATGCGCGTGACGGCCAAGACCGGCGGTGTCGTGGCGGCGTATGTCTCATCCGCAGATGATGACCGGGACCTCATGATCATGTCCAAAAAGGGGATCGTACTCCGGACGCCGTTCAAGAGCATCTCCTCCATCGGGCGTGACACGCAGGGCGTGCGGATCATGCGCTTTAAAGAAGGGGGCGATCACGTCTCCGGCGTCACCTTCATCGGCAAAGTGATCAGCGAAGGGCTCAAAGAGGAATAAGAAAAACGCTCCCGGACGGGAGCGTTTTTTTGATCCATTTATTTCTGTGTGATGACCTTGTCGACGAGGCCGTAATCGAGGGCTTGTTTGGGATCCATGAAATAATCGCGGTCCGTATCCACCTCGACTTTCTTCAGGCTTTGTCCCGTGTGCTTGGCGAGGATCTTGTTGAGCTGATCCTTGGTCTTCAGGATGCGTTCTGCGCGGATCTTGATGTCCGTCGCCTGGCCCTCCACGCCGCCCAGCGGCTGGTGGATCATGATCTCGGAGTTGGGGAGCGCGAAACGTTTTTTCGATGCACCGCCGGCGAGGAGTACCGCGCCCATGGAGGCGGCCATGCCGATGCAGATGGTCTGCACGTCGCACGCCACGTGCTGCATCGTGTCGTAGATCGCGAGGCCGGCCGTCACGCTCCCACCCGGGGAGTTGATGTAAAGCTTGATGTCCTTGGTCTTGTCCTGGCTTTCAAGGAAGAGGAGTTGGGCCACGATCGTATTGGACACGCCGTCGTCGATCGGGGAGCCGAGCATGATGATCCGGTCCTTGAGCAGACGCGAGTAGATATCATACGCGCGTTCGCCATAGCTGGTCTTTTCGATGACCGTTGGGATCAGGTAGTTGTCGTTGATTTCGTAGGGATTTCGCATAATGGGCTCAGCATAGCTTATCCTGATTTAGCAGTCAAAAGCACCGACTGCTAATAAGATCACACCGCGATCCGCGGGCCGTTTGAGGTTTCTTCGATATGTCCGTCGACCGTGAAACCGGCCGCGAGCTTGTGGCCGCCCCCGCCCATGAGCATGGCGACCTTGCTGACGTCGCGCGTATGACTGCGGAACGACCCCTTCACTTTGTTGTCCGGAAGCTCTCGGAGGAAACAGATCGTGTCGGTCTCACCCAGCATGGCAGCGAGGAAATTCGAGACGCCTTCGATGATGTCCGTGGAGACTTCTTTCGCATCTGATCGCATCAAATAAGTGGTGGCCACGTCGTGCGTCCGGTCGTACCGCAGGCGGGAGAGGATCGTACCCCAGATACGGAGCGATGGGACGGTCTTGTCATGCATGAGATGGATCTCGATGTCGCGCTGGCGTCCGCCGGCTGCGAGAAGTTTCGACGCGGCGCGGACCGCGATCGGGTTGGTCGCCGCGTTCGTGAAGCTTGAGGTGTCGGTGAAAAGGCCGGTCAGGAGTGATGTCGCCATCGCGCTGTCGATACGGATCCGATTCGCCTCGTAGAACCGATGGACGACCTCGGCCGTGGAGCTCGCATCTGTTAGGACGATGTTGAGATGCGCAAAATGCGTATTGGTCCGATGGTGGTCCAGATTCACGAGGAGGTAGCCGGGCGGCAGGCGTGGGATGAACGCGTCCACGCCGCAGTATTTCAGATCCCCGGAATCGAAGATGATGACCAGGTCATAGGGCTGATCGAAGACCGACGGGTCATTCGTATACTGATGGATGTTATCGAGGTAGCGGAACACGACGGGTGGCGTGTCGAGACAGAACGCGGTGACATCCTTCCCTTCGCGCAGAAGCCAGTTGAGGACGCTTGAGCTCGAGCCAAGCGTGTCTCCATCCGGCTTTTTATGCGCCACGAGCAAAATGCGGTCCGACGTGCGGATCGCATGATGCAGGTGGGCGAACGTCGCCGGGAGAGGGGTTTTCATGGATCGAACAACGTAGAGGAAAATGGGCGAGGGGTCAAGGGGGTGTCCGGGATCGAGAATCTAGAAGCTGGAATCTAGAATCTAGAATGGGTACCGGATCGGGTCCATTCTCTCCCTAGCTTCTAGCTTCTAGCTTCTAGCTTCTAGCTTCTAGCTTCTAGCTTCTAGCTTCTAGCTTCTAGCTTCTAGCTTCTAGCTTCTAGCTTCTAGCTTCTAGTTTATAACTCCCCCTTTGCCTTGAGTTCGTTGATCGTCGCATCGATGTCCGCGGCCGCGGCCTCGGTCTCATCGAAGGTCCAGTGAAGTCTCGGGATGTGGCGGAGCCGGACCGCATTGGCGAGTCCATCCTTGATCTCGTGTGCCGTATCCTTGTCATTGAGGGTCTTCAACACCGTCTCCTCCTGGTCAACCGGGAGAACGGAGAGGACGACCTTTGCCTGCGTCTGGTTCCGCGTCATCTTCACCTCCAGCACGGTCACGAAGATCCCGCGGGGGAATTCCACGCGTTCCGTCAGGACGCGTGCGAGGGCTTCGCGCAGATGGATCATGCTTTGTTCGAATCGATGCGTCATACTCGAACCGACGCTATCAAAGATCGTCGCTGGCGTCCATGTTCGGAGATACAAATCCGCCCTCCAGTGTGGAGGGCGGGGGAGCTGATCAGGAGACGTTGAACAGTTGGAGCTGTTGCTCGGGTGGGACGAAGGCGTATCCGGAAGATCGGCCACCAGTGAGCCGGTGCGCGAAGATGCGTCCCGGCAAGCAGACCTCGAAGCACGTCCGATACCGTTCTTCGAGATCGAGGCGGATCGGGGTGATGGCGAGCAATTCGAGGATGGCATGGCGGACCGATACCGGACCGGGGATGTCGGTGGCCGCGGTCTCTTTGAGTATCCGCGATCGATGCGCCAAGTCTTCGAGCACTTCGAGCGCTTGTGTGTGATGGATCCGGAGATGCACCATCCGTCCAGCGCGCTTCACCGTCATCTCCTGTTCGAGGGCCGTGCGCAACGCTTCGGTCCCGGCGAATGATTCGTGCATGGCGATGATGCGTCGTCCGTCGAGCAGGAAGATCATCGACCGGCATGCGGCGCGGATCGCGCCTTTTGCCGCGGTTCCGGCGAGGAGTTCGACCACTTCCGCATATTGCGGGTCTTTCGCGATGGACAGGTCGTGTATATAGACAGGTTTGCGCTTGATGCGCCGCTGGTGCGCGACGTGCTCGATGAGCGGCATGGCGAACGGGTAGCGATCCTCGAGGGAGCGGATCAATGGACCATCCTCGGGTCTCTCCGATGCTGCCTGAGACCCTTCGAGCGATGCGGGGGCACATTCCAATTCGGACATTCGTTCTCCTGTGTGAGGGGGAAAAGAACCGATGGGTGTATACGCGAGATGGATGCTTCCGTCAACCCATTCTCGCGCCGTCCCCCTACCCATTCGAGCGCCATTCCGTTACGCTATGCCTTCGACGTATGTATCTGCGCAAGCTCGAACTCCAAGGGTTCAAGACCTTTGCGGTGAAGACCGCATTGGAATTCCATCCGGACGCGAACGGTCGCCGTGGTCTTACCGGTGTTGTCGGTCCGAACGGGTCCGGCAAGTCCAATGTCGCGGACGCGATCCGCTGGGTGATGGGCGAGCAGAGCATGAAGCTCCTGCGGAGCAAGAAGTCAGAGGACGTGATCTTTTCCGGATCGGATAAGAAGTCGCGATCGGGTTTTGCGGAAGTCTCGCTCACGCTCGTGAATGATGATCACGCGAGCGAGATCGAGCTGCCGGAGATCGTGGTGACGCGCCGGCTGTATCGCGATGGGCAATCCGAATATGAGATCAATAAGAAGGCGGCGCGTTTGACCGACGTCACGCTTTTGCTCGCGCAATGCGGCGTGGGGCAGCGGACCTACAGTGTGATCGGGCAGGGGATGGTAGACGCCGTCCTCTCTGCATCGCCGGCCGAGCGTCGGGAGTTCTTTGACGAGGCGGCCGGACTCAAGCCGTTCCAGCTCAAACGGCATTCGTCCATGAATAAACTCGACGGGACACGGGATAATCTGGCGCAGGCGGACACGCTCATGCGGGAGATCGCGCCACGTCTCTCTTCCTTGGAACGGCAGGTCAAACGACTACGCGAACGTGAGACGCTCGAAGCCGAACTGAAGACCGTGGAACGTGCGTATTTCGGTGGTATGTGGGCGGAGATCCGGACAAAGCTGCGGACTGCGGGGACGCAAGTGGAGACGGCCCGTGCTGCGTATGAGGGCAAGAATGCAGAAGCGGCCAAGCTGGAGCAGGAGCTTACAGCCATGGAAAAGGCGACGCCGGTGTCGGATGAACTTCGGAAGATCCGCGCGGAGTTGGATGCGTTGCGGGAGGAGCGCGGAAAGCTGCGCGAACGGCAGATCCGGCTCGAGTCCGAACGCGAGGTCGCCAAGGTCAAAGCGCAAAAGCCCTGGTCACCCTTGCCGCTTTCCAAGATCATCAACGAGATCGAGTCATTGGGAGGGGTGCAAAAGGAATTGTTGGAGGCGCTTGAGGCGAAGACGCCGGACATCTCCAAATTGAAGACGCTTGCCGCGAAATTACGGGATCGGAACACGGACCTCCTTTCCAAGCTCCAACGCACGGCGCCGGAGGAGACGACAGCGGCAAAGGATCCGAAGCTTGAAACGGCGTTCGCTGAGCTTGCCGAAGAGACGGCCACGTTGGCGGATCGGATCGCCGACGCGGAGGCGCGTTTGAAGCAGGCCACGTCCAAAGAGGACGAGAACCGGGCGCATCTGTTCCAGCTCCAGCGGGACATCTCTGCGCGGCGGCATGAAGCACAGGCCTCTGAACGTACCCTGTCCGAGGCGTCGGTGGATGTGGCGCGTCTTGAGACGCGACGAGATGGTCTGTTCTCCGAGGTCCGGACGTTGGCGTCGCATCTGGAATCGGAGCTGGACGTCCTCGCGGACGCCAAGCCGTCCGGGGACGAGGCGCCGGACAAGCTCCAGGCACGCATGACGAAGCTGCGGTCCCAGCTCGAATGGATCGGTGGGATCGATCCGGAGACGATGAAGGAATATGAGGAGACAAAGGCGCGGTTCGAACAGCTGCAGCAACAGACGGATGATCTGAAAGAGGCGATGCGGTCGCTGGAGACCATCATTACGGAACTCGATAAGACGATCGCGGAGCGGGCAGACGTCGCGTTCCGTCAGCTCGACCGGGAGTTCGGACAATATTTCCAAAAATTGTTTGGTGGCGGGGAAGCGCGGATCATCAAGGTGGAACCGGAGGTCGAAGAAGAAGAAGCGGAAGATGGAGATGGAAACGGAAGTGGGAACAGGGAGCAGGAAGCGGGGATCGACATCCAAGCGACCCCGCCCGGGAAGCGTCTGAAGGCGACGGCCCTCCTTTCCGGCGGCGAACGGGCGCTCACGTCCATTGCCCTCATTTGTGCGATCATGGCCATCAACCCATCGCCGTTCGTCGTGCTGGATGAGGTGGACGCGGCTCTTGATGAGGCGAACTCACGGAAGTTCGCGGAGATCGTGGATTCACTCGTCGATCGGACCCAATTCATCGTCATCACCCATAACCGGGCGACCATGAATAAGGCGAATGTCCTCTATGGGGTGACCATGGGGGAGGATGGGGTTTCGCAGATCCTGTCCGTCAAATTGGAGGGGCTCCCGTTCGCGGTGAAATGACCTCTTTTGGGCCGGGATCCATGCCTTGACAAAAGGCTGGCGAGCTGGTTTAATAGGGATAGATCTTTGAAACGGCCTTGAGAAAAAGCCGTTTTTTCGTCCCCGAAGACAGGCGCTTCGTCGGTTGACAGGAAGGGTGGGACATGATATAACGTACGATCCTCCGCTTAGGCGCAGGGTCCTTCCACGCTCGAAAACGTTCCACGTAAGGCTCTGGAGAATCCGTGTCCACGACAAGCATGGAACCTCATCGTAGGGTGCCGCAGGTCTTCGGACTCGCTCTCCCCTATAATCAGGTTTCTTGGATGCGGATTCTTTAGGGCCTTTTTACGTTGATCCGTGCAGTTTGTTGGCGCATCGCGAAGAAGCTCCTCACCGTACGTTTCGTACGTCTGCGTCACTTTTTCACTCCAGCATGTCGCATCTCATCCCAGATCGACGTTCCAAAGAATTCTGACCATCATGCCACTCATTGCCACAATTCAGTCCATCGTTGACGAGCGCGTGACGCTCGAATTCGAAGACGGACAGATCCTGACCGTTCCCGCTACCGCGATTGGAGGATCACCGGTCGAAGGTGCGCGTGTCGCACTCGCCGTATTTCCGCTCGGCGGTGAAGACGCCGGCCGGTCCCAGCTCGCTCGAGACCTCCTCAACGAGCTCCTTTCAGCGTAAACTGTATCTATGGCAAAAACGACGTCGCGAACCCTCAGTGTCCGCGTCTTGCTTATTTGGACCTCGGCGACCGTCGGGGTGATCGCCGTATCGGTCTTGATGTTCTCCGGCGCGATGGTGGCGTATGCCCGCTTATACGAGAATCGGATCTTCCCAGGAACCCGCATTCTCAGTGTTCGTCTCGATGGCATGACCGTGACCGAGGCGCGGACCGCCGTCCAACACGCGATCGATCAATCCCTCGCGGACGGGGTCCGGTTCCGCTATGACGGGAAGGAGATCGGTGTCGGTCCTTCGACCACGGCTGAGGATCCGGATGTCTCGCATGACCTCGTCCACTATGACATCGACACCGCAGTGCAGAGGGCGTATGCCCTTGGACGCAGCGGTCGTTGGGGGCAGGACGTCTTCCAACAGCTTGGGCTTCGGATCTCGCCGACCAATGTCGAGACACCGATCACGATCGATACGCAGGGAGTCATGAGCGCCCTAGATGCGAGTTTTGCGACGGATCTCCATCCGCCGCAGGACGCCCATCTGATCTTTGATGCGTCGAGCACGCCGCCGAGCGTCAGCGTTCAGCACGAGATGGACGGCGTGGTCCTGGACACGGACGCGGCACTTGCACGGCTTCGCCTAGAGGCGAAGGTCCTGCAGTTCGATCCGATCACACTGACGGATAAGCATGTTGCGGCGAGCATCCATGCGACGGATATCGAGCCGCTCGTATCCCGCGCCGAAGAGGTCCTCCATCGTCCGCCGTTGGTCTTCACGACGGGTGATGTATCTTATCCGGTCCCGACCTCTACGCTTGTCAGTTGGTTGGCGGCCACCGGGACGCCGGGAGCTATGGACGTGGTCATCGATCCGGATAAATTCGCGACCGGGATCGTTGCCCTGACCGGAGATCTTCAAACTCCGGCGAAGAACGGGGGACTCACCGTCCAGGATGGGAAGATCGTCTCGTTCACCCACGGAACGGAAGGGCGGGAGATCGATACCGCGGCAACGCTTGCGGATGTGGACGCGCATTGGCCCGCTTCCTCGACGTTTCCGATCATTTTGCATACCACACAGGGAACACTGGTCGGTGATGACCCGCAGCGGATGGGGATCACGGATCTGTTAGGCGTCGGCACTTCGAATTTCCTCCGTTCTCCGGCGAATCGGATCAAGAACATTCAGCACGGCGTGGCGATCATGAATGGAACGATCATTCAGCCAGGCGATACGTTTTCGCTGATCAAGACGCTCGGGGAGATCGATGGAGCGCACGGGTGGCTCCCAGAGCTGGTCATCAAAGGGAATGAGACGCTTCCGGAGTTCGGTGGCGGATTGTGTCAGATCGGGACCACGACGTTCCGTGCGGCATTGGCCTCAGGTTTGCCGATCACCGAACGTCAAAATCACAGTTATCGCGTGGTCTATTATGAACCCGCGGGAACGGATGCCACGATCTATGACCCGCAGCCGGATCTGCGCTTTACGAACGATACGGGACATCCCGTCTTCATCAACGCGTATATCAAGGGGTCGATCGTCACCTTTGAATTTTGGGGAACGCGTGACGGTCGAACGGAGTCGTACTCCGGTATCAAGACCGTCACGAACGTCAGCGATCTGATCCCGCGCGTGTACAACGTCACCCAGCCGCCGCCGGTGAGGCTCGTTGAAACGCTCGATCTTCCGCCAGGGAAGAAGAGGTGCACGGAGAGCGCGCATGCCGGCGCTGACGCGGATTTCACGTACGATGTGACCTATCCGGATGGGACCGTAAAGACGCAGGATTTTCATAGCCACTACAAACCCTGGCAGGCCGTCTGTCTTGTTGGCGTCGATAAAATATCGACGCCGGATGCGACGAGTACGGCGATGGCAACGCCATAGGAGATGCGTCCAGATCGGATCATCTCCAAGGACGTCGTTTCTCCTTTTTCGCTCCTCACTTCTGTTCCCGTCCCACCGTCTGCTATACTCGCGTCATGCCACAGACATTCTCTGCAGATTGGGCTGCGTCTTCCAATGAAGGACAGTTGTCCATCGATGTCTTTCGTGACGGATCGGATCTCGTGGTCCGCTCGACCGTGGCAGGCGTCAAGCCGGAGGATCTCGACATCGCCATCCATGGTGACCTGCTGACCGTCCGCGGGACGCGCGCCATGGCAGACGACCTCACAGAGGATCAATGGTACTATCGAGAGTGTTATTGGGGCGCGTTCAGCCGTTCCATCGTCCTCCCATTCGAGGTTTCCGCAGATTCCGCAAAAGCGTCGTTGAAGAATGGGATCCTCGAGATCCGCATCCCTATCCGGGAACATGGCAAAAAGGTGAAGGTGAAATGGGAAGAGTGAGGGTGGACAAAGAGATACGAAACAAAGAAAAGGATCCCCGTGAATGCGGGGATCTTTGATACGATCGTGTTCTCTTTTCGCTCGGATCACCCGATTTGATCGGAGGATGCCCATTCCTCTCACCTTCGGACTTTATCGCCTACAGTCTTCCTTCCGAACATGCTATACTTTTTTCGCTTAGCTGCGAGGTCGCGATGTAGATTTTGACCTGTAGGCCAAGCGATTATTCCACGACCCAGCATGTGGCAATCTGTCCGTGAACGCTGGCAAAGCTTTTCCCTCGAACAGAAGCTCTCTGTTTGGGTTTTGGGCGTCTGTGGGATCTTTGCTGTTGTGCTTTCTCTCTATCATATCCAACAAAGCGTGTACGCTCCGTTCCTCGTCAACAAGCAAGACCTCATCGCCACGAAGCAATTGATCGGGACGACGCCGGCGGAAGATGAAGCGCGGCAGAAGCGGACCGACACAGATGGTGACGGACTTTCGGATTGGGATGAGATAAACGTCTTTCATACGAATCCCAACCTTAAAGATTCCTGTGGTGACGGGATCCCAGACAATGTTCGTGTCGTGACCGGGAAGAATATCGCGTGTCTGAACGGCGGCGGGAATCCTGGTGGGCTCATGGATGTCTCGGCGGCGCTGACATCGTCCGGGACGCCGTTCGCGCTCCCCACCATTCCAACACCGTCTGCTCCCACTGCGCCGACCGTGCCGAGCGCGGCCGACCTCAGCGGAACGGCTGCAGCGACCGCAGGATCCGGTTCGCCAGATCTATCCTCCATTCCTCGCGATCCGACGGTCATCCGGCAGGCTCTGCAGGGGAAGGTGGATCAATCCATCCTGGATACTGCGACGGACCAGCAACTGTTGGACGCCTATGATCAGGCGATGAGCCAATATGACTCTCAATCCGCCGGTCAGACGTCGACCGGGGGGACGAGCGCAAGCGGCCTATGATCGGACGTGATTGGTACCGGAACTTGGCAAAGGGTGCGACCGTGGTGGCGCTTACCATGCTTGTGATCGTCACATCAGGGATCCCGACCCCGGCAAAGGCGGATACGCAGTTCCCTGTTGGGTCACCATTCTATCCCTGCTCATTCCTCTCTGTCGGAACCGGGGTGATCAATGAGTGTCATTATTATGAGTTCGTCAATCAGATGAACGCCGCGATCAAAGATCAGCTGCAGAAGACCTGGCAGTTTGCGGTCGCGACGTCCATCTTGAATGGTCTCAGCTACTTCACCCAACGGATCATGACCGACATGGCCGATTGGGTGTTGACCGGGTTCAACGGGGAACCGACCTTCTATAGCAAAGGGTGGGGTGGGTTCTTCAAAGATGTCGTGACGAATTCGTTCAACGTCATGATCAGTTCGTTCAATGATCAGTACCTGAAGAGCGAGCTGGGGATCGACATCTGTCAGCCGATCACGCTGGATCTCAAGTTGTCGTTGGGACTTTCCCGCATTCCGTTACAGCAGCCTGATTGTACGTTCGAGACGATCGCGACCAATTTCAAGACCACATACCAGGCGTTCAATGAGCAGGCACTCCGTGACACGCTTTTGCGCGCGAACTCACCGGGTCAGAATGGCGCGAGCCTCGCGCTTTCGAGCAATCAGAAATTCCTCGATGAATTCCTGAACACGAAGGAGGCGTATACCTTCGATCGACAGGAGGGGAAAGGGTTCAAGCTTCTGCAGGATGCCGCGGGGAACATCACGACCCCTGCTTTGGCTGCACAGCAGGCGTTGCAGGCTTCGAATCCGATCCAGCTCGCGAAGGAGAATGCACAAAACCTCGCCTCGACCGAGGCCTTGATGGCGTTCAATGCCGGCTTGTCGCAGTTGCCGGAATTCGCCGGTGCGGTCTTCCTGAATACACTCGCCGTCGGTCTGGTCCAAAAGTTCTTCAACTGGATCGGGAGCGGGAACGACAATACGAACCTGTTGAACGTCGATCTTCAGCGATCCGCACAGGATAAATCCGCAAAGCAGAAGGCGGCGATCATCAGTGATTTCATCACGCCGAACCTTGTTTCATCAGACAAGCAGAATTTCCTCTTCGAGCTCTCATCATGTCCGACGCCGCGCGGGACGTGGGGGTGTTCCATGGATAGCGGTCTCGCGAGCGCGCTTCAAAGTGCCACGGAGAATGGGGCGTACACGGTCGCACGTGCCGCGGGCTTGGGGAATACGCAGGGGGTCTCGGGTCAGCAATATCTGCATTCCGACTGGGAGTTGATCCCGGAGTCTGAAGCAAAGGACAACCAGGATCCGAGCTGTTATCAGCGTGCGTACTGTTCCTCGAACCTCGCGAAGCTGCGGTTTGCCCGTATCATCCCGATCGGTTGGGAACTGGCCGCGAATTCACCGTTCAACAAGAAAGCGAACGGAAGATATGTGACGCTCGGCGAAGTGATCCGCGGTTTCAATGTCTGTAATGCCAAGGACGAGGCGGATGCGGGGCACCCCTGGTGTCATTTGATCGATCCGTCATGGGTTTTGACCGCACCGCCATTCCAGTGCCAGACACGGGGGTACAGCGATACGGTGGATGCCGCAGGGAGCCGACAACAGGAGTGTCAGGACGTCGTCTCTTGTCTCAAGCGGGACGATAAGGGGAACTGCGTCGGTGGATACGGATATTGTCTCTCTGAAAAAACGGTTTGGCGATTCAGTGCAGATGTCTGTGAAGAGAAATACGCATCCTGTCGGACGTATACGACCCGTCAGGGGAGTGCGAGCAACGGGCAGCAGGTCTCGTATGTTCGGAACACGCTGGATTACGGACAGTGCAACCAGGACAATGTCGGCTGCATGTTCTATGCGACGACCGAGGATCCGTCGGTCACCTCGACGGTCGCGTGGGTGAGTACGACATCGACCGGAGACCCGTCGAGCATCAAGTTGAATCTTCCAAAGGCGTATCCGTCGCTGAACCTTGCGAAAGGGGCGGCAATGCCACGCGTGTACTTCGACGCGACCGCTCAACCATGTGACGCGTCCGGTGACGGATGCACGAAGGTCTATCATGTCGAGCCCGGTCAGCCGGCATTGAATCTGGTGCAGAACAGCTCGTTTGAGAACCCATCGGACGCGGATCCGAATGCGTTGGATATATGGACTCCGAATGGAACGTATACCTATGTTGCGAATCCGGAAGGTGAGGGGGATGCGGAAGACGGGAATCAGGCAGCGGTCTTGGATACGGCGAATTCATTGACGGAATCTGTCGCCGTCGCGCCATTGCGGAATTACGTCGTTTCCTTTTATGCAAAGATCGGTGATTTCAATGCGGGAGGCAGCTCGGCCGTCAACGTTCAGCTTTTGGATGCTTCGGGGAAGGTCGTCGCGACTCCGCCGGTCGGTCAGGGATACTTCCGAAGTTCGAATTGTTCGAGTCAGAGTCAGACCTCTCCAGGAGTTACGAATAATAATTTGACGGACACGTGGGTGCGCGCAACGTGCGAATTCGTGACGAATAAGGACGCGGCACAGGCGAACGTCATCGTGCAGGGAGCCAATGCGAAGATCGATGCGGTCCAGTTGGAAGAGGGGAATGCGGCGACCGCATATGTCGACGGGGTGAATCGTGGGCTCCGCGCGGATCACCTCAAGATCGCTCCGGAGGAGCTTGCGTGTACGGGCGATGCGAACAAAGATAATCCGCATTGCGGAGATTTTGCGCGGGTCTGCAGTCAGGGCGATGTGGGGTGTCAGGGGTATACCGATACGAGTGGAGGCGATCCGACCGAAGTGCCGGCCATCCTGAGCGCGAACGATTACTGCCCGAACTCCTGTGTCGGATATGCTCAGTATCAGAAGTTGCCCTCCGCGTTCGATCTGACACACAGCCCCGACACGTTCTTAGACGATGCACAGGATGATACGAACGCGACCTTCATCCCCAAGCAGGCACAGCAGTGTACGGCGGCGCAGGCGGGATGTGAGGAGTTCACGAACCTCGAAACGTCCTCTGCCGGCGGGGAGGCGAAGGCGTACTACACGTACGCGCGTGCCTGTGAGAAGCCGAACGATAACAGCCGAACCTACTTCACCTGGGAAGGTTCTGATACGACGGGATATCAGCTGCGGACGTGGAGTTTGATCAAGGAGGATCCGACAAATCCGCAGGATGATCTTGGATCTCCGACGGAGACGGCGGGCGGTCCGAAGATCCTGCACAAAGCCGGCCCGGATGGGATCCTAAAGAAGCCGGAGTTATGTACGGATACGTTCTGGCAGAGCGGTGCAGATACGGATTGTCGTCAGTTCTATGATGAAGCCGGGAAGATCTTCTATCGATTCTTCTCGCAGACCGTGGTCTCTTCCGATGCGTGTGTGGACTATCGGAAGAGCAATTCGACGCCAGCTGATTGTGCCAAGACGGGCGGAACGTCGGGGGGTGCGGGCACGAAGGATTGTCTCTACAAGATCCTGCCATCGGCAAGCAACACCTGTCAGGCGGATAACGCCGGATGCCGCGGATATATCGGAACGACGGGTCGGAATACCTATACGGTCCTTCATGAGAGTTTTGCAGGGGCGACGAGTACGACGCCGTATTTCGGAGATGGTTCGACGAATGTATCCTACTCTACAGAATCTCTCTTGGTCGGAGATTATTCGTTGAAACTCGAGACCACGGCCAATCAAAAATACGTCGGGATCAAACTTCCGTTCGAGGCGACGACGGACACGCTGTATACGGTCTCGTTCTGGGCCAAGACCACTGATGCGTCGCACGATCCGAACAGCAAGATCGTGGTCGGAAAGACAACCGTTGGCTCATTCACGCTCGGGACGGACTGGGCGCGGTATGAGATCGGTCCGTTCCGCACAAGTGCACCGGGCCAGGTCTTCCTCGAGTTCAATTCGTTGACGAACGTCACGTATCTCGACGAGATCCGTGTATCCCGTCTGCAGGATGCGATCTACGTGAAGAAGGATTCGTGGACCACTCCAGCCGAATGTGACCAGACGGCGCAGGGAGTGCCTCAGCCACAAGCAATGCTTGGATGTCGGGAATACACTGATCGCCTGGGGAATACCGTAGATGTTCGTCAGTTCTCCCGACTCTGTAAAGAGCAGGCGATCGGGTGTTCGGCCTTCGTCGACACGCGCAATTCTGACGATGCGTCCGCGCAGTCTTTCACGATGAAAGGTCTTTCGGCCCCGTCCGGACCGAATGCGAAGAATTGGGATTCCTATTATGCCGGTGACAACACGGTCACCCGGCCAGCAGATCGGTATGCCTACCTCATTGATGAACCGTCAGCGCATTGTGATGCCTCACAGGAGTCATGTCGCGCCTTTGGCAAACCGACCTTTAGTGCAGATGGTCAGCCGAGCGGATATAAGACCGTCTATCTGAAGGATGACATCACCAAGTATGTCGACGGGAATGGGAATCCCGACATGTTGTGTCGCCCGAGTGCGTTGTTCTGCGATGCGTTCCAGAGCGGACAGACGGCTGCTTATTTCCGTGACCCGGCGGCCATGGGGAACCATGCATGCGAATGGCGTGAGCGTGTCCTTTTGCCGGACACGGTGACCAAGTACGGGACGACCTTTCCCGCTGGTGAATATTCCGGGTTCTTCGTCCAAGGCGTGGATCCTCCTGAACCGTGTTACCCGGATCTGCTTTCGAGCGGGAACAACTTCCTCATGTCCTTCTCCGCGGCACCGAATTATCGTGGATGGACGGAGCTATGTCCGCAGGATCAGTCCGAGTGCACGGAATATCGCGACCCGAACGATCATACGGACCCGGCGCATCCGGGCGGAAAGTCCTATTTCTTCATCGCGAACAATAAGCTTGATCTCTCGACCTGCAACGGCATCGCGGATCCGCTGAATGGATGCGTGCTTTTCCGAGACATGGGCAATAGCCAGTTGTTATATTCATCGAAGGCGACGTACGCCAAGTTAAAACAAGAAAATGACAACCCGGTCGCGGCGGTGAACTGCGTGACGGATCCTTCGAATGCGGCGTGTAAAAATGCCGGAACGTGTCAGGATCTCGTTCAACTTGGTTGTGGAGGGAATGGATGCAATCCAAATGCAGCAGATAGCGCGCCGAACTTCATCTCACAAAAGTCAGGGGCATCGTGTACGACCGATACGGATTGTTCGCATACGTCGGCATACGCGGATCCAGATGGCTATGACGTCAAGGGGACGTGTATGGTCAATGACGCGAATACGGTCGTGAAGGTCAAACTTGACCGTGACTGTCAGACCTGGCTCGGATGCGCCACGGCGGAGACGGTCTATGATCCATCCCAGCAAAAATACGTGGACATTTGCACGGACCTCAAGGTGTGCGATCAACCAGGTGGGTCCACGTCGAAGAATTTCTGCGCGCATTACGTGGATCGTTCTCCGACCGCGCCCGTCCCGAAGCAGGGAGAAGGATTCTATGAGCCGGTCTTGCGACAGGGGGTCTTCCTTGATCTTCCCACATACATGGATCGGCCGACCGGCTTCAGTGACCCTGATTACAGCGGGTATGCATTGCCGAACCATTATCAGATCGCCGATTACTCGACGCGTCGCGTTGGGTATGAGCTTCTTGCCGGATTGAATGACAACACGAAAGATACATATATCCATGATTATCGGCTTACCGCCGCCTTGCCGATCGTTTCTCAAATTAACGGCACTACAGTCAGTGACTACAACGCGGCAGTTAACGCATGCGCGAACGCTCTCCAGTCAGGCGGGGCATCGCAACTGAAGAGCACCTGCAAAGGAGCTGCGGCACTCTATGTCGATCCGAAGTATCCCTATCTGAATCTGTGCCGCAGTGTGGCGACGGGACAGGTCGGGTACTACCTCGTCAGTGCTGAAGAACAATCCAAGGCGGTGCCGCCTGCACGTATCCCTGCGGAACCGAAGAATTGTTATCTTGCGATCGATGCACCGTATGTCCAGAGTGCGGCAGAGCTATTCGGACAGTCGAACACCAACCCGCGAAATGCGGAGAATGCGGCCGTCATGTTCCAACAGTTGAAGGACCCAGCCATTTTCCAACCACTCTCGGATGCGTTTCCGCCGGCGGAGTGCAAAGCTTATCCAGAATCTTCTTCGCCGTTCCCCACGTGGTATGTGAAGAACTGGGATCTGACCAAGGATCCGCCGCAACCTTCCAAGGTAGCGGATGGATATGATAGCGCGACTTTTTGTCAGTATGGGGAGAATTGTTCGTGCAGCTATCGGAAGATCAGTTATGGCGGAAAGACGTTATATTACCAGCTCTACGGGCAGACACCGCCGAGCGGGATCTGCGTCGGGGGCCAGAAAGACGGGGTATCCTGCGATACGGGAGCGGGCAATGCGGGTGGAGAGGTTCCAAAAACAGACGGGAGCACGCAAGGCAGTGCCGTTGCGACGAGTACAGGTACGTTCAATCAGTGCGGGTCTGGTGTCTGTTCACCGATCGATACGATCGCGTTGGTTCGTGGGCAATACGGCCAGTGCCTCCAGCGTGATCCGTCGCGCGTCATCGGCGGGTCGCAGGAGCATAATCCGTGTCTCGTGTGGGATCCGACGCCTGTGCTCTTCGGTCAGAGCGATATCTATCACTATCAGCCGACCGCCGGATATCTGCCGCCTGCGAACAGCGGAGAATACTACTGCGTCGCGAATGCGCTTCCGCCAAAGACGACGGCGATCCCCGCGAGCGAAAGTTGGCTCGGTGCGCCGGGGCAGATGAAAGGAAAGGGTCAGTTCAACTTCGATGAAGATTATGTTTCGGATGGAAGCTGTTTCGCCTGCGCTGGGAACGACGGGACGTTCATCGATGGGAACAGTGCAGATGGCGGGTCCATGGGGTCTCAGTGTGAGCAGGCGGATGACCAGGAGAATGGCGGGAATCCGAGCGCGTGGAGCACGGTCGAGTCTTATACTTTTGCTGGCGGTATCACCTCGGGATTCGGCCTGATCAATTCGAGTCATATGGCCTCACAGGCCTACGGTCGCTGGATCCAGACGGGTCGCGGTTCCGGGAGGAGTTATGATGAATACTTCATCGGCTTCAACGGTCCGCAGTGGGCGAAATTCCTCTATCAGTTAGATAAAGCTCCGGACTATTGTTTGACTCATCCAGATTCCTCGGCGTGCGATGCCATGCTCGAGCGGAATTTCTCGAACTTCACATTCAAACCCATGTCGAATCCGGGCAACGGGATCATCGGATGCGGATTCAGCGGCAACTGGGCCGGCGTCAGTGTGGATAGTTACGACAACACGGATGATCTCAACAAGGGGACGAACGACTGGCTGAAGCATTTCAATCAGAATTTCAGTCAGACCATGGGGCCGGATTCGGCACAGAATTTCATGAATAGCGATGGGACGGCGCTTCAAAAGGTTCCGTGTAAGTATGATGGTGATAAGCCGCCGAATGACGAGAACTGTTTCTATCGGTACTGGGAGATCGGGTACCAGAACTCCGGTCAAAAGGAGTTCCGCATGCAGTGGCCGGAATATGGCGGACCGGTGAAGTTCGATGAGCCGTACGTCTATTATCAAAAGAGCGATTCAAGCAAGCCGTTCTTCTCGATCCGCGCGATGTTCGAGGACACGAACAAGGACGAGAATGGCATTGCGACGGAGGAGATGAATCCGCAGCAGCTCGCGGGTCCGTTCCGTTTCGTCGGCTTTTGGGTCACAGCATCCATGCCAGGCGGACAAAGCGAGAGCGCGATCTATATGGGTCTCGTGGTCGGTCACAGCGATATCTGTCATCAGGTCGCGCAGGTCGTGGCCCCGGATACAAGAGATGCGACACCGTTCATGGATCGCATCCAGCAGGACGCGAATTACACCGTACCCGTGCTGGGTGACACGTACTCGACGAAGAACGCCCCATTCGGTTCGGCAAGGAATTCGGCTCCGATCGGCATCTCTCCGTTGTATCAGGTCCCTGGCGCAATGCCGGGCTCGGACAACAAGCTCCGTCCGCCGATCTGGCTTTCAGCCGGGGCGGAATATGCGAACAAGGGGAGTGTCGTCCCGACCGGAAACTGGGCGTGGCTGACGAACATCTTCGCACGGGTCTACCGCGTCTATCGCTGGTATGACCGTCCGGTCGGCAAGACGTCATACGCCTGTATCGATGGTCCGCGCTTTGGCGCCTGGTGTCCCACGCCGGCTTCGGGTGCCACAGCGACGGACATGACCAATGCGTCCATTACTTACTGTGGCTATGCCGGAACGTGTAACTCCAAACTCATCGACGCATCTAAGGGCCAAGCATTGTGCAACTCGCTTTCTGGCGTGAACTCAGGCTTGCCGTGTTCAGGCGACCTTGGGAATCAGCTAGAAGGGTATGGTGTCTGCCATAACGCGCCAATGAAGTTGGTCCAAGGTCAGCTTCAGCCGCAGTACACATCGTGCGATCTGCAATCTGGATGGGAACAGAACAATCTGACGTATACCTTTAAGAATGTTCAGGATGCAACGATGATAAAGAACGCGAATGCGAACACGGCTTGCAACTGTCAAGCGTCAGGTCATTCCACGTGTCAGGCGGGTGACACTATTATCTGTCAGACAGCTCAAGCAGCTTCAGACCTTGGCGCCATGCGTTGTGCGAATAACGCGGTCCATTACCCGGTCAAATATAAGAATGGAAAACCGGATCCAAACGGAGATCCAGTCAGTGTTTCGTGTACGAAAGTTGCGTCGATCTCGCAAGAGTGCCCGATCGAGGTCTTATCGGGACCTGATACGAATGACGGGGAGCAACACGCACAGTGCGTAAATAATCATTGCACGAATGGGTATGAGCACGCCGCTTGCACTCAGAGTTCTGATTGTGAGTTTACATGGATCGAATGGTGGAACAATGGCAAAGATTATCCAAATCCATATCCAGCAGGCCAGGGAAATTTCACGATCGAGGGACATAAGGACTATTTCTGGGCCAATGCGCCATACTTCGAGACATACGGCGGCGGTGATGATTCGACGGTAAATAAACCCTATACCAATGTTACGCTTGGAGACGTAGGTACGAATGATTGGTGGATTCCGAGTGCGGGTGCAGGAAATCGGAACGATAGTAGCGATGGTGTTAAAAACGGAAATGATATTGGCGGGAAAGATCTTCGTAAAGGTCGTTACCTTGTATTTCCTTCGAAAGCAGCTGAACTTCATAAATTTCCAGGTGTTTTCGTCGAGACGCCTCTGCCAGGCGATGACTATCAGATATTCATTCCAGGACACTGCGAGCGCCCACCGGTGGATAAGGTGCCACATACAGCTCCATACGACAGTTCTCGATATCGCGGCCCAGGCTGGACCCCGGGAATCTGCGAAGGCGGGGCATACGAAGGCTCGAACTGCACGCAGAATGCGGATTGTGCGCCGCCGGACTTGTCGCAGACGGATGTCACGAAATCCGGCTACTTCTGTCAGCCGGTAAGCACATCTGGGCCGAATAACGCGCTTATACCGAACTCGAGTGCAAGTGCTGATTATCAGGGTGCTGTTCCTTCGCAATATCGCATCAGCTTTGATTGTGATCAGGCGAGCGGTGATTCGCATTCTCAGAATCTCGATACGGATAACAATCTCTGTACACATAATGCGGGGTATTATGCACGCGCTGATCTCTGTGGCGACATGCCGGATCGTCAGGAATGCTTGACCGCGATCAGGCAGAACGACCTGTCGACGATCGGGTCGAAGACCTCGAACAATCTCTCGCTCCAGAGTCCGCCGACGGATGTGACGCCGGGACACTACACGCCGGACTATCTCGCGCAGATCAATAACAACCCGAATCTGTTCGCCGCCCTCGACCAGCGCTACGTCTCGTACTACACCCCGCGTCCGCCGACCATGGCGGCGCCGGATACGGGTCACGCCTGCCAGGCGGCCGGGCAGTGCGGGGTCGCACGGACGAATGCATTCACCTTTGAGAATCAGACCGAAGGCAAGGTCGCGTATGTCGGCGGACAAGCGATCGCGACGCTCCGCTTCTACGGTTGGGCCGCGGACAATCAAGGTCCGTTGACCGATGCGATCGTGGATTGGGGTGATGGCCAGACGACGGAAACGCATGATGCGAAGATGAAGAACAAAAAGCCGTTCTGCGGTGTGTCGAAGGAGTGTGAATTCACGCCGGGACTGACCTGTTCCTCGGATGCGGATTGTCCGCCGGGAGGGGGGAAGTGCATCAATACCGGATTCTGTAATGCGCGGCCGAACGTGACATGTCAGACCGATAGCGATTGTACGGTCGGCATAGTCACCGATAAATGCGTGATCCGAACGACATTCGGGAATACCGATTCCGCATGTGAGCAAAACTACTTCGATTACTCGCATGCCTACACCTGCTCCAAGCAGCAGGAGGCGAGTCTGCCGGCATGTGGGAATGAAAAGCGATGCTCCCGTGATACAGATCGCAAATGTACGAGCGATGCGAATTGCGCGGTGGGGGACACATGTCTCTCGGATCTTGCGCCGCCGGGTGGGTGTTATGACGCACAGAATGCAGCGTGCCGGTTCACGCCGCGGGTGCAACTGAAGGACGCCTGGGGCTGGTGTACGGGAGAATGTCGGATCCAGGATCTCGGTGGGAATCAGCCAGGTGCTGGTTTCAGCGGCGGTGGGTATACGAATACGATCCTGTATCAAAATGGCGGGTGTTATGATGCGACGCGGCTCTACAACGTCGATAACTCGAAAGTGCCGTTCTCATTGGGGACGGGACAAGGGAAGTCGGTCACCAATACCTGTGACACGACGCTTCCGAACTTGACGCCGTGGCGGCCATGGGTCGTGTATCCGGGCGCCTTGCAGCTCGGTGTTCAGTCATAAAAAATCCCCCGTCTGCCGGTCGGCAAAGCGGGGGAAGAGAGAGGGAGCGCATCCGCGCTCCTTTTTTTTTAGCGCGACGCGGTCGCGAGGTCCGGGATCGCGCGTACGGAGGGGAGCGAGGGGAGGCTGTTCGAGGCGATGAAGTGTTCTGCCTTCAGATCACCTGTCGACTGTGTCCGGATGTAGACGGTGAGCGCTTGCTTGATCGCGCGTTCCGCGTCATCCGTCCCCCTGAACGGCAGTTGGTGCAGGAGCATGGCGGCGCTCTTCGCGAACGGTGGAGCCTTGCGTCCACCTCCCATGGAGAGCCGTTTATGGATCTGCCGCACGAGAGGACGATGATCCGACGGGCGCTGTTTCCAGTGCGGCCAGACCAGCGCGTTCCCCCAGATCTTGAGGAATGCCTCATCCCACTTGTTCCTCGGACCGGTCGAACTCCGCGGGTTCTTGGAAAACGCGACGAGGACACCGCGGAGATGATGGAGCTGACTCCGCGCGAACGCGCGTTGCAGGACCTTCGTCATCCGCTCACCGTGGAGAAAGATGACGGTCTTCACGTCCTCGGACTCGAGCTCGTAGGGGTGAGGCATGTTGCTGTCCACGATCCGTATACCGCCGAGATCCCGTTCTTGCGAGACGGACTCGGCGAAGGATCGAAGCTCGAGTCGGTTGGGACCGACGATGAGGGGGACGACGCAGTGCTCGCGCGCTTCATGCACGGCGGCACGGACGAAGGCCTTCATCGGCTTGCTGTTGCGGATCAGCGGGAACGGGGGGCGGGAACTGCGGGGATTGCTATCAGGACCTTTGCTCACGGAACCTCCTCTGGAAAGGGCAAACGCTTGTGAAAAGCGTTCTACAATCTATCGAAGATCTGTCGCCCCGTCAATACTTGACGCAAATGGGTTCTTTGGCTATCATGCTCGCGTTGACTCGTTCTGGATGAACGGGTCGTTTTTTACCCGGATCTCGCACACGCGATCTCAACTCCATCTTCCTAGTCCCCACCCTTATGGCATCACCCATTTCCCAGGCGATCCGTCAGATCTGCGAGGAAAAGAACCTCGCGCCCGAAGCGGTGATCGAAGCGGTCGAAGCGGCCCTCGCGGCGGCGTATCGGAAAGACTTCGGTACCAAAAACCAGAACATCAAGGTCCAATTCGACCCTGAGACCTACGACGGAGCCACCGAAGGCATCCGGGTCTTTGATGTAAAGACCGTTGTCCAGGACATGGAGCTCCCGGAGGACTACTTTGAACGGTTCGAAGAGGCGGCGACGGCCAAGCGCGAGGCACAGAAGGTCGCCCGCAAGGCCGGTGAGACGATCCCGCCCGAACAGCTCGGTGAAGCACCCTCCGAGGAAGAGTTCGCGTTCAATCAGAAGACGATGATCATGCTTTCGGACGCCAAGGATCTCAAACCCGATGCACAGATCGGAGATGAGATCCGCGTCGAGTTGACCGTGCCGGCCGCGTTCGGTCGCATGGCGGCGCAGACTGCGAAGCAGGTCATCATGCAGAAGCTCCGTGAGGCGGAGCGCAACGTCATTTATACGGACTTCAAGGATCGCGAAGGCGAGCTCATGAACGTGACGGTCCAGCGCCGTGAAGGACGTATCGTCCTGATCGACCTTGGCCGCGCAACGGGGATCCTCCTGCCGGAAGATCAGATCGAATCCGAACGCTATTACCCCGGGACGCGCATCAAAGCGTTGCTTCGTGAGGTCGCGATGACGCCGAAGGGTCCGGAGATCCGTTTGTCTCGTTCGTCCCCGGGATTGGTCGCCGCGATCTTCGCACAGGAGATCCCGGAGGTCGCCAACGGGACGGTCGAGATCAAGAACATCGCACGCGAGGCCGGTTCGCGCACGAAGGTGGCCGTGACCGCGCATGACGAGGCGATCGATCCGATCGGATCGTGCATCGGCCAACGCGGAACACGCATCCAGACGATCATCCGCGAGCTCGGCGGCGAAAAGGTTGATGTCATCAGTTGGTCCGGCGAGGAGTCGGAGTACATCGCCGCGTCCCTGTCGCCGGCAAAGGTCAATAGCGTGAAGTTGAATGCGGATGACCACCTGGCCACGGTCGACGTGCCCGCGGACCAGCTGTCGCTCGCGATCGGCAAAGGCGGACAGAACGTCCGTCTGGCGGCGAAACTCACGAACTGGAAGATCACGATCGCTGAAGAGGGCGGGAAGAAGGTCGCTGATTCGGAGAAGGGTGCGTTTGAACCGATCGAAGGGGTGACGGAGAAGCCGGATGCGCCGGAGACGGTCGCAGAAGCTGAAGCAAAGGAGTCTGTCGCGGAAGCCTCGCATGAACCGCTCGAGGGTGCGCAGATCAAAGCTGAGGAAAAGGCGGAGGAGATCACGGCGCCCGCGGACGACACGAAACCTGCGGATGACGCGGATGTCGCGAACGAAACAGAGTCCGATGACACGACGCCCGCTCCTTCCCCCGAAGCGACAGAGGGATCAGAGCCGTCAGATAAATCCTAATCGCACGAGCAGAACGTATGGCACAGATCTTTCAAATCCTCTTTTACCAGCCGATCCTCAACGTCCTCATCTGGCTGTATAACGTCCTGCCGGGGAATGACATCGGCATCGCGATCATCGCGTTGACCTTCATCGTGAAGGGGATCCTGTGGCCGTTCACCGCCCAACAGATCAAGCAGCAGCGCGCGATGCAGCTCCTTCAGCCGAAGGTCGACGAGATCCGCAAACGGTTGAAGGACGACAAGGATGCGCAGGCGAAGGAGCTCATGGAGCTATATAAGAAGGATAAGGTGAATCCGGCATCGTCCTGTCTTCCGCTCCTGATCCAGTTGCCGGTGTTCTGGGGGTTGTTCCGTGCATTGCGGGACGGTTTGGCGGGACGAAGTCTTCAGTTGCTCTACCCATTCGTCGCCCATCCGGCTGCGGTCAATCCCATATTCCTGGGACTCATGGATCTGTCGAAACCGAATTACATCTTGGCCGTGCTCGCCGGTGCTATCCAGTTCGTGCAGTCATGGCAGATCATGCGACGTCCAGCGCTGACCACTGAGCCGCCGAAGGAATTGCGCGATAAGAAGGGGGCGAAGGACGAGGATATGTCGGCGATCATGAATAAGCAGATGATGTACATCATGCCGATCGTCACGGTCTTCATCGGGATCTCGCTTCCAGGAGGCTTGACGCTCTACTGGCTCACCATGTCATTGCTCATGGTCGTCCAGCAGACGCTCTTCCTGCGCAAGCCAACGCCGCCGACCACGCCACAGATCGCGCCACCGACGCCATCTCAAGGATAAAAGACCGAAAAAAGGAGAGGGAACCCACCTCTCCTTTTTTTTCCGCCTCTGCGCTACGCTGACCTCATGATCGTGAACAGCAAGAAAATGGCCGGTGTGCCCGTCCGAACAGAAGCCGGGTTTTCGGTCGGGAAAGTCGTCAGTTTCGACTTGGATGGTGATACCGGAAAATTGACGGTATTCCGGGTCCGGATCCCGGGTGCGGTTCCAGCCCTGCTGGATCAGGAGGCGATGATCTCATGGTCTCAGATCGTGTCCATGTCTGATCAGGAGGTCGTGGTCGTGGATGCCGTGGTGCGGGAAATGGCCGCGGCCAAGGCCAATCCGCGCATGGCCGCACCGCCGGCGCACCTGAGCCAGACGGAGTCATGAACGTTGATGTACGGGACGCGCTCATTCGTGCGTCGTGTTTTCACGAAGCGTGGGCGTATGCGCCGACACGGGCGGAGCTGATCGGTTCCGCAGACGTGGGAGAAGGACGTTCCCTGTTGCCTGTTCCGTCTTTTGATATCGTGAAGGCTCAGCTGGACGGTCTCCTTGACGATGCGACGCTCGCAGAACGTGAAGGGCGCATCGGATTTCCCGACACCCTTGCAGGGATCGTCGCGGAGATGCGACGACGGGATCCATTGCAGCCACGCAAGCGTCGGCGCGCTCGGCGCGTCGCACGATGGCTCGCGTCTTTGAGCGGGGTCCGGATGGTCGCGTTGGCAAATACGACGGCGCTTGGGAATGCGCGTGACGGCGGAGATATCGACTTTTTCGTCATCGTGAAAAAGGGCACGATCTGGTCTACCCGCCTCCTCGGGGGAGCGCCGTTCCGTCTTTTGCGATGGACACCGTCCCCAGGACATGAGCAGGATGCGGTCTGCTTGTCCTATTTCATTGCGGATGATGGGCTTGATCTCACCTCGCATCAGCTGGTCCCGCATGATCCGTATTTTCGTCATTGGTTCCTTTCCCTACTGCCTATCTTTGATGATGGGGTCTCTGAGGAGCTTTGGGAGGTGAATGCATCGCTCCGCGCGCGACATCCGTTCGCATTGAAATGGATCGTTCCACCGGATCTGCGTATCCCGTCTCCCATTTTCCGGCTTCCCACTTCCATTTTCGAACCGCTTGCCCGTGCATTTCAGCGACGGTGGTTTCCACCCTCCATCCGTGAACGGATGGATCGGGACACGACCGTGATCGTGTCGGATCAGGCGTTGAAGTTCCATGTGACCGACAACCGGGACGCATATCGGCGTGCGTACGAAGGAATATGTCAGAAGAGAAGCATCACACCCTGAATACATGGCGTCTACGCGCCTTCGGTGTCTCGTGGCGCCTCGCGCTTTTGGTGCTCCCCTGGCAGACGCGATGGTTCGCGGACGCGTCGCTTGCGGGGTGGCCATGGGAACAGGGGAGGTGGGCGATCTATGCAAGCTGGATGGTCCTTTTGGCCGCCATACTCACGGGGTGGAAAGCTGAGCGCCAGATACCGAAGGTCCGGACGGCCCTTCCGATCGTGCTCCTCATCGTCCTCACGCTCGTCACGACGCTCTCCCGTGTCGCGACCGCGCAGTGGTGGATCCAGGTGATCCTCCTCGGCGCGTTCGTCGTGACCCTGTGGCGCCGGAACGTCTCTCGCACCTCTGTCCTTGCTTGGTTTGCAGGGAGTTTACTTCCGCATGCGGTCCTTGCGGTGCGGCAATACCTGACGGGAACAGTCATGGGATCGACATGGCTCGGGATGGCGGCGCATGCCGCAAAAGACCTTGGGGCGTCCGTGGTCCAGCATGACGATGTTCGGATCCTCCGCGCATATGGTGGGTTTCCGCATCCGAACATCCTCGGTGCATGGATGGCGGCGGGGATGCTCGCGGCGTTGGAATGTGTCACCCGTGCGAGATCGAAGTATGCAGCACTTGTGTGGAGCCTTGCGACGGGATCTTTCAGTGCCGTGCTCGTCACGAGCTATTCCCGCAGTGCGTGGCTTGGCGCGGCCATGGGGTTGATCGCATGGGCGGTCGTATCGCTCCGCTCCCGTAGAAAAGACGGCTCCGAGATCTCGATGCAGTTCGCGATGATCGGGTTGCTCTGCGTCGTCTGTTTCAGTGGCGCCGCCGTCGTTTCCCAGCGCGCACATATCTTCGCGCGTGTGGATCTGACACAACGGTTGGAGGCAAGATCTGTCGACAGGCGCGCACAAAGTCTGGCAGACGGCTGGTCTGTCTTCATGTTGCATCCTTTCTTTGGCGCCGGACCGAATGCGGAGCTTGTCGATCTCGCATCCCGCATTCAGCGATCGCCCGCACTGGCTCCGCTCGAGCCGCCGCATGACGTCCCGCTCCTCGTGCTTGCGGATCTGGGCGTCGTTGGTCTCCTTTTTTTCATGTGGCTCGTATGGAGCTGGAGACCGCGGTTGGTCTTTGCTGGGATCCCGTATCTGCTTGTGGTCGTTCCACCCCTCCTCTTCGATCACCTTCTCTTTTCCTACTGGTCTGGCCAGGCCCTCGCGGCCATCTTGGTCTTCGTGGCGTTGAAAGACAGACGGGTTGACACGAACGCCGATATCTCCTAGGGTGTCTCTTCTGTTCTTTTTGACCTTTTCAACCGAATGAAAGCGAGGGTGACGTGAGCGATCGACCGAAATTCTTGACGCAGTCGCATCTGCCGGACCCCTGTGGAGAGCGGTTTCCGGCAACGCCGCCATCATCATCCGACGGACCCGCGACCCAAGCCTGGCTAGAGGAGCAGTGCCGGCTGTACGAACGTGCCTTGAACGGCATCACGGACGCCGTATTCGTCACTGATTGCCGAATGCGGACCACCTTCATGAACGAGGCGGCTCGTGGCCTCTTGAACGTCCCGGCAGAGGTCGCCGTGGGGAGGCGCATCATGGATGCGTTCACGAACAGTGAAGGTCGTCCTGATGGGTATGGCCTTCTCGATCGCTTCAGTGCGCAGGGGCGTTTGTCCGACGTCCAGGCATTCATCCAAACGACGGATGGGGTGGTCCCGGTCCTCCTGAACTTGCGGCCGGTGATCGTGGACGACGTGGTCGTCCGGATCATCGGGACCTGTCGGAATCTGACGGAACAGCTGACGCATGAGGCTGAACTCAAGCACATGGCGCATCACGATCCACTGACCGGACTTCCGAACCGCTGGTTTCTCGATGCGTACCTTCCGGGCGCATTCGAGCGGGTCAAGGCGTCTGGTGGTTCACTCGCCGCCCTCTTCGTGGACCTGGATCGTTTCAAACTCGTGAACGACGAGCTGGGTTTCAGCGTCGGAGACAATGTCCTCGTTGCCGCGGCAAAGACCCTTCGGGGATCCATCCGCAAAGGGGATACGATCGTCCGCCTTGGCGGAGATGAATTCATCATCCTTGCCGAGGAGGTGAGCGAGTTCGAAGCTTGCGGCATGGCAGAACGGATCTGCGATGACGTTCGCCTCGTGCGTCATTCGCTCTTCGCGAACGTGGAGCCACCCCTGCGGGTCACGGCTTCCATCGGCGTCGTCGTCCTTCCGGGAGCGCATGCGCTCCTCATGAACATCATCCGTCTCGCAGAGCGGGCGAAACGAGTCGCAAAGGAAAAGGGGAAGGATCGCCTCTACCTGCTTCCGCGTTCAGACGCGGTCCTCACGCCGCTCCCGCCGCTTCATTCATGACTTCAGCCCCGTCCTCATGTGACGGGGCTTTTTTATATGGGTCATACCTTGACGGAGACGGCCGGCCTGCGTTATATTCTGGCCAGCACCGTCATTAGCACTCGACGACTGAGAATGCTAGTTCGGCGGTATTTTCCTCTCATTCATTACTCTTTTTCGATCCAACCTATGCAACTCCGTCCCCTCGGCGACCGGGTCATCGTGAAGCCGGCCGCTAAAGAAGAGATGACGAAAACGGGCATCATCCTGCCGGATACCGTCGATAAGGAACGGCCGGAGCAGGGAGAGATCGTGGCCATCGGTCCCGGTCGTCTGCTCGATAACGGACAGCGCGCCGAAATGGCCGTGAAGGTCGGCGACAAGGTCGTCTTTAAGAAGTACGCCCCGGACGAAGTGACGCTCGATGATGTGGAGTATCTCGTCATCGCCGAATCCGACATCATGGCGGTCGTGGAAGCGTGATCGTACCGTCTTTATCTCAAATCACAACGTATTCCCCCATATGGCAAAACAGATCATCTTTGACGAACAGGCGCGACAGGCGCTCAAGCGCGGCGTGGACCAGTTGGCCAACGCCGTGAAGGTCACTCTCGGCCCGAAGGGTCGCAACGTGGTCATCGACCGCGGGTACGGCGCACCGACCATCACCAAGGATGGTGTCACGGTCGCGAAGGAGATCGACCTTGAGGACAAGTATGAGAATCTCGGCGCGGAACTCGTGAAGGAGGTCGCGTCCAAGACCAATGACGTGGCCGGCGACGGCACGACGACCGCGACGGTCCTCGCACAGGCGATGATCGCAGAGGGTTTGAAGAACATCACGGCCGGCGCCAACCCGCTCGCCGTGAAGCGCGGCATCGAGAAGGGTGTGGAGGCGGTCATTTCGGAACTGCAAAAGACCGCGAAGCCGGTTTCTGGCGATGACATCGAGAAGGTCGCTTCCATCTCGGCGAATGACGCGGAGATCGGGAAGACCATTGCCGAGGCCATGCAGAAGATGGGCAAGGACGGTGTGATCACGGTCGAGGAGTCGCAGGCGTTCGGTGTCACGACCGAGGTCGTGCAAGGTATGCGCATCGACAAGGGCTATCTCTCGCACTACATGGTCACGAATACGGAGCGGATGGAGGCCGAGCTGACGGATCCGTTCATTCTCGTGACCGACAAAAAGATCTCGTCCATCCAAGAGATCCTCCCGATCCTCGAGAAGGTCGTGCAGACCGGGAAAAAGGACATCGTCCTCATCGCGGATGACCTCGAAGGCGAGGCGTTGACGACGCTCGTCTTGAACAAGTTGCGCGGCACGTTCAACGCCCTCGCGGTGAAGGCTCCGGGTTTTGGCGACCGTCGCAAGGAGATGTTGCAGGACATCGCGGTCATGACCGGCGCGACCTTGATCACCGAAGACGTGGGTCGCAAACTTGATTCCGTCGAGTTGTCGGACCTCGGGTCTGCGCACAAGGTCGTCGCGACGAAGGACCATACGACGATCGTCGAGGGGAAGGGCGAGAAGACGGACATCGACGCGCGCGCGTCTCAGATCCGCGCATCACTCGAGAACACGGAATCGGAATTCGACCGTGAAAAGCTCCAGGAGCGCCTCGCGAAGCTCGCGGGTGGGATCGGCGTCATCAAGGTCGGTGCGGCCACGGAGACGGAGATGAAGGAGAGGAAGCATCGTATCGAGGATGCCGTCTCCGCGACCAAGGCCGCGGTGGAAGAGGGGATCGTCCCAGGCGGCGGTGTGGCGCTCCTGCGTTGCATTCCGGCGCTTACGGCATTGTCTTTGGAAGGAGAAGAGGCGCTCGGCGTCACGATCCTCAAAAAGGCGATCGAAGAACCGATCCGCGCCATCGCATCGAACGCGGGGAAGGATGGATCCGTCGTCGCTGAAGAAGTGAAGAAGCGCGAAGGGTCGGATGGCTACAACGCTGCGACCGATACGTACGAAGATCTTCTGAAGGCCGGCATCGTGGATCCGGCGAAAGTCACACGGACGGCATTGCAGAATGCCGCGTCCATCGCGGCGCTCTTCCTCACGACCGAGTGCGTCATCACGGACATCCCGAAGAAGGAAGACCCCGCAGCCGGCCATGATCATGGCGGCGGCATGCCGATGGGATATTGATCCAAGAAAGGCCTCCTGAATGGAGGCCTTTTATGCGGGACGTAACAGATCGAAGCTACTCGTGTATTGTATTTTTGACCTATGGAACCCAAATCATTTCTCCGCGCACATGCTTTAGAGGTCGCAGCTGCGATCGTCTTGGTGCTGGTCTTCTTTTGGTTCGTGAGCGGCACCGGCATCCACCCGACGACGGCGCCCGCAGAGCCTGCTCAAACGTCCACCGTACCCACGACGACCAATGAAGGGAGCGCAAACAGTGCGGCAGCACCCGCTCCAGACTCCGACCCCCGCTCCAGCACCAGCTCCGAAGCCCACGCCCGCGCCTGCGCCGACGCCATCCAATAGCAAGACGCCGATCTCGAATCAGGACACGAACGTCTTCCCGACGCCGGGAATGTGATCTGATCAACGCCTTGATCCGTTTGACGCAGATCGGAGTATCATTGTTTGCCTTCGGTGGCCGTATTGTGGCCTGACTCAGCTCCTGCTATCCTTCTCGCAATAACTTCTACCCCTATGACCGAACCTATCAACGCCACAGTCGTCCCGCACTTCGATAAGAAGGACGTCGACGATAACAAGGTGATCGCCGCATTGAGCTATATCGGCATCCTCTTCCTCATTCCGCTCCTCGCCAAACGCGAATCCAAGTTCTGCCAAGAGCATGCCAAACAAGGCTTGGTGCTCTTCATCGTCTGGATCGTCGGATCGTTCGTCTTCTGGTTCCCGATCATCGGATGGTTGCTGTTGATCATCGTCTTCCTTGCGGACCTCATGGCCTTCATCAAGGCGTTGTCCGGTGAATTCTGGGAGATCCCGCTCATCGGGCCCCTGCGGAAGAACTTCAACATCTAAGAGAAAAGACTGTCAGAATCGAAAAGCGATCCGCCCTGCGCGGATTGCTTTTTTGTTCATTTCCGGGTACTGTCGCGCGCATGGAGACCGACCTCCTCGAACGCATCACTGACCTGCGCGCCAAGATCGAAGACGCATGGCGGGTTTTGGATATCGATGCGATGCGCGAGGAGGTCAAAGCCCTTGAGGCCGAGGCCGCCGCGCCGGATTTTTGGAGCGAACCGGAACGGGCGAAGCGAGAATCGCGAAAGCTTGCGGACCTGTCCAAGGATTTCGAGAAATGGGAAAAGCTGCGGATCGAGGTCATGGAGATCCAGGAGTTCGCGGAGCTGGATGATCCGAAGATGCAGAAGGAGTTGGAGACCCGTCTTGCCAAGGCGGAGAAGCAGTATCAGGCACAGGAGTTCGACATGCTCTTTTCCGGTCCGCACGATGCGTCGAATGCCATCCTTTCGATCCACGCGGGTGCGGGCGGGACGGATGCGCAGGATTGGGCCGAGATGCTCCTTCGCATGTACTTCCGTTATGCCGAGAAGAAGGGATGGACCGTGAAGCTTCTTGATGAGAGCCGCGGCACCGAGGCAGGGATCAAGTCCGCAACGTTCATGGTGGAGGGACGTCATGTGTACGGCCACCTCAAAGGCGAAGCAGGTGTCCATCGACTCGTCCGCTTGTCGCCGTTCAATGCGGATTCACTTCGCCAGACGTCTTTTGCCCTCGTCGAGGTCCTTCCCGAGGTCGAAGACTCCGTGGACATCGAGATCAAACCGGAAGATCTGCGCATCGATACGTTCACGTCCGGCGGCAAGGGCGGACAGTCCGTGAATACGACGTATTCGGCGGTGCGCATCGTCCATCTCCCGACGAAGATCACGGTCTCATGTCAGAATGAGCGATCACAGACACAGAACAAGGAGACGGCCATGCGCATCCTCAAGGCAAAGCTCCTGAAATTGAAGGAAGAAGAATTGCAGAAGGAGAAACAGCAGCTTCGCGGGGAGTTCCACAGCGCGGAGTGGGGAAGCCAGATCCGCTCCTACGTGCTCCAGCCGTACCGGATGGTGAAGGACCTGCGGACCGGCGTCGAAACATCGGATACGGATGGTGTGCTCGACGGCGAGCTCGATCCGTTCGTGGAAGCGGAGCTTCGTCAAGGTATCAAACCCGGCGATTTCCGCGCGGAGTTGAACAAGGAAGACTAAACGACCCTGAGGGGTCGTTTTCTCATGCCATGCCGATGGCGATGAGGATGAGGATGCCGAAACTTGCGATGACCGTCATGGTGGACGCGAGGACGAGTGGTGGGGTCTTCCGATGGATGCCATAGGCGATCCAGACGATGTTGTTCACGAGGATGATCGCGTAGGTCGTGGGAGAGATCCCGGTCGTTTGATGCGTTGCGAGCGCTTTGAAGAATTGCGGATAGAGGGCGACGCTGGTCAGGAGACTGTTCGCCTCCGCTAATTTGTCGATCGGATGGTTATGCTGTCCGAGGCTGAATAGTCTCTTAAAAAGGGAATGATGCATGAGGGGAGGATACCATAGCTCGCCATCTCCGCTTTTTTCGACTAGCATACGGACATGCAGATCGTTCATCCAGACGCCGCGGGGATCCGTGAAGCTGTCCGCGTCCTGAAGCACGGCGGCGTGATCGCATTGCCGACCGAGACCGTATACGGATTAGCGTGTGACCCATGGAATGCCGCGGCGATCCGGAAGATCTTTCGGATCAAAGGACGCGCGGAGACCAAGCCGCTCCAACTCATTGCAGGGAGCTTTGCTCAGGCGTCGAAACTTGCGGATATGAGCTCGGACGAGCATCAGCTCGCGCGATCGTATTGGCCCGGTCCGCTGACCCTGCTCATCCATTTGAGAAATGGGATCACCTTTCCATCGCGCGTGAATCCGAAACGGATCATCGGGATCCGCGTGACGCCGGACGCGGTCGCGAAGAGGATCGTACTCGCGTTCGGACATCCGATCGCCGCCACCTCGGCGAATCGAAGCGGTCAGAACCCCGCATCCTCGGGTCGGGCGGTGGTCCGGGCCTTCCGTGACTTCGCGGTCCAGCCCGACCTTTTGATCGATGCGGGCGCGCTGCCCCGCCGGAAGCCCTCGACGGTCGCCCGCGTCCTGCCGAACGGTCGTGTGGAGATCCTTCGCGAAGGCGCGATCCGACTATGACGCCCACCGAGATCAAACAGACACTCGCCGGGATCGGCGCCGGACCGAACAAACGACTCGGTCAGCATTTTTTGATCAATAAGCCGGTCCTCGCAACGATCGTCGAAGAAGCGAATATCCGCTCCGGAGATCGCGTGCTTGAGATCGGGCCTGGGCTTGGCGTGTTGACGCATGCCTTGTTGGATGCCGGGGCAGACGTGACGGCCATTGAAAAGGATCGGCGGTTCCAGGCGTATCTTGATGAGCGGTTCGCTAATGAGGCATTCACCCTGATCAAAGGGGATGCGACGGACGTGCATTGGCATGAGGCGATGGGAGATGAAGAATGGAAGTTCGTCTCGAACCTGCCATATGGCATCACATCGTTCGCATTACGGAAGGCGCTTTGGGCACCACATCCGCCGGAGATGCTCGTGGCATTGATTCAGAGGGAAGTTGCGGAGCGCATCGTCATGCGCGATCACAAGATGTCCCTACTCTCACTCATGGTCGCGCTGTCCGCTTCGTCTGCTCGGATCACGCGCCGTGTTCCTGCGAGCGCATTCTATCCCGCACCGAAGGTCGAATCTGCCGTGATCCGCATCTCTCCCATGCCGTGGCCGGAACGGGAAGAGCGTTGGGGGATCGATCCCGTGAAGATCATGGAGATCGCGAAGAGGGGGTTTGCGCATCCTCGGAAACTGCTCTCATCGAATTTGAAGCTCGCCGCGCGGCTGTTGGAAGATGTCGACATTGCTTCGAAAGCACGAGCTGAGGATCTTTCGCCAGATGATTGGGCGAGGCTGACGCGGAAAATAATAAAGTAACCCGTCATCTCGACCGGAGCGGAGAGATCTTCATGTTGGATGTTCAGCCTGACGATTCCAATGCGAAGATTTCTCGACAAGCTCGAAATGACATATTTGTTATTAATTTCCCATTGAGGACCTCAATGAGGCGTTGGTGTTCCACCGCAGAGCATCCGAGAATAGAAAAACCCCGCCTCATAGAGAGGCGGGGCTATTCACCGGTGTTACGCGGCTTCGATCGCGACAGGCTTCGTATTCTCACGTCCGACCCAAGCGACCGTCCGTTCGATCCCGTCTTCGAGCCTCACGGTCGGCCGCCAGCCGAGGACGGTGTTGGCCTTGGTGATGTCGAGGCAGGATCGCTGGGGTTCGCCTTTGGCCGCGGGTCCGTGGACCGGTGCGGCCGGATAGCCGGAAGCTTTTGCGACCAGGCGATGGATGTCGAGAACGGTCGTTTCCGTTCCAGATCCGATGTTGAAGATGCCAAGGGTATCTTCGTTCTCAAGCGCCAGGACGATCGCGCGGACCACGTCATCGATATAGACGTAATCACGTGTCAGGAGGCCGGTGCCATTCACGACCGTCTGTTCGTTCTTCTGCATCCGTTCGGCGAACGTCGCGATGACATTGGCCTCGCCCTGGGTCGGCGACTGGCGCGGACCATAGACGTTGGCCGGGCGCAGCGCCACGAACGGCAACCCGTGCGTCTTGGCGTAGAACGCACCCATCTGCTCGGATGCCAGCTTGTGGCGGGCATACGGGGAGAGCGGTTCAGCCGGACGATCTTCGGGTGTCGGCAGGACGGTGTGCTCAGAAGAGAGCGCACCGCCGGTCGACGTGAAGATGAATTTCTCCACACCGAGGTCCTTGGCCGTCTCAAGGAGACGGACCGTCGCGAGATAGTTGATCTCCGCGTCCATCGCCGGATCGGCGACGGATTTGGCTACGTTGGCATTTGCCGCCAGGTGGACGATCACGTCCGGGGCGAGTGCTTTGACGAGCGCCATGGCCTCGGGATGTGTCAGATCGATGCGGAGGACGCCGGCGTCCGGATGGACGTACAGGCTTTCCGCGGGGGATTTTTTGTCGAGGACCGTGACCTCATAGCCACGCTGAACCAGCGCATCTGTGAGATGCGATCCGATGAAGCCGGCACCGCCGGTGATGAGGATGTGCTTTTTCATACGATGTGGACCTCCACGTTCGGCGCATCACATTGTCGCGATCTCCGCGCGCTCGTCGACGTACGCTCCGTACGCCTCCTCGCGTGCTCGCTCGCTTCGCGTGCTGCATCCAAACGTGAAGGTCCAGGGCGTTCCGTCTTTGCCTTTTGGCGTAATACGGAACAACTGAACATATCAAAAAAAGTCGGTTTTGTCAATGGATCCGCAGGTAAACGACAACGCCGGCATATGGCCGGCGAGATCGTATTGTGAGGTGCGGCTTGTGGGCACGAGTGGATGCTCATGCCGAGAAGTCGCACCCCGTCCGGAAAGAATTTCCGAACGGGGAGAGAAGAGTGTTACCAGCGTTCCCAGCTGGCGAGGGGCCTCGTTGAACGAGGCGAAGGTGCGTTGCTACTACGAGACGTAGCAGGTTGCCGGCGGAGGTGCCGGCTTGGAGACGCGGCGCGGCTTGGCCTCGGGCGCAGGCGGCTCGACAGGGGCCGGGGCAGGATCGGTCTTGGCTTGGACCACGGGTTCGGGGCTTCGCTCCGTTGCCGGCGCGTTGTCCCTCTTTGTGTTCGAGGCCTTGGGTTTGCGCGAAGGCTTGCCCTTGGCCAGGTTCGCCTTATTGCGGTTGAACCGGACGCAGTCGTCGAGGAACGACTGCGCCTGCCGCTCGGCCTCGGCCATATTCCCGCCGTTGTCGATCATGAAGGCCGACGTCGCCGCGATGGTGACTTCGCCCTTGCACTGCTGCAAGGTCGCGTCGTCGAGGCGGTTCTGCTCGCGCAGGACCAGGCCGACCATCCAACGACAGGCGTCGCGGAGGGCCTCGCCTTTGCCGCGGTTGCCCGTCGTGAGATCCCGTTCCTTGCGGTCGAGGAGGTCACGTACGCGATCAGGCGTGAGCGGGGGGTGCTGACGCACCGTCCGTCCACGATCGTCGCGCGTGGGTGCCGGGGCAGGGGCCGAGCTGTTGAACTCGGCCGCGGCCATCAAGCTCTTGCGAGCCTGATCGCGCCGAGACTGTTCGGCTCGAAGCGCCTCGGCCGCCGCCTTGCGCGCCGCGCGCTCCTCGTCGGAGAGTGCGGCGAGCGCAGCTGCCCTGCGTGCCTTCTCGGCCTCACGCGCTGCCTTCTGCTCTGCCTGTCGGACGGCCTCTTCCTCCAGCTTCACGGCGTAGAAGACCGCTCCGCGGACCGCGCTCATGAGGAAGTTCATGAAGCCGAGGCGCTTCTGGAAGCGCTCCTTCTTCATGGGGTCCTCGGTCTCCTTGGTGGAGGCCTGCAGAGCCGCGCGGTCCCATTCCTGGGACTCGAGCTGAGCCAGGGCGTCAGCGAAGTGCTGCCAGCTGCCCGCGGGTGCGGACACGTCCTTGCGCGTGAAGGGCTTACGGCCCTTTGCCACGTACGGAGGCTGGATCCCGAGCGCGATCGCGCTCGAGATGGGGCCGAGCTCGTCGACCGTGACCTTGCCGTTCTTCTGGCAGGTCTCGATGGCGGCGAGAGCGACGTTCAGGATCTCGAGCTTCTTCGAATCGATTGCGATCGTGTTCATGGACCACCTCCTGGTGGGAATCGGGTTTGATTGTGGGGTACGACGGTCGCAGATGCGGCCGGTCTACTTGGGCGTTCTCAGCCTTTTTGACCAAATAATATAGCACAGATAGACCAGTTTGTCAAGGCATAAACTTACACAATATTCGCTTAATTTAAACAAAAATAAACAGTATTGAAAATGGCTTATTTAACATAAATTCGCTATAGCAAGCGAAAAGAAAAGCCCCACCGTTCGGTCACGGTGGGGCTGAGAAATGAGGGATCAGGCGGCTTTTTGAGCGGCCACGCTATCCATGAAGTTGAGGAACCACGAATGAGCGGTCTTTCGTGGGTCCGGGATCTTGGCGTCCGTAAGGACCTCCTCGAGGAAGTCGACCACTTCTTTGTTGAAGTCGGCGATGTCCTCAAGGGACAATTCGCGTCGTTCGGCCTCCTGAGGGATGACGGAGCGTAGCATCCACGCGCAGGCCTCGTACGCGGCGTCGGTCTCCTCGTCGCCATGGTCCACGTTTTGGTCCACGGCATTGTTCAGGAGGCCAGTGACCCGGCCGGTGTAGAGCGGCGGACGGGGAATTTCGATGTCCTCTGCCTTGCAGGCGAGGCGGAGGGAGCGACGCGTGGCACGCAGGACGTGGAGGACGAGGCCGTTGGAACGGTTTTGTTTGCTCGCGGCGCTGCGGATCATGAGCTCGGCCACCTGGGACCAGGAGCCCGGAGGGGCGTCGAATTTCCGGAGAGCGAGTGGCCGCCTCTGACCCATGGTCAGCGGTGGGAGGCCAAGGTGGGGGATCCCTGCCAGGATGGCAGCATCGCGTTCGTCCACGCTCTCCTTCGCGAGACAGGCTTCGACCACGTCGAGTGCCTGGATCATGAGGAATGCTCGTTGCGAGTTATGGAAGCTCACGGCGACTCCTTGTTGTGTGAGATGCCGAAGATCGGTTTTGGAAAGAACGTGGGACTATACGCGAAAATCGCTATTTTGTCAACTGTCCCACGTCTCGATCGGAGCGCGTTTTTGGATTGACAAATACACCGGATTCGCGTATGTTCGGCTATTCCTTTCTGGAAGTCGGACTTTTCACCTCTTTCAAGGAGAGCAGATGACCCGTTTCGTTCTCAGTGTCCTGACCGGATGCCTTGCTGTCGCATGTGGCGGGCAGGTCGATCCTTCGGGGACAAAGCTCGATCAGAACATTCCGAGCTGTGCCGATGCGCCGCCTCCGTGCCGGATCGCATCGTCTCCGCCCGTCGACGACGGCGGGACGGATCAGCCATCTTCGGACTGCGTCGGACCGACGTTCCGTTTCAACGTCATCGGTCCGCCTGATGGAGCGGTCGCGGCCGGGACCGAAGGCGTTCCGTTCGTGACTGTGACCCTCATGGCCTCGTGCGGCGATGTCACGATCACGGAAATGGATTTCGCCATCCGAGCCGATGCGCCGACCTTCTTCTGCACGAACGCTTGCGGCGTGGATCAGAACGACTGGAATTTCCAAAATCCATCGTTCATGGGCGGCGACGTCAACATCCTGCAGCCGACCGGGTTCCAGGTGGCGCAGGCCTACGACGGAACCCCCGAGATCCGCGCGTCATTCATTGGACCGTTCGTCCTGCAGCAGGATACGGAGGCGACGTTCGAGTTCCGGGCTGATATCGCGCCCCACGACATCGTCCCGGGGTCGTTGATCGGGCATCAGTTCATCGGCCTGTTCGAGATCGTCGGCCTCGACTTCGACACCTCGATGCCCATCGATCCGACCCAAAACCTTTGGGGCGGGTGGCAGACGGTCATCGCTCCCTGATCGGCCCCTCTTCTAAGCCTCGCTGTGCTCGAATGGCGGGGCTTTTTTTATCTGTAAAATCGGGCAGATCCAGTGGACAAAAAACACTTGACACGGTCGTCGGGCTCAGGTAACCTTCCGGCACGTCCAAACCTCGGTGCCTTCCACAGACGAACGAGACATCCACGCCAAGAGCGTGGTTTCGTGTCGCTGAGCAACGGACCGCCACTTCGACAACAGAAGAGTGACCATCATGAATCGGGTCTAGCCGACTCGTCTTCGGACGAGAAGGCATCATATTGATTGATCCTCGATCCACCAGGCTCGAGGGTTCTATTTGAGAGTTTGATCCTGGCTCAGGATGAACGCTGGCGGCGTGTCTAAGGCATGCAAGTCGAACGGGTCTCCCTTAGTAGCAATACCGAGGGAGACTAGTGGCAAACGGGTGCGTAACACATTGGTAACCTACCTCACAGTCGGGCACAACTTGCCGAAAGGCGAGCTAATTCCACGATGGACATGCGGGGACAAAAGTCATTCGCATGTAAAGTCGCAAGACGCTGTGAGAGGGGCCTATGTCCTATCAGCTTGTTGGTGAGGTAAAAGCTCACCAAGGCTATGACGGGTAGGGGATGTGAGAGCATGATCCCCCTCACTGGGACTGAGACACTGCCCAGACACCTACGGGTGGCTGCAGTCGAGAATATTCGGCAATGGACGAAAGTCTGACCGAGCGACGCCGCGTGCAGGATGAAGGCCTTCGGGTCGTAAACTGCTTTTCTCAGGGAAGAATTTTGACGGTACCTGAGGAATAAGAGGTTGCTAACTCTGTGCCAGCAGCAGCGGTGATACAGAGACCTCAAGCGTTATCCGGATTTACTGGGCGTAAAGGGTCCGCAGGTGGTCGTGTGCGTCGGTGGTTAAATTTTCGGGCTCAACCCGGAAACCGCCATCGATACGGCACGACTAGAGGCCGGAAGAGGCGAGCGGAATTACCGGTGTAGTAGTAATATGCGTTGATATCGGTAAGAACACCAAATGCGAAGGCAGCTCGCTGGAACGCGCCTGACACTCAGGGACGAAAGCGTGGGGAGCGAAAGGGATTAGATACCCCTGTAGTCCACGCCCTAAACGATGGATGCTAGATATCGGGAGTATCGACCCTCTCGGTGTCGGTGAAACAAGCTAACGCGTTAAGCATCCCGCCTGGGGAGTACGGCCGCAAGGCTAAAACTCAAAGGAATAGACGGGGACCCGCACAAGCAGAGGAACATGTGGTTTAATTCGACGATAAGCGAAGCACCTCACCCAGGTTTGACATGCAGCTGCAAGCCGCTGGAAACAGTGGCCGCCTTCGAGGGTGCTGCACAGGTGCTGCATGGTTGCCGTCAGCTCGTGTCGTGAGATGTACCGTTAAGTCGGGTAACGAGCGCAACCCCTGTCCCGTGTTGAATATTCACGGGAGACCGCCTCGGATAACGGGGAGGAAGGCGGGGATGACGTCAAATCAGCATGGCTCTTACGCCTGGGGCTACACACGTGTTACAATGGCGCGGACAATGGGCTGCCAAGTCGCAAGACGGAGCTAATCCCACCAAACCGCGCCCCAGTTCGGATTGAGGGCTGAAACTCGCCCTCATGAAGCCGGATTTGCTAGTAACGGCGGATCAGCTACGCCGCCGTGAATACGTTCTCGGGTCTTGTACTCACCGCCCGTCACGTCAAGAGAGTTGGAAACGCCCGAAGGTCCTGTTAAGGGATCGAAGGTGGAGCCAGCGATAGGGACGAAGTCGTAACAAGGCATCCGTAGCGGAAGCTGCGGATGGATCACCTCCTTTCTAGGGAGATATCAACTGTCATCCGCTTCGGCGGAGGATCAGGATAAAATTCCCAAGGTCGTTCTCGGTTCGGATGGTCACTCTTCTGAAATGTCGAAGCAAATGCTCCGCGGAAGGCGGGGTTTTTTGTATCTCGTCTTGACCGGACGCGTGGCGCGCCGTATGGTCGGGGCCGTTCGGACTTTCCATGGAGGTGATCGTGACGATGGAACGGGTGATCAAGGGACTTGCTCCGGGACAGGTGTTGTTCACGCCTGCACACGCGATCGTGCGCACGTACGGTGGCGACCTCGCCGGCATCCGCGCAGGTCATTATCCGACCGTGCGGACCTTTAGCTCTGATCTTGAAGCGTCACAGTGGATCGACGTGGTCCGTCCGCTTTTCGAGCGCGATGCATCCGTTCAGGAGATCCCGAAGGGCGTGAACGAAGTGGATCACGTTCTCGAGAAGCTCTTTATCTGAAACGGGACAAGTTCTCGGTCCTCTCAAACGCCCTCTCATGAGGGCGTTTTTTCTTTGAACGGACCTTTGACATCTGCGCGGTCATCTTGTACATTCCCCGCACGCATTTTTCTTCGGGCGCGTAGCTCAGTTGGTTAGAGCGCCACATTGACATTGTGGAGGTCAGAGGTTCGACTCCTCTCGCGCCCACCATTCAAAACATCCCGCACACACGGGATGTTTTGCGATCGCGAAGAGGAGTCGAATGGGAAGGGGGCGGGAAACGGGAGTTTCCCGAACGTTGAGGAGGGTCCGCGGGAACCCGAAGGTTCCCGCGAGCGCAGACCGAGCAATGCGAGGTCGAGCAGTGAGACTCCTCTCGCGCCCACCATTCAAAACATCCCGCACACACGGGATGTTTTGCGATCGCGCCGGATGAGTGTTTGACAGAAAAAGATGTGGTATACTGTCGTCAACGTCATAATCAATACCTAACTGCACCTCTTTTCCGTATGGCAACAACGACTCCGAAGAAGCGACCCGTCCGTCGCAAAAAGGCTGGCTCTTCGCCGATCCCCGCCGGGCCGACCGGAGGTTCCACCTGTGGGCACTCCGGGTGCAAGGCGACCTGCCGTGTCCGGTATTGCGGACCGACCTCGCCGATGCACAACCATTACATCGTCCATGCCGCACGTGGCGTGGCACATGTGTGGACGGCAGCCATCGTTTCCGGACTCGCTGTGGTGCTGACGGCAGCCATCGCCTTCACGGCGGTGAATGCACAGGAGCAGACCAACGATCCGACGCTGTTGACCTTGTTGGCGCTTGAAGCGGATCGAGATGCGTTTGGATCACATGTTGCCACAGTTGGATAAGCTCGCAGCAGGGCAGACGAATGGAGCGATGACTTCGAGCACGCCGTCGACGCTCATGGCTCCTCGCGCGGCGTGTGTGAATGCGTGTGCAGAGAAGTCGGACGCGGACACCATCGCGACCTGCCTCAAGACAGAGTGTGCCGATGCACTGAAGCAGCCGTCATCCGCCGGAACGGAACATATGATGCAGCCGGCGCCAGATCACGCCATGCAGGGAGAAGCGCCATCATCGACGCAGTAAGATTTCTTGGAAAAGATCATAACGGGAGCCAAATGGCTCCCGTTTGGTATCATGCGGCCATGACCCCGGAGCGGACCAAGAGGATCTCGGATCTGAAGCGACGGCGATTCGCATCGCTGGCTGTGATCATTGAATCCGTGGATGATCCGCATAACCTCGGAGCGATCCTGCGGACCTGCGATGCGGTCGGCGTCGGTGAGGTACATCTTGTCTATCCGACCAAGGCGCCGCGGATGCGCGAGCTCCGGACCAATGCCGCGGCATCTGCCGCGAAGTGGCTGACGATCAAACGAGTCGCATTCGGTCTACAAGACCATCGGATCGCTACATCGTCGGAAGTTCAAAGTCCTGGTCGCGACGTTATCGGAACAGGGGAAACCGCAATGGGAGTGGAATCTGAAAGGCAAGGTCGCGATCGCGGTCGGGAACGAACATGCGGGAGCGTCGGAAGACCTTCTCCGTCTCGCGGATGGCATGATCACGATCCCGATGCGCGGAATGGTGCAGAGTCTCAACGTCTCCGTCGCGACGGCGGTGATCCTGGAAGAGGCGTTGCGGCAGCGGTTATAAAAAATATAAGGAATGTCATGTCGAGCACGGTCGAGACATCTTCTGCTTGAAATGGTCGTATCTAACCCCAATAGGAAGATCCCCCGGTCGAGCCGGGGGATGACATTTTTTATTATTTCGTCGCCTGGATGGTCTGGCGGAGGCGGTCGATGACCATCTGCGTGCCCTCGATGAGCGGTTGGCCGGGCGTGAGACAGAAGTCCACGCGTTCACGTGAACCCGTGGCGCCGAACGGTCGCCCGAGCTCCTGTGCATTTCGTGAGGAGGCCGCGTGGATCGTGACGCATGCGCCACCGTTGCCTTCCTGCTCATGCACCAAGACCACGACCTTCGCTTCCGGTGCGTAGGAAAGGAGTTCGTCCACGACGCCTTCAAGCGCATTCTCGTGCGCGCCCGTGTCCACAAAATCCTGACGGGAAAGCGTGGCCCAAACGATCCCGAGCTCACGGTCTTGTTCAAGACGCGAAAGCGCCTTCCCCCAGAGTCGGAGCGTGGCGACCGAGCGCGTGCGCCAGAGTCCGTGGACGATCTCTTCGCGCTTGGCACCCATGGCGACGAGTGCCGATGCATGTTGAAGCGTCTTCGGCGTCACGCTTTGCGTCCGGAACGACTGGGTCTTCGCGATCATACCTGCGAGGAGCGCTGTCGCGATCGATTCGTCGATCTGATGTTTATCCCATCGCTGGAAAAGTCCGTACAAGATCTCGCTCGTCGACACGGCCGTGAGGTCCACAAGGTTCACCTGACCCCAATGTTCGTTGCCCGGGTCGCGGTCGATGTTGATCACGGGTGTGCGGTATAGGAAATCCGCGTGATCACGAAAGAGGGGACCGAGCGAGATGCGGTCCGGGCAGTCGAGGGCGATGACGAGGTCATATCGATCTTCGCCATGGCGGAAGCTCACGTCTGCGGGCGTCCACTCGCCGGTCTCCGGAACGATATGGACGAGGAGTTTTCCATTGCGGACATCATACGTGATCTCTTCCATCGGGGTCTTGGTCACATCGAGGGCGAGCTCGAACGCACGCATGGCACCTGCGAGCGGTCGGATGCCGTCCGCTGTTCCGAGAAACTTTGGGAGCTGGTCAGGAGTGAAGCCCGGAACCACGCCGTCTGCCTGTTTGTCGAGTTTTCGGAGATACGTCAAAAGCGCGACGACGGCCGCAAGGGCGTCGACGGAGGCATGTTCTTTCGTGGCGACGAGGATCCGCTTCGCGCGGGTGATGAGCTCGGTCGTCTGTTGTTCGACGGTAAGTGCCATGGTCCCGACATCAAAAATCGGATGTGTGAGCTTAGCCTTGAATGCCCGACAGGTCAAGGGTTTTTGGCTTTATAGAGCGAAGAGATGTAAAGTTTTTTATTTACAAAAACACGCGAAAACGTCCGATATCCCGACAGTTGCCTCAATTCTATGCGCAACGTACTATCAACGTACTTTATGCCCCGTTTTGATGACCTGCCAAAAGCGTACGACGCTTCCTCTGTAGAAGATGATATCTATCGCGCATGGGAAGCCTCCGGCGCTTTCCAGCCTTCGGAAGAGGGGGAGCCGTTCTGCGTCATGATGCCGCCACCGAACGTGACCGGTGTCCTGCATTTGGGACACGCGTTCGAAAACGCGATCATGGATACGATGGTCCGGTTCCAGCGGTTGCGTGGACGCAAAACGCTGCTCGTGCCGGGGACGGATCACGCGGCGATCGCGACGCAGGCCAAGGTCGAGAAACTATTGATGGCAAAGGGAATGACCAATCCCCGACAGGAACTCGGTCGCGAAAAGCTCTTGGAAGAGATCCGCGCGTTCGCGGAACAGAGCAAGGCGACGATCCTCTCGCAGATCCGCAAGGTGGGGACGAGTTGTGATTGGACGCGGTTGGCATACACCTTTGATGAGCCGCGGAGCCGGACCGTGAACACGCTCTTCACACGCATGTACGAGGACGGTCTCATCTATCGCGGATACCGCGTCGTGAATTGGTCGGTGAAAGGGCAGTCTACCTGCTCCGACGATGAGATCGTATATATGGAGCGTCCGTCCAAGCTCTATACGTTCAAATACTCCAAAGATTTTCCCATCACGATCGCAACGACGCGGCCTGAGACCAAGCTTGGGGATACGGCTGTGGCCGTGCATCCGAAAGATGCGCGATATAAGGACTACATCGGTAAGACCTTTACGGTCGATGTCGGTGCGGCAAAGCCGCTTGAGATCAAGGTCATCGCGGACGAAGAGGTCGATCCGACCTTCGGTACGGGTGCGCTCGGCGTGACACCGGCACACAGCGCCGTGGATTTCGCGATGTATGAAAAGCAGAAGGCGGCCGGTGATCCGATAGGTATCATCCCGGTCATCGGTACAGATGGAAAGATGACGACAGAGGCCGGTACGGAATACGCGGGACGGTCTGTCGAGGAAGCACGCGAGAAATTCGTGAAGTGGCTGCGCGATCAGGGTTTGTTGGAGAAAGAAGAGGAGATCTCGCAGAACGTCGGGACATCAGATCGGTATGGCGACATCATCGAAGCGATCCCGCTCACGCAGTGGTGGCTCGACATGAAGAAGATGATCCCGAACCGCGGGAAGAGCCTGCGCGACCTCATGCGCGAGGCTGTGACCACGGGACTCGGCGGCGATCCGCCACAAAAGGTCATGATCACGCCGGACCGGTTCACGAAACTCTATCTCGACCGCGTGGAGAATCTCCGCGATTGGTGTCTGTCGCGTCAGCTGTGGTGGGGGCATCGGATCCCGGCCTGGTACAAGGGCGATGACATCCGGGTACAGGAGACCTCACCGGGCGAAGGATGGGAACAGGACCCGGATACGCTCGATACCTGGTTCAGTTCCGGGTCATGGCCATTCTCCACGCTCGGTTGGCCACTTACGCGCGTGCTCTTCGTGCGGCATGGGCAGGCGCATTCCAACGCCGAGGGGTTCATCGATGATGCGATCGACAATCCGAAGAATGGACTGACCGAGGTGGGGATCCAGCAGGTCGCCGAGGTTGCGGAGCATCTGAAAAAGGAGGGACCGGTCGAGATCATCTCGTCGCCGGTGCGACGCGCAAAGGAAACGGCGAAGATCCTTTCGGAGAAATTGGGACTCCCACTTTCGTTTGACGATAGGTTGCACGAGATCGGACTTGGGAAATACAGCGGCGGAAGCGAAGCGGAATTCAATGCCGCGCGCGGACCGTATGCGCAATGGATCGAGGGAAAGACCATGGACACCGTCGAGTCCTATGCGGGGTTGAAGTCGCGAGCGGATGCGTTCATGGATGATCTGCTGAAGTCGCATATGGGCAAGACGGTGATCGTCGTTTCGCATGGCGATGTCATCAGTACGATGGGCGCGTACGGCACGGATGCGAAGTGGCTCGAGTCGTATCCGAAGAACGGCGGCTATCTGTTGCGCGCGTATGGCAATGACGGTCGCGTGAACACGGATCTCGAGACCTTCTATCCCACAAGCTGGATGCAGATGGGGTATGAGATCCTGTATCTCTGGCTCATGCGTATGATCCTCATGGGGACGTATGCGTTGGGCGAGATCCCATTCAAAGATGCGTATATCCACGGGATCCTGCGTGACAAAGACGGAAAGAAATTCTCCAAGTCATCGGGGAATGGGATCGATCCGATCGAGGTCATTGACGAGTACGGCTGCGATGCATTGCGCGTGAGTCTCATCCTCGGCGTATCGCCAGGGAATGATTCGAAGTACTACACGGAGAAGATCGAGAGCGGACGGAACTTCGTGAACAAGCTCTGGAATATCTCGCGGTTCATCCTCATGACGATCGGGGATGCGACGGAGACGGACGCAACACCGAAGACGCTGGCGGATCGGTGGATCTTGACGCGGTTAAATGATGTCGTCCGATCCGTCACCAAGAAGCTCGAAGGATACGAATTCTCGCAGGCCGGGGAAGAGCTGCGTGATTTCACCTGGGGTGATCTTGCGGACTGGTATCTGGAGATCGCGAAGATCGAAAAGGGGAAAGAGGCGATCCTTCGTCACATCTTGCAGACGATCTTGGCGTTGTGGCATCCGTTCATGCCGTTCGTGACCGAACATATCTGGAAGACGGCCGGGTTTGAGGGAGTGCTCATCACCGCGAAGTGGCCACAGTCTGAGATTTCTACTGACCCGGATGCATTGAACGCCTATGGAACGTTCGAAGCGCTTCGTGAGGTCGTGACCGTGTTGCGCCGCCTCCGTGCGGAGAACGGGATCGAACCATCCGTTGAGATCGACGCGGTCGTGACCGGTGCGGATGACCTGAAGGATCAGGCTGATATCGTGGCGGCACTGATACGCGCGTCATCGCTGCAGTTCGTCGACGCCGTTCCGGCGGATTGGGTCTCGTTGCCGGCCTCGCGTGGCATGGTCGCCTTGAACCTCGTCGGAGCCATCGACGTTGAAAAGGAGAAGGCAAAACTGGAAAAAGAGGTGAATGCGACGGAATCATATATCGCGTCGCTCACGGCCAAATTGAAGAACCCCGATTTTCTCGCCAAGGCCCCGCGTCAGGTCCGCGAGGACATGGAGGCGAAGTACGGCGAGGCCGAGGCCAAGCTCGCGGCGTTGAAGGAGCGGGTCGGAAGATTGAAGTGATAGAGCCCCGGATCCTCCCGGGGCTTTTTTCATTGCAGAAAAGCCCCGTTTTCGCTACGATGACCGCGAAATATGGCCACGAAATCCAAGGCATCGACAGATCCGAAGGCGATCGCGCAGTTCCTCACCCGGGCGGTCGAGAATGTATATCCGACGCGGGAAAAATTAGACGAGCTCTTAAAGAGCGGACAACGGATCCGTGTATACACGGGTGTGGATCCGACGGGCCCGACCCTGCACCTCGGCCATGTCATCTGGTTGCGGAAACTCGCGGAGTTGCAACGCCTCGGACACGAGGTCTTTCTCCTCATCGGCGACTTCACGGCCATGATCGGCGACCCGACGGATAAGTCGGCGGTCCGCAAACAACTCACTCGTGATGATGTGCTTGCGAACTGTAAGTTGTATAAGAAGCAGGCGTCGCGTTTCCTGTCCTTCGACGGACCGAATGCGGCCTCGTTGAAATTCAACAGCGCGTGGCTCGCGAAGATGTCCTTCGGCGACGTCGTCGAACTTGCCTCGCACTTCACGGTCCAACAGATGGCGGAACGCGACATGTTCGAACGTCGCATGAAAGAAGGGAAGCCCGTGTATCTTCACGAGTTCTTGTACCCGCTCATGCAGGGATATGACTCGGTCGTGATGGATGTGGATCTTGAAGTTGGCGGGAATGACCAGACCTTCAACATGTTGGCCGGACGCGCGCTCTTGCGAGAGATGAAGAACAAGGAGAAATTCGTGTTGACGACGAAACTTCTGACGGATCCGACGGGGACCAAGATGGGGAAGAGCGAGGGCAATATGGTGTCATTGCTCGATACGCCGGAGGACATGTATGGGAAGGTCATGAGCTGGAAGGACGGGATGATCATCCCGGGGTTTGAATTGTGCACGGACGTGCCGGATGGTGAGATCGCGGATATCCGCGCGGCGATCACGGACGGGGAAAACCCGGTCGGTTACAAGCGTCGGCTCGCGGAAGAGATCGTTTCCCTGCTTACCGGCGGTAAGGCGGCATCGAAGGCCGCAGAGCATTTCGATCGGGTGCATAAGGCACATGAAACGCCGGAGGAGGTGCCGGAATTGAAGGCGACGAAGGGCATGACGCTCGTGGATGCATTGGTGGATGCAAAACTCGTCTCATCGAAATCCGATGCGCGGCGGCAGATCGAACAGGGTGGCGTGAGAGTGAATGAGGAGGTCCTCAAAGATCCGTCGGCGGACGTCGCAAAGGGGGATCTCATCCAAAAAGGGAAGCGGCATTTCGTGAAGCTTGTATGACGCAGTCCACCTGGGACGTCATCCGGGCCCATATCGCCCGTCGCCTCTCCGAAGTTGCGGAGCAGACCGTTGATCCAAAGGATCTTGTGGTTCCGCCATCTTCGGAGCATGGGGATCTTGCCTTCGGTTGTTTCGCGCTCGGGAAGGTCATGGGAGCGAATCCGGCGGATGTCGCAGTGGCCTTGGCGCAGAAACTCGAAGGGACGGATGTCACGATCGCGGCGGCGACGCCGGTCGGTCCGTATTTGAATTTTCGGATCCATGTCGGGGCACTCGTCCCGCGTTTGTTGGCCGAGGTCGCGCGAGAAGGGGAAGCCTTCGGACAAACGGACGCGCTCGCAGGTCAAAAGACCCTTTTCGAATACGCGAATCCGAACACGCATAAGGAGATCCACGTCGGGCATCTGCGAAACCTCATTCTTGGGGCATCACTCGTCCCGCTGCTCCGACGGGCGGGTGCGACCGTGATCCCAGTGAGCTACATCAATGACATCGGGACGCATGTGGCCAAGTGCCTTTGGAAACTGGTGACGGATCATGGGTACGACGTCCGCGTTTTCGCGAAAGACGATGTCGATGCGCTTTTGAACGCCGTCCCGGGAGAGGACCGGAACGCGCGGTATCTTGGTGACGTGTATACGCAGGCGACACGTGCGCTTGAGGAAGAGGACGCGCTGCAGGAAAATGTTTCATTCGTTCACGCGGCACTGGAAAAGCACGAACCGGCATGGGAGGCCTTGTGGCGGGAGACGAAACGTTGGTGCATGGATGAGATCAATGGCGTCTTTGACGAGCTTGGCGTCCGGATCGAACGACAATATTTTGATTCTGAATGCGTGGATCGCGCACATGAACTGTTGCAGGAGTTGGAGGAAAAGAAGATCGCGATCAAAAGTCAGGGTGCGTTGATCATCGACATGGAGGAACAGAAGCTCGGTGTCATGCTTTTGCGGAAATCTGATGGATCACTCCTTTATGCCGCCAAAGACCTTGCGCTCGCCGAGCTCAAGGCGCAGGAGTATCCGGATTTCACGCAGAGCGTCGTCCTTGTCGATATGCGGCAGGCGCTCAATTTCCGACAACTCGCCGAAGCGCTGAAGCGCATGGGGTATGCGCAATCCTTCGGATTCCTTGGCTATGAGCTCGTCACCCTTCCGGAGGGAGCGATGTCGAGTCGGAAGGGGAACATCGTCACATTCTTCACGTTTCGCGATGCGGTCATGGCCGCCTCGCGGGCGTCTACGATCGAGCGTCATCCGGATTGGAGCGAAGGAAAGGTCGCACATATCTCGTGGTGTCTCGCGATCGCGGGGATGAAATTCGCGATGCTCAAGCAAGATCCGAACAAGCGGATCGTCTTTGACATCCAAAAGGCGCTCTCGTTCGACGGCGATACGGGTCCGTACGTGCTCTACGCGGCAACGCGCCTCAATAGCATCCTGAAAAAGGCCGGGTGGACGGATGGGTTCGATCACACGATCGATGCCGATGGGTTGGTCCATGACACGGAACGGGCGCTCGCCCTGCGGATCGCGGCATTTCCGGATGTCGTGCGCCGCGCCGCGGTGGAGACCAAGCCAAGCGCCTTGGCACAATGGTGCTTGTCGCTCGCCCAGGAGGTGAATGCATTCTACCGCGATGTGCCAGTCCTCGATGCGCCGACGGATGTTCGCGCCGCACGACTCGCGCTCGCGGCGCTCGCGCGACACGCCCTTGTCCATGGATCGGAACTCCTCGGGATCCCCGTGCCGGACGAGATGTAGCTCGTATTCAGAATCTAGAATCTAGAATCTAGAAGCTAGCGTAAGACGATCCCTCGCTGCGTTACAGTCGATCACCCCAAGCTTCTAGCTTCTGACTTCAACCCCATGCCTCTCCTCCCTCTCGATCTCGTCCTTCTTGTCGGGTCCGCCACAGCGGCCCTGCTCCTCGGATTCCTCGCGTGGTCGCGGAGTCGGCGGTCCATCGGTGGGACGTTGTTCGGGCTCATCGCGCTTTCGTTGTCCCTCTGGACCGCGGCGGACTGGTTCATCCGGTCATTCCCGGCTGTCTCGCCGACGCAGGTCTTCCTCTGGAAGCTTCTCTTTGAGTTCACGGTCGCCATGGCGCCGGCCTACGCGTTGCACGTCGCCCTGCGGATCTCCCACCGCCGGACCGTCGGATCGGTCATCTTGGCGTATGTCGTCGGCCTGATCGCATTCTTCGGGCTCTCATCGCACGCGTTGGTGGCCTTTGCCGGATGGTCCTTCGATACTGCAGCGGTATTGATGGCCGCCGCCGGTGTCCTCTTTCTCCTTGATGTCATCGCGTTCCTCATTGCGGCCATCGAGCTCTATCCGGTCTTTTCGGGCGATGCACGTCTCATTGAACGCCGCCGTGCCGCGTACGGGATCGTGATCCTGACTTTATACCTCACGGCCGCTGCGCTTCAGGTCATTACGATCCCGATCCCGGGGGACATGCTTCTCCCGGCCCTGACGAGCTTGTTCTGCATCATCTCCCTTGCGGCCTTCGTGCGAGCGTCCCTTTTGGATGTATCCGTCGGTGCGCTGGAAGCATTCTTCGTCTTCCTCCTCACCTTCGCGATCATCTTGTTGCTCGTGGCGCATGATCCTCGGGAGTTCACGGTCTCGCTCCTGGGATCCGTCGCCCTGGGAACGTTCGGGTTCATCGCGATCCGTTCCGCGCGCGGAGAGCGGATGAAGCGTCTGTTGCTCGAAGAGGCGAATCATCGCCTGCGTCAGTTGGGAGAGGCAGAAAGTGATTTCGTGGATATGGTCTCGCATCAATTACGAACTCCGCTCGGGGCCATCCGTTCTGGAGCGTCCATGCTTTCGTCAGGCGATTTTGGAGCGTTACCAGAACAAGCCGTAAAGATGACGGCCCAGATCCAGGATCAGGCAACGCGGTTGCTCGACCTGGCAGAGACTTTTTTGGACATGTCCCGCGTCGAGACCGGACAATACACGACCCGTCCCCAACCGACGGACGTCCGTGCTGAGCTGGCGACCGTGGTCCAGGAGATGCAGATGTTCGCGAATGGGAAGCATCTGGAACTTGGGGCGCGGGCAGAGGCGTCGGTCTCGGCGTCGGTCCGGATCGACCGTCAGGCGTTCCGGAACGCGCTGTTCAATCTCGTTGATAACGCGATCAAATATACGGATGACGGAGGGGTCTCTGTGACCTGCCTGGTCGATGATGGTCGGCTCGTCTGCGAGGTCCGTGATACGGGCGCAGGGATGACCGACGCGGATATCCATGAATTGTTCGCCAAGTTCCATCGTGGTCGGACCGCGCACGCTCGTGCACTTGATGGGACAGGGTTGGGGTTGTACGTCGTAAAGCGGCTCGTCCATGCGGCCGGTGGCGGGGTCGAGGTCGAAAGTGACGGACCGGGGAAGGGGAGCGTGTTCCGTTTCCATCTTCCGATCGTGCCGGACGCCACGCCGCCCGGAGAGGCCTCGTAAGTTGACGGGGGATGCCAGCGAGGCTACGGTACCGGCGATATGTTCACATCTTCCAAACGTCCGGAGGGCTATGATGCCGCTCCGATGTCCACGCCCGGCGCATCCACCGGCGCCGGTGCGACCGTGATCGCCCGTGGTGTCAAGGTCGAGGGGAATTTCGTCTCTCAGGGCGACGTCGTCATCGAAGGTGATGTTAATGGGCAGGTCTCGACCAACGCCCTCCTGACCGTGGGTTCGGACGCGAAGCTCAAGGCGGAGATCTCTGCGGAGGAGGCCGTCATCGCCGGTGTCATCGAAGGGACGGTGTCCGTGAAGAAACGATTGGAGCTGCGGTCGACGGCCAAGATCAAGGGGGATATCTCTTGCGAGACCATCACGGTCGAGTCTGGCGCGAGCTTGAACGGCAAGATGTCCGTGGGCCAGGTCAAGGTGGAGCCGGTCAAAGCGCCGGCGTCCAAAACGGCTGCGCCCGTGACAGCTCCGGTTGAGGCGTGACACGTTCGTCCCGGTGGGGCGACGGGTGAGCGACAACAACTATGCAGCGGCACACGTACGCGTTCATCTACGATGATTTTTTGAATGATCGGAAGTACGAGCGTCTGCTTGCGGATCTCGAAGCGCGTCTTGCGTCTCTTGATCTCGTCGGCCGTGGTGCCCGACTCGCACTGTTTCGGAGTGCGAAGGATATCGTCGAAAGCATGGCGCATCAGGGGGTCTCGACGGTCGTCCTGATCGGGAATGATCAGACGCTCGACAAGGTCATGTGGTTCCTTCCGGATCTCGACGTCACGCTCGGCTATCTGCCGATCGAAGAGCCTTCGACGGTGGCGCAGGCCCTCGGGATCCCGGTCGGATTGGGCGCGTGTGATGTCCTCGCCGCGCGTCTCATCGAAACGCTTGATGTCGGGAAACTCGACGATCGGTATTTTTTGACCGAGGTCCGCGTGCCGCAAACGATCGCGGCAGTGGACATTGATGGGGCGTATCGGATCTCTCCGTCGAACGGGGGGACCATTTCGATCCGTAATCTTGGTGTTGCCGGAGAGGCTGGACCCTCGGCGGATGCAAAAGACGGATTGCTCGAGGTGGTCGTCACGCCGCAGGGTGGAACATCTCGACGGCGTGAAAAGGCTCCGGTGCCGACGCGGGTCCTGATGCGGTCCGGTGAGCTGATCTCGACGGACCCGACCGAGATCTATGCGGACAACCATGTGATGAATGGACGCTGTTTCCATCTTGGCATTGAGCCGAAAAAACTCCGGATCATCACCGGTCGCAACCGGCGGTTGGCCTCGGTCCCGCAGGGATTGCCAAAAGCCGTGAGTGCTGGTACGCTTCCGACCGCCACGATGCGGACCGCACACCGCGTGCCGCGGAATGGCTGGTGAACCTTTTTGAAGCTGCATTGTTTCCCTTGCGAGCCTTTGGCGAGCAAAGCGCAGCGAGTCGTCGGGACGCGAGTGGACGCCATATGTGGACACGAAGCGTAAGACGGCGGAAGCGAGCATGCGCAGGTGGCGGAATTGGTATACGCACCAGCTTGAGGTGCTGGCGGGAGCAATCCCGTGGAGGTTCGAGTCCTCTCCTGCGCACCACATACAAACACCCCACATCGGGGTGTTTGTTTTTGGTCCTTATTTATGAGAGACGAGAACGGGAGGGGTGTAGGGGAACGTATGGCGGAGGGAGATCGCGAGGCGATCCGGGAACCGACGGGTTCTCACGTCTTTCTCCCTCTCTTCAAAACGCCAAGGAGCGCGACGGCTTGATTGTGCGCTTCGTCTTTCGCGCCATACAGCAGCGTGACCGTTTTATGCGAACGACAAAGCTGACGGAGTTCTTTGAGTGCTTCAGACCCCTTCAGCTCAGAGGTATAGCGGTGTTTGAACTCCGTCCATCTCTCTGGTATGTGCCCGAACCATTTTCGGAGCGTGGTACTTGGGGCGACATCCTTGAGCCACAGGTCAAGATGGGCTCGTCGTTTTGACATCCCCCGCGGCCAAACACGGTCCACCAGGATCCGATATCCATCAGAGGCGTTCCGTGGTTCATAGATGCGTTTGCACTGGATCATGTCAGCAGTATACGACGTTTGCCGTAAGAAAAAAGCCGCGGTCAACGCGGCTTTGAAAGGGTTAGGCCGTCGGTCGCTGGATGAACGCGGCGATGGTCCCGGTGACTATGGCGAGGAGGATGAGCCCGAAGGCGATGATCCCCGCTTCCCAGGCCAAGACGAGATACCCTGAGACGATGAGTGAGCTGATGAGCGACTCGAGGAGAAGGGAGGCGGTCATTGGTCCAGTTGGATCTCGTGGGAATGGATCGTATCCCCGTGCGCGAACGCCTCGTTCGTCGAACGGATGACCTTGTACCTGGACTTCTGCGAGTCGTACACGGCGACGGTCGGAAATCGGCTATGGAGCTCATCCATGAGGATGATCCGCCACACGGGTCCGTGCTTCCCGGTGACGAAGACGAGCGTCGGTTCGAACCCGGTCTCCTTCGCGGCGTTGAGCCACTCCTCGAGCTCGACACCGCTGTGGCGTCGGCGGACATCATCCTTCACCGTTCGGATCAGGATGGCGTCGATGTCCCGATATCGTACGCGTCGGATGCTTTGGATCACATGAAACCTCCTTGTTGGTCAAAGAACGTCCGATGATCGAACCTACGACGGATCGATGGTTTTGTCAAGGCTGGACAGGGAGCCCTCTTCTGCTACACTCGCCGGCAGATCCCGTTACGATGGTCCATTCAGGCGCGCGCGCGTAGCTCAGTCGGTTAGAGCACTTCGTTTACACCGAAGGGGTCCAAGGTTCGAGTCCTTGCGCGCGCACCCGGCTGGATCATCGTGTACGGGGCATTTCTTTTTCGAGTTCCTCCGGCTACGCTGGCGTCATGCATGCGATCCTCGTGCATGGGTGGGAAGGTTGGCCGGAGAACGCTTGGTTCCCGTGGCTTCGGCGTGAGCTGGGATCGCGTGGGTGGACCACGGAAGCGTTGAAGATGCCGGATCCGGCGCTGCCCAAGCGGACGGTCTGGGTCGATACCATCCGGCGCGCCCTTGGCCGTCCGGAGACCGTGCTGATCGGACATTCGCTCGGATGCGCGGCGATCCTGTGGACGCTTGCGAACTACGAAGGGCCACCGCTCACACGGGTCGTATTGGTCTCCGGTTTCGGCCGTCCGTTTTCGACGATCCTGAAAAAGGCGGGACAATTCCATCATGACTGGTTCCCTCACCCCTTGGATCTTTCTGCGATCAAGCCGAAGGCGCGATCCTGGGCGGTCGTGCATGCGCATCGCGATCCGCTCGTTCCGTTCGAGGAAGGGGAATGGCTCGCGAAACAGCTCGGCGTCAAGCTCATCGTCCCGGCGCGGTCCGGACATCTGATGCATGTCGAAGGCGCGCTCGAGGTCCCGGAGATCCTGGAGGCGGCATTGGGCGAAGAACACGTATGAAACAGACCACCCTCTGTTATCCGATCGTCGATGGCCGTGTCCTGCTCGCGATGAAGAAGCGCGGGCTTGGCGCTGGGAAATGGAACGGCCCAGGTGGCAAGTTGGAGGATGGGGAGACGCCGGAAGCTGCGTGCGTCCGTGAGACGCAGGAGGAGGTGGGCGCCACGCCGACGGGTCTCGAGTCGCGCGGGGTCATCGAGTTCGTCTTTTTGGAGACCCCGGAATGGGACAATCGGTGTACGGTCTTCGTCGCACGCGGGCTTGAGGGGGAACCGGAAGAGACCGAGGAGATGCGTCCCCAGTGGTATCCGTTGGAAGCTGTTCCGTATGCGGCCATGTGGGACGATGATCCGTTATGGTTACCGGCCGTGCTTGCCGGCGGGACCGTCTCCAGGCGCTTTTTCTTCGATGCAGATGGGAAGGTGGTGAGGAAAGAGGAGTTATGATCCGTTGACTTTTAAGGAGTTTTCTGCTAGTCTCTTTTTGAAGGTTGCTCTTTTTTGACCGTTATTTGGGAACGCGACGTTTTTTCGCGAGGCGATTTGGACCGCCAAGCAAGGAGAAGGAGTGCATGGAAGATCATGAGGGAGATGAAGGGTCAAAACCCAGGAACGATGCGTTCTGGCGTGCCCTACGTCAGATCAAGAAGGAGGCTGACCGCGTCGCCCGGCCAAGCGTCATAGCCTCGTTCAGAGACTGGGAAGAGCTTCTCAGTTCATCCGACGAAACGCCTGCGACGGAGTCGTCAGCGACCAAGGATTGAGGTCTCGCGACCTCTCCTGGTTTTTTTCACCCGGATACATTCAGTGTCCGGTTTTTTTTAACTCGCGAAGATCGTCAGAATGTTCATATGCGCATGTTGAGATGCGGGGTATGTGTCCGGCCTGTATACTACTTCCATGGCATTGGAAGTCATCGCACTCGGCACGGGCGTCTGCGCGGATACGTCGCATACGACGACGCCGCGGCAGCCCCCCGCATTCCTCATCGACATCGACGGCCGACAGATCCTCTTCGATTGCAGTGAGGGGATCCGGTATCGGTTGCGTCAGGCCGGGTATGACATCGGGAATCTGTCGCATGTCATCGTGAGCCATGCGCATCCGGACCACGCCGCATTGCCGCAGTTCATCCAGTCGAAATTCTGCCATACGCTGTTCGCGCCGCAGGATCCGCACGCGTTCGATCTCTCGATCTATCTGCCGAAGAAGCTCGCGCGTGATTTTCCGCAGGTCTGGAACTGGCATCAACCGGAGAACGACGGAGGATATTGGAACGGATTCGAACCGAAGGTCATCGGGATGGGGGACGGTTTCGAGCAGGAGATCCTGCCGGGCATCCATCTGAAGGCCGTCGACGTCTATCACGGCTTCGGTCGCCATCCGGCGATGGGATTCCGATTGACCACGCCGTACGGTGTGGTGGCCTATACCGGGGATACGGGCCTGTGCGAAGGCGTGCGCGTACTGGCACAGAGCGCGGATCTGCTGATCTCTGATTGTCAGACCCGCGTCGGGCAGGAATACACCGGCGGATATGGTCACATGGGTCCGCATCAGTGCGGAGACATCGCCTTGAAAGGCGGTGTCGGATCGCTGTGGCTGACGCACTACTATGACATCGATACGCCGGATGCGGTCCTGTCGGAGGTCCGTGCAGCAGGGTATTTCGGAGATGTGAAACTCGCCCAGGACGGCGATCGGTGGTCGCCGAAGCGCGCCTGAGCGCAAAATTTGCTATACTTCGATCAACACTATGAATATCTTCCTTCGCATCATCCTTGGCTTGGGCATCGCGGCCATCGGCTTCGTCTTCGTCTGGAAGACGCGTAAGTTCATCGAATTCTTCGGCTCGATCCCGTGGGCGGATGCCAAACTCGGCGGGGGAGGGACGGCCTTGACCTATAAATTCATCGGCATCGTCCTGATCTTCGTCGGCTTCATGGTCGCGACGGATCTGTGGGGAGCGTTCCTGGAAGCGACGCTTGGTTCGATCTTCCCGAAGCCGGAGATCCCGACCACGTCCTAACGTATGATGGTGCGGAGCGGTACGGAACTTCTGAATCCGTTCAAGATCCTTGAACGGGTCGGGATCCGTCAGGGATACAAGGTTGCTGATCTGGGGTGCGGATCCCTGGGGCATTTCGTATTCCCGGCCGCGCAATTCGTCGGCGCACCTGGCGCCGTGTATGCGGTGGACATCCAGCGTCATGTCCTGGAGCACATCAACCGACTCGCGAAGGAACAGCACTTCTATAACATCCATCCGATCTGGTCGGATATCGATGTGTACGGTGCGACGCATATCGATCCGGGGACATTGGACCTGACGCTCTTGGTCAATAATCTATATCTTTCCCAAGACCGCGAGGCACTTGTCCACGAGATGGCGCGACTGACGCGGCCGGGCGGGCGCGCGATCGTGATCGAGTGGAAGCCGACCGACAGTCCGATCGGTCCCTCCAATGAGCAACGACTTGGGAAAGAGGAGGCGAAACAGCTTCTCAAGAGTCCGTATTTCTCGTTTTTCGATGATTTCGATGCCGGACCGTATCATTACGGTCTGGTCTATACCCGGAACGATAAACGTGTGTAGGTCGTGACCTGCGCGGGCCTTGTTCGAAAAGATGCACCCTTTTTCCTCCGTTCTTGCCTAATCACTTCGATTCAGGCAGACTTTTGACCGATATGACACTTCCTCCGATCCTCACGCTTCCATACTGGTTCATGCCGTCACCGCCGCCATTCATGCCATTGATGGAAAAAGTGATCCCGGGTGTTTTCATCGCTCTCGTCGTCCTTGGCGTCGCGGCTCAGATGGCCCGAACACGCCGGCATGCCGGGAAGGCGGTCAAACGGCTTTTGGGACGTGCGGCTACGACCACGATCGTCGCCGGACTCATCGGCCTGGTCTTGTATGCGTTTTACATCGAGCAGATCCCGTATCTGATGATGCGCGTTTGGTACCTCGTCCTCTTCCTCTGGTTCGTGTGGATGGCTTGGCGGATCTATCGCTACGCGACGGTCGATCTGCCGGAGATCACAGAACGGGAAAAGGAATACCATGCATTCACCAAATGGCTGCCGAAAGGGAAGCGGTAAGCTGAACGTATGGATGGACGTAAAGCATTTGGCGACCGCGGCGAAGATCTCGCCGCGGCGTTTTTTCTGGCACGGGATTTCACACTCGTGTGCCGGAACTGGCGCTGTCGGTCGGGTGAGATCGACCTCGTGGTCGCGAAAGACGGGGTTACGCATTTCGTGGAAGTGAAGACGCGCCGGACGGCGACCTATGGGCACCCGGAAGAAGCGATCACGCCGACGAAACTGACGCATCTTTCCCGCGCGATCGAAGCATATGTCCGTACGCATGCGGTCGGGGATCATCAAGTGGATGCCCTCGCGATCATGGTCACGGCAGATGGGCCGCGTTTCCATTACGTGCCGTGCATCCTGTGACTTGACGCTCTGTCTGGAAGACGCTTAGCTAGGAGATGTCGTGGCACGTCATTCGCCGAGACCCGGCATCCATCAGTTCAATTTCCCGCTCATTGTCGCCATGATCCTCGCGATCATTGCGCTTGTCTATTTCGATCATCATGCACCGTCGCCAACACCGCCGGCGATGAATTACGAGCTCCCCTGACCACCCGATCGAATGATCGGGTCTTTTATACGATCAGCATCGCGTCGCCGAAGGAGTAGAAGCGATATCCGTTCTCGACCGCCTCGTGGTACGCACGGAGGACGAATCCGCGTCCGGCAAAGGCGGAGACAAGGACGAGGAGGGTGGACTTTGGCAGATGAAAATTCGTGATCAATCCATCGATATGCTTGAAGCGATATCCTGGTGTGATGAAGATATCCGTGAATCCGTGCTGAAAGTCTGACTCGAGCGCGCGGACCGTGGTCGTGCCCACGGCGATCACCCGTCCATCGTCTTTTCGGGTTTCCTCGATCGCGTGCATCGTCTCATCCGGCACGTCGATCCATTCCTCATGCATCCGATGCTCCTCCAACGTTGCGGTCTTCATGGGGCGGAACGTTCCGATCCCGACATGCAATGTCACGGTCGCGAATCGGATCCCTTGCGCCTTCAGGCGTTCGATCCGTTCTGATGTGAAATGAAAACCAGCCGTCGGCGCGGCGACGGATCCGACGGTCTTGGCGTACGCTGTCTGGTATTGTTCTTCGCGTTCGAGCGGGGTCGTGACGTACGGTGGTGTCGGTACTTCGCCATTCGTATCGGCCCAGGCGAAGATCTCTTCTGATGGTACGTCGAAGTCGATGAGGATCGTTCCATCTTCATCCCGTTTTTCGATGATGGTTCCCGGACGTCCGTCCGTGAATGTGACGACCGTCCCCGAGCCAAGGCGTTTGCCGGGTTTGCCGAGGGCGAGCCAGTGGCCGCCTTCCGGACGCAGAAGGAAGATCTCGACGGCCGTCCCTCCGACCATCCCGCGCAGCCGTGCCTTGAAGACCTTGCTCTCATTCACCACAAGGAGATCCCCAGGTCGGAGGATCTCGCCGATCTCGAAAAAACGGTGATGTTTGATGGTCTGCGCGGCCCGATCGAGGACCATGAGCCGAGAGGTATCTCGTGGTTCTGCTGGGGTCTGGGCGATCCGGTCCGGGGGCAGGAGGTAGTCAAAATCCGAGGTTTTCATGGAAGATCCTTCGACGGGCTCAGGATGGCGTTCGAAGAACGTCAGATTGCCATGCTACGACATTCCTCGCAATGACATGTGGGTCTTGCCAGAAAAAGGGGGTTTTGGTACGCTCCTGCCGATATGAAGGCTGAGATCCACCCCACCTATTTCCCAGACGCCAAGATCGTGTGCGCCTGTGGAAACGTCGTCACTGCCGGTTCGACCATCGAAGAGATCCACGTCGAGCTGTGTTCAAAGTGCCATCCGTTCTACACGGGCAAGCAGAAGTTGATCGACACGGCTCGCCGCGTCGAGAAGTTCGCCGAGCGTACAGAGGCGAAGAAGTCGCTTGCGGGCACCGTGATGGGCAAAAAGGCTAAGGCCGAAAAGCGCGCCAAACAGAAGGCGACGAAAAAGGCACAGAAGAAACCGACCACGTTGTCAGAGGTGTAGCTATTCGAAAAACCGGCTTTTTTCCCATGGGCCGGTTTTTTGTACCCCTACGAATGACAGGACCGACCATGAATGAGACAATCACCACGTAACATGAATCTCCCTGACGCGGCCGTTGCCGCCGAAGCTAAACTGGCGGAATTCGAGTCCCAGCTCGCTTCGCCCGATGTGACCGGAAATACCTCGCGGTTCCGGGAGGTTTCGCGCGCGTACGCAGATGCGCGAAAGGTCGCGGAGGTCGGTACGCGGTATCTTGCCGCCGTCCGGGCCGTCGCGGACCTGGATCAGGCGCTCGGGTCGGATGATGCGGACATGCGGGATCTGGCCAAGACGGAAGAGGCACAGGCGCGTGCAGCGTTGGCAGTGGCGACGGAGGCGTTCGAACTCGCACTTGTCCCTCCGGACCCGCACGATCACAGGGATGTCATCATCGAGGTCCGTGCCGGAACGGGCGGGGAGGAAGCGGCGCTGTTCGCTGCAGACCTCTTTCGGATGTACACCCGATATGCGGAGCGCAAAGGGTGGCGCGTTTCGCTCGTCAGTGATTCGCCGGCCGAAGCGGGTGGTGTGAAAGAGGTCGTGTTCAGCGTGAAAGGGGATGGGGCCTATGGCGCGCTCAAGATCGAGCAGGGGGTCCATCGCGTCCAGCGCATCCCGTCCACGGAAAAGCAGGGTCGGATCCATACCTCCACGGCGACCGTCGCTGTCCTTCCGGAGATCGAAGAAGCCGAGGTCGCGATCGAGGCCAAGGATCTTCGCATCGACACGTTCTGCGCGGGCGGGAAGGGTGGCCAATCCGTGAACACGACCAAATCTGCAGTGCGTATCACGCATCTTCCGACGGGCACGGTCGTCTCGTGTCAGGACGAGCGATCACAATTGCAGAACAAGGAGCGTGCCATGACGATCCTGCGGGCGCGTCTGTGGGAGATGGACGAGGAGAAGAAGCGGAGCAAGCTCGACGCGGAACGCCGTGCGCAGATCGGCACCGGCGATCGATCCGAGAAGATCCGCACGTACAACTTTCCGCAGGACCGGATCACGGATCATCGCGTGAAGCATTCCTGGCACAACATCGATGCGATCCTCGACGGCGACCTCGATCCGCTCATCGCGCGGGTGAAGTCCGGAAAGTCAGGGGACGAGACGGAAGAAGGGTAAGGTGGTGGATTGACGATGACGTCCTTTTTTGGTATCTTCCGGCCATTGGAGGTGTAGATGTCCTTTTCGGAATTGCGAGAACAGAGCGGTCAACGGTTTGTCACCAACGGCGGCCCGGAACGTCCACGGACCTTCGAGGAACGGGCGACGTCCCTTTCCACGTTTACGCAGGAGGAGATGCTCGTCGAGATCGTCCGACGACAGCGTCACAACGAGAAGATCACGCGCGATGAGGCGATCCGCTTCATGAACGCTGCTGGTGATACGGACCTGCGCAAGGTGCTCAAACCGAGCCTGCTCACTGCGGTCGATCATGCCCGTCCTTGGGCGCATAAGCAGTATCTGGCGACATTTCCGGGCCGGAGCTGATCTCTCTTTTCATCCTTTCTTTATTAAAAGGTCCATTTCGGACCTTTTTTCTTTGCTTTGTTGAGTCATACCTTGACAAAAGGGCCATTTTATGGTGTAATCATCCCTTCCCACTTTGGCCCATTGCCGACGGGGGAGACCCCGATCCTTCACCCAAAAAGAGGTAAACATGAAAGGTCTGTTCATCGCCGGCATGTTCTTGCTGGTCACCGCCTGCGGTAACGCTGCGGACGACATCAACTTCGGGAACCCCGATGCGGGGCCCGACGCCACGGCTGACGCCAAGGCGGACGTGACTCCCAAGAAGGACGCGAAAGCGGACGCCATGGCTGACGCCAAGACCGATGCCGAAGCTGACGCGAAAGCGGACGCAACGGCTGACGCCAAGACCGATGCCGAAGCTGACGCGAAAGCGGACGCAACGGCAGAGGCTGCACCGCCGGGACCCTGTGACGGGGTCGCGGACGGTCATGTGGCCGTGAGCTTCACGGCTCCTTCGCCGCACGGCTCCGGGTATCTCGGATTTGCTGCGTGGGTCGACTACCCTGGTTCTTCCGGGATCGTCGACGTCGCGTGGTCGGATCCGTACCCTGGGTGCGTCGCCGTCGATGACACCGCGTCGTCATTCCTGTGCGATTTCGGTGCAGCCCCCACGGGGACGAAGGTCTACTTCGTCACTGGGTTGCACGCCGATGCGTCATCGCCGACCGGTACCTACTTCATGGGCGTCGCCGACGGAGGCGTCTTCCGTGCCGGTTCTTACACGGCCTGCCTCGGTTCGTCCGAAGTCGGGTCGCTCAAGAGCGGCACGTTCACGGGCGCGCTCGCGGGGTCGGACGAATCGTCCTCTCCCCAAAACGCCATGTACACCGTCCCGGCGCCGTAAGGCACCGGGAATCATCCCTTGACGTGCCCCTTTCCGACCTCCATTGTCGGAGAGGGGCACTTTCACTTCAATAAGGAGGTTCAATGACCCGTTTCGTGGCGCTCCTATGCGCAGGGTTCGTCGTTGTTGCATGCACCGGTGCCACCTTCACCTCGGCACCTGGTGATGGAAGCGCAGGCGCTTCTGGATCCGGTGGTGCCGTTGCCGGCGCTGGTGGAACCGCTGGTTCTGCTGGTCAGGCCGGCGCCGGTGGAACCGCTGGGATAGACGCTGGTTCCGGCGGATCGTCGGGGACAGCGGGCCAGGCCGGTTCTGCTGGTCAGGCTGGTTCCGGCGGATCGTCGGGGACAGCGGGCCAGGCCGGTTCTGCTGGTCAGGCTGGTTCCGGCGGTACGGTCAATGCCGATGCGGGCGATGCCGGTGACGGCGGCGTCCCACTCGGTCCATGCGGGCCGATCATCCAGCATGGCTGGTCCATCTGCGGCGTGTATCCCAACCATCCGGTCGGGACGTTCGTCGGCCTTTCCGGTGGTATCGCGCCACCCGGAAAATCGATCGACCAGTACTACGGGAGTCCGCTGAGCGGAACAAGTGGTCCTTGTGTGGATCCGGATCCGCTCTTGGACACGGTCACGTGCCCGCTCGGATCGCTCGACACGGACACGACCGTCCAGTTCACGGTCACCATTCATTCCTCTTCGACCAACGGTGGGAATCAGTGGAATTGCGATCCGACCACCTGCAAGGGGAAGGTCGTGGTCTACAAGGATGGTACCGCAGTCGGGACCCTCACGAACGGCACGACCGGCGGGCTCCTCTCGACGATCATGCACTTTGCCAATCCGCAACATTTGGACCTGGTCTTCCAGGTCCCTTGATGCGGACTCAAGCGGCGCGCCTTCTCTGGTGCGCCGCTTTTCTTTTTGTCGAGTTTCCGTCCTGCACCTCCTTGGGACAGGGGGTTGCCCGGCATGACGGTCTGTGATACTGTCCGGGCGCCCGTACTGGGCGTTATTCATCTCCCATCCGTCGTTTTTTAAGGTTTTCGGGGCCTCCCTGGTGATCATACTGGGGTCCGGATACTGCGACGGAGAGGTTAAAAGGCCAGTATCCATACTATGTCAAAAGTTCCTACACTTACGGAACTCCTCCAAGCCGGGGCCCATTTCGGCCACCGGACGTCCAAATGGCATCCGAAGATGAAAAAGTATCTCTTTGGGAGTCGTCAGGGCATCCACATCATCAACCTCGAAGAGACGCAGCAGGCACTCGAGTCCGCTCAAGCCTTCGTGAAGTCCGTGTGTCAGCATGGTGGCACCGTCCTCTTTATCGGGACGAAGAAGCAGGCGTCGGACATCGTCCGGAGCGCTGCGGAATCGTGCGGGATGCCGTACGTGAACAAGCGTTGGCTCGGTGGTACATTCACCAATTTTCCCGTGATTGCGCAGCTTATCCGGAAGTTCAAGGATCTGAAAAAGAAGCAGGAACGCGGGGAGCTTGCGAAATATACGAAATTCGAACAACAGAAGTTCAGTGAAGAGATCGAAAAACTCGATGAGAAGATCGGTGGGATCCAGGAGCTGACGCGCGTCCCGGACGCGATCTTCCTCCTCGATATCCGGAAGGACAACACCGCGCTCGATGAAGCCGTCCGTCGCGGGATCAAGGTCGTCGCGATCTGCGATTCCAACGTGAACCCGACGTCGGTCGACTATCCGATCCCAGCGAATGATGACGCTGTCAAAGCTCTTGAACTCATCGCAACCCGGATCGCTTCGGCGTGCCGCGACGGTCGTGACGAATGGGAGAAGGCGCGCGCTCGGCTTGGTGGGTCGCTCGTGAACGCGCATCGCGAGCCGACGAAGCAGGTGGTTTCGTGAATGATGAACGATTAATGATTTACGACTGTACCTTATGACAGACGCAAAAAGCGTGATGGAACTTCGTAATCGCACCGGCGCTGGTGTCGTCGATTGCAAGCAGGCACTCGAAGAGGCTGGTGATGACATGGACAAGGCTATCGAGATCCTTAAAAAGAAGGGGGCTGCGAAAGCAGCGAAGAAGTCCGCGGAACGCACGACCGCCGAAGGCGTCGTGGCCTCGTACATCCATCACACGAAAAAGCTCGGCTCGATGGTCGAGGTGCAGTGTGAGACGGATTTCGTGGCCCGCAATGAAGAATTTCAGGGACTCGCCAATGACATCGCGATGCAGATCGCGGCCATGGACCCGTTGTATGTCTCGCCGGAGATGGTCCCGCAGAACGAATTGGAAAAACAGCGGGAGATCTTCACGGCGGAGATGGCTCAGGAGAACAAACCGGATGACATCAAAGCGAAGATCATCGAGGGGAAGCTGAACAAGTGGTTCACAGAGGTGTGCCTCACGAAGCAATCATTCTTCAAGGACGAGGATAAGACGATCGAAGACCTCATCACGGAGAAGATCGCGAAGATCGGAGAGAAGATCGTGATCGCACGTTTCGTGCGCTATCAGATGTCTCCACCTCCGGCCGCGTGCTGAAACGAGGAAAGATGTAAAAAACGCCCACATCGGGCGTTTTTTTGATCATTCAAGACCCGTCGGGATGCTTGACAAAAGTCGCATTTGCTGGTAGATTAAGCGACTTCCTCTCTCCCGAGAGGGATGTCCTTTCCACCTTCTACAAAGGAGCCTGAATGTTCACGGAGATCCGGACGCACGTCGGTGCGCATTTCGACGAGTATGTGGCCATTGTCGCGCTTCGCGACCACGGGGAAGATCTGTTCCCTGGGGTCTCGACCGCACACGTCACGTACATGGGGGCGGACGAAGCCCTTCCCGATGGGAAGACCGCGAGTGACCTGGAGCGCGAAGGCGTCCTCCTCGTCGGCGTAGGCCGTGGTCGTTTCGACGAACACGCCGAACGCAACGACAACCCGCTGATCCGCGTCTGCTGTGCGACCCTTGTCGCACGGGCGCTCGGCCTCGATGAGGATCCCGCATGGGATCGCATCCTCAAGTACGCGAGCCGGATCGATTCGACGGCTTCAGCCGGGGCATTCGATCTGGCCACGACGGTCAAGAACATGCACGCCGCGCATCCGGATGATCCAGATGCGGTCCTCGCATGGGCCACGATGGCCATCCGCGCCGCCATGTTCCAGGACATCGACTATCATCATCGCGCGCGGGAGGATTTCCGCAACGTGATCGTGGAGCATATCGAAGACGCCAGTGGGTGCACCTACACGTTCGCGACCGTCGAGTCGGATGCTCTGACCATCGCGAAGTTCGTCCGGTCGTCCGATGGCTGTCAGGCGGACATCGTCCTGGTCCGACGGTCGAACGGTTCCGCGTTCATCGCGACGAACCAGCGCCGAAAGCTCGAGCTGGGACCGGCATTGCGGCGTATCCGGAAAGCCGAGTTCAAGGCAAAGGGTATCGATGTCCCGGTCGACGATGACGTCCTCGCGCAGGCGGATTCCGTTCCCGGTCTGCCCGAATGGTATTTCCACCGGCGCGGACGAATGCTCCTGAACGGAGGCAATAGTACGCGGGGGACGTCACCGACGCGTCTCTCCACGGAAGACCTTCGGACCCATCTGCGTGACGGGATCGCCGAGGTCGGCACGTCCCATCTGCTCGTTTGAACCTCTTCACCCCTGTCTGCTCGCTCACGCGATCGGACGGGGGTGTTTTTTTGTAGGAGTGTGCACTACTTGACGTGATCCTCGTTCCGCGTTAGGTTAGATCATTCGAAACGTATGGCGTTTCGCGTCCTTTACACAGGAGGTTCCCGTGTTGGCTGAGTCGTTTGGCCCGTCCGAGTTCATCACCGTCAGTATTCACGCGATGAAGCGTCGACTCCAGTTCGAGCGCGTTCCACCGAACACCATGACGTGGATGCTGCATGAACGACAGGATCTCATCGTGGATCAGGTCCGCGCGGAGATCGCGCGATCGCAACGGTTGGACGTGGTCTCGCGCCGCGTCTTCATCCATCCGGGCCGTGAGGCGCGGATCGGTCAACGATTCACCAAACGGCAACGGACCGAACATCCGAAGATCTCGTCGTATGGGACTGCCAGATCGGAAAGCTGTTACTACCTCTACGGAGATCAATTCTGCTACGTGGTGGACCATCGGACGGTCGCAACGATGATCGTGCCCACCATCAACCAGATCGAGACGCTGGAGCGGCTTATGGGCCATCTTCCGGATGCGCCGCGTGTGTCGCTCTGGGATGAGGCACATCGAACAAAAAAACGACCAAAGGCGTTGACGCCGATGCAGACCGGGACCTTCCGCAAGAATGTCGCTCGCGACGTTCGGCAGAACCCTCTGTCCGTTCCGGCGACGTCTCGGCTCCCCATCGCGTGGACCTTGATCGTCGTGGATGAGGTGGAAGATCCGCACGTCTTCGCCCGTCAGGTCATGAACCGCATCCGTTCGGTCTATCCGGGCGGTCTGCCGCAGCCGGTCTTCGTGGATCCACGAGTGGTCCCGGCTCTCGGTGAGCTCGACATCCGGCTGAAGCATGTCATGCGGTGTGATCTCCCCAAGCTTCCGGAGGATTGGCCGACGCTCCTGCCGAACGCACGCAAAATGCATCGGTGGTGGAAGCGTGTGGTCGACCTCGCGCAGGGGACGCGACTGCTCCTCGTCGCACCGGAGACGGCGATCGCACTGAAGGCGATCGCAGAACCCGCACCCGACGCCCATTGGCGCCGCGACCCGCGCGTTGTCGAACCCGGTGCCGTCCTGACCCTGAATCTCGACCCGGAGGCGGACGCCCCCGGCGAGGGAGCTTGAATGCATCACCCCGGCCGCTCATGTGAGCCGCCGGGGATTTTTATATCCTTCGCGTACATTGACGAGCGTCGTGATCCAGGGTATTCTCATCGCGCTTAAAACCATCAATGGCCCGTTCGTCTAATGGTTAGGACAGCGGCTTTTCAAGCCGTTAACAGGGGTTCAATTCCCCTACGGGCTACCAAACAAAAAGACCCCGCACGGGGTCTTTTTGTTTGGTCTTGACCGGATATGTGGTTTCACCTATGATGCCGGCACCGTCAATTAAGGGGTTTTGCTCACCCCAATCCTCGAAAATCTTCATCAGCGCGATCTGCTTGCGCTTCGGTCGGAATCTTCCTCTGCGTACATTAAGTACGCCTGCGGGTCTTCCTTCCTCCAGCGCGGCGCATCTCATCGCTGCTTAAGACTTTCGTCATCACTACCATCATGTTGATCATCCGTCTGAGCCGCGTGGGCAAAAAGAAACAGCCCTCATACCGGCTCATCGTCTCCGAAAAATCCAAAGATCCGTGGGGGGTCTATCTCGAGAATCTTGGGACCTATAACCCGCTGACCAACCCGGCGCAGATCAATTTCAAGGCCGATCGCATCACGCACTGGATCGAAAAGGGCGCTCAGGTCTCTGAAACGGCGTGGAACCTCCTCGTCGACCAGAAGATCGTTCAGGGTGATAAGCGCAAAAAGGTGACGATCTCGAAAAAACGCAAGGAAAAGATGGAGAAGAAAGAGGCTGCCGCATAAGGCGGTCTTTTTTTTGCATTGACCGGTTTGCTTGTCCCTCGGGAGGGGTCATGCTATCTTTTTGCCCAAGAGGACGTGGCCATTCCATGACTCGATTCACAATTCACTAACCGCCGATATGGCAGAACAGTTTCGAGACCAGCAGTTCATTGAATTCGTCGTTAAGTCCCTGGTGAATAACCCGGACGACGTTAAGACCGACCGCACCGTCGACGAGCGCGGGGTCCTGATCACGCTCCACGTCAATCAGGAAGACATGGGGTATATCATCGGACGCCAGGGCCAGACCGCCCGTGCGCTTCGGATTCTCCTGAAGATCGTGGGTGCCAAGGAAGATGCCCGGGTCAATCTCAAGATCTACGAACCGGAGAACATGCGTCGCGAGCATCAGGAAAAGAAGGGAGCCGCCGCCGCGCCGCGCCAGATGCACGGCGACGCCGGTCTCGTCAGCGATGACGACCTGGCAGATCTCGGGATCTGAATCCGCAGAAGATGAAAAACCCCCTCGGGGGTTTTTTGTTTTCCGCGAATGACAGGGGTGTCAGAGGCTGATATATTCTCCTTCATATGAAAAAGCCGCTTCGCGTGGACGTCGTGACCCTCTTCCCAGAGGCCGTGCAGCCGTATCTCGATGCATCCATCCTCGGACGGGCGCAGAAGGCCAAGCGGCTCATCTTGAAGACGCATCAGCTGCGGCAGTGGTCGCATGACAAACATGGCCGCGTGGATGACCGTCCGTTCGGTGGCGGCGCTGGCATGGTCATGAAGGTCCTTCCGTTCCACGAGGCGCTGAAAGCACTGAAGCTCCGGACGAAGGACGGAAAGAAGACCGTCGCCGCAAAGAGGACGCGCGTGATCCTGACCAGCGCGAAGGGGAAGCGATTCACCCAAAAGGATGCGAAGCGACTCTCATCCTATGATCGTCTCGTTTTTTTGTGCGGACGGTACGAAGGCGTCGATGAACGCGTGACGAAGCTCTGTGATGAGGAGTTGGCGATCGGTCCGTACGTCCTGACCGGCGGTGAGCTCGCGGCCATGGTCATGACCGATGCAGTCGCCCGTCTGCGTCCGGGCGTGTTGGGCGCGGAGGCATCCCTCGCGGAAGAATCCTGGAGCGATGGGGTGACGACCGAATATCCTCAATACACGCGTCCGGAAACGTACCTTCGTTGGAAGGTGCCGAATGTCCTCCTTTCCGGAGATCATGCGGCCATCGCGGCGTGGCGGAAGCAGGTCAGCCGCGAGAACGACTAAAGACCCATTTACCGACTTCGACGAGCGCGATGCTCGCCAGCCCGACGCCGAGGACCGCGACGATCCACGGGAAGGGGAGCGGAACGTTATGCAGGACGCGGGCGAGCGGCGGGAAATAGATGGAGATGAGCGTGAGACCCAAACCAAAGCCGACACCGGCGGTAAGCTGGAGATTCGCGAACGGGTTATAGGTCAGGATGCTGGCGTGGAGACTGCGCAGGGAGAAGGCGACAAAGAGCGTATAGGTCGCGAAGAGGGCGTAGGTGAACGTGCGGACGAGATCCGGGGGATATCCCGCGTGGAGCAAGGCGATGTAAAGGATGAAGACGAGGAGGCTCATGATCGAACCGAGGACGAAGATGAGGAATGTCGTTTCGGGATCGAAAAGTTTTGGGATGCCGCGTTTTCGGTGATCGGTATCAAGGCGGTCTTCAAAGGCGAACGCGATGGCGGGGAAGCTATCAGAGAACAGGTTCACAAAGAGGATCTGCAAGGCGTTGAGTGGGAGGGTGATGCCGACGAGGAGCGCACCGCCGATGAGCATGACCTCGTCCAGCGCATCCGAGAGGAGATAGACCATGACCTTGCGGATGTTTTGGAGGATCCGACGCCCTTCACGCACCGCAAGGACGATGGTCTGGAAATCATCATTGAGGATCACGAGGTCGGCAGCGCCTTTGGCGACCTCCGTGCCGGATCCGACGGCGATCCCGATATCTGCCGCGCGTAAGGCGGGGGCGTCGTTCACGCCGTCACCGGTGACCGCGACCACATCGCCGCGTTGGCGGTACAGTCCGGCGATGCGCAGTTTGTGTTCGGGTGTCGCGCGTGCGAAGACGCGGATCTTGTCGAGACGGCCGAGGAGGTCGTCGTCTTTGAGCTGATCCAGTTCAGTCCCGGTCAGGATCTCGTCACCTTCCTTCAGCATGCCGATCTCGCGTGCGACCGAGATCGCGGTCCCGCGATGGTCACCGGTCACCATGACGGTCCGGACGTTCAGGTCTTCCATCTGTTTGACGGCTTGTTTCGCACTGGGGCGAAGCGGGTCGCGGAACGCGATAAGCCCTCGGAAGACGAGGTGCTCGGGTGGAAGATGGACGCCTTTCGTCAGTGATCCAGTCGCATCTGCGCTCGCGATCCCCAGGACGCGTTCTCCGTTTTCTGCACGCGTATTGATCTCGTCAATGAGGACGAGCTTCTCGTCTTCTGCCAGCGGGCAGAGATCGATGATGGTCTCCGGGGCTCCAAGGACGACGGTCCGTGTCCCGTGCTCCATCTCTGCCACCGCGATCGAATAGCGTTTGCGTGCGTCAAAGGGTACGCGTTCCAGGATCGGGCGTTTGGCACGGAGGTCGGGATATCGTATCCCACGGATCCCGGCTCCGCGGACGAGCGAGGTCTCGAGGGGACGGCCGGAAATGCGCCATGACTCCGGCGCGTCCTCCGGGTCTTCGATCACGACGTCCGTATCAAGGATCGCATCCGCGAGGATCTCATTTTCCGCCGTCTTCCCTTTGGCCTTCCACGGGATCACGTCCGCAATGTCCATCTTTGCCTGGGTCAGCGTTCCGGTCTTATCGGTGAGGACGACGGTGGTGGAGCCGAGGGTCTCAGCGGCCAAGAGACGGCGGACGATGCCTTTGTGTTTAGCAAGACGTTCGACCCCGACGGCCATGATGACCGTGAGAGCGATCGGGAGACTTTCCGGCACGGCCGAGACCGCGACCGCGACCGAGATCACGAAGATCTGGAGCGGTTGGTACCCTACCTGGATCCCGATGGTGAATAGTCCTGCGGCAAAGAGGGCGAGGACGATCCCGGATACTTTGGAGAAATGGGAGACCGCACGTTGGAGCGGGGACGGCTCTTCCGCCTGGATCGCGGACAGGTGGGCAATGCGCCCGACCTCGGTCTGTCGCGCCGTCGCCGTGACTACGATCGTTCCGATCCCGGATAGGACGAGCGTCCCGCCGTACGCCATGCACGATCGTTCGCCGAGCACGGTCTCAAGGGGTACGGGCTCCGGATGTTTCTCTTCCGGCAAAGCCTCACCGGTCAGGATGGATTCATCGATCTCCAGGGTATTCGCCGAGAGGATCCGTCCATCTGCCGGAACGCGCATGCCCTGAGAGAGCTGAATGATGTCGCCAGGGACGACGCGGGAGGCATCGACCTCGTGCTCTTCGCCATTCCGGACGACACGGGCGAATGTCCGCACGTAGCGCGTCAGTTCTTCCAGAATGGTCTCGGCTTTGTTCTCCTGCCAGTATCCGAGCGCGACGTTCACGACGACCGCGCCGAAGATGACGATACTGTCGAGCGCGTCGCCGAGAAAGGTCGTGATCCCGCCGGCGATCAGCAACACGATGATGAGCGGACTCGCGATCTGTCGTCCAAGGATCCGGAGATGGGTGAATTGCGGACCGTTCGTGATGATGTTCTGGCCGAAGAGACGGATGCGTTCCGTGACCTCCTTGTCCGTCAATCCGGCCGCTCGTGTCTCGAGCGCTTTCAGTGTGTCATCGGATGGCACGGCCCAGAATGGCTGTTTGGCGGCATCGGCGTTCAAAGAGGTCATAGATCAGGTCTGAATGAAGAAACGGGAGGCGATGAATGCCGCGTAGAGGGTGACGAGCACCACGCCGTGCCAACGACGCAACTCTTTATGTCTGGAGGTTGCGAGCAGGACCCAGAGAAGAACGAAGCCACCGGCGAGGAGATACAGGTCGGTCAGTTGGGAGGCTTGGACGGGGAGGGGACGGATCGTGACGGAGATCCCGAGGATGAACAAGAGATTGAACAGGTTAGATCCGACGACGTTTCCGACCACGAGTCCGGGATGGCGTTTGGCCATCCCCGTGATCGTGGTCGCCAATTCCGGCAATGATGTGCCGAACGCGACAACGGTGAGACCGATGACATATTCTGAGATCCCGAACGTGCGGGCGAGGTTCGATGCCCCTTGGATGATCCATTCCGCTCCGACGGCGAGGCCGACAAGCGATGCGATCACGCCCGCCGTCGCAAGGGCGATCTTCCGTTTACTGACCTTGATCTGGAGCAACGGACGGTGATCCTTACCGAGACTGACGGCATAGTAGGCATACAACGGGAAGGTGCAGAGGAGTAGAAGGCCCTCGATCCGACTCAAGCCTTGTCCGTCCCCGGACCAGAAGATCGGAACCTGGATCAGGACCGCGACCAAGACGACGGCGATCAGGTTCAACGGAACGCCGAGGCGGACCACTTGCGGGTTCACGCGGATGGTCCGGAGAAGTGCGGCGATGCCGAGGACCAGGAGGAGGTTCGTGAGGTTACTGCCGACGATATTCCCGAAAGGGAGTTGATGCAGGCCCTGAAGACTCGCGAGGACGTTGATGGACAGTTCCGGCGCGGACGTCCCTAACGCCACGATGGTGAGTCCCACGGTCGTTGGAGAGAGTCGGAGTGCCTTTCCCAGGACGAGGGCGTTCTCGATCAGCCAATTTGAAGATGTTGCCAAGACAAGCGATCCAATGATGAGCAGAACAGCGTCCAACATGATGGGAGTGTAGCAAGAACCGCGTGAATGTTCGATGGATCCGCGTTCTGTGGTATACTTTGGAAGAATTCTTTTCGTCCTCTCGTATGCCTGCACGTTCTCGCACTTCTTCAACGGCGCACATGAAGCGCGCCGTCGCCTATCACGGCAGTCTCCTCACGATCCTGTGGGTGAGTTTGCTGTTCTTCATGCTCGCGTCGTTTTACGTCGTGTTGAGCATGAAGATCCGTCTTGATCGAGCGGAGGCGCATATCGCAGTATTGGAAACGGCTTACACCGATCTCGCCACGTCTGCGGTCCCGGTTCCAGCACCAGCTCCACCCGTGACCCTCCCGACGAATGAGGTCATGCCCCCGACCTCAACGGGCTCGGCCGCCGTGTTGATGATGAGTCCGAGCGGTGCATTGGATCGCGGAATGATGAATGCATCTGGGACACGGTATGCCGGGTATAACGATACGGTAAAAGGGAAGATCGGCGTAGCTGTTGAAGTGAAGGGCGAATCTCGTCCGCGATATATCGTGATCTTCAATCCGTATACAGAATCGACGGGGAAGGGGACGTCTTACGACTCGCAGATGTCCGTCCGGTGGGTGGATGATTCGACCATCGAGTACGATGTCCTCGTGACGAACGCGGACAAGACACAGAAGATCGAGACGCGCACCGTGCAGATCTACTTCTAAGAGAAGTAGAGGCTAGAATCAGAAAAGGGGTCCAAGGCGGCCCCTCTTTTTTTGTCTGCTTCCAGCTTCTAGATTCTTTCATCTAGCATCACGCGCCCACGGCGCGTATACTCTTGCCATATGCCTAACATCGCCATCAATGGGTTCGGCCGGATCGGTCGCAATACCTTCAAAGCGGGATTCGACAAGCCCGGATTCAACATCGTCGCCGTCAATGATCTGACGGATTCCAAAACGCTCGCCCACTTGCTCAAGCACGATTCGACGTATCGGACATGGGATAAGAAGATCTCGTACGACGCGAAGAATATCATCGTGAACGGCAAGAAGATCCCGGTCCTTGCGGAGCGTGATCCGAAGCAGCTGCCCTGGAAGCAGATGAAGGTCGATGTTGTCCTTGAATGTACGGGGCGATTTCGGACCGAGGAGCTGGCGGGACAACACGTGACCGCTGGTGCGAAGCGCGTGATCATCTCCGCGCCGGCCAAAGGCGGTGTCGTTCCGACGCATGTCATCGGGGTCAATGAGAAGGGCGCCGGCAAAAAGGCGAAGATCATCAACAATGCATCATGTACGACCAACTGCATCGCGCCGGTCGCGGCGATCATGAATGATGCGTTCGGTGTGAAAAAGGCGATGATGACGACCATCCATTCCTATACTGCGGATCAGAATCTCCAGGATGGTCCGCATCGGGACCTCCGGCGCGCACGGGCGGCGGCAGAGAACATCATTCCGACCACGACGGGTGCCGCGATCGCGACGACCGAAGTCATTCCGACGTTGAAAGGACTCTTTGATGGGATCTCTATCCGCGTTCCGACACCATGCGTCTCCCTTTCGGATTTCACGTTCCTCCTCAAGCGGAAGACCACGGTCGAAGAAGTGAACAAGATCCTGAAGAAAGCGAGCAAGAATCCTCTCTACAAAGGCATCGTGACAGTCAGCGAAGAGCCGCTCGTTTCCACGGACTTCATTGGCAACCCCGCATCTTCGATCGTGGATCTTCCGTTCACGCAGGTCGTGGACGGGGATATGGTGAAGGTCCTTGCGTGGTATGACAATGAATGGGGGTATTCGCATCGGTTGGCGGACCTCGCCATCATGGTCGGGAAGACCGTACTGGGGAAGAAATGATATCTCTCCCCGTGTGAACCAGTACTGACACTCTCGTCGGATCCTTTTAACGTACGCTCCAGTCATGGACCTTCGTCAGACCCATGAACATCCTCGCGTCTTCGATGCGATCTTGATCATCCTCGCCCTCGTTGGCGCCGCGGTGTTCTGGTTCGGGCTCCGACAGGGTGGCGCATGGATCTTTTTGGCGATCAGTGCCGGCTGTGGTGAGGCACTGCTCGGCTATGGCTGCTTCATCGAACCAAAGCGTTTGACGGTCGCCTTCTATCGCGAGGCGCTCGTCCGCGAACCGACCCAATGGATCCGCGTCATCTTCCTTTCCGATCTGCACCAAGGGACATTCAAGCATGCCGCATGGGTCGCACGGGTCGCACGGGAAGCGCAGGCGCTTCGACCTGATCTGATCTTCCTCGGCGGCGACTATGTCGTCGATCGCGTAGACCCGATCACGGATCTTGCGCCGCTTGTCGACCTTCGTGCGCCGTTGGGACGCTTCTTCGTCTTGGGGAATCATGACCTGCTCGATGATCCGCGGGAGATCCGACGGACGCTTCGGCGGTACGGATACGAAGACCTGACGGATCGGCATCAAAAGCTGGAACGTGGCGGTCGGACGTTGGAGATCCAGGGCGTAGATGATCACTGGTATGGGGACCCACGGCCTTTCACACGGACATCCGAAGACATTCCACATCTGTTGATATCGCATGAGCCAGACGTGCTCCTCGATCTTGCAGAGGCAGACACAGATCTTGTCCTTTCAGGTCACACGCATGCGGGGCAGGTCCGACTCCCGTTCATGGGTCCGCTGTGGCCCGTCCCGTCGAAGCACGGCCGTGAGATCTCCAATGGACGTCATCTCATCCGCGGGATCATCACCATCGTCTCCAATGGACTCGGGGAGCAGGATGCCCGTTGTCGTCTTTTCGCACCCCCACAGATCGTCTGTGTAGATGTGGGGATCTAAAGTGGAAAGCGCGTTGGAAGCCGGGAGTGGGGAGTCGAAGTCCGTTGTGCGTGGTATCATGGGGGTATGGCGCTTCCCACCATTCCTGCAAAGCGATCCCTGAAAGGCAAACGTATCTTTTTGCGCGTTGATTGGAATATCCCGTTAGCCCCTTCCTTGTCCGCGGATGATTCGTTGAAGATGAGCCGCTCGATCACGACGGTTCAGGCGCTGGCGAAGCGAGGAGCGGTTGTCCTTGTCGCGACACACCTCGGTCGGCCGAAAGGGCGCGACCCTAAATTGTCGACGCGTCGCCTCGCGCGGATCGCGGCGATCCGGTATGGCGTGGATCTGACGTTTATTCCTGATGCGCTGGATACGCCGAATGGATCGAAGGCCGCCCAGAGCCGCATCGCGGATGCCAAACCCGGGGCCATCTTCCTTTTGGAGAACGTTCGATACTACAAGGGTGAGGAAAAGAATGAGGTCAAGCTCGCGAAGGCGTATGCGTCACTCGCGGACCTATTCATGAATGATGCATTCGCCTCGTGTCATCGATCGCACGCATCGGTCGTGGGGATCGCGAAACAGCTCCCACGATATGCGGGACCGACGCTTGTCGAAGAGGTCGTCGCGCTCACGAAGCTGATCACCAAACCGAAACATCCGTTCGTGGCCATCATCGGTGGCGCCAAGCTGACGACCAAGTTTCCGGTCCTCTCCACGCTGCTGAAAGCCGCGGATACGGTCTGTGTCGGAGGAGCTATGGCCAATGCGTTCTTCAAGTCCCAGCGGAAGGAGATCGGGAAGTCATTCGTTGAAAAGGAGGGGGTCGTGATCGCGCGAAAGCTCCTGAAGAACAAAAAGCTGCAATTGCCCGTGGACGTGGTGGTCGCGTCCAAGATCGCTGTCGGCGCGCGGGCACATGCAGTACCGGTCGGGAAGGTGAAGAAGTCCGAGGCGATCGGGGACATCGGACCCGAGACCATGCGTGCGTGGTCTCAGACCATCAAGCAGGCAAAGACCATCGTCTGGAACGGACCGCTGGGCGTCACAGAGATCCCGAGTTTCCGTCACGGATCCATGGTCGTCGCGCGCGTGATCGCCGAACGGAGCAAGGGCAAGGCCTATGGGGTGGTCGGTGGGGGAGATACACTCCCGGTCGTCCTTGATTCCGGCATGTCGGAATGGATCGATCATCTGTCCACGGGCGGTGGTGCGATGCTTGAGTTCATCGCGAAGAACGGTCGTCTCCCTGGACTGTTGGCACTCGCACCAGTGCGAAAAAAGCGACGTTGATCTTCTATGGCCATTGATCCGAAACGGTCACCGTACGTTCCATCTGTAGAGCGAAAGAAAACGCAGGAAGAGAGTATCCGTCTCTCGGTCGTCAAGCGGACCTATGACCTCCTCACCGCTGCCCTCACCTTCGTCGCCGCCCTGGCGTGGAATGATGCGATCCAATCGCTGTTCCAGACCATTTTCGGTCCGGCAAGCACGCTGGCCGCGAAGTTCATCTATGCTATCATTTTAACCATCATCATCGTTTGGCTGGGGAGTCGGATCGCCCGACTGACCCAAGCCATCGAGCGTCGTTATACTTCTACATCATAAATCAGTATGCCACGTACCTCTTCCTCCACTATGCAATCCAATAAATACCTTCAGGGGCTGTTCGGTCTCCTGACCATCGCGCTCATCATCTTTGTCGGCGCTGAAGCGCGGAACGCCCTCCAACAATATGGTTATATCGGTAAAGCCGTGACCGAACGAGATACGATCGCCATCAGCGGGATGGGGAAGGTCTCGGGCGTCCCGGATGTCGCGGTCCTGAATTTCGGGGTCACGAGCGATGCGAAGACCGTCAACGAAGCCCAGCAGAACAATACCAGTAAAATGAACGCCATCATCGTTGCGCTCAAGGGGATGAACATCGAGGCGAAGGATATCCAGACCTCGAATTACAGCATCTATCCGCGGTATGACTACAGCAAGAACACGCAACAGATCATCGGGTATACGGTCTCTCAGAGCGTCACGGTCAAGGTACGGAACCTTGATCAGACGGGAGCCGTCCTCGCGAAGGCGGGGGATCTTGGCATGAATCAGGCAGGTGGGATCAACTTCACGATCGATGACCCGCAGTCGCTTCAAGCAGACGCCCGGGATAAGGCCATTGATGATGCGACGCAGAAGGCGAAGGCATTGGCTGACAAGCTCGGATTGCATCTCGTGAAGGTGGTGACATTCGCCGAGAGCAACAATTCGTCGCCGACGCCCATTCCGCTCATGGCGCCACGTGCCGAGGCAGTCGGTGGCGGGAACTCCGTCGCACCGGACATTCAATCCGGTTCGCTCGACGTGATCTCGAACGTCAGTATCACGTACGAAGTTCGGTAGTTCCGAATCACGAACGTCCGGCAATGCCGGACGTTTTTGTGACTGACGTGGTACACTGCGGTCATATGTTTCCTTCTTCCAAGATCAAAAGCATCGTTGCGCGGGAGATCCTCGACTCGCGTGGGAATCCCACTGTCGCATGTCGCGTGACCCTCGTGTCCGGTGCCAGCGCTGAGGCCAAGGTCCCTTCTGGCGCGTCGACCGGTATCCACGAAGCGCTCGAACTCCGTGATGGCGGAAAGCGTTATGGTGGAAAAGGTGTACGCAAGGCCGTGGCGCATGTGAATGGCGAGATCGCCCATGTCCTCAAGCATGTGGATGCACAACGTCAAACGGATATCGATCACGTCATGCTTGAATTGGATGGGACGGACAACAAGTCCCGCCTCGGCGCGAATGCGATCCTATCCGTGTCACTCGGCGTGGCACAGGCGCTCGCTGTCCATCGGAAGATGCCCCTTTGGCGGTCGCTTCGGCACTCATTCCACTTTTCCAAAAAGGCGGCGATGCCCGTGCCCATGATGAATCTCTTGAACGGTGGCAGGCATGCGAATTTCGCGGTGGATGTGCAGGAATGCATGATCCTTCCGCGACAGCGATCCTTCGCCGAGCGCGTCCGCGCCGGTTCTGAGATCTTCCATACGCTCGCGAAACTCCTCAAAGAGGAGGGGTTCGCGACCACGGTCGGAGATGAAGGAGGATTTGCGCCAAAGCTCAAGAATGTCGAGGAGTCGTTCGCTTTGCTCGTGAAAGCGATCAAGAAAGCGGGCTACAAACCCGGGAAAGAGGTCGGACTCGGGACGGACGTCGCGGCGAGCGAGCTGTACGACAAAAAGAAGAAGCTCTATCGGTTCAAGAGCGAGGGAAAGACCTATACGGCCAAGACCCTGCTTGACCGCTATGCGCGGTGGCAGAAGGAATTTCCGCTTCAGGTCTTGGAGGATCCGTTCGATCAAGATGATTGGAGCGCGTGGAAGCAATGCGTGCCCGTACTCAAAAAGAAGTCACTCATCATCGGAGATGATTTCTTCGTCACGAACGTCCAGCGACTGTATCGCGGGATCATGGAAAAGGCGGCGACGGCGATCCTCATCAAGCTCAATCAGATCGGTTCCCTGACCGAGACGGTCGATGCGATCAAGATGGCGCAGGATGCGAAGTTCGCGGTGATCATCTCGCATCGCTCTGGGGAGACCGCTGACACGACCATCGCGGATCTTGCGGTCGCGTGCGGCGCGGAACATATCAAAACCGGTTCGCTTTCACGATCCGAGCGCGTGGGAAAGTACAATCGCCTCATGGCGATCGAAAAGGAGTTGCGGTAAAAAAAGCCGGCCTTGCGGTCGGCGTGAGGAGTCACTCGCGTGGTGGGCGAGATGATTTTGCTATGGGCGTCCCGGGTTCGGTGACCGGTTCGTCGTCGTCGTACGGATCCGCAAATGCATCTGTCTGTTCGAACTTCGGCACGTTTGGCGCGGGGGGAAGTCCGAGCACGGCGGCGCGGTATTTGCCGGATGAGGATAATGGCACACCGCAATGCGGGCACGCGCCGAGCGACGGAGCGAAAGGTGTCCCACAGCTTTTGCAGGCATGCGGGGTCACCGGAACCGTAACGAATCCGCCGCTCGCCGTCCGTTCACCGGATTGCGAAGGGCGCCAAGTCGGCAGGTTGGTCCTGCAGGACGTATTTCGGCATTTCCCGTCCGCGTCGAGTGGTCGTGTGCATCGATCGCAGACCGATGCGTGATCCGTTTTCATTTTCCTCCAAAAGGTTCGTCCAACAGCCCGTTCAGTATACCACGTCTCCTCTGCGGTCATGAAGACGCAATGCGTCGTTTGATGGTCTCCGCTTTCCGTTCGTCGATCTTCGTCACGATCTCCACGATCTTCTTTTCATGTTTACGTGCGATGGCGTGGACCTCCGCTCGATACGCGTGGGCGATCGCTTTGATCTTCGTTCGTTGATCCGCGGTCAGTGGCATATGTCGCATGATAGCATGCGGTCGGACTGCCCCTCCACAAACAGGCCGGATCATGGTAGCGTGCGGCCATGCCAGAGGCCCTTACGGCACCGAAATACCAACTGGTCACCTTCGGGTGCCAGATGAACAAGAACGATTCGGAGCGGATCGCGGGGCTATTGGATCGTCTCGGATTTTCTGAGACCGATCGTGAAGACCTCGCGGACCTCATCATCCTCAATACCTGTTCCGTCCGTCAGAGTGCGGAGGACCGGGTGTATGGCAAAATGCAGGACTACGAACGGATGAAGATGGAGAAGCCCGGATTGATCGTTGCGGTGACCGGGTGCATGCCCGGACGGGATAAGGACCAGGTCTTCAAGAAGAAGATGTCGGCCGTGGATCTGTATTTTCCGACCGCACAAATGGTGAACTTGCCGCGGTGGATCTCGGAATTGCGTCCGGATCTCGTCCTGTCGGATGACTCTAGAGACGGACTATCTCAAGATCGCTCCGCATCGGGCGCCATCGGCACAGGCGTATGTCACGATCCAGACCGGATGCAACAAGTTCTGCACGTATTGCGTCGTGCCGTACGCGCGTGGATTCGAGTTGAATCGTCCGGTAGCGGATATCCTGACCGAGGTCCGTGATCTCGCGACGCATGGGGTCGTGGAGGTGACCCTCCTCGGACAGACGGTGAACTCTTTCAAGGCGTCGGATCCGTCCTCATTCGCACACGCGAATCCGTATCACGACGCGTTCGCCGCCCTTCTGTGGGAGATCGGACGGATCCCCGGGATCGAGCGCGTCCATTGGACTGCACCGCATCCGAATTCCATGACCGAAGAGGTCGTTGATGCGCTGACCCTTCCGAAGCAGGTGAATTACCTTCATCTGCCCGTGCAGGCCGGATCGGATGAGGTTCTCTTTCGTATGAATCGCAAATACACGCGAGCGAAATATCTCGATGTGATCGAACGGGTGAAGGTCGCGCGGCCTGGGATCGCGCTTGGGACGGATATCATCGTCGGATTTCCCGGCGAGACGGCAGCACAGTTCGATGAGACCGTCTCGTTGTATGAGGCGTGTGATTTCGATATCTCGTACACGGCTCAGTACAGTCCGCGATCTGGAACGCTCGGGATCAAGCTGTTTCCGGACGATGTACCACGTGAGGAGAAGAAGCGCCGATGGAATGTCTTGCAGGAACTCATGGAGCGGACCGCGAAGCGGAAGAATCAGGCGTTCGTCGGACAACGGGTCTCCGTGCTCGTCGACAAGGTCGAGAACGGCTTCGCCTCCGGGAACTCGCGTGAGATGAAACAGGTCCGTTTCCGATCGGACGAAGCGGCGCTCCTCGGTCGGATCGTGGATGTGCAGATCGACCTTGCATTGGAGTGGCAATTGCACGGCGCGCTCGCAAAAGGATCGGTGACCGTGGATCCGGACATGATCGACGTATGACCTCCTCCCAACCTGTCCCGCGTATCATCTGCGTTGTCGGACCGACCGCGTCGGGGAAGACCGCGTTAGGGATCCGTCTTGCGAAAAAATTCGGTGGGGAGGTCGTGAACGCCGACTCTCGGCAGGTCTATAAAGGGTTCCAGATCGGGACAGGGACGCCTCCCGGACGGCGGGGGACGTTCCAAGGTCGACGGACGTATCTTGTCGAAGACGTCCCGCATTATCTGATGGGATTCCTTGATCCAAAGCAGGCTTTTACGGTCGTGGAATGGCGAGAAAAAGCTTTACAGGCGATCAAGGGGATCCGTTCGCGCGGTCATTTGCCTATTGTGGTAGGGGGGACGGGGCTCTATATCTCTGCGCTCGTGGATAATTATGATTTTCCCCGGATCCCTCCGCATCCGACCTTTCGCGAAGAGATCGCGAAAAAACCCCTTCCCGATCTCGTGAAGTTGTTGTTACGTGTGGATCCCGGCGCGGCGCAGACCGTGGATCTGAAGAATCTTCGTCGGGTGATCCGCGCTCTGGAGGTCGTGACGTTCACGGGCAAGCCGTTCTCAGAGATGCGTTCGCGTCGTGCGCCTACGGTGGAGGCGTTCCAAGTGGGGTTGTGGTGGAACCGTGAAGCGCTATATGACCGGAACGATGCGACAGTGGATCAGATGATCGCGGATGGGTGGGTGGACGAGATCGAGACGGCCCTCAAAAAAGGCATTCCGGAGGATGCGCCGGCCATGACCTCGATCGGATATCAGGAGCTGTTGAAGTTCACGCAGGGGAAGACGACGCTCCGCGCGGCCATGGAAAAGACACAGATGGCCGTCCGTCGATACGCGAAGCGGCAATGGACGTGGTTCAAGCGTGATCCGCGGATCCACTGGGCGCGCACGCAGGACGAGGCCGTGCGGATGGTCGGAGATTGGCTCCGCGATTCCGAGGCGTGAGGTTGGATCCAAAAGATCGGGGTCAGACCCCGATCTCTTTTTTGACCGCTTCCTCGGTCTTCACCGGGTTTGCGCGTCCTTCGGTCGCTTTCATCACCGCGCCGACGAACCATTTGAGTACACCAAGCTTTCCCGCCTTCACCTGCGCGACCTGGTCCGGCGCGTTCGCGACGATGTCCTTTACGATCCGTTCCAGCTCATCATCCGGGAGATTCTGTCCGAGATTGTGTGACTCCATGAGATGAGAGGGATCATCACCGGTCTCGGCCATGGAGAGGAGGAGTTTTTGCGCGTTCGAACTGTTGATCTCGCCGGCATCGATGAGATGGATGAACTCGGCGAAATCCTCGGGGTCGATCTTGAGGTCCGTGAGGGTCCAGTTCTTTTCCGCGAGCAGACCGGCGAGCTTGGAGGTCAACCATCCGCCGACGAGTTTTGCGAACTTCTTCTTTCGTTCGTCCAGTAATTCCCCGCCGGACTTCTCTGAATCATCCGTGCTCTCGAGCCATCCGCCGAGTTCGCTCATGACCTTGTCCGCATACGAGGCCCAGCCGTCGTTCGCTACGAGGAAGGCCGCGTCCGCGGGGGAGAACCAATACTCGTCCATCAACCGCGTACGCGCCTGTGCCGGCAGTTCCGGAAGGCGACCCTTCAATCGTTCACGGAGTTGGACGAGGTCCTGCGGCGGGAGATCCGGCTCGGGGAAGTACCGATAGTCTGCCGATGTCTCCTTGGTCCGCTGTTCGAATGTTTCGCCCTTATCCTCGTCCCAGCCGCGCGTCGAGGCGATGGGAAGCGTGTCGGTCTCATAGAGCTTGGTCTGTCGCTCGATCTCGTAGGCGAGGGCACGTTCGACCGCACGGAAACTGTTCAGATTCTTCACCTCGATCTTCGGATTCAGTTCCCGCTGGAGCGCCATGTTGTTCTCATCGATAGGCAGGAGCGAGACGTTCGCATCACACCGCATCTGTCCCTTTTCCATATCCGCATCCGAGACGCCGAGTGCGCGGAGGATCGCCCGAAGTTCTAGGAGATATTGCTTCGCCTCCGCCGGCGTCCGCAGATCCGGTTCACTGACGATCTCGAGAAGCGGTGTTCCGGCCCGGTTGTAATCCACGAAGGTGGCATGGGCATCTTCGCCGGTGCCCGCGGCGTGGACGTTCTTAGCCGCATCCTCTTCCAGGTGCGCGCGGGTGACGCCAATGCGGACGTGGTCGCGCGGCGGCGTCCCACCCGGGACATCGAATTCCATCCATCCATGTTCGGCGATGGGGAGATGGAATTGGGAGATCTGATACCCTTTGGGCAGATCAGGATAGAAATAGTTCTTTCGGTCAAAGACCGACGTGTCCGGGATCTCACAATTCAGCGCCAGGCCGGCAAGGATCCCGAGTTCGATGGCCTTCGCGTTGAGTGCCGGCAGGGCTCCGGGCTGGCCTGTACAGACGGGGCAGACGGAGGAATTGGGTTCCGCGACATCACCCACATTCGGGCAGGAGCAGAACATCTTGGACGCGGTCTTGAGTTGGACGTGGCATTCGAGGCCGATGATGGGCAGGAGTCGCATACGGCGAAAAGCTTATAGCGCGAAACACGAATCGTCGAGACCCGTTGAATGGCCCCGCGTCCGCCGCTCAGCGGTTTTTGAGCAGGGCACGATAGAGTTTGACGCCGTAGACCACGAACAGAGGCAGGACGGACGCCTCGATCACACCGTTGAGGAGGCCAAGGGCGGCACTGAAGAGGGGATCGCGCGTCTCCGGGCTCGCAAGGGCGGCATAGCGGTCCGGACCCAGGATGACGGCAAGGAGCAGGAAGAGGACGCTCAATCCAAGCCACAGGGCGATCCCGAAAAAGAGACCGCCGGCGATCTGACGCCAGAAGGTCGCGAGCCAGCGCCCGCGGACGAGATCCGATGATTGGGCGAGAGCCTTCAGACCCGTCGCATCCTTATCGATCGCGAGGAACTGCGCAAAGGCGAGGCGAAGTCCGACGTAGATCGCCGGGACGATCAAGAGGGCGATCACGATCCCATCGACCCATGGTTGGGCGGAGAGCCATGCGATAAGACCTGTCGGGAGGAAGTAGAGCCAGACGGCCAGCGGGATCACGGTCGCGATCAGGATCACGACCATCAAGATCATGATCCAGAAGAGACGGAGCCAGAGGCGCCACGCGTCCTTCATGGCGGCAACGCTCATGTCCGGCTTTTTCCCGTCCTCCATGCGAAGGACCGTTTGCAGAAGTCGGATCATGGCCCAGAACCAGATGATCCCTACGCCGATGGAAAGGATGTTGCTCAGGAGTTCGAAGACCGGAGAGATCTTGACGAGGGCGTAGAGGGCGAAGTCTACGAAGCCCAGGTAGAGGAACCAGATCGAGACTTTGAGGAAGTCATTCCAATTCGTGCGGAACGCCTTCCATGAGCTGCTGATCAGCTCGCGTGCCCCGGGTAATTGTGTGGCCATATGGCGGCAGGATACCAAGAAAGTCCGTTTTGTGCGATGCTATGGCCGTATGCTTACGCCCTTCCATCAGTCGCTCGCCGATCGTTCGGATGCAGAGATCGCGGAGCGTCTTCGCGTCAAAGAGATGCAGCTGCGGCAGGTGTTCACTGCTGTCGGCCTCCCGTCGTCGACGGTCTCGCCGGCACGGGTCGGGATCCTCGGGTGCGGGGACAAGCGGTTCATCCCCGGACATCAACAGATCTTCGAGCGCGTATTGGAACGTCCGATCCAAATGACGACATTCGACATCACGGTCGATCATCTACAGGGCGCAGAAAGCGGCGTGGAGCGTCATGACATCACCCAGCCATTGTCGCATCCGCCCTATGACGTGTTGTACAGCGACACGGTCATCCGTTTCATCGATCCGGCGAAGCAGGCTTTGCCGCTCGTGCATGCAGGAGACGCGCTCGCACCGGGCGGGATGGCGGTCTTCACGTTCGGCGTGGAAGACTACGATCCGCCGCAGGGGTACACGCCGCCCGCGGGCACGCACCCGGTCGACATGATCGCGATCCAGATGGAGCTCTCTAAGCGAGGAGTCGCCTTCATGGAAGTCCCGACCACGACCGAGATCAAGCCTCCCGGGAGCGATGATAAGATCGTCATTCACGACCTCGCGATCGTCATCAAAAAGTAAGGGTTTTTGAGACATTCACGGCGCACGTTTGACGTTGCGTCGCGGCTTTGTGACCATGCAGACCTATGGAGATGAAGCCTCTCGACCAACGCACGCCGGACGACCAATATCAGCGCCTTCTGCGTGACATCATGGACCGAGGTGTCCGCACCAACAGCCAGCAGGGCGTGGATGCCATTACGCTCATGGGGGCGACGCCCATGCGGTTCCGATACGAGAATGGTTTCCCGATCATCAACGAACGCAACATGGCGCCGAAAGAGTCGGAGCGCCTGCCGGTCACGGTGTGGCGTCAGGCGGTCGGCGAGATCTGCGCCTTTGCGAACGGCGTCCGTACGCAGGAAGGGTTGGAGGAATTCGGTTGCACGTGGTGGAAGGCCTGGGTCACACCCGAGAAGTGCGCGAAGCGCGGTCTGGAACCTGGGGATCTCGGTCCAGGATCCTACGGTGCGGCGTTCCACGATTTTCCGACCGCTGAAGGGCCGACGTATAACCAGTTCCAGAACATCATCGAGCAGATCCGTGAGTTCCCGCATCTCCGGACGCATTTCATCTCGCCGTGGATCCCGCAGTACACGGTCCGGGGGACCGGCAAGCAGCAGCGGGTCGTGGTCGCGCCGTGCCACGGCTGGATCCATCTGCGTGTCATCGACAACAAGCTGACCCTGCATATGTTCCAACGCTCCGGTGACGTGCCGGTCGGCGTTCCGTCGAACATGGTCCAATATGGAGCGCTTCTTTTGATGATCGCACGGGCGACCGGCACGGAGCCGTATGAGTACGTCCATACGATCTCGGATGCGCATATCTACGTGGACCAGGTCCCGGCGGTCGAGACGATGTTGAGCCGCGAGCCGAAGAAGCTTGCGACCATGACGCTGGATCCGTCGGTCACGGATTTCTTCGCGACGCGACACGAGCATTTCACGTTGTCTGATTACGAGCCTCACCCCGGGATCAAGGCCATTCCGGTCGCCATCTGATCTATGCTTTCCGTCATCGTCGCCGCGTCAGACAACGACATCATCGGGAGAGGGGATGATCTCCCGTGGCAGATGTCGCGCGATCTGAAGAATTTCAAAGAGTTGACCACCGGGCATCCGGTGATCTTGGGATTGCGTACCTTTCGGTCGATCGTTTCCCGTCTCGGGAAGCCGCTTCCGAACCGGACCAATGTCATCCTCTCGAATGAGCCAGGATTCGAAGCGCCCGAGGGGTGTATCGTCGTGGATTCGATCCCGACGGCGGTGGATCAGGTCAAAGATGAGGACGCGTTTGTCATCGGCGGCGCGTCCGTCTACGGACAGATGCTTCCGCTTGCGGACCGATTGTACCTCACGCGCGTGCATACGGATTCGGATGGTGACATCAAGCTCCCGGAGATCGATTTCTCCCAATGGACATTGACCCACGAGGAGGAGTGGCCAAAGGATGAGAAGAACGAATTCGATGCGACGTTCCAGATCTATGACCGACGGCGGTAACCGTTTCATCAATCTCAAGACCGTGCGCCGGGAGGATCAGCGCACGGTCATGGAAGAGATCGACCGGCAGGGGCATTGCCCGTTCTGCATCGAGAACCTGTCGAACTATCACAAGAATCCCATCCTGAAAGAGGGGAAATACTGGTTGTTGACCGAGAATCAGTGGCCCTATGACAAGGTGAAGCATCAACTGCTCGCCGTCTACAAGACACACGTAGAACATCTGAAGGACGTGGAGCCCGAAGCGGGAAAAGAGCTCTTCGAGATGTTCGGAGAGGAGTCGCGCGCGCGGAACATGGAGGGCGGCGGCGTCGCGATCCGGTTCGGGACATCTCCGAACGGGAACTACGGCTCAAGCGTCGCGCACATCCACGCGCATCTCATCGAACCGGATCTCGGAGCGCTCGGGGAATCCGAAGCGTGGAAATTCAAGTTCGGTCAGCCGAAGGACTATAAGAAGAAAACATCCTGATCGGAACATTGACGCGGTTTTAAGTCTCGTGTTGAAGTGCAGAGGCTCTTTTTACTATCAACATGGAGGTTGATGTGCGGCGACCGGATGTACCAAATATCGACGGGCTGACAGAGGATCAGATTCGAACGCTCGCGTCCTGTCGGACCTTCCCCCAGTACGTCAGCATGATCGGCGGATACCGGGTGGCAAAGTGTCCGTTCTGCGATCCGCTCGATCCGAACCTCGACCAGGTCCTCATGGAGGCGGGGACGTGGCGGATCTGGGCAAATCCATTCCCGTTAACGCATACGGATCTTCATCTCGTGATGGCGCCGAAGCGCCATGTCGCGCCGGGGGATGATATCCGTCCTGAAGATTTCGTCAGTATGGGGCGTTTGTTCGACTGGGCACGCCGGCAATACCAGTTCGACGGCGGGGGATTCGTGATGCGCTTCGGATCCCCGACGCACAACGCGGGCACGGTCCTGCATCTGCACGGGAACATCATCATCCCGGACCAAACGGGTGTCGTCGAAGTGATGCTCGCCAAGTCGCCGGAGGAGATCGCGCAACAGACCGCGCGTATGTACGTCTTCGAGAAGCTGCGGAAAGGGATCCCGCTCTCACAGCTCTCCGAACAAGAGCGAGTCCTCATCGAGGGCCGTCTCTGATCTTTTTGCCTCGTCGGCTCGCCGGCGGGGTTTTTTATTTCACGTAAACGATCTGCACGCTTTGGCTCTTGAGGATCCGTTCGCCGTCGAGGATCTTGTATCCCGTGTGGTAGAACAATCGGGCAATGCCGGCATAGGCGAGCTGTTTCGCGCAGGGCGGGCAGGGGAACGTGTCGCAATAGACGTCCGCGCCTTTGAGAGAGACGCCTTCACGCGCCGCTTGGGCCACGAGCGACGCTTCCGCGTGGATCGCCAGTGAGGATTCAAAGTGCTCGCCGCTTTTGAAGTTGCTGCGCGGATCGCCTTCGTCATACGCGATCTGATCCGAGGGGACGTAGTGGTTGTGTGCTTTGAACAAAATGTCCCCATCCTTCACGGCGAGTGCGCCGATCCTACGCCACCAGTCGCGGCTCTCCGCGCCTTCCGCCTTTGCCATCTCCATCATCTTGTGATCGATCTCCGTTTCACTCACAGCGATATCGGGGGAGACCTGCATGGGTTCCACGGATGTTTTTTTGTCCCAACGGAGGAAGATCGTATCGCGTTCGATGGGGTTGTCTGGAAAATATCTCTGGACGAGGTCGGTCGTGAGATCATCATCCGAGACGATGAGCGGAGTCTTTACCTCCCGCAACGTCTTGATCGCCGCCGCGTCCAGGATCGTGACGTTGTCGAAACGCTTCCACGCCTCGATCGCCTTCCGGATCAGTGTCGGATCCAGCCTTCGGATGTCTTTGATGAGATGCGGGAATTCCGCGATCACATCATCGCCGAAGAGATAGAGCTCCCGAGCGTCCGGATGGCGTTCGAATAGCTTTCGATATCCCTCGTGGAGGACGGGGACATAGACGACGATCGCGGGCATAGGTCAGACGCCGGCAAGGGCTTCTTGCAGGGCGCGGACGAGTTTTGGGGTCAGCGTTCGCTCGAGCTTCTTTGCGGTCTTCATCTGGAGATGGCGGATCTTGGCGCTCGTCGAGGTCGTGGCCATGCGCTCGAGCACAACGACCTTTTTGCAGAATTTCTTCAGCCGGGCGATCTCTTTGTCGTCATAGACATCCTTTGTGGCGATGAGGACATCCGGCTTGATGGTCTTGATGAGCTGCCACTTTGGATCCTTCAACCGTTTGAGCACGACGAGATCGACGGGTCTGAGATGTAAGACCATCTCCATCCGTTCATCCTGTGGGACGATGGGTCGTTCCGGACCTTTTCGTTTTCGGATCTTGTCATCTGCGTCGATGCCCACGATGAGGACATCCCCGTGCTGTTTTGCGGTCTCAAGATACCGGGCGTGGCCGATGTGGACGAGATCATATGATCCCTGTGTGAGGACGATCTTGGCGCCGGTCTTGCGGATCCGCGTCAGGGCGGGTCGGATCTTGCTCACGCCGGAGATCTGGCGCGGCGTCTTGTTCAAAACATCGTTCAGTTCCGTGCGTGCGGCGCGTGTCATATTGGCTCAACAGTATCAGTTTTTCGGTCCGACCCCAAGCTCGGACATCAACGTATCAAGCTTCGTGATCAGGTCTTCCGTTGTTCCGCTATTGTCCACGGACTTCCAGGCTCGTGCAGCCACGGCAGGGATCGTGACTTCCGTCGATGCTTCTTCGAGAGCCGCGAAATCCCCCCATGTCATCTGCATCTCATCGGCTTTTTCGCCGCGTCCCGTCAGCCGCTCATACCGGACCTTGGCCGGCGCGGCGATCTCGATGAGCTTGAATTGAGGGAGGGGTTCCAAGGCCGTAAGATCCTCGATCCGACGGACGCCGTCGATCACCACGAGATCCGAGGTTGCACTCAGGGCATCGTTCTCGATCGCATAGGCCAAGACGTCTTCGCCGAAGCCGTTGCGCAATGATTCGGAAAGGGTGATCAGATGGTCGCGTGATTTTTCGATGGCGAGGCGTTTGAGGATGTCGCCGAGGATGGCGCTAAAGCGGAACAGTTCGGCACCGTAGTGTTCTTGGAGGTACTTGGCCGCGGTCCCTTTGCCAGATCCTTGGCGGCCGACAAGACCGATGATGAGCTTTGACATGGCCATAGCCTACCCCCCGACCCACGCGTTGACAACATGGCCGGAGAGACGTACAACGGGCCGGTCATCTGCACCTTGGAGGGATCATGGAAGAGGAAGGTCTGGTAGAGGTCAAAGAGCGATTTACGCGGTTCGCAACACATGCCGCAGCTTGTCTCGAGGCCTTCGGGACGCTGCGTAACGCGTTGCCGCCGGGGCTTCGGGAACTGCAGAGGGCGGAGGGAGCGCTTGCCTGTGAGGACAGCTTCATCGCCGAACAGCTTGAGGATGGGGCTGAACATGTGAGGATCACGTTTCATCTCCTCCTTTCCATCCCGTCGTACTACGCGTTCATTCCGAACGAGCGAAAGGACGAGCCGCGTGACGACAAGCTCCCGTATGTCGAGATCGGCGTGACCTTTCTTCTTGACGAGCTTGAAGAGCTGGAAGGCCGACAGGTCTACCGGCTTCTCCCGGAGGGTTGGGAGGCGGAGGTCCTCGCGCCCGACCCCTGTGACTCGGCGACACGTCTGGCGGAGCTCTCGTATACCTTCGAGGAGGTGGAAGCCTTCTTGAAGGCCATGATCACGTTCTATCTCGAGGAGAAACAAGCCCCCGTCAAAACGGTCCCGTTGAGTGAGGAGGTCTTTCGCGTCTGACAGGCTCTCCTCCTCCGACATCACCCCGGCGTCTTTCGACGGGGTTTTTTATTTACGAAAAGACGGGCCGTAGCCCGTCCTTTCTTTTTTTTCAGATCAGGCGCCGCTGACCTCGACCTTGATCGCCGGACCCATGGTCGTGGTGAGGACCACGTTCTTGATATAGGTCCCTTTCGCGGCCGAAGGTTTGGCTTTGCGGATCGCGTTGACGACGGCCTCGAAGTTCTCGGTGAGCGCCTTCGCATCGTGCGAGACCTTGCCGATCGCTTGATGCACGTTGCCGGTCGCATCATTCTTGATCGTGACCTTTCCGCGCTTGAGCTCCTCGATCATCTTGGACACATTCGGTCCGACCGTCTCGGTCTTCGGATTCGGCATGAGGCCGCGCGGTCCGAGGATCTTCGCGATCTTCGCGAGCTTCGGCATCATGTCCGGTGTCGCGACTGCGACGTCGAAGTCCGCCTTCCCGGTCTTTACGATCTCATCGATCAGCTCTTCGGCGCCGATGAGCTCGGCACCTGCGGCCTTTGCATCCTTCTCCTTATCGGCAGGGACGAACGCGGCGATCCTCTTGCTCTTTCCCACAGAGTGGGGGAGCACCATGGTCGCGCGGACCTGCTGATCGCTCTTTTTGACATCGATCCCCAGGTTCATGTGGATCTCGACGGAATTGTCGAACTTCGTCGAAGCGGTCTGCTTGGCGAGCTCAATGGCCTCCGCGATCGGGTAGGCCTTTTTCGGGTCTACGAGCTTTTTGAGCTCGGTGTAACGCTTGGAATGCGCCATATCGTACTGTGGTGCGGACGGTCCTGTGCGGACCTCCCACGGTTAAGATTGATGGCCGCAATCTACCGGAAAATCCCCGAACGGTCAAGGATACAAAAAACCCGCCGCAAGAAGGGCGGCGGGGAGATTCACTGCTGTAGGGTGAGGTAGGTGGTCACTTCATCCCGCTTTTCTGCGGGGATCATGCCATGTGCCACATAGAGCTCCATGAGTTCGGAGAGACGGAAGACCGCATGGAGCAGGATCCCGTGGGCATCGAGCTGTCGGTTTCCGCCCTGTTCGCGGTCCACGACCACGACGACATCCCGGACCGTGAACCCGCTTTTTTCGAGCGAGGCCACGGCTTCGAGCTTGGAGTCGGCTTTGGTGATCAGATCATCGAACAAGAGGACGCGATCGTTTGTTCGGTCCGCGCCATTGAGGACCTTTCCGATCCGTCGGCCATCCGGGCCCTCGATCTTCTCCATCATGATCGCGCCGATGAGCGGGTCCTGGATCGCGTCCAGGAATGCGCCGGCAAGTGGTTCGCCCGCGTGCGGGATGCCTGACACCTTCGCGTAGGGGATCCGGGATCGTTCGACGAGTCGTTTGAACTCGTTCCCGATCATGTTGAGGATCGGCTGCGTGAGCGGACCGCCCTTGTTCTCCGGCGTCCGGAGGTCGAGGTAGATCGGTGAGAGAGGTGCGGTCGGATCCTTCTCGTGACTCTTCAGTTTGAACGCACCGAATTTCACAGCGCCGATCTCGAAGAGCGTGCGCGCAAGCTTTTCCTGTTCCGGCGTCATGCGACCTCCGTGGTGGCGAGGACTTGGTCGATCTCTTCTGCGATCCGTTGAGCGGCTTCGACCGGGTCGGGTGCGTTTCGGATCGGTCGGCCGATGACGAGGTAGTCCGCGCCGACCCGGATGGCTTCGCCCGGGGTCATGACGCGCTTCTGGTCACCCGCGTCCGCTCCAGCCGGCCGGACGCCGGGCGTCGCGATCTTGAATGCGGGCCCGCAGGCGTCGCGGATCGCCTTGATCTCCTGCGGAGATGCGATGACACCGTCCAATCCGCTCTCTCGAGCGAGGAGCGCGAGCTTTCGGACATAGCTGCGGATCCGGTTGGCTTTGACCTTCTGTTCGAGGTCCTTCGTCTTCGCGTCGTCCAGTGGGGGCATGACGCCCATGAGGACGAGGTCGTCATAGTCGAGGCTCGTAAGCAGGGTGACGCCGAAGACGAGTGAGCGCGTACCGGTCGGTGAGGTCTTGGCCATCTCGTCTGCGGCTTCGCGCGCTTTGCGCATCATCTTGGGTCCGCCGGTGCAGTGGACGTCGAACATCAGGAGCCCGAGGCTCGCGACCTGTTTGGACGCGCCGGCGACCGTGTTCGGGATGTCCAGGAATTTTCCATCCCAGAATACGTTCACCCCGAGCAGCGTGAACAGACGTTGGAGCGTGTTGAGCTCCGTGAGCGCAGGTTCCCACGCTGAGGTCGCGAGGCGAATGAGGGTCGCCGTGAAGAATTCGAAACCGAGCTTGAACGCTCCGACGTGCGGAGCGAGTCTCTCGACAAGGTCTACGGCTTTCCCCGGTTCGTCCACGTCGATGGCGACAATGATGCGGTCTTTTGCGGTCGCTTTCATGTTTACTCCTGTGGTGGAAGGGACGATGAACCGAGCCACCTTACGGGAGTGCGTCCGAGCGGTCAACGCGTTCGCAATGCGCCTTCCTGCTTTAGGATCTTTTGCTTTTTCGCATGGCCCCAGGCATAGCCCCCCACGGATCCATCGGAACGGATCACGCGATGGCAGGGGACGCGCGGATCGCGATTCTTATTCAAAATGTTCCCGACGGCACGAGCGGCCTTGGGCCGGCCGGCACGGCTGGCGACGTCCGTATAACTCAAGACCGACCCTTCCGGGATCTGTGCCACCACTGCGTACACCCGCTGGGCGAACGGGGTCTGGATGCCGTCGTGCGGCTTAGCGGACCGTGAAGGTGACGACATCTCCACCCTTGCGTTCGGTGATCTGATTCAGTTCGACCGTTACACCGTAGGCGGTGAACGTCTTTGCCTGACTGGGTCCGAGGTAGATGTCAGCAGATTCATTGGCGGCCACATCGCGGACGTTGAGTTTCACACCAAGTTCGCCCGGCCAGTCGCAACGGACCCCCATGGGGCATCGGGAATCGAAGAACTCGACGATCCGGAATTCGATGTTCTGTTGCGGTGGATGTCCGGCAAAGATAGCGACCTGATCGTCCGTCAGTTCAACGGTCTGTCCAAGCTGATGGATCACCGGCGCCGGTGCAGCGGGTGTCGATGTCGTGGTCGTTGTTGCGTTTGGTGTCGTCGGGGTACCGCCTCCGATGACCGGGACCGTGGCCGTGGTGGGAACCGTTCCGGCCTGATCTATGACCGGCGTGGTCGTTGGCGTGGGTTGCTGTTGGAGTGTGTGGAGACGCGGGTACAGCAGGACGCCGAGGACAAGCAGGACCAGGATGGCCGCGATGATCACGAGTGCGCCGATCAACCAATGGGTGCGGGATGACGGTGGAAGCGGCTTTGCCGCTTCGCCGCTGGCCGCCGGTACGGAGGGCGTCGGTTTCGCTGGTTCTGCGGGTGCGGACGTCGACGGGCTGGCTGGTGTCGTCGGAGGTGCGGGAGGCTTCGGTGTTTCCGGCGGCGGGGCGGCCGGGGGTGTGTTTGGTACCTTGGATCCCTCGGTCTGTGTTAGCGCGGGTTCCATGGGTTTTGGCGGGGTCGCCGCCACCGGAGCTCCGGGCGATGAGGGGACGGGAGGCTTCGGAGCGATCGGGGCATGCGGCACCGGCTGTGGACCGGTGTTGCTCTGCGGGGACGGGTTCGAGGATGGAGCGTCTGGCATATGGGAAAAGTCTAACACAAACGCCCGCAAAGCGGGCGTTTGAATGGTCAATGCCGGATCGGTGTCATTCGACCGTCAGTCCCATGTTCTTGGCCGTACCTTCGACCTGCTTCATGGCCGCTTCGACCGTGTGGCAGTTGAGGTCTGGCAACTTCTTCTCCGCGATCTCGCGGATCTGCGCTGTCGTGACCTTCCCGACCTTCTCTTGGAGCGGCTTCGCGGATCCCTTTTGGATCCCTGCAGCCTTCTTGAGCATCTCGGCGACCGGGGCGGTCTTGAGGATGAAGTCGTAGGTCCGATCCTCGTACACCGTCAGGATGCACGGAACGACCTCGCCGCGACGGTCCTGTGTCGCATCGTTGAAGCGTTTGCAGAACTCGGCGATGTTCAATCCCTGCGGACCGAGCATGGTCCCGACCGGAGGTGCCGGGTTGGCACCGCCTCCCGGGATCTGGAGTTTGATGAGGGTTTTTACCTTCTTTGCCATACGTTTAAGAGTCGTGATTGGTGATTCGTCTACGTGTTCCAGAGTGACGAGAAGCGCATCGCTCTGGAGACGCGGACGAGCGTCGCCTTCCTTATACCCGTTTCACTTGCGTAAAGTCCAGTTCCAGCGGGGTCTCGCGGCCGAACATGGACACGAGGACCTTCACTTTGCCGCGGGCGCCGTCCACTTCGCTGACCTTTCCGTCGAATCCTTTGAATGGGCCGTCGCCGATACGAACGGGCATCCCGACCTGGATGTCGATGGAGTACTGCGTCTCTTCACCGGCGGACATCTTCTTCATGATCGTCTGGACCTCGGCATCCGCAAGCGGGGTCGGGGTCGTTCCTGTCCCGATGAAGCCCGTCACGTTCGGTGTGTTGCGGACCACATACCAAGAGTCGTCCGTCACGAGCATCTCTACGAGGACGTAACCGGGGTAGATCTTCTCTTCGACCATCTTCCGTTTGCCGTTCTTTATCTTGATCTTCTTTTCCGTCGGTACGAGCACGCCGAAGATCTTGTCCTGCATGCCCATGGTGTTGATACGGCGATTCAGGTTCTCCTCGACGTTCTCCTCATATCCGGAGTACGTGTGGATGGCGTACCATCGGCGACCGTAGTCAATGGTTTGCTTAGGCATAGCGTTGCGCGTTAGTTCCCCGTGTTTCCAGCCGGGGTCGCCCCGTCGGCCGGGGTGGTGATCGGTTGGACCTGATCGAAATTGATCTGCGGGTTGTTGCTGGACGAGTCGGCCGGGGTCGCGGGTTGGGCGGTGTCAGCCGGGGTCGCTTGGATCGGGACGGTGCCTGAGGCGATCGGCTGATCTGTCGGCGTCGTCGTCGGCTGGGTCAACTGCGGTCGGAATGTCAGCGTGTAGTCAAACAACTTCGTGAACCCGTAATCCAGGCCTGCGAAGAACGCGCCCGCGAGAACACTCACGCCGATGACAAGGGCGCTGTAGCGGATGGTCTGGTCGCGTGTGGGCCAGGTGACCTTCTTGAGTTCGGCGATCGAAGAACGGAGGTATTCCGTGACGCGTTGCAGGGGATTCATAAGATCTTTTTAAAAAGCCCCTCCTAGGGCCAATGGCGGGAGAATAGCAGGAAAAGAGGGGATTGGCAAGGCCTGTGCGGATTCATGCGCCAAGCGCCTTTTCTGCCGATGCGAGTTCTTCCGGCGTGCCGCAGGGGAGCCAGGTTTCGGCTTCGAGTGCGTGATAGATCCGTTGATCCAAGATTTGAGGGAGCGCATGCGGCAGACTCCATTCATCCGTCTTGCCGGGGACGAGGACGGGTTCCGTGTCGAACCACTCACCTCCAAGGAGGTACGCACCGGTATTCACCGCTCCGATCTCACCGGAAGGTCGGATGGCCTGGCTCGTCAGACGGTTGTCTTCAACGACCCAGGTGTCGGATTCTTTCGTGAGGGTTTGCGTCTTCACGAGCACGCCGCGTACCAGATGGGAAAGTCGTCGCAGATCATCCGGGCCGTATACGTCGTCACCATTCAAGACCATGAATCGTTCGGAAGTGAGGTGCGGCCGCACGAGCCGTACGCCGCCACCCGTGCCATCGAGGGCATCGTGGACGGTGTATGTGACCGGCCGGTCTTTCCATGCGTCACCGACCGTATCGCGGATCTGTTCTTGGAGATGATTCACGACCAGAATGACCCGGTCGATGGTGTCGGGGAGCGCGTCGAGCGTGTGCAGAAGCGTCCCTTTTCCTGCGACCGGGATCAGCGGTTTTGGGGTCGTGTCGGTCAAGGGACGCAAACGCGTGCCACGACCCGCGGCCAGAATGATGACGTCCATCTTCAGATGTCCAGATTCGCTTGCTTGGCGTGCGTCTGGATGAATTTTTTGCGTGAGGCGACCTCGGTCCCCATGAGCGTGTCGAACACCGCGTCCGCCTCTTCTGCGTCTTCGATCGTCACGATCTTCATGACGCGGTTCGCCGGGTCCATGGTCGTCTCCCAGAGCTGATCCGCATTCATCTCACCGAGACCTTTGTAGCGCTGGATCGAGATCCCAGCGATGGAGGTGACGCCTTCCGGTGATTCTTCGCCGTCAGCCGCGACATCAACATCTTCCGCCTCTTCTGTTTCTTCTTTTTTCGCTTTGTCCTTGGCAGCCTTCTTCTCCTCCTTCAATTTCTGGAATTCCGCGATGAATTGATCGCGTTCCGCGTCCGAGAATGCGTATTTCACGTTCTTCCCCTTTGCGACGCGGAAAAGCGGTGGTTGCGCGATGTAGATATGACCCTGACGGATAAGCTCGGGGAAATAGCGGTAGAAGAGCGTCAGCAAGAGCGTCCGGATATGCGCGCCGTCCACGTCCGCATCGGTCATGAGGACGATCCGGTGATAGCGGAGTTTGGAGATGTCGAACATGTCGCCGATGTTCGTCCCGAGCGCGATGACGAGATTCTTCACCTCGTTATTTGCGAGCATCTTATCGAGACGCGCGCGTTCGACATTCAGGATCTTTCCACGCAAGGGGAGGATCGCTTGGAACTCGCGGTCACGCCCCTGTTTCGCAGAGCCGCCGGCAGAATCTCCCTCCACGATGTAGATCTCGGACATGGACGGGTTCTTGGAGGAACAATCCGCGAGTTTTCCCGGGAGCATGAGACCCTCGAGCGCGCCTTTGCGGAGCACGGTGTCGCGGGCGGCGCGGGCCGCGGCGCGGGCGCGCTGTGCGAGGACGCATTTCCCGATGATCGCCTCGGCGTCTCGCGGGTGTTCTTCGAGATACGTCGCAAGTGCCTCGTTCATCACCGATTCGACGGCGCCGCGGACCTCGGGCGTGCCGAGTTTCGCCTTGGTCTGACCCTCGAACTGCGGTTCCGGGAAGCGGATGGAGATCACGGCGGTCAGCCCTTCGCGTACGTCTTCGCCGGACAGATTCGCATCCTTCTCCTTCAGCAGATTCTTACTGCGTGCGTAGTTGTTCAGGACGCGGGTGAGCGCCGTGCGAAAACCCTGGACGTGCGTGCCGCCTTCTGGGTTGATGATGTTGTTGGTGAAGGCGTAGAGCGTCTCGTTGTAGTCCTCTGTGTACTGGAGACCGATCGAGACCTCGGTCTGGCCGACCTGTTTTTCCACGAGGAAGATGTGCTCATGCTTCGGCTGTTTGGCGTGGTTGAGGTAGGAAACGTATGATCCAACGCCGCCCTCGAAGTAGAAGCCGTAGACATCGTTCTGATCCGTTTCCCGTGCGTCCGTGATGATCACTTTTATGCCTTTGGTGAGGTAGCACTGCTGACGGTAATGATCGATGACGCGTTTCAGATCGAACGCCGTCCCTTCGGTGAAGATCGTCGGATCCGGTTTGAAGGTCACGGTCGTCCCATGGTTTTTGCTCTTGCCGATCTCCTTGACCTTTCCTTGAGGGATGCCACGCGAATAGACCTGCACAAACTTTCCGCCATCGCGTTCGACCGTCACTTCCATCCAATCGGAGAGCGCATTCACGACCGAAACACCCACGCCGTGGAGACCGCCGGAGATCTTGTAGCCGGATCCTTCGCCGCCGAACTTGCCGCCAGCGTGCAGCTTGGTCATGACGAGCTCGAGCGCGGAGACCTTGTACTGTTTATGGATGTCGACCGGGATGCCACGTCCATTGTCGAACACGGAGACCTTGTCGTCCGGGAGGAGGGTGATCGTGATCGTGTCCGCGTGATGCGCCATGGCTTCGTCGAAGCCGTTGTCCGCGACTTCGCGGAGGAGGTGGAAGAGGCCATCTGGACCCGTGGATCCGATGTACATGCCCGGGCGCTTGCGCACCGGTTCCAGTCCCTCGAGGACGGAGATCTGTTCTGCGCCGTATCCGGCTTTCTTTTTCGGTTCGGGCTTTTTGGTCGCCATAGTTCAGGATGGGGGGATGGTAGCCGTGCGGGCCCGTTCGTTCAAGGGCACGGACGCGTGGTACACTATTCGCATGCCGGAGGAGATACGGATCAGCGGATTCACCAAAGGCGAGCTCAAGGCTGCATCTTTTTGGGTACGCAACGGCGCTCTTTTGCGTCGGATCGGGTATGGGACGCTTATTGGTCTTGCGGCCCTGTTTTGGGGATACAGCCTCTGGGGCATCCTTGATGCCTATGCGATCTCGTATCCGCGCGAGTCGCGTATCACGCATGACATCGCGGTGAATCAGCAGTTGCTCGCTTCGTTGCAAACGGAGATGCCACAGAATCTGTCGACCTCGAATGTTTCGGTCTACACGACGACAGACAGCCGGCTCGATATGTCCGTCGAAGTCACGAATCCGAATGATCACTGGTGGGTCGAGTTCAACTATCGTTTCAATGTCTCCGGAGAGCTGACGCCGATGCAGAAGGGCTATGTCCTCCCATCGAGTAAGCAGATCATCACGGAACTTGGCTGGACGCCGACGCAGAAAGGCGGACGGACGGCCACCCTCGTCGTCGATAATGTCCGATGGCATCGCTTGGATCCGACGCAAGTGCAGGGTCCGTATTCGGAGTATGCGCAGAAGCGTCTGGACGTGACCTTCGATGATCTGAAATACGACACAGACATCCAGATCGGGAACAAACGCGTCGGGCAGACCTCTTTCACATTGGATAATCACAGCGGATACGGATACTGGGGGCTGGATCTCATCCTTCGGCTGTATCGAGGGAACTCGATCGTCGCGATCAACAAGATCACGTTGGATAAGGTCTCACCTGGGGAGAAGCGTCCCGTTCAGGTCGTGTGGTTCGAGAACCTACCGAGTATCACGAAGACGGAGATCATTCCGCAGGTGAATTTGTTGGATGCGGGGGCGTTCCTGCCGACGCAGTATTTTCAGATCTTTACGACGACGTCGACCACGAGCACGACACCGTAGGGAAAGGAACTAGAAGCTAGAATCTAGAAGCTAGAATCTAGAATCTAGGATCTAGAAGCTAGAATCTAGGATCTAGAAGCTAGAATCTAGGATCTCGAAATTCGGATCCAGTGATCAGGATACGTACCGCCTCCTATCTTCCAGCTTCTCGCTTCTGACTTCTTGCTTCCAGCTTCTAGCTTCTAGCTTCTAGCTTCTAACTTCTCGTTTACAGCTTCTAGCTTCTTCATCTCCGCTATGGCAAGCTCGGGCGTATGAAGCGATGGACCACCATCTACGCCCGCTATGATTGGCCGCTGTTGCTTGCGGCTGTGACCCTGACGGCGATCGGGCTTTTGGCGATCTATGGGATCAATATATCGCAAGGAGCGACCGATTTTTTTCAACTGAAAAAGCAATTCCTCGCCGTGACGATCGGACTCATTCTGGCACTCACGATCCCGCTCATCGATTATCGTCGTTTGCGGACGTATGCGATCCCGATCTTCGGCTTCGGCCTCGTATTCCTCATCGGCGTCTTGTTCATCGGGACGACTGCGCGTAACGCGGGGCGTTGGTTCGTCGTCGGTCCGCTTTCCTTCCAACCGGTCGAGCTCGCGAAGGTCACGCTTGCGATCTTCCTTGCCGCGTATTTTGCACGGCATGCCCATCGGCGTCTGACGTGGACCGCTTTTCTCGGCAGTCTCGGAGCGCTTGCGGTCTACGCCGGACTCGTCCTCATGCAGCCGGATTTCGGTTCCGCGACCGTCCTCGTCGCCATCTGGCTTGCGGCGGTCTTGTTTTGCGGTCTCCCGCGGCATGCGTGGTGGATCATGCTCGTCAGCATCGCCACCATCGCGGTCCTTTTGTGGAACTTCGGACTCAAGCCGTATCAGCGTGATCGCATTTCCTCGTTCCTCAATCCGGCGGCGGATCCCTACGGAGCTGCCTATAACGTTGCGCAGGCGCGGATCGCGATCGGGTCCGGGGGATTCTTCGGCAAGGGGATCGGGGAAGGATCTCAGGCGCGACTCCGCTTTCTCCCCGAGGCCTCGACGGACTTCATGTTCGCCGTACTGGGAGAAGAGTTGGGATTCGTGGGCATGCTCGTGGTCCTTAGCACGTTCGGGTACCTCTTATATCGTTTTCTGAAGATCGCGATGGAGGCAGAAGACGCATTCGCAGGCACGCTTTGCGTGATGCTTGCCGCATTCATCACTTTCCATCTCGCCATCAATGCGGGGATGAACCTTGGCCTCCTTCCGGTCACGGGGATCCCGCTCCCGTTCCTCTCTGCGGCGGCATCCTCGACCATCGTCATGTTCAGCACAGTAGGGATCGTGGAATCCATCGCCGTGCACGGGAAAAAGACCTTCGTGGCTTGACAAAACCGCTAAAAACGGGTAAAGAGGGATGTCGGTCTTTACGGACCGCGAAAGGAGGAAAGCGAGGTGTCCCTTCCAAAGATCCTGATCGTCGAAGACGATCCGGAGATCCAACGGGCCTACGCCCGCGAACTCCGTCATCGGGCGGAGGTCCTTGCGGCCACGACCCTCGAAGCGGGCGAGCGCCTATTCCGCGAGCATCCGGACATCGCCGGTATCATCATGGACGGGAACGTCCCCGGTGCTTCGACGACGTTCGTCCTCGTCCACGAGATGCGGAAGACCTTCAAGGGTCCGATCATCGCCGCATCTGGTGACGAGCATGCGAACAACGCACTGTTGCGAGCCGGATGCAGTGCCGTCTGTTCCAAGCCGTCGCCGACCATCGCCCTGTATGAGGCTCTTGGCTTGAAAGCCTGAGCCCTTCAAGTCGTCTTTTTCACCCGTCCTCTGTAAAAAGGGCGGGTTTTTTCTATTGCCTGACCGGGCAGGAGACGGTACGATGACATCATATGGATCGCCCTCACTCGGAACGGATCATTGCCCACTGTCCGCTTTGCCACAGCGCGTATCAGTCCCATGAGGTCCGCTTGCTTGGCGAGAAGGGCGTGACGCGGCTTTTCCATTGCAGCTGTTCGACGTGCGGACAGTCGGTCTTGGCCGTGATCCTAGAGACCGGCGGTGCGATCAGTTCTGTCGGGCTCGTGACGGATATGGAGCTCAAAGACGCCGTGCGATTCAAGGATGCGGAGGCGGTTTCCGGGGACGAGTGCATTTCAGTCCATCGTCTGTTGGAAGAGGGGAGTCGGGATCTCTGCCAACGCCTGCTTGACAACGCTGCCTGAATCCCGTACGCTCCCGACACGATTTTTCGGGCTTATCCGGCCGTTTTTTCCGCCGGAGCCCACCCATTATGACCTACGCCATCACTGCTCAGACGCGCGAAGCCCTCGGCCGTCGCGCTAAACATGTCATGGACACCGGAGCCATTCCTGCGGTGGTCTATGGGAATGGGGTTGAGGCCCGTTCCATCCAGATCGACGCGTCCGCGTTTCGTAAGCTGTATCAGGCTGCTGGAACCTCCTCGCTCGTCGATCTGACCGTGGACAGCGGTTCCCCGATGAAGACCCTGATCAAAGAGGTCCAGGTGCATCCGATCGCCATGACGCCCATCCATGTCGATTTCCATCAGATCCGGATGGATGAGAAGTTGACGACGGAAGTGCCACTCGTCTTCACGGGCGAGTCGAGGGCCGTGAAGGAGCTCGGTGGGACGCTTTCGCATGCGATGACCTCCATCGAGGTCACGTGTCTGCCGGCTGACCTGCCGCACGAGATCGTCGTGGACATCTCCAAGCTGGAGACCTTCGATGATGCGATCACAGTCCGTTCTCTCGGTCTGCCCGAGAGTATCGAAGTGAACGTGGATCCGGAGGCGACGATCGCCGTGGTGGAGCGCCCGATGACAGAAGAAGAGTTGAAGAAGCTCGAAGAGACGGCGACGACGGACGTGGGTGCCATCAAGACCGAAGCGGAAGAAAAGCGCGCAGAGGAAGAAGCGAAGAAAGCCGAGGAAGGCGCCGGAGAAGAGAAGAAATAACGACACGGCGATGGAGGGTCAACGCGAAGTCCGCATACCCCTCGAGACGGTTTTGAAACGGTCCTGGCCGCTTATCGCGTTCGGGGCCGTTTTGTTGATCGGATTATGCGGCGGTTTGGTCTGGTACGCGGTGTCCGGCGCGGGTCGTCAGGAGACGGCCGCCGCCGCGACCACGACGTCGACGCCGGAGATGATCGAGGTGACGACGACGACCGGGGACCTCGTTCCACGCTCGCTCGACGGAGTCCTCGTGTCGCCCGTGGATGCGAATCTGCAAGCGTATGCCGTGATGGTGGAAAACAGCATCGACGCCCGTCCGCTTTCCGGTCCGGCCAATGCGAACCTCGCGTTCGAATTTCCGGTCGAGGGCGGGATCACGCGAGATCTCCTCGTCTTCGATGCTACGACCACGGTGGACACCATCGGTCCGGTCCGAAGCGCACGGCCGTACTTCGTGGACATCGCAGACGGCCTGAACGCGGTGTATGCGCACGTGGGTGGCAGTCCTGAGGCGCTCACCCAGCTTGCCTCGATGTCCGGCATGCGTGATCTGAATGAATTCTCCAATGGGAAGTATTTTTGGCGCAGCGCCAAACGGACGGCCCCGCATAATGCGTTCACGCAGACGACACTCTTGCACGACGCAGATGCATCCAAGCAATGGCGCACCGGCCATTTTCGTGGCTGGCGTTATAAAGATGACGATCCGTTGGAGAGTACGACGTCCACGGTCCGCGGGAACGATAGCGGACCGACCGTCCCGTACGGCGGCGGATACACCGTTACATGGAGTTATGATCGCGAGAACGATCGCTATGTCCGGCATGAAGGCGGCGTGATCCAGCACGATGCGGATGGGTCGGTCGTGACGGCGAAGAATGTCGTGCTCATGGTGACGGACGGTCAGGTCGTGGATAGTGAAGGACGGCTGCATATCCGGACGACAGGACATGGATCGGCGACATTGTATCGGGACGGGAAGACGCTCGCGGGGACATGGTCGCGCGTCGCAGGGGAACATATCCAATTTCAGGGCGTGGATGGGACGGACATGGTCTTTGATCGGGGGACCACGTGGGTCGAGGTGACCTTGAACGGCGGGACGGCGGCGTCGTTAGGCACGTCGACATCATCCACCACCAAGTGAGGTCGTATCGGTCACGGAACGTGATATCATCCGAACATGCCAAAACGATCCGTCACTTCACCCGCTCAGCGTGTCTATGAGGTCACTGGCGGGTATCCGCTGAAAGGAGAGGTCCAGCTTTCCGGTGCGAAGAATGCGGCGACGAAAGAACTCGTCGCTGCCTTATTGTCAGACGAACCCGTGATCCTGGAGAATGTCCCGAAGATCGGGGACGTGGATGTGACGATCGGGATGCTTCAGGCGCTCGGCGCTCGCGTCACGCGGAACGGTTCGCGCGTCAAAGTGGATGCGTCGACCTTGAAGACCGCAAAGGTCGCGGAAGCGTTCAGCCGGAAGAACCGGATCCCCATCCTTCTGCTCGGACCGCTGATCCATCGATTCGGCAAGGCGGTCATTCCGGCGTTGGGCGGTGATTCGATCGGTGCACGCCCCGTGGATTTCCATCTCGCCGCGCTCAAGACCATGGGCGCGAAGATCGAATCGAAGGGCGGCGAAGTGATCGCCTCGGCAAAACGATTGAACGGATCATTGATCGCTTTGCCGTTTCCTTCCGTCGGTGCGACGGAGAACGCGATGCTCGCGGCCGTGAAGGCCAAAGGTACGACCGTGATCACGAACGCAGCTGTCGAACCCGAGATCGTGGACCTCGCACGGCTCTTGCAGGCCATGGGCGCGATCATCCAGCTTGATGTGAACCGCACGTGGATCATCGAAGGCGTGGATGCGCTGCATGGAACGACGCATCGACTCATCCCGGACCGGCTCGTTGCCGCTTCTTTCGCGGTCGCAGCTGCGATCACCGGCGGAGACATCTTCGTTCGTGATGCGGAGCAGGAAAGTCTGATGTCATTTTTGAATGCGCTCCGTCGCGTCGGCGTTCCGTATGACGTGCGCGAGGACGGGATCCGATTCATGGCTCCGAAAGACGGGTTCGCGCCGATCACGCTGGAGACGGATGTCTATCCGGGTTTTTCGACCGATTATCAACAGCCGTTCACGGTCCTGCTCACGCAAGCGAATGGCGTGTCGGTCGTGCATGAGACCGTCTATGAGGAGCGGTTCGGATATACGGACGCACTTCGTCGCATGGGGGCGAAGATCCAACTCCACAAAGAATGTCTTGGATCCAAACCCTGCCGGTATGTGAATCGGGATTATCGCCACAGCGCCATCGTCTCCGGTCCGACGCCGCTCCATGCCGCTGAGATCGCGGTGCCGGACATTCGTGCGGGTTTTTCCTATCTCATCGCCGCGCTCATCGCAGATGGGACCTCCGTGCTCACGGGCGTCGAGCACATCGAGCGGGGGTACGAAGACATCCTCGGTAAATTGAAGGGTCTTGGAGCGAAGATCACGGTCGGAAAGCGCTCGTGATGGTCACGATCCGATAGTGCTTGGCGAGATCCTTGTACGTACGGACAGAAAAGTGCGGGAAGAGTGACCGGGCGAGACGCGCGAGATCGAGTGCTTCGGGCGGATCGCATTCCAAAATGACATCGGCATGCAGATCGAGCGCAGCGATCTGTCGCAACAGCTTTTCAATGACTTCCGACCCCTTCGGCCCGCCGAAGAGGGCTTTGAACGGTTCATACTTCACGACATCGGGCTCTAGCTTGCGTTTGTCTGCGTTCGGGAGATAGGGGAGGTTCGCCGTGATCACGAGCCGGCGGTCGGCGCGTCGTGAGGTCCGCGGTGCGTGCGTAAGGATCCAATCTAGGGCCGTGCGATCGAGCAGATCGCCTTTTTTGAATGCCGCATTCGTGGCCTTGTATCGTTTCGCATTCTGCCGCGCGATCGCGAGTGCTTTTGGATCGAGGTCCGTCCCTAAGATCTTCGCTTTCGGGCATTCGGCAGCGAGGGTTACGGCAATGCATCCGGATCCGGTCCCGACATCCCATACCGCGGAGGGCTTCATCGCTTTCACGAGATCCACGATCTGCTCGGTCTCCGGGCGGGGGATGAGGACGGCAGGGGAGACGCGGAACGCGCGACCGTAGAAATCCTTCTCTCCCGTGAGATAGGCGATGGGTTCGTGGCGTTTTCGCTTTTTCACAAGGGCCTGAAACACGCGCAACTCGGAACTCGCAACTCGGAACTCCCTGTTGGCGATGAGCCAGACGCGGTCCTTCTTCATGACGAATGCGAGCAAGACCTCGGCTTCAAGTCGGCCAAGACCTTTGTCCGCGGCGCACGTGATCTTCTTCGGTTGAAGCTGCTTCGCGGCGCGCTCCAGTATGTTTGCGACGGTCATTTCTTTTTCGCAGCTGACGTCTCCATCTCCGTCAGATCGACATTGAACCGTTCCGCGAGTCTTTCAGCCTCATAGTCATAGCCATGACGAAGTTGCGTCTTGATCGCGGTCCGGACCGCATCGAGGAATTCGGGACTTTGGAAGAAGCGGCGCGGTGCCAGATCCTTTCTGACATTGCTGATGATCGAATCCGCATTCCGGACGTCGCGGGAGTCCGAGCGCAGCCAATCCAGGACCCCTTGTTCCACGGCATCGTTCTTGTCGGTCTGTTTGAGATCCATCGCCTTCGCGATCACGTGGATGTTCTGCGTATTCCTGTTCTGGAAGATGATGGAGCGGATGCAGTCCTGCGTGGCCTTGATCGCGGCTTCGGAATGGAAGAATGCCTCGTCTACACCCGTCTCTTTCGCGAAGGTCTTCGCGCGCACGACCTCTCCGCGTCGGAGGTTCTCGCAGATGGAGGCTTTCGCCGCTTCTTGGCTTTTCGGGCGCTGGATGAAATCGTCCGGAAGGGCGAATTCCTTCATGACGGTCTTCGGTACGACGCCGGCGCGAAGGAGGTCGATCGCCGCGGTCTCACCAAGGCCTTCCAGTTCATCATCCGTCAGTTCGAAGGTCATGGCGACCTCGAAGCCGAGGGCGACGTCATTCCGACCCATGAGAATCAGCGCCTGTCGTTTGACGGCGTCACGGACTTCCGGATCCTGCGATAGTCTCGGAAGATCCGGAGATCGTTGGATCTCAGCAAGCGCCTCCCGAAAGCCGTGGTCATGGCGGAAGGCCTGAAGGAGCCGTTCCTTCTCCCGTGCAAACGTGACATCTCCATTCTCCGGCTTCGGGTGTTCCGGAGCCGAGGCAGATGCGAACGGATTTTCCATGGACATGACGACATGATACCTGAAGCGTCAGTGGCACGCGATACGCATGCAAGACCCTTGCCAAACCCGCCATCGTCGTCTATGCTCTCCGCACATTTCACACGGACGCATAGCTCAGTTGGTTAGAGCGTTTGATTCACATTCAAAAGGTCCCAGGTTCGAATCCTGGTGCGTCCACCATGAAATAAGACCCGCCATCTGGCGGGTCTTATTTCATCTGCGATGACTTGCAGGATCCGAACAGGGAAGGGTGAAACCGTGCGATTTCACATGGCGAGGAAAGCTCACGAAAACCCGAAGGTTTTCGTGGGAGTGCCCCGGAATTGATCCGGGGGACGATGCGGATCCTGGTGCGTCCACCATCAGAAAAAGAGGCTGCAAGCCTCTTTTTTATGTCTCCTTCCATTTCGCGAGGAAGTCGGAGCTGGACCAGTTCTTGGGTTCGCCGACGCCGGTCTCGACCGTGATCCCGAGTTCCTGACAGACGTCCCACTCGGGAATGGTCTCGGGCGAGCAGCGGTCGCCACCTTTGGTGAAGACGTCGGGTTTGAGTCGGCGAAGCGCCTCGCGCACCGTCTGATCATCTTCGATCTCGAACGGGACGACGATATCCGCGCCACGGGCATATGACATGATCCGGCAGCGCGTCTCGAGATTCTGGAACGGTCGGCCCTTCTTCCGTGTGAGGAATCCATCCCCATTGACGATCACGACGACCGTGTCGCCGAACTTCTTGGATTCCGTGATGCAACTCAAATGTCCCGGGTGGACCGGGTCGTATCCGCCGGAGGTACAGACGATCCTGCCGAGAGATGGTCGGATGCGGTCGATCTCCTCGAAGCTTCTGATCGGCGCGGGTGCGGGGATGTCTGACATAGCTGAAGCAAGTCTTTCAATCCTGGGATGGGTTGTCAACGTGATACAATCGATCGCATGACGACCATCGACGCCGCGTGGAAGCGTTTATTCGCCTTCCGTCGCACGCCGCCGATCGACCGGTATCACGTTCGGGTCGTGACCGCGCCGGCAGAGCTTGCCTATGCCGAAGATCTCCCACTCGCGATCCGGTATGTTCTTGCGGTCCGACCGTCGCGGTTCGAGATCTTTCGACAGCTCCTCGAACGCGGTTGGGGGATCGGTGTACGGACCGTCGATAAGACGCCTGAGCGCGTACTGCTCGCCGTCGATCGGATCGCACGCGGGTCTCAGCACAACACCGTGCTCCCGTGGTTGGAACGGCTGCTGCGTCTTGAAGAGGTTCCGGTCTTTTCGGAAGCGGATCTGCAGACCGCCACGGCGCAGGGGATCGACCTTGCAGAAGAGGTGCGGATCATCCTTTCCGAGCGTCACGAATTCAAGAAGATCGTCCTCGTCCCGCTCCGGAACCAGTGCGTCACACCTCATGAGCAGACGCTCGTGGATGAGATCAACGCGGATCTTTATCCGCACGCCATCGAGGTGATCGTGAATCGGGTGACCTTTGATAATGCCCACACGCGGACCGAGGTCGCCCAGTCGATCATCAAAGCGCTCCTGATCATCGGTCCGATCGCACATGTCCTCGAACACGTCTTATCCGGGCTTGGAAAGGTCTTTGCCGCAAGTGCGGACGATCTCCTCTCCGAGGTCGCGGAGCTTTTTGCCCTGCGTGGCTCCGGATTCACTTGGAACCAATTGATCCGACGGTCGCGTATCCTCATCGTGGTGTTCCTGATCGCGACGTATGGCGCGTTCCAGGTCCATCCGCTCCTCGAAGCCCGACATCCCGGCTGGGCTGGTGTGGTCTTCGGACTCTCGGCCGTCGCGTTGTCGTTGACGACGGCGTTGCAATCGATCCGATTGTATCTGCGCTCGTTCGATCGTCTGGTCCACGAAGGGAAGCTTCGATTGTCATCCGGACAGACGCTTTGGGGGCTGGCTCTGCGACAGGACTTCACCAATCCGGCACGGCTTGGCCTCTTCGCCGGCGCGGTGGTCTCGCCGTTCATCGCTGCGACCGTCTTTATCCTGGCACCGGCGTCTGCATCCAATGGATGGGTGCTCGCCCTCCTTGGGTCCGTGGAATCCGTCGTTGCCGGACTCACGGTCCATGCGGCGCGTCAGATCGATCGCGCATTGTTCCGTGCCCGCGTTCGGAAGGCGTTTCACTCGGCTGTCCGGGTGTGATCCGTCCATCGTTGACCGATTTTGCCGATCGATTTTCAGCCCGCTGATACCCTCGACAACCCCGTCGATATCGGCTACACTTTTTTCCACATGACTTTCCCATTTTCCCGCAAACCGCGGCCCGTCGATGAAAAACCGAGCAAGGCTGCGCTGGGACTCATCTTTGAACTCGTTCAGGTCGTGGCGATCTCGCTCGCCATCATCATTCCGGTCCGCTACTTCCTGGTCCAGCCGTTCTATGTGAAAGGTGCGTCTATGGAGCCGAGCTTCTTCGATCATGAATATCTGATCATTGATGAGCTGACGTATCGATTCCATACGCCGGAGCGGGGTGACATCGTCGTCTTCCGGTATCCGAATGATCCGTCCCAGTTCTTCATCAAGCGGGTCATCGGTCTGCCGGGCGAGACCGTCGAGATCGCCGGCGGCCAGGTGAAGATCTACAACGATGAACATCCGAATGGTGCCGTCCTCAATGAGAGTAAATATCTTGATCAGGATTACACGGCGACGACCCGGACCGTGACCCTGAAGTCGAATGAATATTTCGTGCTTGGTGACAACCGGATCGCGAGTCTGGATTCGCGCTACTTCGGGCCTGTGCCGCGTGCGAACATCGTCGGACGCGTTTGGCTGCGCGGATGGCCGCTCGACCGTTGGAAGCTCTTTGAGCCGCAGCAATATTCTATTTGACCCGCGCAATGGCTATGCCCATGAAAAAGACCACGAACACGAGTGCAAAGAAGACCGATGCCCCTTCCAAGAAGGCGCCGAACCCGATCAATCTCGTCCGGGGGATGAAAGACCTCCTCCCGGCGGAACAGCCGATCTGGGACTTGATGCGGGAAAAAGCGAAGGAACTCTCTTCCGCGTACAGTTACGAACGGATCGATACGCCCGTGCTCGAAGAGACGGCATTGTTCGTCCGCGGCGTTGGGAAGCAGACCGACATCGTCGAGAAGGAGCTGTATAGTTTTGAGACCGAAAGCGGGGAGAAGTTATCGCTCCGTCCGGAGATGACCGCGCCCGTGATGCGTTCGTACATCCAACACGGCATGTTGAATCTGCCGCAGCCGGTGAAGTTGTGGTACCTCGCGCCCATGTTCCGTCATGACCGGCCACAGCATGGTCGGTATCGACAGTTCTGGAGCTGGGGGTGTGAAGTTTTGGGGGATGAGAATCCCATCGTGGATGCGCAGCTCGCGTTTCTCGCGTGGCTCTTCACGAGTGAACTTGGGATCGAGACGACGGTCCAGATCAACTCGATCGGGACGCCCGAATCACGTGCCAACTATAAGAATGCGCTCGTCACGTACTTCCGTTCCAAGCGGGCGAAGTTGAATGATGAAGATAAAAAGCGCCTGCTCAAGAACCCGCTCCGCCTGCTCGACTCCAAGGATCCGGTCGTGGAGGAGATGAAGGCGGAGGCGCCGCAGATCGTGGACTGGCTTGATGAGGATTCGAAATCGCATTTCATGCGTGTCCTTGAGTTCCTCGATGAGCTCGGTGTTCCGTATCAACTCAATCCGTATCTCGTTCGCGGGCTCGACTATTACACGCGGACCGTTTTTGAACTGTACGCGAATTCGTCTGATCAGGACTTGGCGCAGTCCGCGCTCGGCGGGGGAGGACGGTACGATGGGTTGGCCGAGGTCCTTGGTGGTCGTCCGACGCCCGCGGCCGGATTCGGCATGGGTCTTGATCGGGTCTTCCTCCGATTGAAGGAGATGAACACGGAGTTCCCAGAGGAGGCGGCGGATGTCTTCGTCGCCCAGCTCGGCGACCAGGGACGGAAGAAGGCGATCGTGATCTTCGAGGATCTGCGCAAGGCGGGGATCACGGCGGTCGAGGCATTTTCAAAGGATGCGATCAAAGTGCAGATGGAATTGGCCAATCGTCGCAAGGTGAAATTCGCCGTGATCGTCGGTCAGAAGGAAGTCCTTGATGGGACGGCCGTCATCCGTGATATGGACTCGGGTACGCAGGAGATCGTGGATGCACGCAAGGTCATCCAGGAGCTGAAAAAGAAGTTGGGACGGAGCTGATCCTCCCAAAAGACCGTTCGCTTCCTGGGTTGACGGCGGCCCTCATTTTGGCTACGCTGGGCCGGTCGAAACAGTCAGAAATCATCTTTGTAGAAAGGACGGTGTCCCCATGGCAGAAGTGAAGAGACGGAAAGGCGAGACGTTTGACGCCCTATTGCGGCGGTTTTCGCGTCGCGTCCAGTCGAGCGGGAGGATCCTCCAAGCCAAGAAGTTGCGCTTCAAGAACAAGAATCGGAGCCGCAATGCGTTGCGCGAGAGCGCGCTCTACCGCGAAGATAAGCGACAAGAGCATGCATATCTCCTCAAGACCGGTCAGTTGAAAGAAGAGCCCCGGTATCGCCGGCGCTAACCCACACCCATGACCATCCTCGAGACCATTGATCATGACCTCAAAGAGGCCATGAAGGCCAAGAATGAGGCGGCGCTTTCCACGCTCCGTCTCGTTCGTTCCGCGTTCAAGAACAAAGAGATCGATCTTGGACACGCATTGAGTGATGAAGAGGCGACGGCCGTGATGCGGACGCTCGTCAAACAGTACAAGGATGCGCTCTCGGATTTCGAATCCGCGGGTCGCACGGATCTTGCGGAAAAGCAGAAGGCGGAGGTCGAGCTCATCGAGCGGTATCTCCCTGCCCCAATGTCTGAAGCGGAGATCGAACGGATCGCGCAGGCGGTGATCGCCGAGACCGGCGCCACAGCCAAAGATATGGGGAAGGCGATGGGCGCGGTGATGAAGCAGATCGATGGTCGGGCGGACGGGAATACGGTCCGTGCCATCCTCCAAAGACTCTTGTCTTGACCGTACGGATCGAGATCCACCCGGCATGTCCGGGTGGATTTTCGTATGGACGGGTATCTGGCTAGGTCTTCGCCGACGTTTCGTGTATACTGACAGAGAAATCGAGCGCCTTCATCCATGCGAAAACCCATCTTCGCTCGTGATCCTTTTTGGCGTCGCGCCTTGCGGTCGGTGGTCTTCGCGTCGGCCTTCTTTGCGTTGGCGTTCACGACGCCAGTGATGGCGCAGGTCTCGAACATCCAACAGAACTTTCAGCAGACGGCGCAGGCAGCCGGTGTGCAGTCGCAGGCAGATCTTCCGACGATCATCGGACGGATCATCAACATCTTCCTTGGGTTTCTCGGGATCATCTTCCTGATCCTGATGCTCTACGCCGGATATCAATGGATGACGGCGGGGGGAGATGCGGAAAAGGTGCAGAAGGCGCAAGGAACGATCCGGAACGCGATCATCGGATTGATCCTGATCGTCTCCGCATTCGCGATCACGAATTTCATCATCGGTTTTTTTGCCGGACAGGGTGGCGGAGGCGGTATCCTGCCGCCGCTCACGAGCGGACAGGTCTCGATCTCCCTGCCTTCGTCATCCGGGTCGTTGGGCGCCGGGATCATCGAGTCACATTATCCGGAACGCGATGCGACCGGCGTGCCGCGCAACACCAAGATCATCATCACTTTCAAGCAGCCGATCTATCCGGGGTCATTCATCTCCGGGTGGACCGAAGCGGCGAGTAATACGGTGACGGGTTTGAACAGCGATGTGGTGAAGGTCTATCGCACGGGACAGGGCGGGGGACCGTCGACGGCACTCTCGAGTTCACAGGCGAGCGTCTCCTACACGGCAGATCATCGGACGTACGTGATCCGCCCCGTCGATTATCTCGGGAGTCCGACCGTCAACGTGGATTATCAGGTCGATCTGTCTGGAGGAACCAATGGTGTCCAGTTAGATGAGACCTCCGGGAATACGCATCCCGCGGCATTCTCCGGGAGTTTCAGTTCGGGGTATTCGTGGGATTTCCAGGTGTCGACCCAGGTCGATCTCACGCCACCGACGATCACGGCCGTCGTGCCGGAATCCGGGACCGATAATTTCCGGAATATCGTGATCCAGTTCTATTTCAGCAAGCCGATGGATCCGACGTCGGTCACGGGCAAGGTCCCAGGGTTCTCGAATCTTGAAGTGCTCTCCGGATCGGGCGGCGCGCCGCCGACCACGCCAGTCCCGGGAGAGTTCCGTATCTCGAATCATTATCAGACCGTTGAGTTCGTGACGACGGCATTATGCGGGACGAATTCGTGCGGCAGGGAAGTCTATTGTCTGCCGGCGAATGCGGCGATCCAGGTAACGGCGCATGCGGCGGACGTCGACTCCACCTCGCCGCCACAAGCGATCTTCACATCGAACGGGTACAACGGTGCCGTCAGCGTGGCGGGCAACTCGCTAGATGGAAATGCCAACGGTCAGGCCGAGGGCCGGCCGGCCGATGATTTTGTCTGGGGATTCGGGACGAACGACACGATCAAGCTCACGCCGCCCCAGGTCGTGGCGACCACGCCAGATGCGGATCCAAGTGCGGGGACGGATTCGAACGTTCCGTTGGATCAGGCGGTGGAGGCGCAATTCGATACCCTGCTCCAGCCATCCACGGTGAACAGCGATAATGTGAAGTTAAGTGCGCATGGCAAGGATGAGACGAATCCGGATACGTTCTGGTTCGCGGCCGGGTTACGGCTCGTGAACGCGGATGGGACGGCGTACGATCCCAACGCCACGCCGCCGACCGTGCCGGCCGGGGCAACGATCTCCATCACGCATCGGCCGTTCCTTCCGTCTGGCAACGGCGTGTCGAATTTGAACCTCTACGATCCGTATCTGCTCTCCGGTATCCAGGATTCGTATCAGAATTGTTTCAATCCAGCGGGTGCTTGCGGGGGCGGGACCGGAAAGGGGACGCCGAATTGCTGTCGGAATTCGCCCACGTCCGCGGATTGTCAGACCATTCTCCAAACGCCATGATCCGTCGCCTGCTAACTGTCCTGACGATCAGTCTGTCGCTCGCGGGCGCCGGTGCCTTTCTCATTGCGCCGGTCCATGCGCAGGTCGATACCGGGCTGAACGCCGTGGGTCAGACGATCAAGCTTCCGAACAATGATCCGCGTGTCATCGCGGCGAATCTCATCAATGTCGCGCTCGGGCTCCTGGCCATCATCATGGTGGTCCTCATCTTGTACGCCGGGTTCCTGTACATGACCTCGGGCGGGGAAGCGGAAAAGACGACAAAGGCCAAAGCGATCATTCGTAATGCGATCATCGGACTCATCATCATCCTTTCGTCCTGGGCTATTGCGCGATTCGTCATCGATCGTCTCTTGCAGGCCACGACCAGCGGCGGAACGGTCACCGGCGGTACGGGTCCTGGGTATACCGGCGGATTCAGCGGCGGTTCTCCGGGTCAGGTCTTTGTCATCCAATCCATCACCCCGCAGGGGGATGTTCCGTTGCGGAACGTGCAGGTAAAGATCCTGCTGAGCAAAGCCATCGATCCGTCCAGCGCTGGCGCGATCACCGTGACCGAAGGAGGCGCACCCGTGGGGGGAACGGTCGACGTGAGCGGGAGTCTCGCGACATTCACCCCGTCCGCAGATTGTCCGGCACCGAATCAGACGCGGAAATGTTTTGATGCCAATGCGGATTTCACGGTCACGGTCGCAAAGACCCTCAAATCAAGCGGCGGTCAGACGGTCACGTGCGGCGGATTCGCCTTAGCATGCACGGTGGATTTCCATACGGGGGATCTCGTTGACACGCAGCCGCCGCAGGTGAGCGTCACGTTCCCGACAGACGGGATGTCTGTGCCGGTGAACAGTTTGACGCAGGACGTCTACGCGGATGCGACCGATGACAGTGGGATCTCAACGGTCGAGGGGACTGCGGATGGCAACACCCAGATCGGGATGGATGCACCTGCGGGTCCTCCGTTTACCCCGTTCACGGCGCATCTCCTTTGGAATACGGCCGGTGTCACGTTGGGGACCCACACATTGACCGCCAGCGCATCGGATCTGGATACGAATGTCACACAGAGCGCGGGCGTGAACGTCGTGGTCCGTGCAGAACACTGTTTCAACCAAAAGCTGGATGCGGATAAGGGCGAGACCGGGATCGATTGTGGTGGAGATCCATCGAGTGCGGAGTATTGCGGCGCGTGTACCGGTGGGACGTGTTCCACGAACAGTCAGTGTTCTTCCGGTTTCTGTCAGAGCAATGTCTGCGTCGTCAAACCGATCATCACGCAGATGAGTCCGAACAATGGACGCCCGGGGACGTTCGTGACCCTGCTCGGCGTGAACTTCGGTGACACGCCTGGGACCGTGACCTTCCTCGGTGATCCGGCGGATCCGAATGACGATCGTGTCGCGGCACCTCCCTCGGTCTGTACGGCGGCCGGTCTGTCTACGTGGAGTGCGACCCAGGCCATCGTCGCCGTTCCGGATGGAGCGGCATCAGGGCCGATCCAGATCCGGAATGCGAGTTCAACGTTGACCGATCGGACGGATGATACGGATGGTCCGCACCTCGCGGATTTCCTTGCGAATGACGTGGCCCATCCAGGTGTTTGCGGGATCAAACCGTCGTCTGGGTATGTGAATGATGAGGCAGACGTCATTGGAAGTGGGTTCGGGACGGCGCCATCGAGTGTGTACTTCGGGAGTTTGAGCCGCGTGCTTTCCTCATTCCCGAGTTGGACGGACACCGACGTCCGTATCCATGTTCCAGTCGTCGATGCGGGGAACTACCCGGTCTATGTCACGACGACCGCCGGCATCTCCAATCCGGCAACGTACACGGTGCTCAATAAGACCTACGGCGCGGCACCGGTCCTGACATCCATCGATCCGGGGCAGGGGCCGCAGCAAGAATATCTGACCTTGTCGGGCAGTAATTTCGGATATGATCTCGGGACCGTGGTCTTCACCAACGATCAGAGCGGCGTGGATGCGATCGGAGATACGAATTTCCCACCGGTCTGCAATGCCGCGAGTTTCTGGCGGGATGCATCCATCGTGATCAAGGCGCCGAGCACCTTCCCCAACAACGCGCAGACGCCGACCGGCTCCTACCACGTGAAGGTCAAGCGTGCGGATGGCGCAGTGTCGAACAGTCTGACATTCACGATCACGACGGGAACGCCGAAACCGGGGATCTGTGGCATCGATCCGGTCTCGGGTCCGGTCGGGACCGCGGTCAAATTGTACGGGGACCGCTTCGGTCTGACGCCGCCCACGGTGAGTTTTTCCTTGAATACGCTTGCGAACGTCCTCTCCAACACGAACAACGAGGTCGATACGGCCGTCCCGAACGGAGCCGTCACCGGACCCGTGACCGTGAAGACCGGCGGGCAGACATCGAACGCTGTGGATTTTACGGTACGGAACTGCAACGAAGCGCCGGACATCTGCGGACCGCCAAGTCAGTTCCAGTGTTGTCCGACCGGTGAATGTCGCGCTGTGGGGCAGGCATGTGGAACGGCGCCCCTGTCCGCGCAATACGCGTGGCAGATGTCCACGGGATTGATCCCGATCGCGCCGCGGGTGGTGGAGGAGTGCGCACCGCAGTCGCAGCCGCCGGTCACCCCGTCTCCGTCTCCCTGGCTCGGACGGGCTGGTGGTGATCAAGCGCCGATCGAGGCGGATCTGAAGATGCGGTTCAGCCGTCCGCTTGATCCATCGACGGTGGTCCGTTCCGCATTCCACGTGTCGAAATGTACGGATACGGGCAATGATCCGTGTGCGACGACCGAAGATGTTTCTTCCGCGTTCAATGATCCGCTTTTGATCCATGAGACCCCGGAGCAGGATGTCGTGACGTTGGGACATTACGGCGGAAAGACCTTTGCGACGGGGACGACCTATCTCGTCACGGTCTCGACGGATGTGAAGGCGGCCGGGGCTGGTGGCGCGAACATGGAGCCCGTGACCGCGTGCGGGACCGGGCCGAATGGGGAGACCTATGGGTATTGTTATCGGTTCAAGACACGGGATAGCGCGGATACGGCGAACATCGGGTCCGTGACGCTCATTCCGTCGATGTATGAAATGTCCAAATCCGGGGAGACCACGCCGTATCTTGCGGAGCCGACGTACGCGAATGACGCGTGTATCATCCTTGATTGTCATCAGTACGATTGGAGCTGGTATACCGGTGCCCCGGGGCAGTCAGATCCGCGTGCGGACCTTTCGAATGCGGATGAGGATTCGGATGGACATGTCGATTGCAAACAGATCGGGACCGGGCTCGCGGAGACCGGCGCTGCGCCCGTGAACATGAATGTGCAATTGCAGAACCAGCCCGCGCCGCTTGTGGGGACCGGGAAGCTGTCGATCCACTTCATCCCGCCGACCATCGAGCAATACGGACCGAATTGTGATTCTGCCTGTTCCAACGCGTTGATCTGGGCACGTTTCTCTGCGGCATTGGATCCCACGAGCGTCCTGACGCCGGGGAATGTCGAGCTGCGGAAATGTCATAACGAGAACTGTTTCGAGTCCGAGTTGAGCCCGCCGTTGAGTCAGCCGGGACTTTCCGCGAAAGTCGAACTGTCCACGCCGCCGGGGACGACGAACGATACGGATCGGTTCATCTCCATCACACCGTCATCGTCCTTGGAGCCGGGGGCGTTCTATCGGGTACTCCTCAAGGGCGGGCCGGCTGTACCGAATGGTCTGAAAGGAGACAATGGCGTGCCGATGGCATCTCTCAATCATCCACAGGGGTACGTTTGGATCTTCCGTGTCCTGACCGGACCGACGGCGACGTGTACGCCGGAGCGTGTGGACATCTCGCCAGCCAAAAAAGTGGAAACGCGGATCGATGGTCGTCAGCTCTTCACGGCAACGCCGTTCACCAAAGGTGACGTGTGCAGCACGGACGGGCAGATGCTCGTGCCGAGTAATACGACCTGGGCGACGTCCGATGCGCAGACCGCGGATTTCTATCGGATCGGCGGGGAGCTCGTGGATACGGGCGGAACGCTGCCGCAGGGTTGCAGCGGAAGGTGTCTTGCGACCGGGGCAAGCGGTCTGTTCGGCAAAGTCGCGGTCTGTGGCAATGGCGTGATCGAGACCACGGACAAGGATTTCTGCGTCAATGGCAAGACCCCGACGGGCAAGCCATGTCAGCTTTTTGCGGCTGGCGCCAAAGCGGGGGAGGAGTGCGAACCCGGATTGGACGGGACCGTCTGCGATGCGACGACCTGTTTGTATAAACCCGTGCCGGCCTACGGACTTGGGGGAACGTGTGGCGATGGCATCGTCCAAAAAGATCAGGGGGAGGCCTGTGACTTTGGTCCGACCTGTCTCGGAGGTGGAAATGCGACCACCACGACCCCGGTCTCGGATGGGACATCCTGTCTGACGGATGCCGCGCGCGCTGCGTGTACGAATGCCGGTGGTACATGCGCGATGCATGATTATCGCGGATGTTCTTCCTCCTGTCGTCATTTGGGAGCGCCGGCCGGCAAATCGACGTGCGGGAACAATGATCCGCTGGGAGATGGGAAAGATTGTGACGATGGGAACATCACGAATGGCGACGGCTGTTCTGCGATCTGTCTGCACGAAGGTTCGGCGCCTTCCAGCGTGGTCGCCGGTGTCTGTGGAAATGCGATCCTGGAACCGGGTGAGACCTGTGAGCGGCCGAGTCTGAATACGCCATTCCCGCCCGGATGCGATCCGACCACCTGTCTGCATACCGGAACGGTCGCGTGTGCGCCGGGCCAGACCACAGCATGTTGTGGGAACAATGCGATCGATCGGGGAGAGGATTGCGATGATGGGAATAGCATCAGCGGTGACGGATGCAGTGCCTCTTGTCTCCTCGAAGGATCGAGTGCGTACTACACGGACACGAGCGGGAAGATGCAACCCAGTTTTTGCGGGAATGGGATCCTTGAGAAGGGGGAGCAATGCGAGCAGGGGATCCCATCGAACGATCTTGCGCATGCCGCGCATTATGACGCCTCGCCTCCGCCGTTAGGGTCCGCGCTTAAGGCCGCGTATCTGTTGTTGGATCCGCTTGCTCAGAAAGGGGACAAGATCGTCGACCGGACACAGCTGGCATATATCGCCTCCACGGCCGTACCGGATCAACAGACCGGGATCGCCTCCAGCACGCTCTCCGCGACCATGCAGGGGACGCAGGGGGATGCATCGTATGGTTTGCAATGTGGTTATACGGATGAGACCCAGTGTCCGGCAGGTCTTGGATTGGATGCGAATGGGTGCTGCCGTGAACGTCCGAAACTGGTCGGGAATTATCCGTCCGGGTCTGGCGTGTGTCGGAATGCATTGATCTCCGCCACGTTCAACGTGCCCATGGACACGGGGGCGACGATCGGAAGTTTTGAGGTCTCCCAGCCCTCGGTGAACAACGTGTGTCCGCCGGGGACGCAGGAGATATTGGTCCGCGCCGACGATCAGGGGACCGGCGTCCTCGCCTGGATCCGTTCGGTCTGGCATAAGATCCTCGCGTGGCTCCAGGGACAGCCGGTGTACGCCGAGAAGTGGTGCAAAGGGAAGGTCACGGGTCAGCTGACACCGGTCACGACGCCGAGCGGGACCAAGACCTTCACGTACAAACTCGATCAAGCGTTCGATCCGAATACGACCTACCGCGTCCGCTTCCTTGGTGATCCGGATCTGACGGACAATCAATCGATCCCGCAAAAGCTCGGGGTCAAGACGAGTTATGGCGTGGTCCATGCGCTGGAGACCGGGCAGAGCGGGGATCTTGAGTGGGTCTTTACGACCGGCGGGCAGGTGTGTGCGATCAACGACGTCACGGTCACCGATCAGGATCCGGAGCATCATCCGTATCTCTTCGTGAACGCGAACAACCAACCGGAAGATCGGACGTTTGCCGCTGCCGCGCAATCTATCCAGAACAACCAAGCCGTGCCGCTGTCCCCGGTCGCGGGGTATTCGTGGAAGTGGGATGCATGGACCTCGAGCGAACCGAGCGTCGTGGACGCCACGCAGGACCAGGGGGCGTCGGCCATCTTTGAGTCCGCGCAAAAGAACGGCCATGCCATCCTGACCGCGACGTTGGAGGTCACGACCGACACGGTCAGCGTCCCGTCGACCGTGGGCCAGGCCATCGCGGGGATCGCGGATGTCGAGGTCCAGGTCTGTGAGAATCCGTGGCCGACGCTCAACACCTCACCGTTCCGAGACCTTCTCAATTCGCCCAACATCCCGCCGGGGAGCGAGTTCTACAGCACGCAGTCATCGAAGTATTTCAACTTCTCGACCTTCTATTGCCGTGACGCCGGCGCGCCGCACGATCCGAGCGACGATCTTCCGCAACTTCAGATCACGATGGTCCCGTTGTCCGGGATCGACATCGCCAACGGCATCTTGCGCCAGTATCTCTTCGTCTACGGGGCGGATCATCCGGAACTGAAACAGGATGGGATCGGGGTGCGCATCATGAGCAACTTCCAACATCTGTCGCCGCTTGAGTGGTATCGCGCACGCGGTTTCTCCGGCAGCCCGGAATCGATCACGGTGGACGGGTATCCCGCTTTGAAAGACGGTTCCACAGTGTACGTTGCGGCGGCCAATCGTCCGCAGGGCAACCAAGGGCCGATCTATTCCAATATCTACATCATCTCGCGGAATCCGGATGCACAGGAGACCACGCAAGGGATCTACGATCAGATGGTCCAGAGCTTGGTCTTCAATATCAATAAGGAGTTCACGGATCAGAGCAATTCGTGCCGCAAGAACGGCGTGCCGATCCTGGATCCGGCAACACAGAAGTACATCCACTGTGAGGCAGATTGGCAGTGTCTCGCCTATGACCCGGAGAGCTCGTGTGACAGCGTGAAGCTCAAGCTCACGCGTGATTCATTGCGCATCGCGGATTTCCAGGAAGTGGCTAAGGATCTTGAGAACGGGAAAGATGGACAGAGTCTGTATCCGCAGGCAAAGGCGGGGACGTACCTGACCGGTCTTTCGACGTCGAACTGGCCATCGTGGTCACAGGAGCTCGGGAAGGCATTGAGCGCTCAGTTGCCTACGGATCCGGTGAATCGATTCCTGACGTGCGGTCGGTGTGACCAGTCACAACAACCTTGTGCACAAAACAGCGATTGTCCGAGCTACAATGGTCAGGCTCAGACCTGTCGTGGTGGGAAGGACGTTTCCGGGACCTGGACATTCGATGACCATATCGATCCGCAGACATGCTGGAACACGACGGACAAGCAATTCATCTGTCCGAAGATCGGGAATCAACAGACCGGCGTTTCGCGGTTCTATCAGTACAGGTCTCTCGCCGCAGGGACGCAGTATTCGCTCGGTGCGGAATATGAGATCCCGCCGCCGAATCCGGCGGATCCGACCGCGAATTGGTGGGCGCCACCTCTCCCGAACGGTGTGTATCGGTGTGTGACGCCGTCCACCTATGGTCAGTTCTGCGCCGGAGCGAACGGGACGGGGGATGATGCCTTGTGCCGGCCGTGTCCCAATCCGAATGTCTGTAAACAGTGCAAGAATAGTCCGACCTTCTGTTCATCAGATGCGGATTGCGGCGGGACGTCTGGATCGTGTCAGAACATTCCGGTGGTCTCCGGATCCTGTCGTCAGTTCGGCGGAACGTTCAACTACACGAACATCTGTAAATCTGGAACGTATGCCGAAGCGGGGATCTGTGGTGACGGAGTGCTGAATGCGGGCGAGGTCTGCGAGATCGGTCAGACGCAGAACGTCCAATGCACGACCGTGAATGGAGAGCCCGGGCATCGCCAGCAGACGTGCAACGCATGTCAGTCGTTCTCGGATGATCCCCAGCACCCGGATTGTATTCCGGATGTGCATTGCGGGAATGCCCGCGTGGATAAGCAGTGCAGCGGTTCCAAGCTCGGCTGTTTGACGGACGGAGACTGCGCATCTGGTGAGACCTGTCAGAAGGCGGAGACGTGCGATGATGGAGCGTTGAATGGCACATATGGACACTGCAATACGTCATGTAACGGGTATTCCGGTTTTTGCGGAGATGGAAAGTTGAGTCCAGGTGAGGTGTGCGATGTGGGCAATGATCAGACAAAGACCGATTTCAACGGCAAGTACGCCGGCTCGTGCAGTTTGGATTGCAAAGGCCCGGGACCTTATTGCGGCGATGGACTCATCAGCCCGCCGGAAGAATGTGACGGAAATACACAGGCGAACGATGGCGCGATCTGTTCCGCGGGTTCGAATCTCGGTCAGCCATGTACGACGGATGCGGACTGTGGGGGGAGCAATGCCAAGTGCGGCGGGACGGGCACGACCAATTCATGCGTCGGAGTGACTGTGGTCGTGGGTGGGATCACACGAGATACGCACCATGTCCGGACATGTAATGCGCCGGGAACGACGAATGCGTGTAAATGGGCCGGGAGTGGGACGGGTTGGAGCGGGTGTGTCGCAAAGGGGATCTGTGGCGATGGGGTCCAGGATTCGGGAGAGGAATGTGACAACGGGAAGGATAATGGGGACACGAAGGCCTGTACGACGTCGTGTAAGAAGAATATTTGCGGCGATGGGAAGGTGAATATCGGTGTCGAAGAATGTGACGCGGGTGCGGACAACGGGAAGGTGACGTGTTCCGCTGATTACAATTCCAGCTGTCTTTCCTGCTCGACGTCCTGTAAATTCCTCGCGAGTGCCGGTGGGTACTGCGGAAACGGGATCAAGGAAGGACCGGAGCAGTGTGATGGGAATCAGCCAGCGGGGACGTTTTGTTCCTCGGGTGCGAAAAAAGGTCAGCCCTGTGCGTCGGACGCGGAGTGTGGCGCTGGAGCGAAGTGCTTGAGCGTGATCCATTCGACGAACCCGGTCCCGTCCGGTGCGCCGGCTGGCGTCGCAGTGGCGGTCCAGTCGAACTGCACGCAAAGCCCCTGTGTGCAAACATCCGAACCCGGCATCTCGTGTACCAAGCTCGGCTATGACTATTCGATCAACGGATTGTATCCGGAGATCGTGGGTCCGAAGACGCCGCAGACGGAGGCGGCGATCCAGGCGGAGGATCAGCGGACACAGTTTTATTCGGCTGGTTACAATTGTGCACCGTATCAGGCGCTCACATGGTACCAATATGCGATGTACCGTGATTGTCTTGGGATGACCTGTCAGGTCACGGGCCAGCCGGGCCTAGGCGCTGAGAGCAAGCTTTCATTTGCAGACCCGCTTCCGTCTGCGAATGATTTCTGGAAGTGTGTGTATGAAAAAGGACCGCAGTACGGGGTCTCGGTCGATACGTCCGCAGATATCGTCGCCTGCAGTGCCGGATGCGGATTCCAGAATTGCGCGAAGTGTAGCGATGTCCCGGGCAAGGGTGTGATCACGGGTAAGATCCATGATGCCGTGTACGCGAATCAGCCAGTTCCGGGCGCACGCGTCACCCTCCTCTCGAAGGGCGTCAAAGTCGACGAGACGTATACGGACAATGACGGCGTATTCACGTTCTCCACGCTGAACACGAATCCGGCCTGTAACAGCTATAAGATCGTGGTCGACATGTATCAGGATAATACGTGTACCGCCGTGGACAACAATGGAGACCGTCCATCCTGTGATGGGACGACATGGAACAACTTCGTCGGGAATGTGGATGAATCTCTCAATGGCGGGTATTGGCCATACACGAGTGATGCGTTTACGGTCACTACTTTTCACTCACAGGGGATCAAGAATTCGGATGGATATATCTACCTCCTGCCACGCGTCGCAAAGAATGAGAGCCTGGTTGTCGTGACGTGGAACGGAGATCTTCAAGGGAATGACATCAATGTTCACCTTGGTTTCCCGATATACACCGATGCAAATGGAAAAAAGGTCGCATACGGTCAATTCCATACAGACGTGAACCCGGATTATGCGAGCCCGACGAATTACGATCAGGATAAGAGCTATGACACCTATTGTGTGAAGAAGCCGACCAATTCGAATGTTGCTGGTCCGCCGATCGATTCTGATCAGGTCTATTCGTACAGCGACTGCACGGGAGGTCAGGTCATTGGGAATGGGTGTCTCGGGGAAGTGTTCTGGAACCATAACGGTCTCCGTGATCTGACCAAGCTCCCGCATGCGCGTGCATATTGCTATCACTCGGGAGATTCCTGTGATGTGTGTACGCACCTCACGACCGCGCCGGAAGTCTTGAAATATTCTCCGCCCTATTTCAGTGGCGATCTCACGGTCGGGTTGAATGACCTCAAGTCAGCGTGGAGTCTGAAGGACTACCAAGACATGTCACTCCGGGTCCAGCTCGTGACATTCACCAGCCATCAGTCCTTCACGCCGTCGTGTTATGACCACACATGGATCCCGTTCCAGCAGAACGGGGAGACGGGTCAGGTCAATATCTTGAATACGTGCGTCCCGAAGACGCAGCAGACACAGTATGGTATCTATGACTGGTAAGCATCTATGAATCGACGCGTCCTTTGGATCATTCTCGGAAGCATGGTGTTCATCGTCATCGTGTTCGTCGTGGTCATCGTTCTTCGGGGGCGCGCGGGTACGCCGTTGGTCCCGCTCGTGAGCTCACCATCGGCCCCATCCGCCTCCAACAGGGGACCGTCTTCAGCAACGTCTGTCTATGACATCACGCCGGATATCCAAGCAGCACGGGATCTGCAGAAGCAGAACGCCGGACAGTTTCCGGCAGATTACCAATCGACATGGACGCCAGAGCAGATCCAAGCGGCGCAGGAAGCAGATGCTCATCGCGGCTTCCGTCCGACCTCAACCACCCCCTAACCCGATATACGTATGTTCGACAACGCACCCGCCAATCTTCCCGTGGAACCCACGCCTTCGACAGGGCAGGGCAACGCTTCGCAGCCTTCAGCACCCTCTTCGCCGCAAGGAGCCCCGACGGCCCCGACGCCGCCGCAAGCGCCGGCAGGACGGGGTGGCGGATTGAAGCCCGTTCCGCAGACTCCAATGACAACGGGAAAAAAAGAACCCGAGGATATCTTCTCCGGGCTTCAGTTAGGGGCGGAAGATGCCCAGGGTGCTCAAGTGGCTGCGCAGCCGCCAGCGAGATCTAAGCCGTCGCAACTCAAGTTCATCTTGTTCGTTGCTGGGGCGGTCATTTTGGTCGGTGCAGTCGGATTCGCTGTCTGGTTCTTCCTTGTCCGTGCACCCGCGACCACGTCTCCGACCACGTCCTCTGCTTCGCCGACCGTGCCGACCGTTCCGACGGTCCCAACGACACCGTCACCCACGCCCATTGTTCCGACCGCACCATCAACTCCATCCGCGCCGGTCACACAACCGCCCCCGGGGATCCCGGAGCCGACGACGAATACCACAGAAATTCCGTCAGCGGTCGCGCCTCCGCCGCCCGCACCGATCGAAGGCACGGATCAAGATCAGGACGGTCTTACGGATGTGGAGGAGGCGCTGTATGGAACTTCGGTCACGAACCCGGATACGGACGGCGACGGATATTCAGATGGAAGCGAAGTGACGGGTTTGTATGATCCGACCCATGCCGGAGCGAGCATCACGCAGGACGCGGGGGTCAAAGTTCAGTCCTGGAACGGACATACGTTCCTCATGCCGAGTGCATGGACCTTGTCCGCGGACCAACAGGATCCGTCGAAAGCGGTCATTCAAACCGGTTCTGCAGCGACCGTGACCTTGGAAGTCCGTCCAAACACCGCGCAGTTGCCACTGGAGCAGTGGTTGGGGACCGATGCGGCGACCGCGACGTTCCTGACCACGAAGAACGGTCTGCGTGCCGCAAGGCATGAAAATGGGGATGTCGTGTACGATCTGGCCTCTGGTGATACAATCATCGTGGTCACGTATCAGTTGAACGGGGCACCCGCCTATGACTTCCGAGCGTCCACGGAACTGATCGCGGAATCTCTCCGCGTAGCCGCGCCTTGATCCCATGCCTGAAATGAAGCCCACCTCGGCCCCGACCGAACCCACCCCACAAAATCCCGGCGCCGAGCCAGAGATCCATACCATCCCGGAGAAATTCTACGGGGCGGCTTTGAAGGCGCATATCAAAGAGGCAGAGACCAAGCCGGAAGCATCAAATGGGGTCGTGCCGCCGCCAAAGCGTTCGATGGTGTTGCCGATCGTCCTTATCGTACTGGTCCTCCTCCTCGGTAGTGGGGGAGCGTTCGTCTATTTCAATCAAGCGTTGCTCTTCCCGCAGCCGGCACCAGCTCCGACACCAACGCCGACACCGACGCCTCCTGCGCCGCAAACAGCGGAACCCCCGGTCGCCCCGACGGGTTTGACCGCGACCTCAACGAATCCGCAGTCCGTCAATCTGGGATGGACGGACAACGCGTCGAACGAATCTGGATATCGCATCGAACGTGCCGCAGCAGGAGGTACGGCGTTCTCCGCGCTCTCCGCATTGCCGCCGAACAGCACGACGTTCATCGATTCTGCGATCCAATCCGGCACGGCCTATGAATATCGTGTTTTTGCCGTGAACCAGGGGGGAGATTCTCCCTCATCGAACGTAGCGAGCGCGACGGTGCCGTTGCCGCCTCCGCCACCGCCAGAGACGCCGAGGCTGCCGCCCGCGGGCTTGGATACGGATTCTGACGGCCTCACGGACCTTGAAGAAGCCCTGTTCGGGACGAATCCGCAGAATCCGGATACGGATGCGGATGGGTTCTTGGACGGAAACGAAGTGTTCCATCTCTATAACCCGAATGGCCGCGCCCCAGGGACGCTCCTAGAGGCGAAGCTTGTGGCCGTCGTGAACTCGCCAGCAGGTTGGTCCATGCAGGTCCCGTCGTCTTGGAAGGTGACGCAGGGCAATGCCGGTTCCGCGACCTATGACACCGGCCATGGAGAAACATTCCATGTGACGATCGAGGAAGATCCGACGCGTCAGGCGGTGCTTGAGTGGTATCTCGCCTCTCATCCGGATACGCCGAAGTCACAGATCCTCAAGTTCGTCACGAAAAAAGGGTATGAGGGGATCGAGATCATCAGCGATGGTTCGCTGACGGTCTATCTCCCCTGGGAGGATAAGGTCTTCACCATGGTCTATGACATGGATGGACAGACATTCATCAATTACCGCACCACCTATTCGATGATGCTGAATTCCCTGGTGCTTACGGGTGTTCCGCAGGTGAATGTGACCGCAAGTTCGACGCCGCTTCCCTTTGAGCCAGGGGCGACGTCGACCGGGGTCGTGGCTCAGCCGGAATCCGTCTTCCCATCAGGGAGCACCACGACCGGTTCGGCGACCGGAACGACGCCATGATCACGATGTCTGTCCGTGGAAACCGTCCGGCCCCCCTTCGGCCGAATGATCTTCCTCGCGCCGCCCGCCTCACATTCAAGAAAGTTCGTCGTGTCCCTACGGGAACCATTGATGTGGCGTTTGTCACCCCGAAGGAGATCCGTCGCTTGAATCGGGCGTGGCGTGGCAAAGACCGTCCAACGGATGTCCTCTCGTTTTCTACGCCATCCGTGCCACAGCCGCGATCCCTTCCGCGGCATTGGGGAGATATCGTCATCGCTCCGACGGTCGTGCGTGCGGAAGCACAGCGACGGGCCATCGGCGTGCGCGAAGAGACGGTCCGGATGTTCGTCCATGGTCTGCTCCACCTCTTTGGATATGACCATGCCACGGCAAAGGATGAGGAACGGATGTTCGCGCTGCAGGAGGCGGTCGTCGATACCATGGATCTATGAAAATGATCAAAAGTGTGTTCATCAGTTTTGGGCACGCATGGCGCGGGCTCCGATTGGCGTTCCGAACGGAACGGAGTTTTCGTCTCCAGATCGCCGCTGCGTTGGCGATCAGCATCCTTTTGTTCCTCCTGCCGTTCCGCGATTGGGAGCGCGTCGTCCTCCTGCTGGCGATGGCCGCGGTCCTCGTGCTAGAATTGCTGAACAGCATGGTTGAGCGATTCGTTGACCTCGTGAAACCCAGGTTGAGTTTGGCCGTGCGTGATATCAAAGACCTCATGGCCGCTGCCGTCCTCCTCTCCTCCCTCTTCGCCGCCGTCATCGGGGCGTTGATCCTTTGGCCGTATCTGAGCGCCATCGTCGGTCGCGTATGAAAGAACGTCTCATCGTCGGTCTCGATATCGGGACATCTGCCATCCGACTGGCCGTCGGCCAGGTTGGTTTGAATACGGAACGGCGGCCGACCTTCGGGATCATCGGTGCTACGGAAGTCCCCTCTCAGGGGATCGCCAAAGGAACGATCTCTTCATTAGAAGACGCGGTCAGCGCGATCTCTGCTTGTTTGGAGCAGGGGGAGCGGGTGCTCGGAATGCCGATCCATGAGGCGACGGTCGGGATCGGGGGTGTCAGCGTCAAATCGCAGGAGGCTAAGGGGGTCATCGGGGTTTCCCGGACGGACGGGGAGATCCGCGTCGAAGATGTCTCGCGTGCGCTTGAGGCGGCACGGGCGTTCGTCAATCCGGCGAATCAAGAGATCTTGCATGTTTTGCCGCGCAGCTTCAGCGTGGATGGTCAGTATGGGATCAAAGACCCCATCGGCATGCAGGGGATCCGGCTGGAGGTGGACGCGTTGATCATCCAAGGCCTCTCAAGCCATGTGCGCAATCTGACCAAGGCCGTCTTTCGGACCGGGCTGGATATCACGGAGCTGGTCTACGCCCCATTGGCATCCGGGGAAGCCGTGACCTCGCCGCGACAGCGTGAGCTGGGTGTCTGTTCGCTCAACATCGGTGCGGCGACGACCGGCATGTCGATCTACGAAGGCGGGGAGCTTCTGCGGGCCTGTACGATCCCGATCGGTGCCGATCACATCACCAATGACATCGCCATCGGATTGCGCGTTTCGATCGACGCCGCGGAGCGGATCAAGCGGATGTACGGGACTGCGGTCGCGGAGACGTTGCCGAAGCGGGGGGATGAGATCGACCTCGCGGATTTTGGTGCGGATCAAAGCGAGATGGTGCCGCTTCGGTATATCGCCGAGATCATCGAGGCGCGCGTGGAAGAGTTGTTCGAAAAGGCAGAGAGCGAGTTGAAGCGGATCGATCGCGAAGGGCTGCTCCCGGCGGGCGTGATCCTGTCCGGCGGCGGTGCGAAACTGCCCGGTTTGACCGACGTGGCGAAGCGCGTCATGAAATTGCCGGTCGCGCTTGGCGGGATGTCTGTCCCGAGTTCCATGCCGGAGATCGTCCAAGACCTCTCGTATAGCACGGCGGTCGGATTGGTGTTGTGGGCATATGAGGCGGAGCGCCGCGATGACGGCGCGATCGGGAATGCGGCGCGCGGGGTGTCTCATAAGGGAAGTGATTTTGCGGCAAAGCTTGGGGCACCGATCAAAAAGATCTTTAAGTCATTCATCCCCTAAAGGGGAGGAGAGAGTAGGGTGTCGGGAGTGAAGAGCGGACGTCGGAGAATGGGGAAGTAGAGCCTTCCTTTTTTATTTTGCTTGACGGTTCTTTGCACATACGAGTATGCTCGATGCGAAAGATACTTTTGTGGCTCAATGAAGCCTTAGATGAGCAAATTCTGTACTCAAACATATGGCTGAGATCAAACCTGAGATCGAGACATTCGCAAAGATCAAAGTGGTCGGCGTCGGCGGATCCGGCGGTTCGGCGATCAATCGGATGATCGCGTCGAAGATCCGTGGCGTTGAATTCATCGCGATGAATACGGATGTCCAGGCGCTCCATCATTCGGCAGCGTCCGTGAAGATCCATATCGGAAAGACGATCACCCGCGGGCTCGGTGCGGGGATGGATCCAGAGACCGGACATCGTGCGGCAGAAGAAAGTCATGAAGAGATCGCCGAGGCATTGAAAGGGGCGGACATGGTATTCGTCACGTGCGGTCTCGGCGGAGGAACGGGTTCCGGCGCCGGACCGAAGGTCGCGGAGATCGCCAAAGAACTTGGCGCGCTCACCGTTGCCGTCGTGACACGGCCGTTCATGTTCGAAGGAGCGCAACGGCGGAACATCGCAGAAGCGGCGCACGAGCGGATGAGTGAGGTCGTGGATACGATCATCACGATCCCGAATGACCGCGTCCTGCAGATCATCGATCGGAAGACCTCGTTGCTCGATGCGTTCGAGATCGTAGATGACGTGTTGCGTCAGGCAGTGCAGGGTATCTCGGAATTGATCACCGTTCCTGGTCTCGTCAACGTCGACTTTGCGGATGTCCGTGCGATCATGCAGAATCGCGGTTCTGCCCTCATGGGAATCGGTCGCGGATCCGGTGAGAATCGTGCTGTCGATGCGGCGAAGGGAGCGATCGCTTCACCCCTCCTCGAGATCTCGATCGATGGGGCGAAGGGGATCCTTTTCACGCTCACCGGCGGATCGAATCTCGGGATGTATGAGGTCTCTGAAGCGGCGAAGGTCATCACGCAATCGACAGATCCGAATGCCAAAGTGATCTTCGGCGCGATCATTGATGAAGCCCTGAAGGACGAGGTGAAGGTCACGGTCATTGCCACAGGATTCGAGAGCGCACGTCCAGCCGGGTCCAAGCCGAAAGCTGCGTTCGCGTCCGGTGCGTTTTCGCCAAGCTCCCGTCCCTCAGAACCACTTGAACCGATGTCGTTTTCCGGTCGTCATGTCCCGCCGCCGCCTGGGAGAGCCGCGACGCCCGAACCCAAGCATGCTCCGATCGAAGCGCCGGCATCGAACGTTCCAGAAAAACCGGCATTCAAACCTGAGCCAGCCCCGGCACCGGCCGCGCATCAACCGCATGTCCAGCCGCCGACCTACGCGCCGCCGCAGCCACAGCGCCCGCCCGCTTCACCGCCTCCGCGGATGCCGGCGAAGTCGTCCGAAGAGGATGAGCTGGAGATCCCAGCGTTCATCCGAAAGAAGATGATGTGATCGAACGAAGAGGACCGGGTCTCGACTCGATCCTCTTCTTTTATGTACCGCCACCTCCTCGCTTTGTGCCGCGCGGATAAACTGCTACGCTTTTCTTCCAGATATGCATTGTCCGGTCTGCAACGATGAAGATACGAAGGTCGTGGATTCGCGCTTGGTCGCGGACGGCTCCGCGATCCGCCGTCGCCGGGAATGCGAGCATTGCGGGTACCGTTTTTCGACGACCGAGGAGATCGAGCTCTTGGGGCTGACGGTCGTGAAACGCGACGGAAGCCGCGAATCCTATTCGCGGGACAAGATGGAGCACGGTCTCAAGAAGGCGCTGGAAAAACGTCCGGTGACGGACGCGGCATTCCGCACGCTCGTGAACGGCATCGAACGGGACATCCAACGCATGAAGGCCGACCAATTGACGAGCGCAGACGTCGGCGAGGTGGTCATGAATCGTCTGAAGGAATTCGACAAGGTCGCGTATATCCGGTTCGCGTCCGTCTATCGACAGTTCGAAGATGTGGAATCCTTCCACAAGGAGCTCGCGCGGTTGAATGGCAAACCGATCGATCATGCGCGTGCTCTCGGCCGTCGGCCGCGCAATCGTCGCTGACGACGACGTGCACGAGTGCTACACTGCGGACCTATGGAGGAAAGGTCCGTCCCGCCGTCACAACCGCCGACGCATCATTCGATCCTCGTCTCGATCGTGACGAGTGTGATCGTGTGTACGGTTGTCCTCATAGGGCTTCCAGGCGTTCGCATGGAGTGGCTCGATTTTTTGGTCCCGCATATCTCGCCGGGGACGGTGTCGACCACGTCGCGCATGCTCGTTCCGTCCAGCGCCCTTCATGAAGAAGACGCGGAGACGGTCGGTGTCGTCAAGCGGGTAGAGCAAAGCGTCGTCGCCGTGGTCATCAATGCAGACGTCAACACGCTGCCGGCATCCAGTGATCCGTTTGGTGGGCCCGGTTTTCCGAGCATGACGCCGCCGCCTGCGAACGGTTCGAGCACGCCCGACATCCAACAGGTCGGAGGCGGTTCCGGATTCTTCGTTTCGAACGACGGCATCATCGCGACGAATCGCCACGTGGTCGAACATCCGGATTATGGGGAAGCTCCAACGTTTGAGGTGGTCATGGCGGACGGCCGTCGACTTCCGGCCACGGTCCTTGCGGCGGATCCGCTTCTTGATCTTGCCTTCTTGAAGGTAGATGCCACGGGGACGCCGGCGCTCCCGATCGGAGATTCCACAAAACTCGTCCCGGGTCAGACCGTCATCGCGATCGGGAATGCGCTCGGCGAGTTCCAGAACACCGTCACCAAGGGTGTCGTCTCCGGCCTCAATCGGACATTCATTGCCGGGGATTACTCGGATACGGAGGTGATCGAAGAGGCGATCCAGACCGACGCGGCGATCAATCCAGGCAACTCCGGCGGGCCGCTTTTAGATCTCGACGGAATGGTCGTTGGGATGAACACGGCGGTCTCGGATCAGGGGCAGTCCATCGGATTCGCCCTTCCGTCAACGGCGATCCTCCGTGATCTCCAAAGTCTGGATCGTACGGGTCGGATCGTCCGTCCATTCCTCGGTGTTCGGTACGTCCTCGTCACACCGGACGTGGTGAAGTCGGAAAAACTGAAGGTCGATCATGGCGCGTTGATCGTCAGTGGTTCGACCAAGGATACGCCGGCGATCACTGTCGATTCACCGGCAGCTACGGCGGGTCTGAAGGAGGGGGATGTCATCTTGTCGGTCGACGGGACGGATGTGAATGATGCGCATTCATTGGCCGGATTGATCGGGGCGCATGCACCCGGTGATGAGATCACGCTTTCGTACGACCGTGACGGAACGACCCAGACGGCGACCACGACCCTTGTTGAACTCAAAAAGTGACCTTTTTATGCCCCACACTCCACACAAACGGACCAAGATCGTCTGCACCATCGGGCCCGCGACCGATACGACGGAAAAGATCACCAACCTCCTTCGATCCGGGATGAATGTCGCGCGTCTCAATTTTTCCCATGGGACGCATGAGGAGCACGCAAAACTCGTGAAGCGTTTGCGAAAGGCGTCTACGGACCTTGATCGACCGATCGCGATCTTGCAGGACCTTCAAGGACCGAAGATCCGCGTGGGGGAGCTGCCGAAAGAAGGGGTGAAACTCACGCCGGGGAAACAGATCATCTTCACGACCGGAAAGCCGGATATCGCGAAGATGAAATTGCCCGTGACGTATAAGCGTTTGCACCTAGACGTGAAGAAGGGGGAGAAGCTTTTGCTGGATGACGGACTCCTCTCCGCAACGGTCGATCGTGTCCGTGGGAAAGAGATCACGTGCACCGTCGTGGACGGCGGCATGCTCACTTCTCATAAGGGCATGAACTTTCCGCACACGAAGCTCTCGGTCGCGGCGATCACGGACAAAGACCGGGATGATGCCAGGTTCGGGGTGATCCAGCACGTCGATTGGGTGGCGCTCTCTTTTGTCCGCACGGCCAAAGAGATCCGCGCGCTTCGCCGGTTGATCCAGGCGGCGCAGGATGAGCTTGATGTGATGCATAAGCATGCTTATCCGATCCGGATCATCGCGAAGATCGAGAAGCCGGACGCGGTCAAGAATATCGATGAGATCATCAAGGCGGCGGATGGGATCATGGTCGCGCGCGGGGACTTGGGGATCGAGATGCCGGCGGAAGAAGTGCCGTTGATCCAAAAAATGCTCATCGAGAAATGTTTAGCGGCGGCGAAACCGGTCATCGTGGCGACGCAGATGCTCGATTCCATGATCCGGAATCCGCGACCGACGCGTGCGGAGGTCTCGGATGTCGCGAACGCGGTGATCGATCATACGGATGCGGTGATGCTTTCGGGGGAGACGGCAGCTGGAAAATATCCGATCGAGACCGTACGGACCATGGCAAAGATCGTGCAGGAGACGGAGGCTTCGACATATGACGATCTGCTTCCTCACACGGACGGTTCGGAACGAACGACGGATGAGGGGATCACTGATGTCGCGAGCATTCTGGCGCAGGGGGTCAGGGCGAAGCTCATCCTCGTCGCATCCTTGTCTGGAAATGCGGCGCGGCTCGTCAGCCGGCATCGTCCTCAATTGGAGATCTACGCCGCGACGAATGATAAACGGGTCGAACGACAAATGGCACTTTCCTGGGGGGTGCGGCCCTTTCTCCTTCCGCGTGCTGCGTCGTTGGATGCGCTTGTGAAGCATTCTGTCCGGGTACTCCAGACGAAGCGGGTCCTTAAAAAGGGCGATAAGATCATCGTTGTCGCGGGTGATCCTGTCGGCGTTTCTGGAAGAGTGAATCTCGTCGAAGTGCGAGAGGTCACTTAAAGACCGGTCGTTCGGGCGCGACGGAAGGTCACGCCTCTTGATACGCCGCCGGCGGTAGATGCGCTTCAAGCTCCGTGACGGCCGGTGCAGCCGTCTTTTTCTTGGTCGCGCGCTTGAGCATCACATCCTTGGCCAGAAGGTAGGCGTCCTGTTGGATGCGCGGGAAGTTCATCATCACACCGTGATACCCGGGCTTGGTGATGAGGATGCGATACGAGCCGGGTTTGACCACGAAGGCATACCGTCCCTTCGGCGATGTCATCTGCGTCTCGAGGAGCTTATTGAATTTCGTGTCGATGATGCGGACGGCCGCGCCCTGGACCGGTCCTTTGTTCACGGCATCGCGGATCGTCCCGAACGGCGGGCGCGGAGGCTTGAACGACGCGAGGCGCGAGACCATGACGCCGAGATACACGACGAGGATCGACCAGGGGAGCGCGCGATCCTGGACGTATGCATACGCGAGCGCCCCGGCGGGTCCGAGGAGAGACAGCGTCTCTTGTACGACCTTGGGCAAGACGAATGACTTCGCGGCGACGCGCGCGTGGCCTTTGGTCACCGGCGGATCGATCGCGATGTTCTTCGTGATCGCCCCGACGTCATTCACGATGATGTGTCGCGCGGTCAGGAGGTCGTCATACAATGTCGTCGCTGCGCTCTTTCCGAGGAGCTTGGAAGGATAGACGTAGCCGAACTTCTTCACGTCCACGATGTAGTCGCCTTTGGGCGCGACGATGCGATAGCGTCCCTGCTTGTCCGTGACCGCCGAGCGGACGGACTGGCCATGCAGGTCTTTGAGTGTCACGGTCGCAAGCGCCTCGGGTGCGCCGGTGTGGCTGTTGAAGACGGTTCCGAAGCCGCTCCGCCGACGCGTGAAGGCGAGATACGCGGGGCGCGTAAGCCAGAGGAGGAGTGCGCAAATCAGCCCGAAGATCAGGTCGGGGAGGTACGGTTGGAGCCATCGCATGACCACCATCGGGGATAGGATAGCATTTTAGGATAAGATCGTTTGTCTTTTTGTGCCCGTTCGAACCCTTCGCTATCTACCATACGCAAAACGCCTCACCAAAAGGTGAAGCGTTTTCCATGGCGGGTGCGAAGGGATTCGAACCCTCGATCTTCTCCGTGACAGGGAGACGTGTTAACCGGGCTACACCACGCACCCATGCGTGGGGTCTGAAATTGTGGCGGAAAATTACCACCATTTCCTGATTGTTGCAAGACCTTCGTGGTCTATCATATTCGAGCCTATACAATGATGGTATTTCCTTTTGAAATATTTAAAAAGGCACCGACATAAAGACGGTGCCTGAGAGTGGGCGCTAATGCCCTAGTTGACCGAGAAGTACGCGGAGTCCACGTATTGGAAGCCGTTTCCAGTGTCTATATAGATTTTGTACTCCCAAGAACCTGCGATCCAGACAGAGCCGGTCGTTGGCCAGAGGTAGGTTTTGTCCCAGCCCCACTGACCGACATCATTCCAATCCGTCGTATATCCCCATTGGTAGGCTCCATTTGCGTAGATGTCCACCTTCCAACGGAAGTTTGTGTTTACGTTGTTGATACGGATTAACGCGACTGCCGGATCGTTGAGGTTGAATGTGCTTGTTGGATTCTCGCACGTATACACCCAGTTCGTGTCCGCACCACCAGTGACCGGACCCCGGCACGTGACGAGATCGCCGACGTACTGGTATGGAGGAGGTGGGTTCACGGTGAAGTTCAATGTGTCGAGAAGCTCGAAACCGTACCCTTCATCTGCGGAGACGCGGAATTCCCAGTTGCCCGGTTGTGCATCTTGCATGGTGATCGGGTAGTAGTACTTCGACCAGCCCCACTGACCGACGTCATTCCATCCCGTCGATGCAGTCCATTGGTAGACGCCGTCCTTGTAGACATCCGTCGAGAAACGGAAGTTCGCATTGACGTTATCTATGCGAACCAGCGCATTGACGGTCTCGCCGTCCTCGAATGTCGAGCGAGGCTCGCCGCATGTATACACCCAATTCGTGCCCGCACTTCCCTCGATTGGCGCCGCGCACGTGTATCCATTGCCGTCATAGGTATATTCCACGCCGGGGTAACCGAGAGATAGTCCGCCTCCGCCCTGCTCATAGAGTGTGCCCTGAGGCACTATCTCGAAGCGAGCGCTGTCCACGTAGATCTCTGGCTGTCCCTCAGGAACGACGTAAAGGTCGAATCTCCATTTGCCCGTAGTGGAGTCAATGAGCTCCGGCCAGAAATGACTGTATTGCCATGTGCCCGACACGTTGTTCATGTCAGTCGTCCAGTCCCATTGGTATACGTCGTCCTTATACGCTTTGACTCTGAATTGATGATTAGCCGTGACGTCGTACAACCGCAGCAAGACCCAGACGGGCTCTCCTTCCTCGAAAAAGCTCTGCTGCGAACAGCTGTAGTACCATGATCCGTCCGGTGTTGGCTCGTTGGCGCAAACCGTTGGAGGATCGTGATGTGAAAAGGGGGCGCTCGGGGTGAAGTGCTCTGTAATGAACGTCCCTGGGGGCAGGAAGCCGTTGGAAGAACATCCGCTTGGGTACGTAGTGCTCGAGTCTTGGTTGCTTGCACAAGACGTCCTGCCCCATCCCGAATTTGGCACGCTAGCTCCGGGAACGATGCCGAAGTGTAAATGCTCACCATATGGCCAATTACCAATGACTCCTATCTGCTGACCCGCTGTAACTGTGGTGCCGGCCCCTATGGTCGTGTCGTCGCGCAGATGGCCATATATTGCGATGAACGGCAGGCCGTTCGAGTCGTAATGTCGAATGGCAAGCGCCATATTGCAGGTACCTCCTGTCTGGCCCCATCCGGAGCTGCAGGTCGCGTTTTGTGCGTCGCTTCTGGCGACGATTGTTCCAGCCGTAATCGCATATACGGGCGTGCCCTCACTTGCGTAAATATCGGCGCCGTTGTGACACAGGCCTGTGAAATAGTACGAACCGCACGCACCATAGTTGGCATCGGTCCATGCATTCATGGAAGACAGCGGGTATGTGAGTTCACTCAGAGTTAGGAGATGCGAGGTGGACGTCACGGTTTTTTGGTTGTCGAAGGGTCGTCTTTCATTGCAATCGACTGATGCAATGGTCAAGAGAAGTAACAAGAGAGTAGCCCATATCCGTCTCATGATAACCTCCAAATGTACGTACGAACCATGCAGCGCATCCTTAAATCATTTTTACTAGGGAGCGCTGCATCTCGAGACTGTCTCAAGTCACAGAAGCTTAATCCAAAAAGGAGCCATGGCAATAATTGTCAGTTGACTTTAAGGTGAACCCGCTATACGTTAATCAGCGCATGTCTCTCTATAAAAAAAAACTTTACATTTTGGTCTGCGTCGTAGTCCTCGTTGTCATCGGTGGAATGTTTTTCACGATGGCATGGAAGTGGCTCAACGCCTCTTCAAGTCCTCACGTAGATACTGAGACGCAGAGCTCCCAAAATGCTCCCAATACTCAATCGGTTCTGACGGGCCCCATTCGCTATAATTGCGAACTGAGTGGAGGGTCTTTTAACGGTATTCGCTGCATTTGTCCATTAGACGGAGGGGCCCAAGATCAATCTCAGGACGCAATGTACGATGCGAGTACCGGATTTTGCCAATCAACAAACGGAGGTCCGGCTGGAGATGCATTTAATGCCTCGGTTGGGCTTCCATATGGGGACTACTTTTTTTGGACGCAGATCATAATGAACCTCTGCACAAGTAGCGGTGGCAATATTTCCGGTGTCGCATGCATCTGCCCCGCTCAAAAGACTTATCGTAAGACAACCGGAAGATGTGAATGACAATCGGAAGAAGATTGTACTCCTGATTGTCAGCGCCTTCGTCTGCGTCTTTATTTTTGTCATTTATTGGTATAAGCCAATTCCGTCGCCATCACCCGGATCAACCATCCCCAAAGAGCCATCATCTCATGTCTACGAGGACGCCGCACTTCACTTTTCCATCGAAGAACCTTCTCGAGTCACCGACGTTGAGAAGATGGGGCAGGGGTTGCTCTTTAAAGACTCGACCAATACCTGGGCTTTAGGTGTCACTGCGGAATCAGCGCCGTACGAGACGACGGAAGCATGGTTAGCGGATCAACCCAAAAGGAGCACGTCGACAAAAGGATATGAATTCATCCGATGGATCGGTCCGCCAACAGACGAGAAAGCGTTGGTGGCCCAATACGTAGGGCCTGGAACCGGGCTAGGCGTTTTGGTGCTACACTCCCGCAATGCCATCGATCGGTTTAGCGCGGGCTCGGCAGCGTGGGATCCTGAGGATCGGACTTGCCGCACCCGTCATTTATATCATGGTCATCCCGATCGTCTTTCTGGATCTCTGCATCTCGACCTATCAGGCGATCTGTTTCCGGTTATACGGGATCCCTCGTGTGGCGCGACGGTCCTACGTTCGTTGGATCCCGCGTGGCAAGAACCTTCCGTGGATCGATCGATTCAATTGCGGGTACTGTAGTTACGCGAATGGTGTTGGCGCATATTTTAGCGCCGTGCTCATCGAGACCGAGAAATATTGGTGTCCGCTCAAGTATTCCATGCGCAAGGGCTACACCATCCCGAATCCCCAAGAGCCGTATGCCGCAGAAGGGGACGATGCGGCGCTGGAGAAGATCCTCAAGAACCCGCCTTCAACGCGTTGATCTTTGCGGCGAGGATGAAGTCGTTCGTCGAAAGACCTTTGATCGCATGGGTCGTCAGTTCGAGCTTCACCGTGTTCCACCACCAGTGGATATCCGGGTGATGACCCTCTTCTTCTGCGATCGTACCGACCTGATTCACGAAGGCGAGCGCTTCGTGGAAGTCTTTGAACGTGAACGCTCGGCTGATCCGTGACCCGTCTTGCGCCAGATCCCATCCGGGGACTTCCGCGAGCGACCGTTGTGCTGCTTCCTGGCCCATCGGTGGGGTCCCGCCTTCGCAGGGGGCGCAATGTTGTTGTAAAAGCGGTTTTGTGCTCATATGGATAGTATACTGCACATATGGGGTTTTGGCTGGTGAAGACCGAGCCCGAGGATTATGCCTGGGAGCACCTCGAGCGCGATGGCCGGACCGCCTGGACAGGGGTTCGGAATTTTCAGGCTCGCAATAATCTAAAGGAGATGAAACGGGGCGATCTGGTCTTCATCTATCATACAGGGCTCGAAAAGATGATCATGGGCATTGCGCGGGTGATCGCAGAGGCCGTGCCGGATCCCACGGCAGAGAAGGGGGATTGGGTTTCCGTCGATCTGGAGGCTGTCGTCTCATTGACGCGCGTGGTCAGCCTCGAGGAGATCCGGAATACCTATGGTCTCTTCGTCATGCCGCTGGTCACGCAGCCACGACTCTCTGTCCTGTCAGTCAGTGATGAGCAGGCCGAGACGATCCTACGGATCGCAAAGACGGACGTCGTTTGACCTGTTGTCAATTCTCACTTTTTCCGCCACAATACGCGCGATATGAAAAGACCCGTCAAGGTCGGTATTGGGATCGTCATCGCCATTCTTGTGATCCTTTTTGGGATCTGGTTTTGGTCTCTTGGAGCCTCTGCATCTGAAGATGTACCGCAGGTCCGCGTGGAGGTCGTCCATGCGCCCGTCGAGATCCAGCACGGCGGAACGAGCGATTGGACGCCGGTGGATGTGAGCACGGAAGTGCAGAATGGTGATCACATCCGCACCGGTGCGGATGGAGCGGCGACCATCCGCTGGGGGGATCGCGGCGTGAGCCGTTTGGATCCGCAAAGCGAACTGACGGTCGATGCGGCGCCGGATCCAACTGGGGCAACGCACGCGATCTTGAAACTGGACGTCACTGGCGGACGCGCATGGACGCGGCTTTTGAAATTGCTTGACGTGACAAGTGACGCGGAGGTTCGGACCGGGACCGTGGTCGCGACCGTCCGTGGAACCGCGTTCGGTGTCGCGAAAACGGATACGGGCGCCGAGGTCTCGGTGACCGAGTCGGTCGTGGGTGTCGGTGCCGCAAGCGGAACTCCGACCTTGTTACCGGACAACATGTTCGGTGCGTTCAGTGCGACCGGTACGCCCATCATTGTCCGGCCCCTCACGGATCAGGACGCGTGGGCCGTGGAGAATCGGAAGAAGGATGCGACGTTCGATGATGCATTCCGTCATGAGATCGAACAACGTCTTCAGAAGCTTCAGAAGGCAGCGCCCGAATGGCTCGTCGAATGGTCGGAAGAGCTCCATCTTCAGCTGACGGACACGGCATCTCGCGATACCGTCGTATCTGGATACGTTGCGCGCCGGATCGGTCGCGTGTTGGAAGCGCCATCTGCTGCGCCACAGATCCTTGGGCGGACCGAAGGATTGATCCGGACCCTGCAGGGCGATGCGCGGGATCGCGTGTTGTTGAACGTGCGCGATGCCCTCTTCGTGGTCAAACCACGCCCGGGATTCCCACCGTCGACGTTGTTCACCAAGCTGGCATCTTTGCGGACGATCCTCGTTGCGACGTCGCCGGCGGACGCCCAGTATGCCCGCGCGCTCGAGATCGACGATGGGATCGATCAGCTCCTGTATCCGCCGAGTCCGATCACGGATCAGGATGCGGCGCAGCAGGCGTCTGACCTCCGCGACCAGATCGGGTCTCTGGAGAACGATGCGCAAGCGCTTCCGGACGATCAACGGACGATCATCACGGACAAGGCTCACGCACTTCGAGCCCGGCTTGCGTCGTTCGGGATCCTTCCGCCGGTCGAACCGCTTCAGGTCGAGGCGCCGACGTCGACCGATATGGGGACGACGAGTACGATCCCGACATCTTTTGCGCCGTCACCTTCCGCCCCGACTCCGTCTCCGGTGTTAGCGGCTCCGCCCGCGACGGCACAGCCGCCATCGTCTGTCTCCACCTCCTGCGGATATCGCCTTACCCTGTTCGCGAAACCGAGCACGGTCGGCGTTGGCCAGCCTGTCACGATGTCTCTGTATGGCACCTGTCCGGATGGGACGACGGTCGATTTGACCGCGTTGGCGCAGTACAGCTCCTCGTTGTCTGGTTCGATCGGGGGGAATGTGTACACGCCGAACAGGGCCGGGACCGCGACATTGACGGCGACCTACAACGATGACGGACTCACGAAGACCGCGAACGCTTCCGTGACGGTCACGGATCAGACGATCTCCAATGCGTTGGAGGGTGTCCGCGTGAGCGCGGTCGGATCCACGACCCTCTCGACGGGGCAGTCCGTCCCGGTCCAGGCGACGGCGGTGTATACCGGCGGACAAACGACGGATGTGACCTATCAATGCACGTGGTCCACATCGAATCCGCGTCTCGCCGATATCTTCAATCAGAAAATGACCTCACTCTCCGGAACCGGGAACGTGGATGCGTATTGTTCGTATACGGAAGGCGGCATCACGAAGATCGGAACGCTCGGTTTCACGATCGTGCAGGACGCGTCACTGACACCGACCTACGGCAATACCAAGCCGACCTGCGTCCCGAACTATCAACTTGGTATCTACTGTCCCTGATATGCGCGAACCGTTCTATCTCACCACGGCCATCGCGTATGCGAACGCGAAGCCGCACATCGGTTTCGCGCTCGAGCTCGTGTATGCGGATGTGGTCGCCCGGTATCAGCGGCTCATGGGCAAGGACGTCCGGTTTCTGACCGGGACCGATGAACACGGGCAGAAGATCCTCCAAAAGGCGGAAGAAGCGGGGATGGATCCGCAGGCGTTCACAGACAGGATCTCCGGCGAATTCAAGGATCTCGCGGCGCGTTTGCACATCACGAACACGGATTTCATCCGGACGACCGAAGCGCGGCATGTTCCCGCATCGCAGGAGATGTGGCGACGTGTTCGCGATGCGGGATTCATCTATAAGAAGACATATTCCGGTTTGTATTGCGTGGGGTGTGAGGCGTTCAAGAAAGAACATGAGCTCGTGGACGGAAAATGTCCGGACCATCACGTCGCACCGCAGTTCCTTGAAGAGGAGAATTATTTTTTCAAACTCTCGGCATTCAAGGAACGGCTGCAGAAGCTCTACGCGGATCATCCGGCGTTCGTGGTACCGGAGCACAAGTTCAATGAAGTGAAGCAGCTCGTCGCAGACCTGGATGAGAGTTTTGACGTCAGCATCTCCCGATCGACGGAACAGCTCGCCTGGGGGATCCCGGTCCCGGATGACGATACGCAGGTGATGTACGTGTGGTTCGATGCGCTCGTGAACTATCTGACCGGTGCGGGATTTCCTTCGGATGATGCGGCGTTCGCCCGGTATTGGCCAGTAGATGTGCATATCATCGGGAAGGAGATCAGTCGGTTCCATGCGATGCTCTGGCCCGCGATGTGCATGGCCGCGGGGATCGCTCCGCCGAAGCAGGTCGCAGTCCATGGATGGATCCATGTGGATGGGCAGAAGATGTCCAAGACGCTAGGGAATGTGATCGAGCCGGATCAGCTGATCGAGACGTACGGCGTGGATGCGACGCGATACCTCCTGCTGTCACAGGTGCCGTTCACCCAGGATGGCGACTGGAGTCACGAACGATCTCAGCAAAAATATGCCGCGGATCTTGCCAATACCATCGGGAATCTCGTTCATCGCGTCACGGCCATGACGAATAAGTACTTTGACGGCCTGGCACCGAAGCCGGGCACGCGGACGATCGGGTATGACTTTGAAGGCTACGCGGAATGGATCGCGTCATATCGATTCGATCAGGCGCTCGGCTTCATTCTCACCTACGCGATCGAACAGAATCGGTTGATCGATGAGACCAAGCCATGGGAATTGGCGAAGCAGGGAAAACAGGACGAATTGGCGGATGTGATCGCGAGCGTCCTCGAGGCCGTGCGACATATCGGGTGGCTCATCCGCCCGTTCATGCCGACCATCTCTGATCAGATCCTCGACCGGATGGGGACGGCGGCGGATGATCGCGAACTGACCTTCGCGGAAGCATTGAAATGGAACGCGCTCGCGGGAGACACGCCGATCACGAGCGGACCGCCGATCTTCCCGCGCCTGGAAGAGACGGCGTGACATGTCGACCTCATTCACGCGCCGGATCGAGGACTTCACGTGCGCTCATTGCGGCGTGGTCGTGAAGGGGAATGGGTATACCAACCATTGTCCGCATTGCCTGTGGAGTAAGCATGTCGATGTGGAACCGGGAGACCGGGCGTCTGATTGCGGGGGGATGATGGAGCCAGTGGCCATCCGCGTGACCCGTGAGGGGTACGATCTGCTCCATCGATGTACGGTCTGCAGGCATGAAAAGTGGAATCGGACGACGCCGGAAGATGATATGGCGGAAGTGATCAAGGTCAGCGCCCATCCAAAGGAATAAAAAAGCCCCCCGAAGCGATCGCTTCGGGGGGCGAGGTGTTTCCGCGTGTGGCGGATCGGTCAGGGCGTGTGGTCGAACCAACACACCCTGGCCTTGGAGACATCGTAGACGGTCCGACCCTGCTGATCGACGCCAAGTTTGTAGACATGGCCTTCGATCCGGGGTTGGTGTTCGTCTTCGAACGGAGCGCTGATGAACGCCTTCGGATCCTTTTCACCGAAGAATGCGTTCAACAGTTTCGGCGTGACGTCCGTGCAGTGCTTGATGTAGCCAGACAGGGGCGGCGCGCCTGCCGACGGAGCGGCAGAAGCCGTCGTCGATGCGCTTGTCACAGAAGCCGTCGTGTTCTTGGTATGCACGAACTCGATGACCATGATCAGGACGATGATCAGCACGAGAACCCCGGAGAGAATGCCGATGATCACCCGCCGATCGTCCCGTCCCTTTGCAGGAAGGGGAACGGCCGGCATGGGTTCCGTCGGTTTGAGGGGCCGTGGTGCCGCTGGGGGAAGATGCTCGGCCTGGGAAGGTCGAGAGACCTCCTCGTGGACCGGAGCGAATTTCCTCATCCGCTCTTCTTCGCGCGGCGTGGGTGTCCGCGTCTTCTGGATCCGAGGCGCCTCTCCTGCTTCCGGTCGGGGCTTGGTCGGGACCTCTTCCTGATCCGGCGCGTCATCCTCTTGATTGATGATCACGGACGGCGGATGCGTCGGGAGCGGGGGCGGCTTGTTCGGACCGCGGGCAGCCACGGCGGATCGATCCGTTCGCTGGGGGCGGACGGATGGTGGCGGCTCTGACGGCGCAATGACCGTCTCTTCGAGTGATGCATCGCCAGGCTGTGAAGGTGGCGATACGGCTTCTGCTTCGGCCTTGGCTTCTGCTTTGGCCTTCTGCTTCGCCGCCTCAGCCGCTTCCTTGAGCGCCTTCTCCCGAGCGGTCTTTTCTGCGGCTGCTCGGTCCTCAGCCTCTTGTTCGCGACGTCGCTGGGCCGCCTTCGCATCTGCGATCGCCTTTTCTTCCGTCTCCGCATCAGTCGCGCTTCGACGGACCCGCTCCGCCTCGTCCTTTCGGCGTTTCGCGTCTTGATCGATGACGAAGCTGGCCGCCTTCTCGTTCGCCGTCGCGAGCGACGTCGGGTCAGAGAGGTGGGCGGATGTCGCCGGAGAAGAGACCGGCGGCGTCACCAGGGGAGCTGGTGAGGCAGGGGTCGGGTTCCGGAAACTGCCCATCTCACGTGACCGCGTTCGCGGACCCAGAGAGGGAAGCTTTGCCGGAAGAGCAGGTTCCGCCGCTTGCGGCGTGGGAGCGTTTTCTGGCTCCCCCTCCCGCGCATCCTCCGATTCAGAGGTCTGGTCGTCTTCTTCGTTGATGATCTCTTCATCGACGACCTCGTCGTTCTCGTCGTTCTCGGTCACGGTCACATCCTTTTCTCCGTCTCTGACGGACGGGGGTTGAGTGTTGGGTCTGCTTGCCGGTTCTTCTTCGGAGTGCAGAGCATGAGGTTCGCGTCGAGAAATTCCATCAGCTTTCTGGCTTCTGGGTGATCGTCTTTCGAGATGTCGCCGCTGATCATGCCAAGACGGATCTCGTCGATGGCATGCAGAACGTTGTCGCGAAAGTGGCAGTCGAGGAATAGATGTCCGTTTTCCTCGCGCACGCCGATCACCTTTTTGATGTTCTGGATGAACGCTTGACTTGGCGTGCGTTGGGTCACGGTATGTCTCCTGTAAAGAACCTCCCTATCGGCTTATTCCGATAGAGAACGACACACCATACCAAAAAATGGCTAAAATGTCAAGAGTTTGGCTTAATCATGCGGTTCTTGTGCCCTGCCCGTCGGACGGTTATCCTGTGATGACCTATGGTCCGTAAAAAAACGGTCAATCGACGCCTGAAAGGACCCGTTGTCGTGGTCGTCTGGGATGGATTTGGCGTCTCAAAAAATCAGGAGGGAAATGCTCCGCGGTCCGCGAAAATGCCGCTTTGGGATAAGCTGAAGAAGACGTACCCACACACCCTGCTCATGGCAGACGGTCTCGCGGTCGGTCTGCCCAAAGGGCAGCCGGGAAATTCTGAGGCTGGGCACACGACGATCGGTGCGGGCCGGGCCGTGGATTCGGATCAGATCGTGATCGATCAGGCGATCCTGGATCATACATTTGAGAACAATCCCGCGCTCCTCCAGGCGGCGGCACATTGTGTGCGAAAACACAGCACGCTCCATCTCATGGGATTGTTGACCGACGACCGGAGCGGACACGCCTCGCCCAAACACGTGCAGGCGCTGATCCGTTTTGCGAAGGAGCTGCATCTCCCGCGTGTCGCGCTCCACTTGTTCACGGATGGGCGGGACACGCCGCCGTTCCATGCGGCGCATCTCGTTGCGGAGTTGGAAAAGTCCCTTCCGCCGAACTTCGTGATCGCCACGGTCATGGGCCGCTTCTATGCCATGGATCGGAACAAGTTCTGGGAACGGACGTCTCTTGCGTACAATGCGTTAGCGAGTGGCGAAGGGGTGATGGCGGAGTCGCCGGTGCAGGCGGTCACCGAGGCGTATACGCGCGGTGAGAGTGATGAGTTCATCACGCCGACCGTCGTCTGTAAGAACAATACGTGCGTGGCGCCCATCTCGGATCACGATGCCGTTATCTTTTGGAACCTGCGGAGTGACCGGGCCCGCCAATTGACCAAGCCCTTCGTCAATGAACCGGCATTTCGTGAATGTGAGACGTATGCAAAGCGCCGACATGCATTCCGAAAGGATCTTTTTTTCGTCACCCTGACCGAATTCGGAAAAGATCTCGATAGCGTCGTGGCGGCCTACCCACATCGTGAGACCGCGAACACGATCGTCGAGGTCCTTCGAACGCGGAAGCAGCTCTATGCGGCGGAATCGGAAAAATATGCGATGGTGACGTACTTCTTGAACGGCGGGTCGGATCGTCCACGCTTCGGTGAAGACCGGATCCGGGTACCCAGCCGGCGCGTGACCCGGTACGATCTGGCGCCTCGGATGAGCGCGATGCCCCTCGCTCGGCGCGTCGCCGCAGCGATCGAAAAAAAGAAATACGACTTTACGCTCGTGAATTTTGCGAATGCGGATATGGTAGCGCATTCCGGGAATTTCGAGGCCACGGTGAAGGCATGCGAAGCGCTCGACGATGCGCTTGCGATCCTCTGGAAGAAGATCGAGAAGATGCATGGGACGCTCTTCGTCACCGCGGACCACGGGAACGCCGAAGAGATGCTCGATCCGCACGGCGGACCCGACACCGAACATAATCCGAACCCCGTCCCGTTTCTCGCCGCCGGTCCCGGTCTGCGTCGGAAAAAGTTGCGTCGTGGGACGCTCGCGGATGTCGCGCCGACGGTCCTTTCCACCATGGGGATCGCAGCTCCGAAAGAGATGAAAGGTCACATCCTCCTCCGCTGATATGGCACGACCCAAACCCATCATCCTCATGGTCCTCGACGGCTTCGGTGTCGCTCCGCCGGCCGAGGGGAATGCCATCGTCGAGGCGAACATGCCGCATTTCCGCAAATACGTGGAGAGCTATCCGGCGATGACCGTGCTCGCCTCCGCCTCAGCGGTCGGATTGTCATGGGGCGAGATGGGGAACTCGGAGGTCGGTCACCTCACCATCGGGGCGGGACGGATCTTCTATCAAAGCTTGCCGCGCATCAATTTTGCGATCGAGAACGGAGATTTTTATACGAACAAGGCATTCTTGGACGCGATCGCTCACTGCCGAAAGACCAACGGCACGCTCCATCTCATGGGATTGGACAGCTCGGGAAACGTACATGCGAGCGATGAGCACTGTATCGCGCTCCTTGAGCTTTGCGTCCGACAAAAATTCGACAAGGTCGTGGTCCATGCGTTCATGGACGGTCGCGATACGATCTACAACAGCGGCGCAGAATTCATCAACGAACTGGAGGCGAAGATGTCGGAATTGAAGGTCGGGCGGATCGCGTCGATCGCCGGTCGATACTACGCGATGGATCGAGACAACCGCTGGGATCGGATCCAAAAGGCATACGAAGCGATCGTCAAAGGGGTTTCCGAATACACGACGGATTCCGCGCCCGAAGCGGTCCAACATTGGTATTCTCAGAAGGTCTACGATGAAGAGATCGTCCCGACCGTGATCACCAAAAATGGTAAACCGATCGCGACGGTGAATGAGGGGGATTCGATCATCTTCTTCAACTTCCGTCCGGATCGCGCACGCGAGCTCACCAAAGCGTTCGTCTTGCCGACGTTCGAGAAGTTTCCGCGCGAATTCATCAAGGACCTGCATTTCGTCACCATGACGGAATATGAGAAGGACCTGCCCGTGGCGGTCGCGTTTCCGCCGCTGACCATCGAGAATTGTCTCGCGAAGGTCGTGTCCGATGCCGGGCTCAAGCAGCTGCACATCGCGGAGACGGAAAAGTATGCGCACGTCACGTTCTTCATGAATGGGATGGTCGAGGAGGCGTTCCCGGGGGAGGATCGCGTCATCATTCCGTCACCGCGAGTGTCGACCTATGACAAGGCGCCGGAGATGTCGGCCGAGTTGATCGCGGAACGCGTCGTGCAGGAGATATCTAAAGGGACGTACGACCTCATCATCCTCAATTTCGCGAATGCGGACATGGTCGGACATACGGGTAATGAACAGGCGACGATCAAAGCTTGCGAAGCCTTGGACACGGCCCTGGGGCAGATCGTGGATGCGGCGCTTGCCGTCGGGGGAATCTGTCTCATCACCGCAGATCATGGCAATGCGGAAGAGGTGAAGAATCTCGTGACCGGAGAGATCGATAAGGAGCATTCCACGAATCCCGTTCCGCTCGTGATCATCGGGAAACAATTCGAAGGGATGCGCGCCCCGGTGGGGGATGTGGTCGGCGGAGATCTGTCCATGACGACGCCGGTCGGCATGCTTGCGGACGTCGCGCCAACGATCTTGAAATTCATGGAGATCCCTCAGCCGCCGGAGATGACGGGCAAACCGTTGCTTTAGGTATGCCAACGACGTCACAGACGGCCGTGCAGGTCATCAGGGCGCTCACGAAGCGGTATACGAAGAAGGCGGACATGGATATGGGCATCCCCGCAGACACGTTGTTGGGAACGCTCATGAGCGCGCGGACCACGGATACGCAGGTGCTCGCCGCCTTCCCGTCGTTCCGTAAGCGGTTTCCGACCTGGAAGAAGTTAGCGCAAGCACCGGTGAGCGAGATCGGGAAGAGCATCAATACGATCGGACTCTATCGATCAAAGGCCAAGGCGATCAAAGGGCTCGCACAGATGATCCTCACGGATTTTCATGGGGAGGTCCCGAAGACGATCGATGAACTGGTGACCCTTCCCGGTGTCGGACGCAAGACCGCGAGCTGTGTGTTGGCGTATGCGTACCACATTCCGGCGATCGCAGTGGATACCCATGTGTTCCGGATCACGCATCGGTTGGGATGGACGACGGGTAAGACGCCGGAGAAGGTCGAACAGGATCTGCGAAGACTCGTGCCCGAGCGCCTGTGGATCGACATCAACCATACGATGGTCCAATTCGGTCGCGATATCTGTACGGGTGGGAAGAAGCCGAAGTGTTGGATGTGTCCGGTGGCCAAGTGGTGCGCCTACCCCAATAAGACAGAACGACCGAAGGAAGGAGGTCGCCGGAAGGAGGAAATGGTATCCTCTTCTTCAACCCGCATATCTTCATGACATTTGAAACGCAGATCCTCGTCGCCATTCAGCAGGTCGTCCTCTCCTCGCATTGGACGATCGCTTTGGCCGTCTTTTTCGCGCGCTGGCTGATCTTCGCGAACGTGGTGCTCATCGTCGGACTTCTCGTCGCGCGTCACAAGCGGGCGCGACACGGGGCCGTCGAGGCCGGGTGGGCGACGCTGGTCGCATTGGCCCTGACCGCCGGGATCGCGCATTTCGTGGAACGTCTCCGACCCTTCCTTGCGTCGCACGATGTCATCCGATTGATCCCGCCGCCCTTCAACACTTCTTTCCCCTCCGGACATACGGCGACCGCCTTTGCGATCGCTTTCGCGCTCTGGCACGCAGATCGACGCGTTGGGGCGGTCTCGTTCGCGATCGCGACCGTCGTCGCTTTTGGACGCATGGCCGTCGGAGTCCACTATCCGACCGACATCCTTGGCGGGTTCGTGCTCGGCGCGCTAAGCTTCTGGCTCGTTCGATGGGGACACCACCAACTCACGCGTCGTGACATCGCCCGTTCCGCATCGCATCATCATCACACATGAAAAAGATCCTGCTTCTCCTTGGTGTCGCGTTCATCGCCGCCGGGTTTTTTCTGGCCTGGTTCGTGCCGCGTGCGTGGTTCCGTTCGCCGACGTCTGAAGCGCAGAACGTCACGGTGACGATCGGGGACGGCTGGAACGTCCGTCAGGTCGCCGATACACTCGTTTCGAACGGGATCATCGACAGCGCGTGGGGATATCGTCTCTATGCGCGTCTGGATGCGACGGCAATGGATCCGAAGGCCGGTACGTATCCGCTGAAGCCGTCCCAATCCTATGCCGCGGTCGCGCACGCTCTCGCTCTGGGACCTCCGAGCAACGAGGTGAAGATCACGATCCCGGAAGGCTGGTCGCTCGCAGACATCGGGAAAGCGGTATCCCCGTATGGGGTGGAACATTTTCCCGTGACGATCCCGGAAGAACTACGGACGGAGTATTCCTTCCTCGCGGACCTGCCATCTGACGCATCGTTGGAAGGATATCTTTTCCCGGACACCTATCGCGTCTACGCGGATCAGTTGCCGCAGAGCCTGATCAAGAAACAGTTGGATGAATTCGCCAAGCGCGCGCCGGGCCTGGAAGAAGAAAGTCAGAAACAAGGACGGACCCTGAACGACGTCGTGATCCTCGCGTCGATCATCGAAAAAGAGGTTTCGAGCAGCGATGATCGGAAGATCGTCGCCGGCATCTTCTTGAACCGGATCAAAGACGGGATGCCGCTCCAGAGTGATGCGACCGTGAATTACATCACGCATGGCGGACGGGCCCGTCCCACCGCGGACGATCTGACGAGTGATTCGCCGTACAACACCTACAAGGTCAAAGGGCTTCCGCCCGGACCCATTTCCAATCCTGGAGATGATGCGCTCATGGCAGCACTCCATCCGACGCAGACCGATTATCGGTACTTCCTGACCGATGCGGCCGGAAAGACCTATTTTGCGAAGACCTTTGCTGAACATCAGGCAAATCGGGTGAAAGCGTTCGGGAATTGAGGGAGAAGGGGAGGAAAAAGGAGGGGGGAGGGCTTGCCCTTTTTCCTATTTTTCGGTAACGTGCCGTCACTCGGTTTTTTGGGAACAGCTCTTTTACATCAGAGGAGGAGACGTGCAACACCTTCCGCAAGGATTTCAGACCGTGAAGAACCGTGGGGTGCGCCTGCGCACTGCGGTCCGGGTCATCCCGTCGAACGATCTGCTTCAAGAACGGACGATCACGGTGAAGATCACGAACGGGAAGCCCCGTTCGTTCGTCATTCCGGCCGGCACGCTGTGGCGGTCCAATCGGGCGCATGCCAAGGAGACCAACGGGGTCTCCACGCACGCGCGCTACGATGATCTCTACGATCTGCTTCGGTCCGGACGGCACGCCGTCCACCAGTACGCTGCACATGAGTCGAGCGGCGTGGGCGAGACTGCGGAGATCCGCGAAGACGTCGAGACCGCGCGGGCGTTCGTCCGCTATGTGCTCGCCGCCGGCGTGGTCGAAGCGGAGGAGAAGGCCGTATTCGAGAAGATGCAGACGCAGCTCGTCGCGGATTACGTTGCCAAGCGCAACGACGATAAGCGCACCGCCCGCGTGCAGTTCGTTCGCGGGATGGTCATGACGGATGCCACCGGACGGAATAATCCGCCGGCGGCCGCCATGGTCTCGGGCGCGGGAATCGGGCATCTGCTCAAGCGGCTTGCCGAGATCCCGAAGATCTCCACATGCATGGATCGGCGGACCGTCCAGGTCTACGCCTACATCCAGTCGCATATGGATCTCTACCGTGAGTTGTGGGAGGACCTTCGGGTCGGGACCAAGCCGCGGTCGCAGGGTCTGTTCCAGCGCTGGGAGATCGCGGCGGCGTCGGATGCCCGGCGTTCGCGCTCCATCCTGCGCAGCATGCTTCAGCGTTTGCGCGAGTACCGGATGGCCTTCGATGCGATCAAAGCGCGACCGTTCTGCAAGAACGCCGCACACACGGTCCGTGACCTCGATGCGGCGATCGCGGCTTGCGAGGCCGGGGATCTGAAGGGGCTCCGCACGACGCTCGCCAAGGTGCGTCGCGGGATCCGGTGGGTGTTCGTCATGGATGCGCTTCAGGTGGAGGTCATCGGACGGCTGTCCTATCTCCTCAATCGTCTCGGTCGCGAGGAGACCAAGCGCCGTCGCGGGATACCGCGGGACAAGCGCTCGCGCTTCATCCGCATTACGCGGGACATGGCGCCGGACGACTTTGCAGCCGTCGAAGCGGCGCTCACGTCGTTCCTGCACCGTCTCGACTCCTGCTCGGATCAGCTCTTGGACCGTCCGGTCAAAGCTGACGTCGAGCGTCTCGTTCGCGAGGCCGAAGGTGCGATGCGCGTCGACGATTGGCGCCTCGCAAAGAAGCGTCTCATCGCTGCGGCCAAGTACCTCTGACGCACTCCGTTCCCGCCTTTCCATCAGGAGAGGCGGGACTTTTTTTACCCCCCCCATATCTTGACGGGATGTGAAGATCGTGGCAGCGTCGGATCGTCCTTTAACCCAAGGGAGGTCTGACATGCTGGGTGACACACAACGAGTGAAGAACGCCACGGAGCAGTTCGTCCGCCTCACGGAGATTGCGTTGAAATACGGTCTCGATCCTTTCGAGGATCATGATGTCGGGAGATTCGCCTTCACGCAGACGTTCAATGACGAGGACGATTGGCTGACGTGGTTCGTGACTGCGCCATCGGCGTCGTCAACGCTTGCGGCCGACGTCACGGCTGAGATGACGCTGTCCCTCTGTGGGGAAGACGGGGCGCGCTACGGCGCGACGCTTACCTACGATCCCGAGGCCGACTGCTGGACCCTTTGGTCGTATGCGGCGACGTACGATGGTGAGGATCTCGAGTCCTTCCTGTCGCCCTTCGAGTCGTTGACGGAAAAGCATGATGGCATCTCGCTCACCAACGGCGATGCCTACGGGACCGCCGATCGCATGGCGCGGTACTGTATGGAGTGCTTCCTCCCGAATCCTGCCTGACGGACCGTCGCAGACCTCTCCCGCCTCCTGATGGAGGCGGTTTTTTTAACTGGCGACACGCGGGCGTATCCGCTACGATGCGGCCATGTCCGTTTTTGTCCTCCAAGGCGCGTCTGGTGGGCGCCGGAAGATCGATTATCATCAGGAGCTGAACCAGGAACAGCTTAACGTGGTCCTGCACGCGGATGGTCCGAGCCTGGTCCTCGCAGGTGCAGGATCCGGGAAGACGCGCACGGTCACGTATCGGGTGGCGTATCTGTTAGAGCAGGGGGTGGATCCTTCGCGGATCCTGTTATTGACGTTCACGAACAAGGCATCGCGCGAGATGATCGACCGGGTGACGCTACTCGTCGGTCCGGATGCCAAGGGACTATGGGGCGGAACCTTTCACGCGATCGCCAACCGTCTTTTGCGGAAGAATGCGCGTCTCCTCGGGTACACGAATAATTTTACGATCCTGGATCAAAGCGATGCACAGAGCCTCGTCAAAGCCGTGATGAAGGAGATGCGGATCGATCCGAAGGCGCGGCGTTTCCCGACGGCTGCGGTGGTCCAGAACATCATCAGCTTTGCGCGCAACACGTTGACGAGCGTCCCGGATGTCCTTGAACTCAAGCATCCGAACTTCCTCGATTTCGCAGATGACATCGAAGAGATCGGGAAGCGGTATGGCGAGCGGAAGAAAGCGGCGAATGCCATGGATTTCGACGACCTCCTCGTCAATTGGGTGAATCTCATGCAGCGGGAGGAATTTGGGAAACGGATCTCGGATCAATTCTTGTACGTGCTCGTGGACGAATACCAGGATACGAACGCATTGCAGGCGTTCATCGTCGAAGCGCTGGGATCCGTCCATCAGAACGTTTTGGTCGTGGGGGATGATGCGCAGTCCATTTATGCCTTTCGTGGCGCGGACGTGAAGAACATCCTCCAATTCCCTGATCGGTGGCCGAACACCTCCATCTACAAACTGCTGACGAACTATCGTTCGACGCCGGAGATCCTGGATCTCGCGAACGAGTCGTTGTCGCACAACGTCGAACAGTTCCAGAAGGACCTCGCGGCGGTCCGTCCCACGGGCGCGCGACCGCTCGTCGTTCCGTGTTCGTCCGCGCGACAGGAGGCGTCGTTCGTCGCAGAACAGCTCCTTGCCCTGCGCGCCGAAGGCGTGGCCCTCGGGAACATGGCGGTCCTGTTCCGGTCTTCCGCGCATTCCCAAGCTTTGGAATTCGAGTTGTTGAAACGAGACATCCCTTATGAATATCGCGGGGGGATGAAATTCTTCGAACGCGCGCATATCAAGGATGCGCTCGCGTATCTTCGGATCCATCACAATCCGCAGGACGAGGCTGCGTGGTTGCGCGTCCTCAATATGCAGACGGGGATCGGTGCTGCGACGGCTGCCGCGCTCGTCGAGCGGATCCGCACCTTCCCGGATCTCAAAGCGATCGCCAGCGTGGAACCGGCGGAGCTTGTCCCGCCGCGCGCGCAGAAAGGTTGGGCCTCTTTTGCCGACACCGCCCTTTCGGTCAGCGGTCATGCACCTGAACCCGGTCCGATGCTCCGTGCCGTCTTGGGGTCGGCGTATCAGGAATATCTCGAACGCGAGTATCCGGACTGGCGTGAGCGGCAGGAAGATCTTGAACAATTGGTCATCTTCGCGGAGGGATATCAGGATGCGACCGGCTTCCTCGCGGACATTGCGTTGTATGACGACGTTCTTGCCGGACGAGATAAGGGGGCGGGCGGGGAAGAGGAGCGGACCGTGCTCACGACCATTCATCAGGCAAAGGGGTTGGAGTGGGACACGGTCTTCGTCATCCATCTCGCGGATTCGGCGTTCCCGAACAGACGCGCAATGTCTGAAGAAGGGGGGTTGGAGGAGGAACGGCGTCTTTTTTACGTCGCGGTCACGCGCGCGCGGACGCGATTGTTTCTGACCTATCCCATCACGAGCGGTTATGACACGTTGATGCTCAATCAGCCATCGTTGTTCCTCGAAGAGATCTCGCCGCGATTGACAGAGCGAATGGAAGTGCGTGAGGGAGGCGGGAAGTGGGGAGAGGGCAGTCGATCATCCCGCAGGCCCCGCGCCACGGGTGATGTCGATCGTTCTGATTGGAGCTGGGATGAGGGGTATGAGGAACCGTCGATCCAGATCGGTCGTGATGGGGAACGGTCCTCGAAGACGGTGTGGAAATCATCCAGCGGAAATGGCAAGAAGCCGCCGACATCATTCCTCAAAGACGTGGATGAGTTGTAGCCGATGGCGGAGGCGAGACAGGATGACAAAAAAAGAGCCCCGTCAGCCAAAGGCGGACGGGGCGGAGGACTGTTCACGCGACGAGGCATGTCCACGTGTCGTTTTCATCGCTTTTGATCCCGATCGGGATCGCGACCTTGAGAAGCTTGAGGATCCCGGCCAACCGATCGAGTCGTTCAGCATCCCCGTTCACGGCACAGACCGTTGCGGCGGTGATCGGGAGTCGGAGACTCGCCGACACGATGTCTGAAAGACCGGATCGATGGGCGCCGCCGAGGACGAGGGATCCGAGCTTGGAGATGTCGAGCTGATCCATCGCATCGACGATCCAATGCGACTTCGGGAGTTTGACCGTCTCTCTCCAGAACTCTCGTTTGAATTCATCCGGAAAGGTAGACGCGAGGCTTTCACGCAGTCGATCGAACCATCCATCAGCCCCGAATCGCTTCCGGAACTGCCCCCTGTCCATCCAGGCGGGGCAGGGGACCGGTTCTTGGATACTGAAGAGAGCGCCCGCGACCTGCGTTTTGCCGGTGAAGTCGCGCAATGCATTCAGGAGTCGCTCGGTTCGGACGTCGGTCGGGAGTCCTGGACCGTAAAATCGGTCGTCGATCGCCGTGATGAGTGGCTTGATCAATACGATCGCGCGTTTTGCGAGGTCACGATCTTTCGCTTCGGCGTAGATGAGATGTTTGAATCCTACGAGGTCAAAAGGTCCGTCACTCATGCATTCCTCCGTGCGAAGGATGTAGCATGGAATGCCGTCTTGGTCAATCCCCTTGAATCGGACCTTCAGCTCTGGTAGGGTCGAATCTCTATGCGTTCAGCCACCGTCCGTCTTCCGGGGCATCCGGACGCAACGTGCGACCTCATCGCGGAAGCGATCGTGGACGAATATTTGAAGCGCGATCCGGCGAGTCGTGCGCGTATTGGCGTCCATGGCGGACGGGGAGCGATCTTCGTGTCGGGGGATGTGAAGAGTTCAGCGGATTTTGACGTGTCAGCGGTCGTTCGTCGGACGTTGGGGTCGCTCGGCGTCATGACGGACATGGAACCGTTCGTCGCGATCGAGAGCGTGGCTCCCGGCCAATCTGCGCGTGCGGCGCTTGGAGCGACCGAGCCGGTACTCGTGACGGGCTATGCGACGCATGAGTCGGTCGAATACATCCCGTCGACCGTCGCACTCGCGCGGCGGATCGCGAAGACGCTCGATGAACTGCGGCAGTCGGATGAAGCGTGGTTCTGGTTGGGGCCGGATGCATCCGTCACGGTGACGGCGGAACGGACCGCTCCGACGACCGCGTATCTTGACGTTGAGCACGGGGCGAAGGATCTCGCAGAGGCGCGTGATTTGATCGCGACGTTCGTCCGCACGATCACACAGGATCTTCACGTTTTCACGAACGCCGCCGGACCGAATGATGTGCGTGGCCTTGGACAGGCGAGCGGGGCCTCCGGTCGTACGCCGCCGGCATACGGCACATTCCTTCCGGCAACGGCAGCGATGGCCGGACTTGATCCACGTCATCCGCAAAAAGGCGGCGCATGGCTCGCGCGCGCGGCTGCGCGGAAACTGGTCGCAGACGGCGCGGACGCGGCGATGGTCCAGCTTTTGTACGCTCCGGGAGATGATCAACCCAGCCAGATCCAGGCACGTGATGCACGCGGAGGCGATCTTTCATCAAAACTTCCCAAGGGATCCCTGTCATTGGATCGATTCATGCGTGAAGAATGGCGTCTCGGATTGAACCTCGATGCGGCGAAGTGGGGGTATGCGGGAGAAGCAGGTCTCCCATGGGAAACAACCCCATAAAAATGCGAGCTGCGTGGATCTTCGCTCCGGCCATCGTTCGTCCTTCATCTTCGTACGCCTCGCAATGTCCTCGTTCTAACTCTTCGCGTCTTATCGTTTTTGAGGCTATGAGAATGCAGATCGAATGACCGCCCTGACGATGAGTAAACGCATATGCTACCCTTTCACCCTATGAAAAAGATCATTCTTCCCGCCATCGCTACGCTCGCCCTTTTCGGCGCCGGGTGCGCGCCTGCGACGACTCCCGCTCCTGCTCCCGCGCCCGTCCCGGCTGCTCCCGCCGCTGCAGTCCAGACGCCACCGCCTGCGGCTCCGGAATCGACCGGTACACCGGCAGGATCCACGACGACTTCATCTGATCACTCTCTCACGACCGAATCAACCTCTATGGACCAATCCCTCCACTTCCCGGGCGTGCTCCCGGCATCCGAGACCGAAGGTAAATACGTGCACATCCAGACCCCAAAGGGCGAGATCGTGTTCCAGCTCCTTCCGAAGGAGGGACCGAACGCGGCATCGAACTTCGTCTATCTCGTTCAGCACAAATTCTATGACGGACTGACGTTCCATCGCGTGGTCCCGGGTTTCGTGATCCAGGGCGGTGACCCGAAAGGGGACGGGACCGGCGGTCCGGGCTACCAGTTCGCCGACGACCCGGTGAGCATGTCGTATAACGAGGGGGTCGTCGCCATGGCTAATGCCGGACCGAACACGAACGGGTCGCAGTTCTTCATCATGCTCGGGGATAATCCGCTTCCGCCGTCCTATTCCATCTTTGGGAAAGTCGTGAAAGGGATGGATGTCGTGAAGCAGATCGCGATCGGCGATACGATGACCTCGGTGACCCTCACGGATAGCGAATAGTGAGGTCGAGCCAAACCACGAAAAACATTGTAGCGTAGCGCGAAATGCGCTACGCTTCGTATATGAAAAAGTGGCAGATCGGGACGATCCTCGTGCTCGTCGCCCTCCTCATCTGTGGGTATGCATTCCGGACGGATGTCCGGGATCTTTGGGCGGCGTGGAATCAGCCGAAGCTCCCGCCGGCCGTCCGGATCACGCCTGCGACCGATACGTCCGGTTCGCTCGCGGGAGATGATACGTCCATGATCGAGGGCGGCGTTGCGACATCTGAGCATTACACCCTCGTTTCGGGTCCATCGCACACGCCGACCGGACCAGACCCCCTCGCGGACCGCGGAGCGCTTCCGTCCGAGGTCAATCTACCCGTGCCGTTCACGAGTCAGGCGCCGACCGGCGACTGGGGTGAGCCGTTCCAGGACGCGTGCGAAGAGACGTCTGCGGTCATGGTAGATGCCTACTACAAAGGGGTGTCCGGAAAGATCCCGGCGGATCAGGCGACCGCGGACATCCAGCGTGTCGTCGCGTATGAGAATAAGACACTCGGAGATTACAAAGATACGGATGCGGCTGAGACGGCGCAGTGGATCAAAGATCTTTACGGATATCAGAATGTCTTCGTTTTTCCGCTCCAGAGTCCGGACCAGATCAAGCGCGCGCTCGCAAACGGATATCCGGTGATCATCCCGTTTTCCGGAAAGGAATTGCCGAATCCGAATTTCCGCAACGGCGGACCGCTGTATCACATGCTTGTTGTGAAGGGGTACACCGCAGATCGGTTCATCACGAACGATCCAGGCACGCGTAATGGCGCCGATTTCACCTATACCTACGACGCACTCATGGGTGCGGCGCATGACTGGAACAATGGGAATGTCCCGACCGGCAAACCGGTGATGATCATCGTGATGCCCAATCCGTAATGCTATGAACCAGGGTCCGCGCGCGTTCGCCTTACTCCTCATCGTCTGTGTCGCGGCGGCTTCTCTTGCGTATTTTTACATCGAGATCCATTCCATCACGTCCGTGACACCCGCACCGATCGCCTCGTCGACCTCGACACCCGCGACCCCGCCAGCCTCCTCCGGAACGATGATCGAGCAAGCATCATGCGAAGCGGCGGGTGGCCATTGGAATGACTGTGGATCACTCTGTCGCAATCAGCCGCCGGGGACGGTCTGTGCGCAGGTGTGTATTCCGTTGTGTGAATGCACGCCGGGCGCGGATCAGTGCCCGGCGCAGACCGCATGCACGGATGTCGTGAAGGGGACGGGGATCTGCAAGGCGTCGACCTCGACGTCGGCAGGATCCGCACAGACGTTCGTGTCCACTGACGGCGTGGACACGGTCGCGGTCCCGGTACGGGAGATCGGCGTCGCATTGCCGAATCCGTTCTTCTTTTCCGGGACGACGACGGCGTTCGAGAACATGGCATCGTGGAAGCTGACCCAGACGGATGGGACGGTGATCGGTCAGGGGGTCTTCTATGTGTATAGTCCGGATGTCGGGATCCCCGGGCCGTATCAGGTCACCGGATTCTACGATCGCATCCCCACGTCGGCCTCCGGAACATTGCTGGTGTATGAAGCGTCTGCAAAAGACGGGACGCCGATCCATGTGGTCGCGATCCCCGTGATGCTCGCCATGCCAGAAAAGGTGAATGCGCCTACCGTGACCGCGTACTTTGTGAATACGAAGAAGGATCCGAACCTTCTGCATTGCGAGACGGTCTACCCGGTCACATATCCGGTCGCACGCGTCGACGACGCGGATGCGGTCGCCATGCATGCATTGGTGGTCGGTCCGACCGCCGATCAGCAGACGGCGGGATATGCCTCCGAACTGCCGGAACACGTCAATGATCCGGTCCTGACGGTCTCGGCCACGGGGACGGTCGCGGATTTCGATTACAGTCTCTCCTCCGTCGCCGGGTCTTGCCGCGTGACCGCGATCCGCGCTCAGATCACGAAAACGCTTCAGCGTGGAGATCCGTCCCGCAACATCGAGATCCGCGTGAATGGCAGCGCTGCCGAAGCGCTTCAACCCTAGTATGATCCTGATCGCACTTGCTTCTGGGACCATTGCCGGCGTCATCATGCTGCTCTTTTCGCATCTCGCACCCGTCTTCGGTGCTGGGAATTTTGTCCGTGATATCGATCAGCCGCGCCTCTTCCGACGTACCGTGACGCGCCGTGAAGGCCATTTCGTCGGCATCCTCGTGCACATCCTCCTTTCTGCGATCTTCGGTGGCGGATACGCATATCTCGCAGAACTTGGGATCTTCCCAGGATATCATCTGCTGAGCATCCTTGGATGGAGCGTGGTCCTGACCGTCTTTGTCGGGGGCGTTCTGCTCCCCATCGAAGGACATGGGATCTTCGGCGTGAAAGAGGACGCATGGTTCCCGGTCGATCTTTTCCTCACCACGATCGGCTGGGGGGTCTTATTCTGGTGGATCGTTCGTTTGTGGGTCGTCGCCGCACCCTGATCGCATCGATCGCGATCATCGGGCTCTTTGCCGGCGCGGGAGCCGGCGTTTTTGCACTTGGATCCGCGACGAACGTTCCGTCAGCCCTTGTCGGCGTCTGTCAGGCGGGGGGATTATGCACGTCATTTGATCTTCCGGAGGAACCGCCAACAGGTGCGGACATTCCGGACACGATCGTATCTCAGGATCTGATCGATCAGGCGTTTGCGGCAAAAGAGGATCGGAGCGTGACGCCGGGGACGCGTATGATCCTCCTCCCGCATCATCTCGTTGCTGCGCGGGAGATCGCGTCGCTCGTGTCGGCGACGCCGGAGCCGTCTGTGGTCTACCTTATTTCCCCGGATCATTTCGCGCAGGGGCATACCGTTTTCACGACAACGGATCGCGGGTTCTCTTTACCCGATGGTCGTCGCGTCCCGAACGTCCCATCGCAGGTCGCGACGTTGTTGAATGACGTACCAAAGTTGTCGAATGATGCGAAACCGTTCGCGACCGAGCATGGAGTGCTGGGACTTCTGCCATTCATGCATCGCGTATGGCCGAATGCCAAGGTCGTTCCCGTGATCATCCGGACGGATGCTTCGGATGAAGATCGGGCGTCGCTCGCCGGTGCGCTCGCAGAACGGCTTGTCGCGGATCCGCATGCGCTCCTCGTCTCTTCCCTCGATTTTTCACACTATCTTCCGGCTGGTGTCGCGGATCTTCACGACCTGTTGTCCGAGGATGTCGTTTCATCGTTGTCGGATCTGGAGGCGGATCGCGCCGAGGTCGGGTTCCCGTCCGTGTTGGGCGTGACGCTGAAGATCGCCCGTCTGCTTGATCTGGGCGACGTCACGATCCAGGCGCATACGAATTCGCTCCGCCTCCTGAATGCGCAGGTCACATACGAAGGCACGAGCCATGTGCTTGCGTCATTCGCCCCTGGCCCGATCCAAAAAGAACAGACGTTCACTGCGCTCTTCACAGGCGACCTGATGTTCGATCGGACGGTCCGTGATCGTGCGAAGGGGGATTATGCGGCGTTGTTCGATGCCATCAAGGGACAGGAAGGGCGATTCTTCGAAGGGCAGGACATCGTGGTCGGGAATCTGGAAGGGCCGGTGACTACGGTGCGGCACGCGCCGGTGAAGTCCATCGACTTCGCGTTCGACCCGGCGGTCGCGACCGCGCTGAAGCAGATGGGATTTACGGCCGTGTCGCAGGCGAACAACCATTCGCTCGATCAAGGGCGCGTGCAGGCATCGGTCTCGCTCGCGACGTTGCGCACTGCGGGCGTGACGCCGTTCGGCGACGAGGTGCAGGATGACGCAACGCATGCACTCGCGATCCTGACCTCGCGCGGGCAAAAAGCTGCCGTCCTCGGGTTCAATGTCACGGACAATGCCCTCGACAAGACCGCGGCGCTCGCGGCATTGAAGGACGCACGGGCGCAGGCCGGACATGTCATCGTGTTCATGCACTGGGGCGTGGAGTATACGACCACGCCGACCATGTCGCAGATCGGCCTCGCACATTGGTTCATCGACAATGGCGCGGATGCGGTGATCGGTGCGCATCCGCACTGGATGCAGTCGGTCGAGGTCTATCATGGCCATCCGATCGCGTATTCGCTCGGGAATTTCATCTTTGATCAGGACTGGTCTAAGGAGACGCAGTACGGACTCGTCGTCGGACTCGCGTTCGAGCCGGCGCAGACCCAGGTCTTCCTTTATCCGATCGCTATCGACAAGAGCCATCCGCGACTCGTGAATGGCACGGCACGCACGGCACGTCTCCAGCGGCTGGCGTCCATCTCGGACCCGTCGCTGAAGGAGCAGATCCTCTCCGGCGTGCTGAGCATCCCGAAATAAGCTATCCTCCACCCATATGAAACTCCCTGAACGTTGGTTCCTCCCGCTCGCCTTCGCCGGCGGATTCGTCGTCGGTCTTGTGGCTTTGTGGGTGTATGTGATGGTCGTTTCAACAACAGCACCATCAAAAACCACACCGGTCGCCCCTCAGCAGGAGGCCTCTTCGGCTCCAGAGGTTGTTGCATCAACCTCAACTACGCCAGATGAGGCTGTGGCCACTACGACCATAGAGATCGCTTGGGATCCCATTGCTACCCGCATGACAACGTCTTCCGCCCTGGATGTCATCGCATCATTTACGACGGATACGTCGATGGAAAAAGCGACGCTCGGTTTAGAGCAGACGCCGCCCGTCTTTCCTGACGACAACACGGAATGGTTAGAAGAGATGTGGAAGCTGGGTACCGTCTCGAGTGGACCGCTCACGGGCGGTGAGGTCTATTTGATCGCTACCGGTCTTTCGGCTCCTGGAGGATATGGTCAGACGATGTTCATCGTTTCGCACGGTAAAGGATATGTTTTGCCTGCGTATAGTCCTTCAAGCTCTGTCTTTTTTACGCTCAACGCAACACCTCTGACAGCTGTTGATATTCCTTCATTGGATAGCGAACCGACCTTGAAGCTCCAGAATGGAAAGGAGCTTGTACGGGAAGGAAACGGATTCAATGTGAGCTTCGTGGATCCGAAGGGAGCTTATCTCCTACCTCAAAACACCGATCTTCTCCTGAAGATCGGTCTGACTGAAGATGGGAGAACGCTCTATGCCATACCGTCAAAGGATGGAAACGCGCCGACGGGTGGCTGTGTCTACCGCTATCTGCCTGACGGACAGCTCGTCCGATACGCCTCACCCGTTCCAGCTCGTTCAGCGGGCGAGACTCGGAATGGCGGGATCGTTCCGGCGATCTCTTGGGATCAGGCTTACACCGAGGCGGAAGGCACGTCCTACAACGCGCGAACCATCGGAGGATGTGGGGCGATGGGTTGCTCGGATATCGTAAGCGATGCGGATGTCGGTTCTTTATCTTCTTACGATGTCGCGGGTAAGACCCCGAATGGAGATCCTGTGTATACGCCAAAAGATCCAGCGACCAACGATCTGGTGAAGAATGCGTATGATCAATGGTATGCCCCAACTCAAGACGGAAAGAAGCCGTCTTTCAGCGAATTCATACGCAGTCATCCCGCCGCGATCCTGCTTTGGAAGGATGCATTCGGGCGTTGGGTTCGGATGACGACTGTTGATGCCATGCCCATGACGGAATGTGGCAAGCCTGTCATCTACCTGTATCCGCCGAAGACCGAACCGGTGAGCGTTCTGCTCGCGCCGTTCATCAATGTGACGAAGAGCGAACCGACGTATCCGTCGCAGGGATGGAACGTGATCGCGCATCCGGACGGGACGCTGGAATATCAGGGATCCTCGTACGGCTCGCTGTTCTGGGAGGGGACCGGGGTCGCATATGACGCACCGAAGGACGGATTCGTGATCAAAGACGGGGACGTGGATGTGTCGTTGAAGACGATCCTTACTCAATACGGATTGAATGAGAAGGAGTCTCAAGAGTTCCGCGACTTCTGGGTGCCGAAGATGACCGGCGCGCCGTATTACCGCGTCTCCTTCCTGACGTCTGCCTGGTCTGCCGCCGCGCCGCTCCGCGTCATCCCGCCTCCGGACACGGTCATCCGTATCTTCATGGATTGGCAGAAGTTGCATGCGCCGATCATCCTTCCAGCTCCGCAGATCTCAACGCCGGTCCGTCGCGGCTTTACGCTTGTTGAATGGGGTGGTCTTTTGAGAAAGTAGTTCCATGCGCGTCTTGCACGTCTCTGAATTCATCGAAGTCGTCAACGGGATCCTCCGCGAGACATTGAGCGGAGAGGTGTTCGCCGTCGAAGGCGAGGTCTCGGGATATCGCGTCTCGCAAGGGCAGTGGGTCTCGTTCGACCTGAAGGACGACAAGGGTTTGCTCAACATCTTTTTACCCGTGTGGAATCTCAACGTACCGGTCGAAGATGGCATGCGCGTCCGCGTGTTCGGGATGCCGCGCATCTATCCGAAGTATGGAAAGTTCTCCATCAGCGCGGAGCGCATCGAGTTGGCCGGCGAGGGCGCGTTGAAAAAAGCACTTGCCGCTCTGCACGCTCGGCTGGAGAAGGAGGGGTTGTTCGATCCGGAGCGCAAACGGCCGTTGCCCCGGTTTCCGACGCGCATCGCCTTGGTCGCTTCGCGTGAGAGTGCGGCGTATGGCGATTTCATCCGCATCGTCAGCGAGCGCTGGGGCGGTCTGGAGATCGACCTGTATCACGTACTTGTCCAGGGAGCGAAAGCGCCGGCCGACATCGTCAATGCGATCGCGCACGCACAAGAAGGGGACTATGACGTGCTCGTGCTCACGCGCGGTGGCGGATCGCTGGAAGACCTCATGGCCTTCAATGATGAGCAGGTCGCGCGCGCCGTGCATGGATCGCGCATTCCGACGCTCGTGGCGATCGGACATGAGCGTGATCTGACCTTTGCGGAAGAGGCAGCGGATGTCCGCGGCTCGACGCCGACGGATTGCGCACGTCGTCTCGTTCCGGACCGGAAGGACGTGATTTATGAACTCGCCAGCACGACCGAGACCATTGAGACGGATTTTCTGACGCGGCTGGCGGATCAGCAGGCGCTGATCGAGCGGGCCCTGACCGCCCCTGGACTCTGGCTCGCGGGCCGGCGCGCCGAACTCGAAGCGCTCGAGATCCGCACCCGTGAGGCGGGGGAGCGGTGGGTCGCTCATCTGTCTGACCGGCTCACGTCCGCATTGCGACTCTTGATTTCGCTCGATCCAACGCGCGTCCTTGCGCGCGGATATGCGATCGTCAAAGATGCGACCGGGAAAAGTCTCACCTCCATCCGCGCCCTGCGTCCTGGGAAGGAGACGACCATCGTCTTGCAGGATGGGGACGCTGGTGCGACCATCACCCGTGTCGGCACACACGCCGTACAGCCGAAATTGCTATAATGATCATGTCGTCTTGAGCGGAGCCGAAAGACCTTCCGATCGGAAGATCCCTCCACTCTGGTCGGGATGACATTCCACCTATGCCACCAAAGAAAGAGACAAGATCCGTTGACGTCGCCAAAGGGTTCAAAGAACTTGAAGAGATCGCTGCGTGGTTCGAGCGCGGGGATGCGGATCTTGATCAAGGGCTGCAGAAATTTGAACGCGCCATGGTCATCGCGGATGCGCTGAAACAGCGGCTGGCTCAGGCGGAGAACAAGGTCAAAGAGATCAAAAAGAAATTCGCAGAATGAATTACTCATTTCACTACCTCTTTGTATGAATCTCATCCTCCGTTGGGTCATCAGCGCCGCGTCGGTCTATGTCGCGGCCTGGCTCGTGCCGGGTGTTCAGATCGCGAACGCCTGGAGCGCCTTCATCGCGGCGCTCATCATCGGTTTGATCAATGCGTTGATCCGTCCGATCATCCTCCTGCTTACGCTGCCGGTGAATCTGCTGACACTCGGCTTATTCACGTTCATCGTGAACGCGCTCATGTTTTGGCTCGCGTCCTCGATCGTCAAAGGGTTCGATGTCACGAGTTTCACGGCCGCATTCTTCGGTGCATTGGTGTACTGGCTCGTGTCTTGGTTCGTGAACGGGTTGTTCGCAGATAAATAAAAAAACCGCCTCATCGGTCAAAGGGAAGAGAGGCGGGATTCAGGCGGCACTGGGGTCCGTCGGATCTTCAGGACCCGGTTGGAGGGGTGACTCGACTGCACGGATGCGGCTTGCGGATCTGATGCGATCGAGGAGCGCATCTTCGTATTCCTGTTCATTTCCACTTCCGAATCGAACAAGGAACCGGGCGTCCAGATCTTTGATCTGCGCCGACGCAACGAGGAGGTAGAACGCCAAAGCGTTTTTGATGATCCTCTCTGGTCGACGTTCATGAGCAGTTCGCTGGATGAACCGATATAGTTCTTCCTGCTCATCCGTGAGTTCGATCGTGATCCTCAGCGCCATTGCGCCTCCTTCTCGTGAAAGGTACGCTGAAGCCCAACCGTAAGGCGCAAGCCATCATCCGTCAAACCTATGCCACTCCCAAAACAAGGTACGAAAGCCCCCTCATTCTCCCTCGCGGATCAGGACGGAAAGACACATGCGCTCAAAGACGTCGCTGGAAAGTGGATGCTTCTCTATTTCTATCCCAAGGACGATACGCCCGGATGTACGACCGAAGCCTGTACGATCCGTGATAATTGGAACGGGTTCCGGAAACTCAAGATCGCGGTCTTTGGCGTGAGTCCGGACGCGGTGAAGAGTCACAAGAAGTTCGCGGAGAAATTCGATCTGCCATTCCCGCTCCTTGCGGACGAGGAGAAGAAGGTGGTGAAGGCGTACGGCGTGTGGGGGAAAAAGAAGTTCATGGGACGCGAGTACATGGGCGTCATGCGTACGTCGTTCCTCATCGATCCGAAGGGGAAGATCGCAAAGGTCTACGAGAACGTAAAGCCGAAGGATCACGCAGATGAGGTGCTGAAGGATCTGAAGGATCTGATGAAATAAAAAACTGCTCCCAAGCGGGAGCAGCGGAGTCAGCGCGGCCGAATGATCGGCGTGAAGGCGTTTGCCATGAAGAAGATGAGGCCGAGCGTGGCGAGCGAGAGGAACGCCAAGAGGTTTGCGATCCCGTGCTCGCCCGCGTAGCAGATACCGGCGAGGAGTGCGGCGAAGCCGGTTTCGTATAAGGCGTACTTCCAAGAAAGCACCGTACGGGCGTTTTTCAGCGAGCCGGTGTTGATGTAGGAACTGACAAAGGGCTCCATCCCCATGACGAGCACGCTGACGGCGCATTGGAGCGCGAGCGGGAGAAAGACCCGACTCACGCTGAACAGGACGATGCCTAGCCCCGCGTAGGCGCCGAACCAGGCGATGTGCAGGGGTTCTGAATGTTCATCTTCGAGATTCCAGCTCGCGTCCATTTCCACCTCCCGATCCATCGGTTTTACGCCAAATATCCGAGAGCGTCAACGGGCTTGACGGTATGGCCAGGGGAGGGTAATCTCTCGTCAACACTCATTGTCCTGAGACAGCAGGTGCCTCGAAAAAGGGGCTTAATTTCCTGCCGAGGCGGTGAACGCGATGGATCTCTGTCGCGCCCACACCCACGTCGGACAGATGGTGGGTGTTTTTACAAAGGTCGAATATGGATCCAATGATGGCGCGACCTGCTCGGGCTTCGCTCCGAGATGTCTTCGTCGTACGCATTTGTACGCCTCGGACCTCTCTCGCTCCAGCCCGTCGCATCTCATCGCCATCCGATGGATCCCAATAAATATATTCCATATGCCAAAAACCCGTCAGCAGAAAGAAGCGACGACTGAACGGCTGGAACAGGAGTTCAAACAGGCCAAGTCCGTGATGTTCGCGGACTACCAGGGTCTGACCGTGGTCCAGGCGGATCGGCTCCGGTCCAAAGCACGTGAGGCGAACGTGGATTACATCGTGGCAAAGAAGTCGCTCCTCACCCGGGCCGCCAAAGGCGCGGGTATCGACTTCGACGCGAAGTCGCTCCCGGGCATGCTCGCCGTGGCCTTTGGCCTCGAGGACGAGATCGCCCCGGCCAAGGTCCTCGGCGACATGACCAAGGACACCACGCTCAAGCTCGTCGGCGGGGTCTTTGAAGGGCAGATCATCGGCCAGGACAAAGCCGTCGAGCTCTCCAAACTCCCGGGCAAGAAGGAACTCCTGGGCATGCTCGTCAGCGTGATCGCTGGCCCGATGTCCTCTCTCGTCCGCGCGTTGAACGCCATGGCCGAGAAGGGTGCCAAGCCCGAAGAAGCGGCACCGGCTCCGAAGGAAGAAGCTGCGCCACAGGCCGAAGAGGCCCCGGCTGCAGAAGCTCCGAAGGAAGAAGCTCCCGTAGCGGAAGCTCCCAAGGCCGAAGAGGCTGCACCGGCACCTGCCGAGGCGGCACCTGCCGAAGTTCCGAAGGAAGAACCGGTGAAGGAAGAGGCTCCGAAGGAAGAAGCTGCGCCACAGGCCGAAGAGGCCCCGGCAGAAGCAGAGACACCTGCAGAGACTCCGAAAGAAGAACCCCCCGCGGCCCCGGAAGCTCCGGCCGCCTAAATCATCCATTCATTCAAGACGAATCCTATGTCAGACGAACAGAAGGTCGTCGAGGTGCCGGAGAAGTTCAAGGCCCTCGTCGAATCTATCGAAAAGTTGTCCGTCCTGGACCTCTCTGAGCTCGTGAAAGTGCTCGAAGAGAAGTTCGGTGTGTCGGCAGCGGCTCCGGTCATGATGGCCGGTGGCGCAGGCGCCGCAGGTGGTGCCGCGGAAGAGAAGTCGTCATTCGACGTCGAACTCAACGAAGCTGGTTCTAACAAGATCGGCGTGATCAAGGTCGTGCGCGAAGTGACGGGTCTGGGTCTCAAGGAGGCCAAGGACATGGTCGATGGCGCTCCGAAGGTCATCAAAGAAGGTGCCGACAAGGCAACGGCCGAAGAGATCAAGAAGAAGATCGAAGAGGCCGGCGGCAAGGCGACGCTCAAGTAAGCGTTCCCTGGTCCAAAAAGCAGCCCACCAGGGCTGCTTTTTTGTCTTTCACCGATCTTCGATCTATGGCAGCGGGACGAGGAGCAGTTTATTACCGTCTGTCACGACCATGCGCTTGTTCGATTCATCCACCGAGAGGTCGCGCGGTCCGGAGAACTGGGTCGACGTGATCTGTGCCTTGAGCGTGCCGCTTTTGTCGAAGATAAGGACGCGCTTGTCCGCCGGGTCCGTGATGTAGAGGGAGGAGGAATCCGCGTTGGTCCAGAGGTTCGAGGCATCGCGTTGCGGCGGTTGGATCGGATAAAGGTTGAAGGAGACCTGTCCGCCCGAGAAGAATTGCACGACCTGTCCGTTCGAGCGGAGGACGAAGATGTTCGAATCGATCGCGAGGGCGACCGCGTCATTGATCGTCGTGTTGGCGGCCTTGATATACCCCGTCTCGCCGCCGAACGTATTGCCGCTTTGGGACGTACGCCAGATCTGTCCGGCCGTGGCGTCGAGCGTGTAGAGCCGACCGTTGTACAAGGTGGTGTCCGTGACCGGATCCTCCTTCGTCCGCTTCCAGGTCATGGCTTTCACGAGATCCGAGGACTTATCGAGGGCGTAGAGCTTTCCATCCGCGGTCGCGAACAGGATGCTGGAGCTCCCTTCGCTCGATGCGACGAATTTCAGGCCTTTGTCCGGCAGGGGGATGCGTTTCGCTTCTTTGGTCGCGAGCGTGATCTTCAGGATCTCATCCGTGGACTGGTCCACGGCATACGCCGTGTCTTTGGTCAGGAGCGGCGCGGTCAGGCTCCCCGGGTCTGCGGAAGCGGGGAGGGCGATGAGCTCAGCGACGTTCTCGGTCTTCACGACCTTCTTGAGCCGTTCGTTGAGATCGCTGATGTCCGAAGTCAGTTTGTTCAGTTTCTGCTGGCGATCCGGCGTATTGGACGGGAGATCGGCCACCATCTGCTGCGCATTGGCGATCTCCTGGATGGCGCGCGCTTCGTTCCCATAGACGAGGTCTGATTCCGCGCGGTTGCGTTGATCCGTGGCCTGCGCATAGGTGCTGTTCCACGCGGCGTTCTCGGCCGCGACCTTCTTGGAATGATTCCACCACACGCCGCCGATGACGGCTGCGATCACGACCACACCGACGCCGATGGCGACCTTCTTCTTTTGCCGGGTGAAGACCGTGCCATAGCCGGCATTCATACCGCGGAGGCTGGCGAGCGCCATGGGATCCTTTGCCCGCAAGCGGATGAAGCGGAATGTCTTGGAGAGGATGCGGAGCACCCAGCTCCCGGCGGCCTTTGCCACGCCGAGTCCTTTTGCGGTGATGTCCGCGGCTACAGTGTTTGATCCGCCGATCCCGGCCACGGGCGTAGCTGGAGACAGCGCGCGGTTCGCGTCTTCTTCATGTTGTCGGAGTTGTTCGACGGACGCCGTGCTCTTACTTGGCGCCTCCTGATCGATCTTCGGCGCGGGTGCGGGCATTTCGGCGACCGGCTTCTTCAGCGCGAGGCTCGCGATGATCACGGCGACGAAGTCATCCGGGATCCCGCGGCGTTCCAGGTCCTGACGGATCTCCAAGGCGGCCGTGACCGGGGGGAGGGACGTGAGACGCTCCTTCATCCGCAGATCGCCACGCAAGCGTTCGAGATTATCGGATCCGGCGATCAGGACATCCCCGGGTTTCATGTCTCCGCAGATGACCGAGGCGAACGGTTTGTTCGGATCCACGGTCCGCGTCTGCTCGAGCGAGCCAAAGAGATCGAACGCACGATACGATCCATCCTCCTGCTTTTGCGCGAAGAGGTTCATGAGCTTGCCCGTGCCCGTAAAGCACATGTGGCCTTCGGAGAGCTCGATGATGTAGATGTTGATCTTGCCCCAATTGAGGGGAGTCGCTTCTTCCGCCGCAAAGGATGAGGCGGCTTCGTTCAATCGCTGGACGAGTTTTTCAAATCGACCGAGCGGATCCTGGTCCACCTGCGACACGAGATACCGTGCCTGCTCCGCCGTTGCATTGAGCACATCCAGGAGTCGTTCGTAGGCGTAGAGCGGGGAGTGGACATCGGCGACGATCAAGAGGGTCGGACCCTGCTTGTTCCGGCCTGTTGATTCAAAACGAAAGATCCCGGCGATCCGTTCGTCGGTCAGAGCTTTCGCAACTTCGATTTCCGCTATGCGGAACTGTTGTACCGAGTCAGCCATTTTGCGGGTCCGTCCTCGCGAGTATACTGGATATCGGAACGGCACGTCCATCCTAGACGCTCGGGGCGTTCGATGCGACACTCTTGTCAAGAGGGTCCGGGAGGGGCAGGATACAAGCAACGCTATGCTTGAACACTTATTTGGCTCAAAAACGCGGGTGAAGCTTCTCACTCTGTTTCTTCATAATCCGGACGAAGTGTTCTATGTGCGTGAGTTGACGCGTCGGATCGACACACAGATCAATGCCGTGCGCCGCGAGATCGAGAATCTGCAGAACATCGGCTTGGTGGTCGAAGGGCATGCAAAGGAGGAAGATGAGGGCGTTCGTCGCCCTGGACTCAAACGGAAGTACTACGTTGCGAACAGGGACTTTCCGCTGATGCCGGAAGTGCGCGCCCTGCTCATCAAAGCGTACGTCCTGACCGAGTGGAAGTTGCATGAACACATCCGTAAACTCGGCGACGTTCGGTACGTTGCCTTCATGGGTATTTTTTCCGGTCAGCGCAATCAGCCCGTGGATTTGTTCATTGTCGGCGACGTGAGTCCGCAGGGACTTTCGCAGATCATGAAGAAGGCGGAGAAGGAGCTTGGCTTTGAGATCAACTACACGCTCATGACCCTCCCCGAGTACACGTATCGTCGGGACATGTCGGACCGGTTCCTTGAGTCGATCATGAAGACGGACAAGACCGTGGTCGTGAACAAACTGGAAGGGCCGATCCTGTAGCGATCGCATCAGAACGTTTTCATCTCATCTCGCATGTCGTGGTTGTACGTTGACGCAACGGACGCGAACCGATACGCCATCGGGTTGCTCGGCGATACCGCGCCACGCATCTGGCAGGGGAACGCGAAGTCGCACGCCGTGCTTCCGGCCATTGCCTCGCGGATCGGCGCTTCGGCGCTCCGTCGCGTGGATGGGATCTGCGTGGTCGCGGGCCCGGGGTCATTCACCTCCACGCGGACCGGCGTGCTCATCGCCGATCTCCTCGCGCGGGCGTTCCAAAAGCCGCTCGTCGGCGTGACCGCAGAGCAGACCGGTGATCTGTCCGATCTCGGACGTCGTTTGGCTGCCGGGAAACTCCCATCGACCCGCTATGTTGCGCCCGTGTATTCCAGCGAACCGAACATCACGGTCCCGAAGAAGAAGCTTAAGCTGGGATCTAGAAGCTAGAAGCTAGCGGCGAACGCAAAAGAAACCTTAGATTCAAGATTCTCGCTTCCAGATCCTTTTCCCCCGCACATGCCTACATCCCGATCCCAACGGTTCCTCGAGATCCTCCCCGGAGGATTGGTTTGGTTCACGATCATCGCGTCGATCGGGCTTTCATTCATCCGACCGCTGTGGGTCATCTATTTTGTCATCGTCTTTGACCTCTACTGGTTGTTTCGCGTCACGTACTTCCTCCCATTCCTCGTCGTGTCGTGGTTTCGCTTCCGGCGTGACGGGAAGAAGGATTGGCAAAAGCTCGCGGCAGGCCGGCCAGGGTATGACCGCATCCGCCATCTCGTCTTTCTGCCGACGTATAAGGAAGAGGTCGGTGTGATCCGCGATACGCTCGAGCGTATCGCGACCGGTGCCTATCCCGCAGACCGGATCATGATCGTGCTTGCCGGCGAAGAGCGCGATGCAGAACGATTCGAACGCAATGTCGCGGTCCTGCGTACGGAGTTCGAGGGGCGTTTTTTGAAATTCTTCTCCACGCTCCATCCGAAGGATCTGCCGGATGAGATCCCGGGCAAAGGGTCCAACCTGAACTGGTCGGGTCATCAGATCCTGCCGGAGATCGATGCCATGGGGTTGATGTACGAAGACGTCATCACGTCGTCGTTCGACGTGGATACGATCATCCATCCGCAATATTTTTCCTGTCTGACGGATCTGTATCTGACGGTGCCCGAACCGACGAAGAGCTCATACCAGCCCGTCCCGCTCTACAACAACAATCTGTGGGAATCGCCGGCGATCGTCCGCGTCGCCATGTTCGGCACGACGTTCTGGCTCATGACCGAGCTCGCCAAGCCCGAAGGGATGATGACGTTCTCCTCGCATTCGATGAGTTTGCGCATGCTTGCGGACGTCGGGTTTTGGCAAAAGGACATCGTCAGCGAAGATTCACGCATCTTCCTGCAGGGGCTCATCCATTATCATGGCAACTATCGCGTGACGCCGATGTATCTCCCGGTGTCGATGGACACGGTCATGACCGGCGACTATTGGCAGGCGCTGACCGCGCTCTACAAGCAGCTGCGACGCTGGGCGTGGGGCGTGGAGAATTTTCCGTATATGGTGCGTGCGTTCCGACAGGACAAACAGATCCCGTTCGGCGTGAAGGTGACCTACATCTGGAAACAGCTTGAGGGCATGTACACCTGGGCCACGGCGCCGATCCTCATCTTCGTGCTCGGTCGGCTGCCGTTCTGGGTCGCGCCCGATCAGTTCCGTTCGTTCGCCGTGTTCCAGAACACGCCGTTCACGCTCCAATGGCTCATGCGGTTCGCCATGGTCGGCGTCTTCGTATCCGCAGGCATGGCCTTCCTGCTCCTGCCTCCGCGGCCTGCGCACGTGCCCAAACACCAGATCCTCGTCGTCTCGATCCTCCAGTGGCTCCTGTTGCCGATCACGTTCGTCGTCTTCGGCGCGTTCCCGGCCATTGATGCGCAGACCCGCCTCATGATCGGCAAACCGCTGGGATTCAACGTGAGTCCGAAGCGAAAATCAGATGGGGAAGGCGCGTGACCGTTTTGATCGAAATGATGTCATGTCGAGCCTGTCGAGACATCTTCACATTGATTGATCCATTGATGCTCTCGGCAGGGGGTTTCACGAAGAAGATCCTTCGCTTCGCTCTTCCGCCTCCGGCGGAACCCTTCGGGAGGATGACGATTGCTTATAAAGTGTCATGTCGAGCCTGTCGAGACATCTTCGGATTGAATGATCCATTGATGCTCTCGGCAGAGGGTTCATAAAGAAGATCCCTCGTCGCTCCGACTTCCCTCGGAATGACGATTTTCTTTGTAAGGAGGGTAGCCAATCCGATGCGCGGCATTTACGCTGTATCCTCATCTTCATCATCGCCCCATGGATCAAGCAAAACGCGTTGTCATCGATATCGTCACCTGGAATGCGCTCGCATATCTCCCGGATCTTTTCGCGTCCCTCGACACGTTCACGGAACGGGATCACACGATCACGATCATCGACAATGCATCGAATGACGGGACCGTGAAGTGGCTCAATGAACAACGCCCGGACGTGACGGTGCTGCGCAACTTCCGCAATCAAGGATTCGGCCGCGCGCATGACCAAGCGATCGCCATGGCGCTCACGCGATGGCCCGAGGCAGATTGGGCGCATCGGTACGTCCTCGTCGCGAATCCGGATCTGGAATTCGCGGCAGATGCCCTGAGCCGCCTGGTCGCCGCCATGGAGGCGGATCCGGAGCTTGCGGCGTGCGCGCCCAAGATCCTACGCGCCGTGGTCTCCTCCGTGGGCGACGACGGCCGTCGCGAGACCGAGCAGACGGATGTCCTCGATGCCGTCGGCCTCGCGATCACCAAGTCGCGGCGCGTCATCCGGCGCGGGGCGGGGGAAAAGGACGCCGGCCAATACGATGCGCAGATCGATATCTTCGGAGCGACCGGCGATTGTGCGCTATTCCGCGCGTCCGCGCTCGCATCCGCCAAACTGGGCGGTGAGGTGTATGACGCGGCATTCCAGGATGGTTTTGAAGACGCGGACCTTGCATGGCGCATGCGCCGCCTCGGGATGCGGACCTCGCTCGTTCCGGATGCGCTCGTGTGGCGTCACCGCCCGGTCGGGACGGCTAAGCGTCCGCGGATCTCGGCGCGCGGATCCTTCCTCCTCACGCGAAACCGGATCTGGATGGCCTGGAAGAACGATGAATTCGGTAATCGACTCCTGCACGCCCCGTGGTTGTGGCCATTGGGCCTCCTGCGCCTCCTGTCGCTCCCATTCCGGCCGTCCGTGCTCAAAGGCACCTTTGCGGCATTCGGCGGATGGTCGGCCATGCACGCCAAACGAGCGGAACTCGCCAAGCGCGCAAAGGTCTCCGGTCCGGACATGCGCAAGTGGTACGTGTGATCCTTGGTTCGGATCCCTCACTTGTCTGATCTGAAGATCCCCCGGTCAAGCCGGGGGATGACAGGTCAGATGTGGACCCTGGATCTGTCAGCCGGCGGATCAGGGTGATAGAGGGATGACGCGAGACGCATTGTCATTCCGAGGGAAGTCGGAGCGACGAAGGATCTTCCACGTGAAACCCCCTGCCGAGAGCATCAATGGATCAATCAATGTGAAGATGTCTCGACAGCTCGACATGACACTTTATAAGCGATCGTCATCCTCCCGAAGGGTTCCGCCGGAGGCGGAAGAGCGAAGCGAAGGATCTTCCACGTGAAACCCCCTGCCGAGCGCATCAATGGATCATTCAATGTGAAGATGTCTCGACAGCTCGACATGACAGTGTTCATCGGCGACAGGAGAAGAATCGGGAAATAAGGTACACTACGGAGGTACATGAAGCGTGAGCAGAAAGGCGATCCCCAAGCGCCGAATTTCTTGACCTGTCCGGCATTCGATGAACTTCCGTCTCCCAAGCCGGAAGCTTCTTCTGCGATCCCGCCGATCCCTCCTCCGGCCGATGATCCGATCGTCCCGCTGGCGCCGGTCACGCCACCTCTGCCTGTCGCTCCCAAACCCGCATTCCCGCTCACGCCCGTCCCACAGGCGTCGAAGATCACGCCTCCGCCGCTCAGGCCCGCGCCGAAGCATCATCGATGGATCAAATATGGGATCGCGCTCCTCATCGCCCTTGTCCTCATCGTCACCCTGCCGGCCGCGTACGCCCTCGCTTCGGCCGCCTCATCGGCCAAGCAATCGCGGGATGCATTGAACCGCGCAGAGGTCGCGGCCAAACAGCTCGATTTCGCCACGGCCAAGACCGAGATCCTCACGGCGCGTGATGATCTCAATGATGCGCACGACTCCCTGCAGGAGACCGGCTTTTGGCGCGATGTCCCTGGCGTGGGTACGCAGATCCGTGCGCTGGAAGATGCGGCATCCGCCGGTGCGCAGACCCTCGATGGCGCGGCGAGCCTCATGGACGTGTTCGCGGTCGTGACCAACGCCTTGCGCGGCGCTTCGGTTCAGGGGACGAGCGCGACCGGGGAGCTGACGACGGGCATCGCGCCCACGCGGAGTTTCAATGATCTCACCAAGGAGGAGAAGCGCGATCTGCTCGCCAAATTCTCCAACGCGCTTCCAGACCTCCGTCTCGCGCGCGACAAGATCGATATCGCGCTTGAGCTGTGGGATCGCGTGCCGCAAAACGCGTTGTATGCACCGCTCCGCGACGCCCTCGCTCCCATTGCCGACGCCCTGCCCAAACTCCGACAGACACTCGATCAAGGCGTGCCGATCATCGAGACCATGGTCCCGCTCCTCGGGTACCCGCAACCGATCCACTATCTCGTCCTGTTGCAGAACGCGGATGAGCTGCGACCGGGTGGCGGATTCATCGGCAATGTCGGCACGGTCACCGTGGATGGGGGAGACGTGACGGATTTCGCGTTCACGGACGTGTACAACATCGACAACCCGTCCTCCTATGACTGGCACGAGGTCCCGCCGGCGCCGATCGCCAAACAACTCGGCGTGAGCGCATGGTATCTGCGTGATGCCAACTGGTCGCCGGATTTCCCGACCTCAGCCAACCGCATCCTCGACTTCTACGCCCGCGAGGTCGCGCTCGGCACGGGGAAGCCGGTCGCCGATCCGCCCAATGCCGTCCTGGCCCTGGAACCGGCCTTTTTCGAGGATCTTTTGCGTTTGACCGGACCGGTCACGGTCGACGGAGAGACGTATGACGCATCGAATTTCTTCGACAAGATCCAGTATCAGGTCGAGGAAGGGTTTCTCAAGGAGGGGATCCCGCTTGAACAGCGGAAGGACATCGTGAACAAGATCGGTGCCGCGATCTTCGACAAGCTCAAAGCCCTCCCGTTCAGTCGGTGGAACGAAGTGACGAACCTCGCGACACAGGCGTTCCAGCGTAAACAGATCATGGTCTACGCGCAGGACCCCTCCGTGCTCAAGACGCTGGATGCGAAAAGATGGACCGGCCGGATGATGGCGACGAACGGCGATTTCCTCGAGGTCGTGGATGCGAATCTTGCGGCACTCAAGACCGACGGGGTCATGAACAAGAAGGTCGCGTACACGCTCGACGCCACGGATCCGGCGCATCCGCGCGCGACCGTGACGCTGACGTACACGAATACGAACAAGGTCATTGACTGGCGCTACACGCGGTATCGCAGTTACACGCGCATCTATGTTCCGGATGGCGCGACGCTCATCTCGTCGCACGGCGCGATGAAGGATGATCTCACCAAGACCGGCGGCGTGGTCGTGCCCGGGCAGGTGGATGTCACGCACGAGCTCGGCAAGACCGTGTTCGGGGCGTTCTGGGCGATCGAGCCCGGCAAGACCGGCACGCTGACGTTCACGTACGCGCTTTCACCGGCCGTCGTGAGTTCCACGACGTATCATCTCGACTGGCCCAAGCAAGCCGGGGCCGATCATACGCAATTGACGCTGGACCTCTCATTCGATAAAACACTTCAGTCCGCCGTGCCCGGAGAGGACGCATCGCAGTTCGGAGACAGCCGGTATGAGTACACGACAGATTCATTGGAAGACCGGACCTTCGACCTGACGTTCAAAAAATAGGTTCTTCGTCTTGGTCAGGACAACATACGAAGGAATGTCATCCTCCCGAAGGGTTCCGCCGGAGGCGGAAGAGCGAAGCGAAGGATCTTCCACATGAAACCCCCTACCGAGCGCATCAAAGGACCCATTCAATATGAAGATGTCTCGGCTCCGCTCGACATGACACCATGGAAAAACAAATGTCATCCTGAGGTAAGTGGAACGACCGTGAGGATCTTCCACATGAAACCCCCTGCCGAGCGCATCAAAGGACCCATTCAATATGAAGATGTCTCGGCTCCGCTCGACATGACATTTCTCTTTGACTCCTGACTTCCAGCTTCTCGCTTTCAGCTTCTAGCCTCTTCCCACCCACCCAACATGTTCGCCAAAAAGATCGGTATCGACCTCGGGACGACCACCGTCCTCGTCTACATCCCCAAAAAGGGGATCGTCTTGAACGAGCCCTCGGTCGTCGCGATCTCTCTCGCGGACAAGCGCGTGCTTGCCGTGGGCAAAGAGGCCAAGGAGATGCTCGGGCGCACCCCTGACACGATCGTGGCCAAGCGTCCGCTCAAGGACGGCGTCATCGCCGACTACCGCACGACCGAGGCCATGCTCCGGTATTTCATCAACAAAGCCGTCGGCGGCGTCCGTCTCTTCCGCCCCGAGGTCATGGTCGCGGTCCCGGGCGGCATCACCTCCACGGAGCGCCGCGCGGTCATCGACGCCACGATCAGCGCGGGCGCGCGCGCCGCGTACATCATCAAAGAGCCGGTCGTGGCCGCCATCGGCGCGGACATCCCGATCGGCTCCGCCTCCGGCCACATGATCGTGGACATCGGCGGCGGCACGTCCGAGATCGCGGTCATCTCCCTCGGCGGGATCGTCTCATCCGCCTCCGTGCGCATCGGCGGCAATAAGCTCGATACCGCGATCCAGGAGCATGTGCGGCGTAAGTACGGTCTCGCGGTCGGGGAGCGGACCGCGGAGGACATCAAGATCCGGATCGGATCCGCGTTGTATTTGGAAGAGAAATTGGAGATGCAGGCCAAAGGCCGCGACATGATCACCGGACTCCCGCGGATCATCACCGTGACGTCGGATGATGTCACGGACGCGATCCAGCATGAACTCCAAGGGATCATCGAGGCGATCAAAGACGTCCTGCATAACACGCCGCCGGAATTGAGTGCCGATGTGATGGAAAAGGGGATGGTCCTCTCCGGAGGGACCTCCCAGCTCCGCAACATGGACCGGCTCTACAGCGAAGCGACCGGCGTCCCGGTCTTCGTGGCCGACAATCCGCAGCTGTGCGTGGCCAAAGGCACCGGCATCGCGTTGGAGAATTTGGAGAGCTATAAGAGATCGATTTTTAGCTCGTAAACATTGGTATTTTTTAGTATATGGTTGAATGTATAACGCTATTGTGTTATACATTGAGCGTGCTTGTGGGGCGTCAGCCCTATTCGGCTAACACATAAGCCGAAGGCAGGCACGTAAAAAAACATCGTTCATACGATGTTTTTTTAATCCTCGGCAGGGTTACCTTTCATTGTGGAATAAAATTTAGTATCGCGGTATTGGTTTGTGACCCAAGCCGGTACAATGCTCCAAAAATGTGGTAGCCCATTTTCTCCTACTCTTCTGATGATAACCTTAATTTTTCTTCCATCGATAATAGCTATCAGCCCCCAGTATTTCACAGCTTTCGACTCGCGTGATTTTTGTTTGAATTTTTTTACTTCAAACTCCTGAATCGTCTCTTCGTATTCTTGGTATGTAGTAGACGTTTTTATCAGCTTTACAGCAAGAGGAAGAAGTTTAAATCGAAGTATTTGAGATGGCTTCTCTCTTTCTGACCTTGAGCCCTTATAAACAATGTGATTGAAACCTTCTGCATTAAAGTAAATGTCTTGATTAAATACTGGGGAATGGATTTTCCCGATCCGGTTATAGTATTGCTGCCCGTCGGCTCTCAGCTGATCGTAATTGGAGACATCAGACATATCGATGATATTCTAATGTTTTTAGTAAAGAATACAAGCTTGAGCTAACTGGCTGATCTTGACCCAGCCGATCGGTAGGCAGATCATGGGCTAATGGCAAAGGCCCATTCGTACGTCATTACGAAAAAGAACAACAAGACGGAGAATGAGGCTTTGGATTATTTATTGAACGCGGATGACAGGTTCTTTCGACTGGATAAAGCCGATCGGAAGCATGTGATGGAAGTGTTCAGACTTGCGCCATCATTTTCCCGGGCGTTTGATCTCGTGTTGTATACAGGGAAGGGAATGAAACGTGTGATTGATCTTGGAAAGGATGATGTCGTGCTGGTGGAGTTGAAGACGACGAAGAAGAGGTTACCGGAGAACCCAAAAGGGTTCTTTTTTGGTGCGACGGAAAATGAGTTCAAGCTAGCTAGGAGGCTAGGGGATAAGTACCGGTTTTGTTTTGTGAGCCTTCATCCCGAAAGTAAATCTTTTATATTGTTGAATTACCCGGAGTTAAAAGAAAGAATCAGACATTCAAGGATTCAACACAATATTAACTTGTAAATTTTTTAGTTGTGGATAAGTGTTCTTGATTTGTTCCAACCCAGGGTTGATAATTATATCAACCCATATGAGCACTTTAGGAGGAGCGATCAGAACAAGACGAGCGGAACTCGAGGTCGGCATCAAAACACTTGCAGCCGAACTCGAGATAGATTACTCGTATTTAAGTAAGATCGAGAACGAACACATCAAGCCTTCAAAAGATCTGATACTCCGTCTCGCCGGAGCGCTACAGGCAGATGCCGACGAATGGTCGGTGCTTGCCGGTTACCTGCCTTCGGATATCGTTAGAGCCGCATCATCTGATCCGACGGCGTTCGTAAGATTCCTTCGTCGATCGAATTTTTTTGAGCATGATAAAAAAATTCGTAAGGTAAAAAAACTACCGAATTTGCCGGTTGTGAGTCTTTTTACCGGTGCCGGCGGGATGGACATAGGTCTCGAACAGGCAGGGTTTGAAACGGTTGTTTCAGTTGAGTTCAATCCCGTTTTTCGAGAAACAATACGATTAAATCGTCCTAATTGGGATCCTATTGATGATTTCAACGGTGATGTCACGAAGATTACTTCGGACTTCATTTTAAAAAGAGCCGGGTTACGGGTCGGAGAAACCGCGTTGGTAGTCGGAGGCGCTCCCTGTCAACCTTTCAGTAACATGGGAATGAAAAAAGGCGTTAAAGACTCACGCGGAACTCTTTTTCAGGATTTTATCAGACTCGTCAGGGAAATCAAACCGAAGGGATTTATTTTTGAAAACGTGGAAGGTTTGACGCAAAGTAAGCATAAAACCGTCATTGAAACGCTTGAGAAGGCATTCACGCATCGGATATGCGGTTAACTCCAAGCTTTTACTTGCCGCGGATTATGGCGCTCCGCAGAAGCGTAAACGATTATTCGTGATCGGTTGCCGATCGGTGTTGTCCCGGAGTTTCCGGAACCCACACATTCGAGAAATTCGGATGTAGGAATATCGAAGTGGGTTACTGTGCGAGAAGCTTTTAAAACCATTCCGAAAGATCGGATAAGAAAAAAGATTGTTGCTCCATGAACCATTCGGACGAGATGGTGAAACGTATCTCCATGATTCCGGAAGGTGGTAACTTCAAAAATTTACCCGCTCGCATGCTGCCCGATTGCTGGAAGAGTGGAAAATATCAAGGTCAAGACACGTTCGGTCGTTTGAGGTGGAATGAACCGTCGGTTACGATTCGGACGTGCGGTTACAATCCGACAAAGGGCAGATATATCCATCCTTCCGAAAATCGAGGCTTGAATACGATAGAAATGGCGGTACTCTAGACGTTTCCGCTGGATTATCAATATGTAGGCGGTCTTAAGACGATCGGTGAACAAATTGGAAATGCAGTACCGCCCGTATTGGCAAGAGTAGTGGGGTTACAAATGAAAAAAGCAATCAAACAACTCGATCGGGTTGAAAAGCTATGAGACGAGGGCCTTTTTAATGAAGGCGTCTATATCGCTGAGTTTTTGTATCCAAAAGATACCGTCAACGGCGCGGACCGAGCTTGAAAAAACGTTCGTGATTGAAGAAAGTGCGGCTGTTTTCAATACTTCTCGGTCGGCATCGGTCGGTTCTTCATTCATGATAGCGAAATATTTTATTTCGAAATCGTTTCTCCAGAATCTCGTTTGCAAATGTGCGGTGAATGCCTTAATGATGTTTCCTTCATGAACGAATTGATACCGGCGATCGGGTCGGACTGATGTTTTTGCGGAAATTGCGAACTTGATCGCATCGAACGAACATTTCCTATAAAAATTTTATGAAGGTCATTTAAAAATTGTGCGCTATCTTCATCAAACAATTTCAAACGTTCGTGACTCAGTGCCTCTTTGGAGACATCAGGTTCCACTTTGGATAAATCGACGCAAAGAAAATCCGGATTCGACATTTGAAGCTCGATATCTTGTTTGCGGAGATTGGTTTCAAGCTCCTTCAATCGCTCTACGACTTCCGTGTTGAAGAATTCGACGAATGGGGTTGAATTCACGTTGGGGATGCTGAAAATACAGTACCGGCCGTTTTTCTTCGAAAGATTGTAAAATCTAGAATTCAGAAACAATTCGAACCATTCACCCCGTACATTATTGAACGCACCCTGATGAATCGTGCAACCCGCTGAATCCGCTTCTTTTTGGACGCGTGCCTCGATAAGGCTTAGCGCTGGTTTTATCTCAACTTCGTCGGGTATCATCGGAAAAACGGCGGCAATAGACTTTACCTGTTTAATTTTCTGATTTTCCCTTCCCGTCAATTTCAATGGTTTGCAGATTCGGCATGGGCTTGATGATTCGACTAAGCCTATCACGATATGGACGTTTTCAGCAAAAAGAAACGCAGTGAGATAATGTCAAACATTAAAGGCAAAAATACCTCATTGGAGCTTTTGGTATATACCGACCTCGTAAAACGGGGCATTCGATTTAGAAGGCATTATAAATTTGTGCCTGGGTCACCCGATGTTGCGATACCCGCTACAAAGAAAGCGGTATTTATTGAGGGAGGTTTTTGGCATGGCTGGGGGTACCAGAAAACCAAAAGAAAACTCTCTCCATTTTGGAGAAAGAAAATTGAAGCCAATATTCGACGAGATAGAAGGAATTTAAGGGCTCTAAATAAGATGGATTGGAAAACGATGAGAGTATGGGATCATCGTTTGAAAAAGAAAAAGTATTTTGGCTCGATCCCATTCTAGACTTTTTGAATACTTAAAAAAATTTATTGTAAGGTTTGGAGTTATGGGGGCGACATGAGTTCCTAATCAGTTGATCTATTCAAGGTGACTGAAAATATACGTACGCGCTTATATTTAAAGCTTATTTTTAATAGAAATGATGTAATATTTCGTGAATAATTTACGAACTCTTGACAAATATATATAATTATTGTATAAGTATTTTCGTATAATTCTATACATTTATAGTAACCCCGTATGAGAGAAAAGATTGAAACTAAGGAGGAGAACTTTAAGAGACTGGCGACGGCTCGAGTTTCCGAGATCTTAAAGCGCCTCAAAACACTTGGAAATTTGTCGAACACTCGCCAATATACTTACGGAGACGAACAAGTCAGAAAAATGTTTACGGTTCTTGAACGAGAGTTGAGATTGGCCAAAGAGAAATTCATCAGTGCAAAAAACGGCGGTGATTTTAAATTGTAAAATTATGAATGCCGCGGCTGCACACGTCTCAATGCCAAGCCGGAAATGATTCTCCTCGCCATGTTCAGCTTGTCCGGAGGAACTGCCAAAAACTTGAAATACGAGGATATAGTTGTAAAAGTATTTCAATTGTTTCCTGAGCAAATTCCATACTAAGGGGGTATGTTCAATATCCAGATACAGGAGATCTAGTGCATAAGCCGCTTTATTCCGCTCTCAAATCAAAAGGATTTGTGAGGGCGAATAACAAGATATTCTCTTTAACTTCTAGTGGTATTGATGCTGCCGCTCAATTGCAAGAGGTGACGATCGGTAAGAAGCAAAAGGGAGACAGTCGTTTCACCCGCTCTTCTTTGGTCGAGATCAATCGCATGAAAAAAACAGAGGGTCTTCAATTATTTATTGAAGGCAAAGCGAATGTAGATGCGTCGAGGGAGATTTATATTCTCATCTCGGTACCAACGTTCGAATGTCTCCCTCAGAGTTTCAAGGTCGTTTAAAGGTAATTGAGACCGCGTTACGCGAAACAGAGGAAAGTCATGAACAGGATACGATTCTACCGACACTGCGAAAGTATCACGATTTTTTAATCCAGAAATCTCAGCAGACGATACGTGGCTTCAACTGATCTTATTTACGAATATATGCCTAAAAAAACTGGATTTACGATCAAGGAAGTGGCCACGGAAATGGACGCTGAGCGTGTTTTGGATTTATGGGGTCAGGATTTTAGATTTGACCATCCGAAAGGTATCGCCGAGTGGATCAAGAACTCGATGGATGCATACACGATTTCCGATGTACCCGATGCTGAAAGGCATATTATTTTAAGTTTTGATGATAATCTCGACGGTGAGCAAGCGATTACTCGCGTTGATTTTGTCGGAACGACAAAAGCGAGGATAGAGGCTGATTTTAAAAAATGGGGAAGTGCGGTCGCCGCAGGTCGTGGAACCAACAAGAAAACCCTCGGTGGACATGGTAATGGTGGAAAATTCTATATGCGTCAAATGTTTCGGCATTCCGACTTTATTACCTATAAAGACGGTCGTCTAAACATCTTCGGATTTAATAAACATAAGCGTTACGGATTTGCCGAAGGACACCAAGATGAAAAAATTGATTTTCAGAAAGCGCTGCACATAGCGCGTATTGATGAGCGTGTTATCTCAAAAAATATCATAAAAAAATTAGAAAAAGGGCTTGCGGGATTTACCGTTGTGAGAGGTTATGATCCAGTGCCAACTGCTGGCAAGCGTGGGGTTCCATTGCCTGGTGTTAAGTATTGTGAGCGACTCCGTAATCATCCTCAGCTGATGAGAGTGTTGCCTCGGATAAATTTTTCCGTATTTCAAAATAATGAATCTTTATTCGCAAGACTGCTTCCGGATGAGTTGGAGCCATATGAAGATTTTGAACAGCCATCTCCGATCGAAGTACCTTACGAGCTACCCTATGCGAGCAAGGACGGTGAAGGTGCGGTGGAAGTCGGTACTAAAAAATATGCACCTGGGAGGCTCTTACTGCATGTATCCGATCAGGCCTTGGAAAATTCGAAGTTCAGTGAACTGAACAGAATTGATATTCAGGGTGAAGAGGCTGTTATTGCAAGTTATGCATTGCAAGAGCTCGGAGTAAAGAATTTTCCTCAGGCTTCACATATTTGGGGTGAACTTTCGGGCTGTGAAATTCTTGAGAGCAAGGAACATGACTGTGTAAAGAATGACCGTATAAAGTTAGCAGACAATGAGCTTACGAGGGCCTTGTTGAAATGGATTGCGGATCAAGTAGAGTCTTTGGCGCTTAAGATTGCGGATAAGGAGAGAAAAGAAACCGAAGAGGTTCAAAAAAATATTTCTACTAAATACAATGAATTATTGAACGCCTGGAAAGATAAATTGATGAAAAAAATCATCGGTGAGGTTCTGGGCGGGGTTCAGGGTGGAGCCGGAGGCGGTGGCAGTGGAGGGGGTCATTCAGGCAGACATCTGACTGCGCCTGCCTGCATCGCCAGTTGAGTTTAAATTTCCCGCCGCCGATATTCCGCTCAACGTTCGTCATCCTATTACGGTCAAGGTACTTTGTCCGGAATGTGGTGCCAATCGGTGCCACATTGAAGCTCGGAACCGAGTCGAACCCAAAATCGAGCTCTGAAAACTACATCCGTCGTGCTGCATTCCGATACGCTAAAGATTTCTATCGAAGGCACGTCCGTCGCCGCTGATTAACAGATTCGTGATCGGCAAAGAGCTCGGCGCCTTAGGGAAGTTCGTCTGCACAGATCGGTCCGCATGAAGCGATGATTGCTCTGAAGGTAGCTTCTGGCGAAGCAGAGAACTACCTCGGCACGAAGGGCGAGAAATCTCAAACGGGTCTCTGCCGTCTGCACATGACAAGGATCCATTGGGTTTGACCAGACCGACGTGATACCTGAACAAGTCCAAGAGATTATGTCGTGTATCAGCGCAAGCAGGATATCCAAGAGGGGATTTATTGGATGAGCAATACCGCCAATTTAATGGCTAAAAATATACTCGAAAAATACAAGGCAGATTCACTTCAATGGAGAACTTTTCTGTTTAATCGTTATCTTGAAATTTTTCAAAAAGACATGCTCTTCGAACTTGAAAGACTTGATCCGGAAAAATTTCATGCTCTCGAATGTGGATAGGCGTCTGAATGAATTACTTCAAGAGGTCCTCACGACCTGCAGCAGATGAACTTGCGAGCGTTTCTAACAGATGGTAGGCGTATCATCCTGGACCCGGAAACCCAGCTGATGAAAGAAGTGACACGCACGAATTCAACGCCCGCAGTTGATGAACGAAGACACGAGATGATCGATCTAATTATTCGTCAAGGTTTTAGTTTGGCTGAAATCGGAAACAAATATTCACTCACCCGCGAACAGACTCCGCCAGCTGATCCAATCTTCGTGGATGAAAGAAATTGAGGCGCACGCATCGCAAGGCTATACCGTGGATTTAGATGTTTTTTTAGGTGCGCAAAAGAAAATTCATACCGAAATAGAGAAAGCGGCGAATGTATGCAGAAGCTCGGCATGCGAAGAAAGATGAGCTGCTAGAAATAATCAACAAATATACAAGCGCTCGTGCTTTTTTATCGAGATTATGGTGCTGACGCTCTTGGCAGTGCTTTCAGAAATGTACCCGGAGGCATACACAGGAAATTGTTGATTTTGGAACGAGAAGAAAAAAAAAGATGGAATAAAAATTCATACAACATGCAGAAACTGCGGAACAAATCGATTTAAAACATTTTAAAGAAGGTTTCTGTAAAAATTGTTATAGAGATGTTAAAGAATCTCGGTGGAAACCGTGAGCTGGCTATGGATCGTGCTGGTCAGAAGTGTGAATCGTGTGGAATTGGCAGGGACGAATACAGAAAAAATAAGCACCACGATTTGCTACGATGCTACATATTGGAGACAAGAAAAATCATGCTTTAGAAAATTTCAAAAGTGCTAGGATGCATAGCTGTATGTTAGAGATGACAAAGATCTATGAATCAAACAAACTTCGTCCAAATCAATGGAGTCGAGATCATGCATCCTGCAAGAAATGCAAATTAAGCACAATCCGACACTATGCAAAGGGATATTGTGAAAAATGTTATTTTCAGGTGAAGACACGTGAGTCCAGGGCCTAAGCTCGATTCTCTGACATTTCCCCCGATTTCCCGTATAGTAGAAGTGTTCACAAGTGAAGAGAACGACTTCCGACATCTTCTTCTTGGGCCTCGCATCACTTCCGCCTTGGCGAATAGTCACCCGAGAGCTTCACCGGAACCATCCGGTGTTCTCCGTTATTGGTCTTATTCGCGCGAATAGGACTGGTATGATCCGCGGGTTCAATCGGACGAATGAGCGAGAAAGGAGCAACGAACGGGGAAAATGAGGGAAAAAATCGGGAGGGGAGAGGTTGGGTTGAGGGCGGGGGTGGGGCATCGTGGGACGGCTTGCAGCTACCGGTCGTATTCGCGCGAATAGGACTTGTATTGGAGATCCTCCCGTTCCTCCCCGCCTTACCGGCCCTATTCGCGCGAATGGGGCCGGTATGGGGGATTGACACGCTGGTTAGGATAGGGCAGCGGTATATAGAGACGCGAATTTTATTCGCGCGAATACGACCTGTATGCAGATCGAGAAGCTGCTCAAAGCCCTTGCGAATCGGCGCCGGCTGGCGATCGTGGACCTCCTGCGGCCGGGGAGCCGCTCCGTGTCCGAGATCGCGGCCGCGATCAAGCTGTCCATTCGCGCAACATCCAAACACCTGCAGATCCTCTCCAAGGCAGACGTTATCGACCACCTGCAGACCGGGACCGTCCGTCAGTACCGTCTCGCCGAACCCCGCCACATCGTGACCGATGCCGTCCTGGGATCCAGGTCTTATTCGCGCGAATAAGACCGGTATGACCACGGGCTCATTCGTGTAGATAGGAAATTTAAGCGGTTCCGTTGATTTTTCCGTCGAGTCAGGGTACGCTTTTCTCAATGCTATGACCTACAAATTCACGGCCAGTATCGTCAAAGAGGGTAAATGGTACGTGGCGCGGGCCGTCGAGTTGGGCGTGGTGAGCCAGGGCAAGACGATCGATGACGCGCGAAAGAATCTCGAAGAGGCCGTTGAGCTGTTTTTGGAAGACGAGCCGCGGATGAAAAAGCAGATCTCGCGCGAAGCTCCGTTACTGACGACGCTGGAGGCCCAGGTCTGATCCCGTCCATATGGCGAAGACGTATTCGGGTGCATACGTCATTGCCGTCTTGATCCGGGATTTCGGATTCCATCAGGCGAGCCAGAAAGGCAGCCATGTGAAATTGAAGAAGACGATCGCCGGCAAGACGATCGTCACGATCGTGCCACTCCATCGCGAGCTCGCAAGTGGGACGCTCCGCGGCATCCTGTCATTGGCGAATGTCGAATTCGGATCATTCACAAAGAAAAGCTGATCATACCGATCTCATGGGCATCCATGACGCGATGAGAGAGTTGACGGAATCGGGAAAATGGGGTAAAGTAAGTATGTAAGAAGTTCTTTTGAGTGCAGACTGAAGCCCGCAGAAACGGGCCGACAGTGTCTCTCCGCAAATGGAGAAGGGGACCAGGGAAATCTGCTGGGGCCCGGAAGGCGCTGTGCGACTGATCGTGAAGACGGTTGGGAGATTTCATTCAGCTACGGCTGAATAACATCTCTCAGCCGCTTTTTGTTTTTCCGGTCGATCGTCTCCCATAGGCTCATTCGCACGAATGAGCCTATGGGGGCGGGAATACCGATCGCGACACCTTATTCATCTAACAAAAAACACATATGACAGACTACAAACAATGCTACCTTTGGACCAAACCGGTTCTTGAACCTTCAGATCTTGCCGGGTTCACCATCGTCAAATCCTATGTAGAAGATTCCCACAACAGCACGCGGCTCGTGCGGTGCGAGGAGTGCGGCCAGCTGTACATCCGGATCTTCACGGAGGAGATCGATTGGATCAACGGGGAAGACCCGCAGCACGCCATCATATTCCCGGTCCCGGATGAGACATGGTGGGAAGAGACGCCAAAACGGCCCTGGCCTGAATGCCCGCATGCGCATATCGTTTTCGACTGGCCGAGTGACGGAGAAAAGAAGGCATATTGGGTCGGCCACCCGGATCTTCCGGAGAAGCAGCTCGAACCGTGATCTCCATTCTCTCATTCGCGCGAATGAGAGAATAAGGATGGGAAGAGCGATCGCGACACTTAATTCATCTAACGAAAGAAATATATGACAGACAATACACAAATAACGGATCCTCGCCATGACGCAGGATCTCTAATGAAGATGCAGTCAGACGATGAAAGTCAGCCGAATTATGACTATGATGAAGTCACGATCCATTCCACGATCAGAGCCTTAAAAGCTGCAAGAAACCAGACACCGGATACAGCTCACATGACAGAACACGCAAAGAAAGGATTGAGATCGTCAGAGCTTGCACGGAAAAAGATGCCAACACCTGCTCAGCTGGAGAAGGCGGATCGGCTCGGACGAGCGTTTCTCGATGGCTTGAATAAGGGCGTAAAGAAAAGCGTCCTACGCACCAAGCGGTGGGAGAAGATCTATGCCATAGAAAAGAGTACATGGCCGCACAACATGGGGAGTCTGCAGAGGGATGAGATCCCGGAAGAGCTGCATTCGTTGCTGGATGAATGCATCACTCGATCGCAAGAGATCGCGCAAACGGCTTGCCAGACGCCTGAACTGACGGAAGCGTATCTGAAGGGGATGTGACCTCGTGCTATCCTTCCTCCATGTGCGGATGGTATGTGAGGAGCAACGAGCGTATGACGATCATCAAGCGCTTCTGACCGCCAGCCCCATTCGTCCCCGCGCTTTATACGCCCATTCGTGCGAATGGGTGCATGGAGTGGGTTGACAACGGTGTGGGTCTCGTGGCAGCGGTGGAAAGAGATATGGAGCCCGTCCGCATCCTCAAAGCGCTGGCGAACGCGCGCCGGCTGACCATCATCCACCTCTTGCGTCGACGGGACATGAGCGTCGGGGAGATCGCTGGCGCGTTGAGACTCTCTCTTCGTTCAACATCGAAACATTTGATCACGCTTTCTCGCGCCGAGCTCCTTGCATATCGTCAGGAGCGGGAATTCGTCGTGTATCGGATCGCGTATCCGATCCATCCGATCCTTGCATGCGTTCTGGACCATTCGTGCGAATGGGTACATGAGAATGGTAAACTGGAGGCATGCCAAAGCGGGATGAGGGCACGCCGTTCTTCGCCGTCCTGGTGACGTTCGTCTCTTTTGGTATCCTCGCGGCCACGGCGTACAACGCGTTCGTCTTGAATCACCTCACATGGAAGGATATCCAGCGGACGCTGTTTCCGCCGGTGCCGTGCGCTCAGCCGATCCCGTATTCGATCGGTTCCTTTGATCCGCGGTTCAACATCTCGCGGCAGGATTTTTCCGATGCGATCGATACGGCGGCAAAGGTCTGGAACGATGCGGCGGGAAAGGATCTCTTGGTCGCGGATGCGACGGGTGGGGAGCTGGCGGTGAACCTTGTCTATGATACGCGTCAGCAGGCAACGCAGAAATTGCAGAGTCTTGGGATCGTCCTGCATGACGACAGGGCGTCGTATGATGCGTTGAAGGCGAAGTACGATGCGTTGGATGCGCAGTATCAGACGGCGAAGAAGGGGCTGGATGCGCGGATCGCGGCATTGGATACGGAAAAGGCATCCTTCGCGTCAGAAGTGAAGGCGGCGCAGCGCGGTGGCGTCTCGGCGAAGGAATATCGCGGCTTCAAAACGAGCAGAGCGTGATCAATGCAGAAGTGGATGCGGTGAATGCGGCGCAGGATCAGCTCAATAAGACGGTGGACGACGTCAATGCTCATGGCGTCGGAGCTCAACCGACTCGCGCATACGTTGAATCTGAATGTCGCGACGTATAATACGGTCGGCGACGTCGCAGGGGGAGTCGTTCCAGGAAGGGGAGTATGTGTCGGATGGGCAGGGGACGCGGATCAATATCTATCAATTCGAGCAGACCGTGATAAACTCGTGCGCGTGCTCACGCATGAATTCGGACATGCGCTCGGACTTGAACATGTCTCGGATACGCATGCCGTGATGTATGCGATGAACGAGGGGAACACGGATGTGCTCACGAGTGCGGACCTTGTGGAGCTGCACGCGCGATGCGGGAACCGGATCGCGCCGTGATCGCATGGTAAGATATATGACGCGCATGAACACGTTCGTCGAGATCAGCCTCATCCTCGCACTCGCCACGGGCGTGGCGTTCGTGATGCAGACCCTGCGCCTGCCGCTCGTGCTCGGCCATCTGCTCACGGGGATCCTCGCGGGTCCGGCGGTGCTGAACCTCATCCATTCGCAGAGCACGATCGACATCTTTTCCAAACTCGGGATCACGGCGCTCCTCTTCATCGTCGGGTTGTCGCTTTCGCCGCAGGTGTTCCGCGACGTGGGACGCGCGTCGATCCTGACGGGATTCGGGCAGATCCTCTTCACGACATTCCTTGGATATGCGCTGGGACGGGTGCTCGGGATCGCGCAGGCGCCGGCGCTCCTCATGGCGCTCGCATTCACATTCTCCTCGACGATCATCGTCACCAAGCTCCTGGCGGATAAGAACGACCTCGGGAAGCTGTACGGCAAGATCGCGATCGGATTCCTTATCGTGCAGGATCTCGCGGCCACGCTCGCGATCATCGTGATGACCTCGGTCGCGGCGGGCGGGGACGTGACGACGGCCGGGTTCGCCCTGCTCGGCAAGATCCTCGGACTCGGCGTCCTGTTGTATATCATCGCGCGATTCATCCTGCCGTTCATCACACGCGTATTCGCGGCGTCGCAGGAATTCCTTCTCCTGTTCTCGGTCGGATGGGGCGTGGGGCTTTCTGCGCTCTTCAGCGTGATGGGATTGTCTGCCGAGGTCGGTGCGCTCCTTGCCGGCATCACGCTCGCGGCGTCGCCGTATCATTACGAGATCAGCGCGAAGATGAAACTCTTGCGCGACTTCTTCATCATCCTGTTCTTCGTCTCGCTCGGCGCGCAGTTGCCGATCACGGGACTTGGCGCCGTTGTTGCGTCCGGCGATCTGGTATTCGGTCTTCATCCTCATCGGTAATCCGATCGTGGTCATAGTGATCCTTGGTCTGCTCGGGTACGCGAAGAAGACGTCCTTCATGGCCGGGCTCACGGTCGCGCAGATCTCCGAGTTCTCGCTGTTGTTCTTGTTCACGGCCGCGCGCGACGGCTACCTCACGCAGAGTGATGTCGCGCTTGCCACGCTTGTCGCACTTATCACGATCGCCGGATCGTCGATCCTCATCTTATATGCGGATCCGATCTATCGCGGATTGGCGCCGCTCCTCGGGATCTTCGAACGTGCGCGTCCGATATCGGAACGAGGGCGGCGTGAACGGTTCGGCGCCATCCTCTTTGGCTGTCATCGCGTAGGATCGGACTTCCTCCCGTCGTTGGAACATCTCAAACTGAAGACGCTGGTCGTGGACTTTGATCCGGCGGTGATCGCGGGGCTCGAGGCCAAGGGCGTGCCATGCCGATATGGCGACGCGGATGATAACGAGTTCCTCGACGATCTCGGGTTGGGACGCGTGCGCGTCGTCGTCTCCACGATCCCGGATTTCGAATCCAATGCCTTCCTCCTCTCCAAGGTCCGCAAAGCGAACAAGCGCGCGATCGTCGTGTTGATGGCACAGTCCGTGGACGAGGCTGAGGTGTTGTATCGGTCCGGAGCGAGCTATGTGATCCTGCCGCACTTCCTCGGCGGCAATGCGGCCGCACTCATGATGGAAAAATTGGGACCAAGCTTGTCGAAGTACGCGGCCGAGCGCAAACGGCACATCGCGCATCTCGCGGCGCGACGGGCGCAGGGATAAAAAACGACCCGCCGAGAAGGCGGGCCTTTTATGCGCAGATACGCGAGCCAGGGAGCGGCACAAGGCCGAATCGTGCGACCTTGAAGCGTTCGCCGGCATTGACGTCATAGACGAAGTTGGCGAAGTCGTCGTGTTGCGTCCCGAATCCGGGACGCGGCGTCATGCCCATGAAGAATTTGTCCATGACCTCCTCGACCGTCTTGAGCGGGACATACCATGAGGCGATCCGCGCCTCGACCCCTTCATCGCTAAAGAGATGATCGATCGTCTCCGGAACATCGTCGGCGATGATCGCCTTGGGGAACCAGATCGCATATTCAAAGAGCAGGACCGGACAGAGTCCGGAGCCGACGAGGATCTGATCCTCGATAGGCGCGCTCGACAGACAGATGGACGTCTGCCGCACCGTGTTCATGAGTCGCTTGAGGATCGACGTGCGGTTCGGTTCGGCGTACAGCACGCGGGCCTGCGGACGGTTGCCAAAGATCAGCTGGGAGATCGTCTGTTGCATCTGCACCTCCTGATCTGATGCTAGGGAAGATCCGGGGAATCGTCAATGAAAAAGCCCTGGAAGTCCAGGGCTGAAGGTCATCCGATGGCGCGCAGCCGTCGGGGATGGAGATCGAGGGGGAACATCACGATGATGAGACGTTCCCCGCGGCGTGTGCCGATGAAGTCGGCTTCCCCCCACGCGTCACTTTCGTTTTCCAATGGACGTCCGCGATGATGATCGACGATGCGTTCGTAGGTCTTCAGTACGCGTTCTTTGGAAACGAAACGGATCATGTTCTTCACCCCGATGGGCATCCGCGTCGCCTTTTCCAGCTCGCGTGCCATTTGGACCGCGGCAACGTCATCCGGAAAGATGTAGTTGCATCGCGCGATGAGCACAGGGAATCGGTTCGGCGTCGGTGAGGTCGATTTCTTTTCGACCCCAAGCGCAAGTTGGACCTGCGGATGTTCACCGAAGATCACTGACCGGGCGCGGGCGCGTCCGAAATGTTTCTGACGGAGCTCGTGAAAGGTTCGCATCCCTCTTCTCCTTTCCTCCTGCAAAGGAGGCTAGTCCCGTGACCTCCGTGACGTCAAGGATAAAATAACGCCCCGCAAGATGCGGGGCGTGGGTGGGGAGGAGCGTCCTTCCTCCGTCGGTATCAGGTCGTCGTGCGACGCGATGGAGTGCGAAGAGCGCGACTGCGAGGAGCGCGCAGAATATCGTGCCGAAGAGCGTTGACCAGGAAAAACCGATGAACGCGAGCTGGAAAGCGTTGAGCCCGGTGAGGATGAGGGCGACGAGGATGCTGATCATCTGCTCGAACGGCCAATCGACGCCTGTGAATCCGGTCGTGGTCTTTCGTTCCAAAAGGACCTCCTTTCTGGATACAGCATCCACCATTTTGGCGGTTTTGTCAATCCATGGCCAGACACATTTTGGACCATGCATGCTATACTTCGCGCATGCTGATCGGGATCGAAGCGACCCGCGCGAACAAGCCGGCCAAGACCGGAGTGGAGTGGTATGCGTGGCATGTCATTCAGGAGCTGAAAGGTCTCACGACCGGTGACGGGAACTCGTGGATCCTGTATTCGAATGCGCCGCTCTCGGGCGGGCTCGAAAAGCTGCCGGAGAACTGGTACGAGGAACGGATCACCTGGCCACTGCCGTTCGGATGGACGCAATTGCGGTTATCCTGGGAATTGAAGAAGCATCACGTAGACGCCTTGTGGCTGCCGGGGAGCACGCTGCCGCGCTTCGTGCCCAAGAACACGGTCGTGACCGTGCACGATATCGGATTCCATCGGTATCCAAAACTGTACAAACCGCGGCAGGTGCGGATCCACGAACATGCGATGAAAGAGATCGCGAAAAAGGCGACGCGGATCCTGACGGTTTCGGAGTTCTCCGGACGGGAGATCGCAGAGGCGTACGGCATCGATCCACGGAAGATCGCGATCACATACAACGGAGTGGATCATCAGGCGTATCATCCCATCGCAGATAAGCAGGAGATCGAGGAACGTTTGCGGCGGTATCAACTTCCTCAGCCCTACTTTTTGACGGTCGGACGGCTTGAAACGAAAAAGAACATCGTCATGCTTCTCAAGGCATTCACGTCATTCAAGACGCGGCGCGGCGTGGGTGATCCGCATCGCCTCGCGCTCGTCGGGATCTCGGGGTTATGGGTATGAGGAGATCAAAAAGGAGATCGCGGCATCACCTTTCAAGTCGGATATCCGCGAATTGGGATATGTGCCCGAGGCGGATCTCCCATATCTCATGAACGCGGCCGAAGCATTGATCCATCCGTCGCGTTACGAGGGATTCGGGATCCCGCCGGTCGAGGCCATGGCGTGCGGATGTCCGGTGCTCGTGTCGAATATCGCGTCGCTCCCCGAGATCTGTGGGGATGCGGCTTTGTATTTTTCGCCGGACGAACCGGAACAACTCGTCTCGCTCATGACGCGGATCTCGGATGAGACGGGGCTCAAAGAACGGCTTCGATTGCCTGGTATCGAGCGCGCAAGCCGGTATACATGGAAAAACACGGCGGAAAAGACGATCCCCGTCTTGACGCGATGGTGAACGCGTGAGAGCAGTGGAGTATGAAGGAGGCGACGCAGCGATTGTTGGAACTGGGCCTTTCAGATAAGGAAGCGCAGGTCTATTTGGCGATGCTCTCTCTGGGCCCGTCGGGGATCTTGGAGATCTCCAAAGCAGCCGGCGTGACGCGGACCACGACCTATGCGATCGTGGAGGACCTTCAGCGAAGAGGGTTGGTCTCGAGCGTGACGAAAGGGAAGCGGATCCAGTACAGCGCTACGTCGCCAGCCGCGCTTCATCGGCTGCTCGAAAAGCAGTTGGATGATCTTGAAGCGCGGAAAAAGCGCATCCATGAAGTCCATGCCTCTATTCATGGCGCTGTATAACACCTTGGAAGACAAACCAACGGTCCGTTATTTCGAAGGGCCAGAAGGGGTGATCGCGATCCGAGAGATCATGATGGATTCGCGCGGCGAATATCTGAGTTTCACGGCCGTGGATGAGGATCTGATCAAGAATGCCTCGAACGTGGATGCCGCGAAGCGACAGCGCATGGCGAGACGGATGCGTGGACGTTTGTTGTGTTCTTTGAAGCCCGGTGTCGCACTTCCGCCGACGGAGCTATCTCGATGGGAGGTGCGTTCTCTTCCGTATGACAAAGCGCCATTCAAAGGGGAGGTCAATATCGTAGACGATAAAGTCGCTGCAACGGTTACGACGCCGACGACGAGTATGGGGTTCGTGGTCGAGCACGAAGGGTTCGCTGACCTGTTCCGCGCATTGTTCAACGCCGCTTGGGCATCCGCAACGCCGAAATCGAAGAAATAGAAATGACCGCCAGAGTGATCTGGCGGTCATGAGAACCCGTCGCGTGAAGCGACCGGGAAGGGGACCGGTAGCCCGTGCTTCCGGGAGATGTTTTCGCCGCGCTAATGCCCGTATGGGCAGTTGGCGACGGGTCGGAGGTACCATCGACGGCTGACCGTCGTTTGGGTTCCTTCCCCAAGGGCAGATATCTGCCCATTACATGCCACGTTCGTGTGGCCATCCGAGGCATAGCCGTACCGCGACGCGGAGAACGGTCTGCCGTCGTCCATCAGTGTTTTTCCATCGTACAAACTTTCTCTGCAGGGCAGGGGAGAATCGTACGACCCGGGGTGGTCGCTCGCGGGTTGCTTCACAGGAAAAAGGTGCCTAAAGCGGCAAGACCCCGGACGTGCGGGGTCATGGATCCCGGCGTACCCAAGCGAAACGACGCATTTCAAAGACCTATAGGTATATCCAGTGTAGCATCGGACGGCGGGAGTTCGATGTGGAAAAATGGCTTAGATCAGACATTTTGTAAAAAAGTCTTGAGGAATAATGAGGTGAGTTCAATTAAATGGCCTAAATAGGCCATTTTATAGCGCATAAATAGGGCTCTATTCTGTAAGTCATACTCTTGACAAAATCCGTATTTTTTGGTATCTTTCTTTGTTCTCTGAGACGAGTGCGCGGATAGTCCGTGTACTCCTTGGGGGGCGTCAACTCCGGCGTCATCGCGGCGCCATCAACAAAAGGGTATCCAAGTGAAGCACATTCACATCTTGATCGGTTTGATCGCCCTGTTGAGCGTCGCCTGCGGGAACGCCGCGGACGACATCAACTGGAACGCGAATGCGGCAGGTGCCGCTGGCCAGGGTGGTACGGGGTCGCATCCGAAAAACGGGTCCGATCCGTGCGCCACGGGCACGAGCTGTTCCATCGAGGGGCAGACGTGCGGCACACAACGTGTGTCACTGCGGCGTCAACATGCCAAGCGACACGGCGTCGAACATCGTCTGCAAGGACGGGTCGGCATCGGGTGGTGCGGCAGGCGCGTCGGGAACAGGCGGAACGTCCGGTTCCGGCGGAAACGCCGGGGCAGCAGGTTCCACGAACACCGGCGGTCAGGCGGGAACGCCCTCCACGGGCGGATCCGCAGGCCAGCAGAACAACCAGGCAGGAGCGTCCGGGACCGGGAACGGGACCGGCGGTACTTCCGGCATGGGTGGTTCGAGCGGCGGTGCGGGATCGTCGGGAACAGGCGGAACGTCTGGCTCGGGCGGATCCTCGGGTTCATCCGGCACGGGCGGAACGGCCGGAACGGCCGGAACGGGTGGGTCGTCAGGTGCGAGCGGAACGTCCGGTTCCGGCGGAAACGCCGGGGCAGCAGGTTCCACGAACGCCGGCGGCGCGGCAGGTGCGGGCAGCAACGACGGAACGGACGGCGGCGTGGTCAATGACCTCGTGACGCTGACGGTCCACGTGTTGTCGCCCATGTCTGGCAACCACGCCTTCCAGCTCTACGCGCAGGAAGTTCCGTTCCGCATCGGCGGGGCCAACTGGTCCTATCCGCAGGCGGACATGAGTGCGACGGATGCGCCGGGCGTGACCTTCTCGGTCGCGATCCAGCGTGGGAGTCAGCTCAAGTTCAACGGCGAGTGGGATCCGTCTGCTTCGAGTCCGTGGGCGCACGGCCTCTGCAAGCTCGATTCGCTGTCCACGACGCAGGCCTCCAAGGTCGCGCCGATGTGGGCCATGGTCGACGGGCAGCCGGCTGCGCGCGTCATCGCGAAGAAGCACGACAGTGACGACGGGTGTGACCTCTGGGTCACGGCCGACGTCTCGTCGCTCGTCGCATCGGATGATGCGGACGGGGATGGCTTCAGTCCGACGGCAACGAATCCGTTGCTCAAGGACTGCGACGACCACGACAACGCCAAGTATCCGGGTCAGGTCGAAAGCTGGAACGATCAGCTCGATCTGGATTGCGACGGAAACGTCGATCCGGCTACGGTCCGCGTCCGCTTGTCGAACGTGGGTCAGGGTGTGTCTCCCGTCGTGAACGATGGCGCCGGATCCTACGCAATGAGCTGGAACAGTAACGGCTTCTACGAGACGGGTCTCATTCCGAGGTCCAGCGCTCCGACGAAGTTCTATCTGTCTTGGCCGCAGAACTCGACGAATTGCAGCTATGCGTGGCAGGGCACCTGCTACGACAGCTCGTTCTATAACGGGATCTGCCATGGCGATTCGGTCACCGTGCAGGTGGTCGACGTGAATAGCGGAACGCTCGTTCCCCTCAACCTCCAGCCCGAAGGGAGTCCCGCGTATACCTGCCGACGCGTTGCCTCCCTGTGATCTGCTGAACCGATCACGAAACCTTCGCCCCCGGGTACTCACCCGGGGGCGTTTTTTATTCGCAGATCATCGAAATTTACGTTCGTTTAGCGAAAAATGCATAGTTGAGCCTATTTTCCTGTAATTCCTTGACAGGTAAACCGTATTTTGCTAGGGTCAGACATTCCCGAAATAGGTTTTTCTAAGCGGGAAGTGCGGCATTCCGTCGTAAAGACCGATCTTTTGGCAAGCTAGAGGCAATCAAGGAGGACCAAATGAAGAGAGAGATCCGGCTGATCGTCGTGGCGGGCATGCTCATTGGCATGTTCGGTCTCGCGGCGGGGTGTTCGTCGGGCGACAAGAGCCCGACGTCAAAGTCGAACACGAGTCCGCTTTTGGGCTGTGACTTCGGCGCGACGTGCACCACGCCGCAGCAATTCTGCTTCAACGACCCGAACAACCCGGGGACAAGCGGGAAGCTCTGGTGCGACACTGCGACGCACAAGCTCACCAGCTTCTGCCAGGCGGGCAACTACTGCTCTCAGACGGACACTCCTGGCCTGTGGCCGGGGTGTACCGACCAGAGGGCCGTAGCGCTCGTCTGCTCGAACAACATGCTCGTCCCGGCTCCGGCCGCGGATGCAGGTCCCGATGGCGCCGCTGGCGCCGCGGGTGCAGGCTCCGGCGGTACGGCTGGCGCAGCTGGTTCGTCCGGCACCGCAGGCCAAGGCGGTCAGGCTGGTGCAAGCGGTGCGGCGGGCTCCTCCGGGAGCGCGGGTGCTGCAGGCACGGGCGGTACGGCAGGAGCTTCCGGCTCCGGTGGTACGGCCGGCGCAGCTGGCGCAGGCACGGGCGGCACCGCAGGTGCAGCTGGTGCAGGTACCGGCGGTACGGCTGGCCAAGGCGGCCAGGCCGGTGCAAGCGGTGCGGCGGGCTCCTCTGGGAGCGCTGGCGCAGCTGGCGCAGGCACGGGCGGTACGGCAGGAGCTTCCGGCTCCGGCGGTACGGCCGGCGCAGGCACGGGTGGGACTTCGGGCGCAGCGGGCTCCTCTGGGAGTGCGGGTGCGGCCGGGTCCGGCAACAACGCCTGTACGCCGAAGCCGGATGTGCCGTGTGTGGTCGACGCTTATGGGTGTCTCCCCTCGAACGTCTCGTTCTGCGTCAACAACGAGAATCCCGCTGTGCCGTTGATCCTGCAGTGTCTGTGTCCAGACGCTAATGGCTACGGTACCTGGCTTCTCTCCGGGACCCAGTGTGGCAGCGCCAACCTGTGTTGGAGTGGCGACGCAGGGAGTACCGGCGGTACGGCTGGCACGTCCGGTTCCGGCGGCAGCGCCGGGTCCGCGACGGGCGGTACGGCTGGCACGTCCACGGGCGGAAGCTCGGGGTCGGCCGGCATGGCCGGTGCAGCTGGCACGGGCGGCACCGCAGGTGCAGCCGGTGCAGGCACGGGTGGTACGGCCGGCATGGCCGGTTCCGGCGGCAGCGCTGGATCGGCAGATGCGGGCGTCGATGCCTCGGGTTCCGGCGGCAGCGCCGGGTCCGCGACCGGAGGCTCGAGCGGGAGCTCGTCCGACGGCGGCGTCAAGACGCTGGTCTTCACCTGGTCTCCGGACACCGCGACGGTGGACGGTCCCGTGACGGTCGAGGGCTGGTACCTCGAACCGGGCGGCATCGCCCATAATTGGGGAACGTTGTGCACGGCGTCGTCCGTCGACGGCGTGTACACCTGTTCAACAGTGATCCCGTCGGGTTCCTACCTCGCGTTCAACATGAGGTACGTGAACAACGCGGTCCAGGGTGGCTTCTGTTGGACCTTCGACAAGAGCACGAACGTGCCCTGCGGAGGGAGCGGTTCGTTCATCGGATCCGTCGTCGTGACAGAAAACGGCGCGCCGGTGAGCGGGAGCATGGTGTGGAACAACACCGGACCCGCACCGCCCAACGAGGTCTTCTACAACATGGAGATCCAGCCGGTTCCGTAAGGGACCACGCCTCGCACTTGCCCCTTCGCCCCGTCCGCCACTTGGTGGACGGGGCTTTTTCTTTATCCGCGATATCCGTTTCATACGTGATACACTTGATCCATGGCGCATGTGGTCCCTCCCGCAAGCCCGCGCACGCTCACGTGGGGTCTTTTTGTCCTCGTCGCGCTTTTTGCGGTATTCATCGTGACGGGTTTTTCGACGGCCCCACTGAGTCTTTTGCTGATCGTTTTCCTCGTCGGGTGGGCGTATCGCTATATCTACGCTTCGTTCTACGCCGCGATCGCGCTTGTGCCGTTCCTTGGTCTCATGTTGTCTGCCCCCACGGGGAATCTTTTGATCGGTCAGCGCGCATTCGGCGGATCGATCGATATCAGTCTTGGCGAAGCATTCTTGTTCTGCATCCTCGCCGCATGGGCATTGAAGCTGCTTTTCCTTTGGATCAAACGTCATGACATCAATTGGCGGCCGAGACTTCCGCTCGCCTGGCCCATGCTCGGGATCGTCACAGCGCATGTCTTGTCGGTCTTTTCCCCCTTGCAGCCGGATCCCTATATCGTCCTCAAGTTTTCGATGCGTCCGGTCTTGTTCGATTATCTCGCGTATGTCGCCTTGCCGGTCAACCTGATCCGTTCGCGCCGCCGGCTGGTCGCTGCGCTATCGGTCTTTGCGGGGGTCGGGATCTTTGCCGCGTTGACCGGACTCGTCGCGATGTTCTTGTCGCCGGATGCGGGTTCGTTCATCGGCCGTGCGCATCCATTGCCGCTGTTCGGTGTCTCCGTGTTGGGAGGGAATCATAATGAGCTCGCGGAATTGCTCGTTGCGACCGCGCCCATCGCGCTCGCGCTTTCGCTCATCGCCAAATCCGCCCGTCTTCGGCGCCTTTGGGGCGGGGGAGCGGCCTTCATGTTCGTCATGGGATTGCTGACCTTCACGCGCACCGCGTGGATCGTGTTTGCCGCAGAGATCTTGATCATCGGATTCACGGAATTCCGTGCGGAGATGAAAAAGCACGCAGCGCGGCTCATTCTCCTTGATACTTCTCTTTTCACCATTGGCGATCGGGATGGCGATCTATTCGATATCGTCGACCGCACAAAGTTCCAATTCCACCCGTCTCATGCTGACGCAGATCGCCTATGAGGTATTTCAGACGAGTCCGATCGTCGGCGGTGGCGCCGGGACGTTCCTCGATCGGGTGGGTTCGACGCGCGTATTCCTCTTGGAATATGGTGACCCGCTTGATTCGCACGGCATCATCCAGAAACTGGCCGCGGAGACGGGGATCCTCGGGTTGGCGGCATTCGCCGTCTTCGTTTCGCTTGCCGGATGGCTTCTCTGGCGCGGAGTGCGTGAGATCGAGACCAAGCCGATGCGACGCGCGGCGTTATTCGTTTCCCTCGGCGCGTTCGGTGCCTTTGCCTATCAACTTTTCAATACGGATTACTGGACCGGCGTCATGTGGCTCCCGCTCGGTTTTGCGATCAGCGCCGTGTGGGTCTTGGGGCGGAAGGAGGCCGCTGTCCGGACGCACGGAACCTTCCTGATGCCGAAGTTTTCGGTGAGACCGACCGGATCGTTCCGCCGTGCTATCCTTAGACCGTGAGACCCTCACGCGCCTATCACGCGTTCACGTCCTATCATCGCGAACCAGGTGGTTTGCGTCGTTTGGATTGGTTCGTCGATCGGATCGAGGCATGGCGCGGCGAGCGGCCACGTGCCAGTATCCGTGTCCTTGATATCGGATGTGGCAATGGGAATATCACCCTCCCGCTCGGCGGTATCGGATATCAGACGACCGGCGTCGATCTTGATGGCGCATCGATCGCCCGTGCGCAGCGCGCCATGGAGGATGTTCCGAACGCCCAACTGCGATTCCTCGAGGGGTCTTTCGAACGCGTACAGGATGAAACGTTCGATATCGTGATCGCGAGCGAGGTCTTGGAGCATCAGGAGGATCCTGTCGCCTTCCTCGCTGACGTTCGCGCGCGACTTGCGCCGGGCGGCCTCTTTTTGATCTCCGTGCCGAACGGGAAGGGGCTTGAGGAGCGGATCCGTCGGTTCACGACAAAGACATCGATCGGACGTCGATTGAAGGGGTGGATCAAACGCGGCTTGCGGGACACGGTGGTCCAGACCGAAGCCATGCACCCGCATGCGCAGTACCTCGGCTATCGCGCGTGGATCGAACTGCTTCGCGGTGACGGATGGCACGTGCGGAGTGCGGCGCAGGCAGCGGCGTGGTTCAAGGAATGGTTCTATTTAGGCGGGCGATTCCTGCTGAAACGGGGGAGCAAGCTGTTCCATACGCTGGATGCATCGGATGGCGCATTCGCGCCGCATCTTCCGATGTCTTGGGCGGATGGATGGCTTTTTTCGCTCGCTCCGGCCGGTGCTGGACGGCCGCTCGTCATGCATGTCCTCCCAACGCTGGAGGCTGGCGGTGCGGAACGGCTCGTCTTTGAGATCGCTTCGAAATTGCCGCATGAGGGGCAGGATGCTCGTGTCGTGTCGATCCTGCGGGGAGGTCCACTTGAAGCGACTTTCCAAGAAGCGAAGATCCCGTATGTGATCCTTGGACGTCGAGGTCTGGCAGGGATCGCCGCATGTCGTGCGCTTGTCCGCATCATGCAACGGGAGCGTCCGGATATCGTCCATACGCATCTCTATGGCGTTGCAGATGTCTGGGGTCGTTTGGCGGCACGGATCGCCGGCGTCCCGGTGATCATCTCGACCGAACATAACGTCAACCCGGATCATGGGGCGATCAAACGTCTCGTGAAACGCGCACTCGCTCCGATCACGACCGCATTCGTCGCGGTCTCCAATGAAGTGAAGACCTACATGACGGTCGCCGAGCATCTGCCGGCCGCGAAGATCCATGTGATCCTCAATGGGATCGACATGTCACGGATCCGCGTGCGTCCGGTCCGCACGGCACGCGATGTTCCGCAGATCCTGACCGTCGGTCGACTGGTCCCGCAAAAAGGTCACGCGGTGTTGTTGAAGGCGCTCGCGCTCGTCAAAGGTCCGTGGATGCTGAAGATCGTCGGATCCGGTCCGCGTGAAGGGGAATTGCGCCAGCTCGCCGAACGCCTCGCGATCGCGCCGCGTGTCCATTGGCTCGGCTACCGGACCGATGTGCCGGAACTGCTCGTCGATGCGGACGTGTTCTGTTTTCCCTCCCGGTGGGAAGGACTTGGTCTTGGTTTCCTCGAAGCTGCGGCCGCCGCCACCCCGATCATCGCCAGCGACCTTCCCGTGTTCCATGAGGTCCTTTCGTCGGATGAGGCATCCTATGTCACCGTGGGCGACGTTCCGGCGTTCGCACATGCGATCGAAGCGCGTCTTTGCCGATCCCAGCGATGCGGCACAGCGTGCGTCGCGCGCCGCGGATCGTGTCCGATCGCGTTTCACCATCGATCGAATGGTCTCGGGATACGCGCAGTTGTATCGAGACCTCCTCGGGATAAAGAAAAAAAACGTATGAAGATCCTTCACGTCAACAAATTCTTCGATCTGCATGGTGGCGCGGAAGGATATATGCATCGACTGATGGCAAAGCAGGAGGCGGATGGGCATGAAGTCCATGTGTTCTCCACCCGAGCCCCCGATAATCTTCCGACAAAAGATGCATCGTATTTCGTTCCACGGTTCGATTACACCCGGAAGGAGGGTGTTGGACGCGATGTCGTGAAAGCGGCGGCGTTCCTCTGGAATCGCGATGCCCGCCGCGCGATGGAGTCTCTGCTCGATGATCTACGACCGGACGTCGTGCATCTACACAACGTCTATCACCATCTTTCCACGTCCGTCCTCGAGCCGGTCCGACGACGACGGATCCCCTGCGTGCAAACCCTGCATGATTACAAACTCGCCTGTCCCAATTACAAGATGTACACGGAGGGATCGGTCTGTGAGCGGTGCAAGGGCGGACGATACCTTGAGGCGGTCGCGCACCACTGTCTCTTTCCCTCGATGGCGGGGAATCTGCTCGCGGCCGCGGAAATGGGTTTGACGAAGTTGATGCGATCGTACGAACGCACGGTGCAGACGTTCATCGCACCATCGCAGTTCATGGCGGATAAGATGGTCGCCTGGGGCGAGCCGCCGTCCAAATTCCGTGTCATTCCGAATCCGGTCGAAGCGCCGCAGGAGTCGGCGCCTCGCGGCGGCGGGTATCTGCTCTATGCCGGACGATTGTCGCAAGAAAAGGGGGTCGATGTCTTGGTCCGCGCGGCAGCCGCGGTCCCGGAACTTTCATTGCAGATCGCGGGGATCGGTCCAGAAGAAGCACGCCTGAAGCAACTCGTCGAAACCGCGGGAGCGTCGCATATCACCTTCGTCGGCTTCAAACGGAAAGACGACCTCGCAGCCCTCCGTCGGAATGCGGAAGCGCTTGTCGTTCCATCGGTTTGGTACGAGAATGCGCCGCTCGCGGTCCTTGAGGCCATGGCGGACGGATTGCCGATCATCGCTTCACGGATCGGCGGGTTGCCGGAGCTTGTCCGCGAAGGGGTCAATGGATCGTTGGTCGATCCGGGTGATGTGGACGCTTTGGTGCGGGCCCTGCGGCGATTCAATGGGTTGAATGCCTCGGATCGGGCGCAGATGGCAGGGGAAAGTCGTGCGGCCGCGATCGAGCAATATGGATGGGATCGGCACCTCTCCGCGATCATGGAAACGTATGCGGACGCGGCGCAGTCCCGGGCCCGAAAACATTGACAAAATGGCTTATTTTCGATATTGAAGAGAGATCATGCAGCGACTCGCGCCGCTGGCCGTCTTGATCGGCCTCATCGCGTCGGCAGCCCTGCCGGCGCCGCTTGAAGCCGCGCAGAACATCGCCGGATCTCCCAAGATCATCAACCTGTATCTCAATTGGCAGCTACGCACGGAGGACCTCCCGAAGCTCGCCAAATGGGATGCCGTCGTTTTGGATGCGGATCAGCAGGCCCGCTATCCGGACCGGGTCCGCGAACTTCGCAGGCTCAATCCGAAGATCAAGATCTTCGCCTACCTCCCGAGCGAGGAGATCGCCCAGGCGCGGTTCAGTGAACCGTCGGATTATCCGTTCGCCAAACTCGCATCGCAGATCCAGGATGATTGGTATCTCCGCGATCCTTCGGGACAGCATGCATACTTCTGGCCTGGTTCGACATTGCTGAATGTGACGGATCTGGGACCCGCGGGTCCGACCGGGATCCGGTGGAACCAATATTTTCCGCGGTTCATCCATGACGAGATCCTCTCGAGTGGGCTGTGGGACGGTGTTTTTTTGGATAACACGTTCGACGGTATCTCCGGATTTGCGAAATCTGCCTTGGATCTGAATCGTGACGGCCGCGCGGACAGCGCGGCAGACGACAACGTTGCGTGGCAGAAGGGGATGCGGGAGATGCTGACGCGCATCCATCAGTTGGATCCGAATGCGATCGTCATCGGGAACGGCGGTTCCGCCTATGCGGACCTCCTGAACGGCGCATTCTTCGAACACTTTCCGAGTTACAGCTGGGGACCGAATTGGAAGGAGTATCTTACGGCGGTCGACAAAAGCCGAGATCCAAACTTCACGGGACTCAACGTCAACACGGATAACCAGGTGCAGCCGAATGCATATCAGAAGATGCGATTCGGTCTGGCGAGCACGCTGGTGGGCGGCGGGTGGTATTCCTTTGATCAAGGAGATTGGGGGCATGACGTGTTGTGGTGGTATGACGAATACGACGCCCCGGTCGGTGATCCGCAGGATACGGGCGCCGCGTCTTCTGCGAATAGTTCTGTTTGGGAGCGTGACTATTCGCGCGGTCTCGCGATCGTGAACGGTGGTGCGAAGAGCGTCCATATGGAATTGCCTGGCGTCTTCGAGAAGATCCGGGGATCACAGGATCCCAAGGTGAATGACGGGTCGCTCGTGACCGCGGTGGACCTCGCGGCGCAAGATGGGCTTGTCCTGCTCCGTCAGGCAAATGCCGCAGATGTGACGGAAGGTGCATTCACGAATGGGGCGTTCATCCGTGCGTTCGATGGGAACGGAACACAGATCCAGAATGGCTTCTTTGCGCATCGCGCCGGCGTCCCCAATGGCGCAACGATCGTGACCGCAGACATCGACGGGGACGGGAAGACGGACGTGGCCTCTGCTCAAAAAGGCGTCGTGAGCGTGCAGTACGGGAACGGAAAGACCGCGACGGCGCATCCGTTCGGTTATACATACACCGGAAAGATCTTCCTCGCGGTCGGAAACACGGATCATTCCAACGCATTGGAGTTGATCGTGGGTCGGGAAGGTGCCCCGCCGGAGGTCCGTGTCCTCACGTCGCGCGGCGCGACGATCACGCGATGGAACGCGTATCGAGCCGACTTTCGCGGCGGTGACCGCGTTGCGATCGGAGATCTGGACGGCGATGGCAAGCGGGAGATCGTGACGGGCGCAGGTCCGGGCGGTGGACCGCATATCCGCATCTGGAAGACGGACGGCAGCGTCTGGGGCGGGAGCTTCTTCGCTTTTGATCCGACGGATTCGGGCGGGGTGAGCGTTGCGGTCGGTGATGTGGATCATGACGGAAAGGATGAGATCATCGTCGGGTCCGGACAGGGGGATGTTCCACGCGTGCGGGTCTTTGATTTTCGCGGTACGCTAAAGAAGGAATTCGTCCTTGGTTCGACGCCGATCGCCGGCGGGATCACGGTATCCGCAGCAGACTTGAACCATGACGGCGTCGACGAGATCCTTGTTGAAGGACTCTCCGCCTTTTGATCTATGCCACGTCGACCTTCGCGACCAACGCGCTCCGCATCCAAGCCTTCCCATACCGAGCTGACGGGGCTTGCGATGCACGGGAGCCGAGTAGCCCTTGCTCCGGCTCGTTCGGTGACCTCGCATGCGCGCCGGATGTATCACGCCCGCTACCATGGAAAGTACCGGTTTTCCCGGATGGTCTTCGGTTTTGACCTCTTCCTGATCGGCATGGCCACTGTGCTGTTCGTGGCAGACCTCTTTTTCATCACGCAGCTGTTCTTTGCCAAGCCGACCGGACTGGATGTCGCATTCACGGCGCCGTCCATCACATCATCGGAGCAGATCCTGGTGTCAGCGACGGTCCGGGCATCAGACGGGGATGCGCATCAAGATGTCCGCCTGACGTGGCGCCTGCCCGATTGGGTGGAGATCGTCCGTGCTGAACCACCCCTTGCGGCGGATCGTTCGATCTTTTTCGGTCGGGTCACGCCCGGTGTGGAGGCGACCTCCAAGATCGTGGTGCGTGTCCGGGCGCCGAAAGGTATGGATGTGCCGTTCGGTGTGACCGTACGGCAAGACGGATTCCTCGGTTTTCCGCAGCTGGCTTCGGGGAGTGAGACACGGATCGTGGATGCGAACGCGCTCGTGACGAAGCCCTTTGGCTCGTTCCAGGCCTATGCCTCCGGAGCTTCGCTTCCGATCCTGGTCGAGAACACCGGTTCTTCTACCATCCCGATCGCGGTCGTCCATGTCGCAGATGACTCCTCGGTCCTGATCGACGGTCAGTCATCCATCGTGCTCGGAGCGCTTCGACCCGGCGAACGACGGATCCTATTTTCCGATCCCGTGACGGCGACCAGTACGACCTTTGCGTGGAAGGTTTTGGATGGTCCGCAGGTGATCGCGACGGATACGGAGACGCTTCAGCGGAATGATACGGCACAGACCCTTACGATCATCGAACCGCTCATCTCAGACGCGCGGAGTGATATGGCGACCGTGCCATATCTGTCGATCGACGGGGGAGGTCAATTCTTCGTCTTTCATCCGCGTCTCGCAGACGGGAAGCTTGTGGATCGCGTCGACGTGTCAAAGCCAGGAACGGGAACGTTGCAGATCCCGGTGGAGCCTGGTGTCTCCTCTGGCATCCGTTGGAGTGTTTTACCGTCGGCAAGATCAGGCGGCTCCCTCGTGGTCTACCCGATGGTCTATGGCACGATCCGTGGAACGTTCCCGATCTCGACCGAAGCGCGGTACACCTCGAAGACCGGGGACCAACTTGGGATCGGACCAACGCCTCCACAGGCGAACGCGACGACGACCTACTGGATCGCGACGACGATCGGACCGGGAACGGCATCATGGAAAGATGTGACGTTGACGACGCCGCTCGCGCCAGACGTCCTCGCGACGGGGAATACCGCTTCGCAGGTCCCGGCAACGTTCCGCTCAGAGTCGGATCATGTCACGTGGACGATCCCATCACTCGTCCTCACCGGAGATGAGGCGCAGACATTCGCCTTCGAAGTCGCGATCACGCCGAAGGTCTCCGATGTCGGTCAGGTATTGGATCTGGTGGCGACCACGACCGCGGACGCGATCGATGCGCAGACAGGTGTCTCCGTCATCGGAACATCTGCCGGGGATGACACGCGGCTGACGCATGACCTCAAAGCGGTGAGCGACGGACGGGTGAGATAGGGGGTAAAGAATCTAGAAGCTAGAATCTAGAATCTAGAATGGATGCCAAATTAGGGAACATCCTTTCCCTCGCTTCTCGCTTCTCGCTTCTCGCTTCTCGCTTCTCGCTTCTAACCTTTTTCTTCAGGCGGACGTGGGGAGTATTTTGGATTCGTGATCTTCCATTGATCGACCCACTGTCCGATCCCTCTGGCATCGCGCTTGTTCCGGACGGTCGTCGTGCGCTGCGACCACGTGACGAGCGAGCCGAAGTGAAGCTTGTACCGTCCTCGAACGATGATGTATCGGATCTCGTTGTTCGCGAGAGCGCGCCGGATGGTCCGTGCATGGATGCCGAACAGGCGCGCGGCTTCGTTGATGGAAACGCGGATCGGTTCCTCTTCAGCGGATGGGTTTCCTTTTCGTGTCATGGATCAGAGTTTGGGGGAATAGCTTACTTTTGTCAACGCTAGTGTAGACAAATAAGATACGAATAGCGAAAACAGTCGAAAAAAAGAGATTATCCGCAAGTTAACCTCTTGTGTTTCGGCTCTCTTTTCGGTACGTTTATTGCCACTCATAGAGCGTGAGTCCAAACAAAAGTACGTTCGTTGGGCGAACCGTGAACGCCCAATCCGAATGCCAAATCTGATCGACCATTATCTCCTGTTCCGTATCAAGACGAAGCAGGATCCAGAAGCCTTTGCACGCCTGTACGACCGCTATGTAGAGGCTATTTATCGATTTGTCATTTTGAAGCTGCCAAGCGCGGATGATGCACAGGACGTCACGGCAGAAGCATTCACGCGGGCATGGCAATACATCTCCGATCGGAAGGATGTGACGAATTTTCGGGCCTTGGTCTACCGGATCGCGCGGAACCTGGTGGTCGATCGATATCGCTCAGAACATCGGACCATTTCGCTGGATGCTGTAACACAAGACCCCCTGGATCCGTCTACTGACATGACACCCATCGCAGGGGACGCCGGGCGTGAAAAAGCACGCATCGAAGCCCGAGCGGACCTTGCGGTCCTTGTCACGAAGCTTGCACGATTGAAAGAAGACTATCGGGATGTCCTCACGCTCCGTCTCGTCGACGACCTGCCATTCACGGTCATCGCTGAGATACTGGAGAAGACACCGGGGAATGCCCGTGTGATCTACCATCGAGCCCTCAAAGCTCTCAAGGACCTGGATACGACGCTACCAAACCCATGAGCACCGACCTCGCTAAACAGCTCCGCGATCTCAAGAACGCGGAACGCCGGATCACTCCTGATCCGGCGTGGGTTCGTGCAACGCGCGAGACGCTCCTCATGCAGGCGAAGAACTCTTTGCCTTCTTCGGCGTCGGTCACGCACCGCGAGCGCGTGTCGCAGACCTTCCGGATGTTCGCTCCGCGTCGGGTCAGCGCTTGGGTGCGTCGACCCGTGATCGCGTTCATGACGATCCTGCTCGTGGCGTCCGGCGGTTCCATCTTCTCCGTCTCTGCGGCAGAGCAGGCGCTTCCCGGAGATCTCTTATACGGATTGAAGCTTGCGACCGAGCAGGCGCGTTTGGCGTTCACGCCGGTCAAGACGGATCGATTGATCCTGAAGACCGAATTCACGAAGCGTCGGGTGGATGATCTGAAGAAGGTCGCGACCGATACACAGCATCCGGGCCGCGTGACGCAGGCGGCGGAGATCCTGAAGCAGGATCTCAATACCTTGAAGCAGCAGTTGGGAGATGTGGCGAGCGATTCGTCTGCGGATCAGACCGCGGCGGCGGCGAAGCTCGTGGATCAAAAGACCGCGGAGGTCATCACATCGTTGCAGCAGACGAAGGCGCAGCTTTCCCCAGCCTCGCAGGAAAAGGTCACGGAGGCGCAGTCTGCTGCGGCGGATACGAGCGTCACGGCGATCGAGGTATTGGCAACGACACATGCACAAGATGAGAACGCCGTCCCGACCTCGGACGTCACGCATGCGATCGAAGAGCATGCCAAGGCCGTGACCGATGCGACGTCCGGCGCGACCCCGACGTTGTCGACCGGCGCGACGAGCACGAAGAGTACGACGAGTACGCCGGACCTTCTCCAGATCGCGTCGTCGACCTCTGCGACGACGACATTGAATGATCTCCCAGCCCTCGTGAATCAGGTGAAGGATGCGACGCAACAGGCGTTCGCCATGCAAAAGACGCTGGATCAAGCGGCGGTATCTTCGTCTTCGACGGGCGATCTGAATATGGATGAGATGTCTTCTTCGACGACGAGCGCTTCATCCACCTCAATGAATGCGTCTTCGACCACGGATCTCACAGATCAAAAGGGAACCACGACCCCTTCGGTTCAGACGACGTCATCATCCGATGCGGGTCCGCCATAGCGGCATCACGGGATGAAGCATGTGCTTCGCCTCCCAGGGTGCCTGTCTCTGACGGTCGCCCTGCCGGGCGGGGGATGTTCCTGGGACCGTTCGTATGCCTTCGGGCGTTCTGACGGAAACAGGCAGTGCGATGTCTTCGTGCATCGTGCTCTCTGACTTGTTCAGAGTCCGCACGTCCGCTCGTTCCACATATACGCTGTACCAACAAAAGGTCGACTCCGATGTTTCGGAGGGTACGGCGAATTACTCATCAAACCAACCAAATGTGCTCGTGGATTCTCACGGATCCACAGCGCTCTATTGCAAGACCCATCAGGGTTTATGAAAAATTCCCTCAAGAAGGTCTTTACCGCGTTCGTCTCTTTGACGACGATCGCCTGGTCGGTCGGTATTGGTACATTGGCGCTTCCGAACGTTGCGTCAGCTGCCACGCTGAACACCGGTGATCTCATCAAGGCTTCGGGCCCGGCTGTGTATTACTACGCAGCGGACGGGAAGCGCTATGTTTTCCCGAACGAAAAGACCTATTTTACCTGGTATAACGATTTCTCGACGGTGAAAACGATCACCGACGCAGAACTCGCTGCCATTCAGATCGGGGCAAACGTCACGGTCCGCCCGGGTACCAACCTGGTCAAGATCACGACGGACCCCAAAACCTATGCTGTCACCAAGGGCGGCGTGCTCCATTGGATCGAATCCGAGGCGCTCGCGAAGCAGCTCTACGGTGATAACTGGGCTCAGCGCATCATCGACGTTCCGGACGGGTTCTTCGTGAACTACTCCATCGGTTCGTCGGTTTCGACTCCCGTCCACCCGGATGGTCAGTTGATCACCTACGCTGGTGACCCGGCAGTTTACGTCGTTCAGAACGGTGTTAAGCGCATGGTCACGGATGCTGGCATGGCTGCCAACCATCTCGATGCCAAGTGGGCCGTTGAGACGACCATCACCTACGGAAATGGTGCTGACGTGACCGGATATGAATCCGATCTCGCGGACATCTTCCCGGGTGGCGCGCAGGCTGTCGGCGGTGCCCTCACGGTGGCACTCGCGTCAGACACGCCGGCGGGCATGAACGTTCCGAAGAATGCGTCCTCCGTGCCGCTCGTCAAGGTCAACCTGACGGCCGGTGCTGGTGATGCCACGGTCACCGCGATGCACTTCCATCGCGTTGGCGTCGGTGCGACGTCGGACTTCTCGAACGTCTACCTGTACGACATGAACGGGAACCGCCTGACCACGGGCCGCTCCATCAACTCTCAGACCAACATCGTTGAGTTCAACAACTTGAACCTCATGGTGCCGGCTGGGCAGACGATGGCGGTGTACGTGTATGGTGACTTCTCGTCCCCGACGAACACAGGTGGTCAGCACGCATTCGAACTTCAGGATGCGGCTTCCATCCTCGTGAGCGGCAACTCCACGATCTCGGGCTCGTTCCCGGTCCGCGGCAATGTCTTCACGGTCGGTACCACGGCGGCTTCCGAGCTGGACGTCCAGAAGGGCTCCCAGCCGGCCAACCCGACGATCGGTGCACAGGATGTGGAGATCTCGAACTTCAAATTGACTGCCAATGGCACCGATGATATCGAGCTCCATCAGATCACGCTCTATCAGGGGGGTTCGGTGACGAACTCTGACCTGTCGAACCTCAAGCTCTATCAGGGCTCCACGCTCGTTGCGACAGCCGCGACCGTCAACTCTGATGGTCACATCGTCTTGAAGTTCAACCCGTACTATGTCGTGGGCAATGGGACGACCAAGATCTTCTCCTTGCACGCAGACGTGGCGGGCCGCGCGGGCCGCACGATCCGGACGTACGTTGAGTACTCCACGGACGTCTCCGCGATCGACACGGTGTACAACGCAGGTGCCGCGATCGATATCTCGACCAACGGCTCCTTCGATGGCACCAGCTCGAACTACGTTGAGGTGACCACCCAGGGTGGACAGCTCACGAACTCGTTCAACGGTCCGGTGACCCAGAACATTGCGAAGGGTCAGCTCGCGGTCCCGTTGTACAAATTCGCGTTGACGTCTCCGGACAACACGCTTGAGATCCGCAAGGTGGTCTTCACCATCGCCACGGACTCGGGCTCGCCGGCGCTTTGCGCGATCAAGGGTTCCTCCGGAACCAACTACTTCCGCTCGGTGAAGATCAAGGACATGGACTCCGGTCAGACCCTTATGGGCCCGCAGGAGATCCCGTCTGCGACGGCAAACAGCGCAGACACAGCTACCTTCACCTTCAACGACACGTTCGACATCCAGACGGGTCAGACGATGAATCTCGCACTCGTGTCCGATCTCTCCAACACGGAGGACGCCACGGGTGAGTTCTTCGGCAATCAGGACTGTTCCTACCACGCGACCTTCACGGCGTTTGGTTCGAGCGATGTCCGCGTCGTTGACACGGGTGAATTCCTCGACACGTCCAAGATCGTCCCGAACAGCAATGTGACGGGCAATGCGCAGACGGTGAAGGCTTCCGGCCTCGACGTCCAGCTTGCCTCGACCCCTGTCTCGGGCACGATCGTGAAGAAGCAGCAGAATGTCGCAGTCGCTGGCTTGACGCTCGCGGCATCGGCACAGTCTGACGTCACGGTGACGAACCTTACCCTCACGGGTATGGCGAACATCGCGGGCGCCGGCTACACAGCTGCCAGCTTCTCACAGCGTGTGACCTCGCTCGCCCTCTATGATGGCGACACGCAGGTCGGTCTCGCCAAGGCTCCGGACACCACGACCGGCAAGGCGCAGATCTCGAACATGAACTTGGTGGTCCCGGCAGGCACGACAAAGAACCTCACGGTCAAGGCCTCGTTCTCGTCCACGGCGTCGACAACGACTCCGGACACGATCGCGGTCGGTGTTGGTGCCGCCGCTGACATCCAGGCTCAGGATCAGGATGCCAACACGGTGACCCCGACGCTCTCGGCCTCTGTGGTCTCGAATGCCGGTACGTCCCCGGTCGTCGTCCAGACGATCCTCAACAGCGGTACGCTCACAGTCCAGGCTGACGCTCATCCGACGACCAACATCGTCGTGGCAGGCAAGGACGCGTGGGTGCCGTTCGCTCAGTACAAGGCCACGGCTCAGTACGAGAACATCTCGCTTGACCGCATCGCAGTGCTCGCCTCGGCGACCGCTGGTCTGACGGCGGACAATGCAGACTTCTCTGCGATCGCCATCGCCTCGAACGGTGCGGTCTTGGGTCAGGGTGTCCTCTCTTCCGGCGCGACCGGGACGAAGGATATCGACCTCTCGGCCAGCCCGGTCATGGTGCCGAAGGACGGTTCCGTCCAATTCCAACTCTGGGCCAAGCTCTCTTCGGTCCAGGCCTCTTCCACGGTCAGTGGTGCGACGACTGGTGTCGCCCGTTCCGGCAATGCGCCGGCGATGGGTCTCAACAGCAGCTCCACGGTGGGTGAGTGGAACGCGAACTACTCTGGGAAGCTGAACATCCGGGCGACCGGTCAGGCTTCCGGTGAGCGCGTGTACGCGGCGGACGGCGCGGCCTTTGGCAACGCCCAGATCCTCCGCAAGACCCAGCCGGTCGTGACGAAGCAGTCGCTCTCGTCCACCACGCTGGCCAACATCGACCAGGATCTCCTGAAGTTCCAGGTCGCGGCTGACAGCGCAGGCTCGGTCGCCCTCAAGCAGGTCGTGTTCAAGGTCTCGATCAACAATTGCTCCTCATGCAATGTCTCTCTGAGCAACTTCCGCATGCGCCGCAATTCGAGCGATATCGACACGAATACCTATGCCGTCACGGAAGGTGATGGTACGGACCTGAAGACGGGCTCGATGTCCTCCTCCTCCAACCAGTATGTCATCTTCTCGATGCAGCCTGGTCAGGAAGAGTCCATCTCCGGTTCTGGTAACGTCTACACGATGCACGCGACGGTCTCCGGCGCGGGTGCGGGTTCGAGCGTGACCTTCACGTTCTACCGCGATCCGACTGCCCCGGTCGTCACGGGCTACCTCCTCAACAGCGTCCGCCTTCGGTGGCTTCGCGAGCAGCGCCAATGTCTTCAACTTGGACACGGCAGCAGCTCCGAGTGGTGCCGCGGCGGCCACGGGGACGTTCCTCTGGTCCGACAACTCTGAGGTGCCGCATTCGTCGGCAAGTCAGACGTCGCGCGATTGGACGAACGACGTGTACGTCCAGGATCTCTCGCAGTCACAGACCGTCAGCTTGTAATCCACTGCGGCTTGCCGCACGGATCACAACTGCGTGACCGCCCTGCCCCTCTCGAGGGGCGGGGTGGACGGTCACAAAATCGCCCCTGTCGGATTCGTCCGATGGAATGGCACCAAAGGCCGGACCTTGTGTCTGGCCTTTTGGTATCTCATGACCGATGAAAGGCCGCTTGAATTCACGAGGAAGGTCTCTCGGCTCCGCTCGAGACGACATTCATTCTTGAGACGACATTTATCTCTGAAACGACGTAAAATAGATGTCATGTCGAGCCTGTCGAGACATCTTCCATTTAGACCTCGGATTCAAAGAGATCGTTCCAATGAGGGTTAGAACACAAGATGAGCGCTTCTTTTTTCTTTCGGGACCAACGTTTCAATTGTTTTTCGCGTCCGATCGCCTCGTGAACGTCGCTTGTGGTCTCAAAATACATCAAACGGTTGAGGTTGTAGGTTTTTGAGAATCCGGGGACGGCTTTTGTTCGGTGTTCGTATAAACGACGATGGATATCGTTCGTCATGCCGATATACAATACGCTACGAATATCGTTCGTCAGTATGTAGACGTAATACGTTCGAACCATACTTCACCGCTGCCAAGAATTCATATCAGTGTCAAGTGGAAGGTCTCTCGGCTCCGCTCGAGACGACATTCATTCTTGAGACGACGATTATCTCTGAAACGACGTAAAAATAGATGTCATGTCGAGCCTGTCGAGACATCTTCGAATTGAATTCACGAGGAAGGTCTCTCGGCTCCGCTCGAGACGACATTCATTCTTGAGACGACGATTATCTCTGAAACGACGTAAAAATAGATGTCATGTCGAGCCTGTCGAGACATCTTCGAATTGAATCCACGAGGAAGGTCTCTCGGCTCCGCTCGAGACGACATTCATTCTTGAGACGACGATTATCTCTGAAACGACGTAAAAATAGATGTCATGTCGAGCCTGTCGAGACATCTTCGAATTGAATTCACGAGGAAGGTCTCTCGGCTCCGCTCGAGACGACATTCGTTTTAAAGGTCTTTCGGGGGAGTTTGATCTGAATCTTTCGGGGGAGTCCGCTCTAAGCTCATTGGAGGATTTGAGATCACAAAATACGCGACCTTTCCACCTTTCGCCCTCGGTGTTATGCTGGCCGCCGAATTCCTATGTCCAAATCTGACGGCGTCAAATGGCTCAAGGCCATCACCTATGTTGGTATTTACGGCGGGCTTCTGGTCCCGCTCGTCTTCATTCCGGTCGTCATCTTCCCGTTCGTCTTCTCGAAGCTGATCTTCTTCCAGGTCCTGATCGGATTGACCTTCCCGGCATATCTGATCCTCGCATGGGCTGAACCGGAATATCGCCCGCGCAAGGTCCCGCTGACCTGGGCGATCCTCGCGTATCTCATCGCCATCGCATTGTCCGTGATCTTCGCGGTCGACCCGTTGCGTGCATGGTGGGGGAATCAAGAGCGGATGAACGGCTTGTTCACGGTCCTGCACTTCTTTGCGTGGTTCCTGATGACGTCATCGGTCTTGAAGACGTGGAAACAGTGGAAGACGATCCTGGTGACGGAGATCATCCTTTCCGGGATCGGGGCATCCGTCGCGTTGCTACAGATCCCGTTTCCAAAGCTGCTGCTCTTCCCGGCGGGCCCGCGCGTCGGCGGTCTGTTAGACAATCCGATCTACATGGCCGGATATCAGATCTTCAACCTGTTCTTCATCGCCCTGCTTTGGTTGAAGGGGGTGTCGAAGTATACGAAGGCCTGGCTGATCGCTTTTGCGCTCCTTGATATCGGATCTTTCTTCGCTGCGGAGTCTCGTGGTGCGTTGCTCGGTCTCTTCGTTGGTCTCGCGGTCTTCGCTGGGGCCATGGTCTTCCTTTCAAAGAACAAGAAGGCGAAGGTCTCCATCATCGCGCTCGCGATCTTTGCGGTGGTGGGATATGGCGGGCTTTTCGCCGCGCGGAACACGACGCTGATCAAAGATTCGGTCTTCGGGCGATTGACCAATTTCCAGGTCGCGACGGAAACGCGTTTCATCGCGTGGGGGATCGCCTGGCAAGGGTTCCTGGAACGGCCGTTGACCGGGTGGGGGTTCGATAACTTCCACATCCTGTTCAACGATCACTATCAGCCCAAGTCGCTTGAATATAGCTATTACGAAACATGGTTCGACCGGGCACACAACACGGTCTTGGATGCATTGGCCATGACCGGGCTCTTCGGGTTCCTGACCTACTTCGCGATCTTTGGCGCGCTCTTTTTCAGCGTCTGGCGTGCGTATACGAAGAAGTGGATCAACGCCCCCATGGCGAGCGTGTACGTGGCGTTGCCATGCGCGTATTTCGTTCAGAACCTGTTCGTCTTCGATCAACCTGCCGGGTTCACCATGAGTTTTTTCATGTACGCCCTCATCGCAAGTACGACGACGGCGGTCTTCGCCGGAGAGGCTGTTGAAGCGAAGGATGCGAAGGCTGGTCGTGCGATCCCATGGACCGCGTTCGGGATCATCCAGGTCGTGTTCCTGCTTGTCGTGTGGCGGTATTCGATCCTTCCGTGGAATGCCTCTGTGGATTCGATCCGGTCAAACAATGAGTTTTCCGCCGGATTGTTGCCGCAGTCCTTCGCAGATGCGAAAAAAGCGGCATCGATCCCGACACCGTATATCAATGAGCAGGCGTATCTCCAGTCTCGGAATCTGATGGCGCTTGCGGGGAATGGATCGCTCCAAAAGTTCTCGGATTGGAAGGCGTGGCACGACCTGATCGTCGAAGTATCAGACAAATATCTCTCAGAACATCCACGCGATACGAACCCGATCTTCATCTATGCGCGCTTCCTGGATTCTATGGCGCAATACGTCCCCGAGGACGCGCAGAAGGCTTTGGATCGATACCAGCAAGCGATCCAGACGAGTCCGAAACGGCAGCAGTTGTACTACAGCCTCGGTCGGTTTGAGATCCAAGTCGGGAAGAAGCAGGAGGGATACGCTGATTTTAAGAAAGCGCTGGATTTCGATCCGAACGTCGGAGAGAGTCATTGGTACGTCGGGCTTTCAGACATGTATGACATGGGGAATAAAGAGGAGGGGGCGAAGGAATTGAAAGCCGCAATGGATGCGAAGATCCCGTATGACCTCAAGAACGTGCAGGAAGCCGGTGTTTTGTCCTATGCCTATTCGATCCTTGGTGATGCAGATGGATTCAAGTCCGTCATTCAACGCTTGCCTAATTTGAGCGGTGGGACCACGCAGATGTACATGGATATCGCGCGTTTGGCCGAACAGATGGGGTTGAATGATCAGCGGAATCTCCTCCTCGGCGCGATCGCGAAGATCGATCCAACGATCGTTCCGCGATTGAAGCCTCTGGAAGATGGGACGGCGACATCGATCCAAGAGAGTTTCAACATGACCACCCCGCCAGCCGCTCCCACGACGACATCGCAAGCGCCGGCATCTGTGACGTCACCGACGCCGACGGTCGTGGCGACAACTTCGGGGGGATCCGTTGAATCCGGACCGCGGCTGAAGTGATCAAAAAAAGACCGGGTGAACCCGGTCTTTTTTTGTTAGGCTCGTCCATCCAAGGCGTCTCGATTCCCACGTAAGGTCTCGGTCCATGTGAATCTTTGTTGGACGTTCGTCCGGGCGCCATTTGCGAGTGCATGCCGTTCGGCATCGTTCACACGCAGCTGATGCATGGCCTCTTGTAGTGCTACGGAGTCGTCCTTGGGCACGATCAGTCCCGCATGCGGAAAGTCAGGATGCGTGATCATCCATGCGCAAGCTCCGACGTTCGTGGCAATGCTTGGGATCCCGGCACCCATGGCCTCGAGGAGTGTCCACGGCATGCCTTCTTTGCGTGACGGGAGGACGAAGACGTCGAATCCCGGAAGGAGGGTTCCTGCGTGATCCACATGCCCTGCGAGGAGGACGCGGTCCGTGAGGTCGAGCTTGGCACGAAGCGCTTTCAATTGTGCGAATTGGGGACCGTCGCCGATGATGACCGCATAGGCATTTTGGTCTTCCTGAAGGACCTTGTGCAGTGTCGCGAGATAGGGGAGGAGTCCCTTGGTCGCATAGGCGTTGGCAATGGTCCCGTACACGAACGCGTGTTCTGGGAGGTTCAGCGTCTCGCGCGCGACGGCGTGCGTCGCCAGACGGGAAGTGAATTCCGGGAGGTCGAGGCCGTTCGCGACGGTCATGACCTTTTCACGTGGTCGGATCTTCAGATCGCGTGCGATCGTCTCATCTCCCGGATGGACCGTGATGATCACGTCTTTTTTGGAAGCTGACCAGCGCTCTGCGGTCCGATACACCCATCGTTTCCAGGCGGGGAGGGGTTCGAGGAACGCCCATCCGCCGATCCGGTACACCACACGCGGACGATCCGCTTGCGGAAGACGGTCTGCGGCGATGGCGCCAAGTACGCCCATCTTGGAGCTGTTCAGGTGGATCGCGTCCGGATGGAATTCGCGTATCAGAGCTTCGATCTCTGTGACCGCGCGTGCATCTTCAAGAAGATCGATCTCCCGTCGGACGTGTTCGAGTCTTCGCGTCGGGATCCCGTGCCGCTGGGCCGCGTCCCAGAGCTCTCCGTCGCCCCCTGCGGCGAGGAGGACCGTTCGTCCCTCTTTCATCAGCTCGGTCGCAAAGCGGATGAGGAATGACTGAACGCCGCCCCAGTCCGCCTGCGTGACCAGCAGGAGGATCCGTTCAGCTCGCTTGGCGGTATCCATATTTACGGCTAACATAGCCAAATCACACGAAAAAGACAATTATGTGCGGAATCGCCGGCATCGTGACGCGAAACGGGACTCTTCCAGACGAAGGGGCGCTTCGGCGTATGTCCTCCGCGATCGCACATCGGGGTCCGGATGGAGAGGGTCTTTGGTTGGTTCCGGGCGTCGGATTTGCCCATCGGCGTCTCGCGATCATCGACCTTGCACAGACGGGCGCTCAACCGATGCATGATGTGCGTGGAGAGCTGACCATCACGTATAACGGGGAGATCTACAATTATCGCGAGCTCCGGACGGAACTTGAACGATCCGGTGCGCATTTCGCATCCTCTTCCGACACAGAGGTGATCCTCGAGGGATATCGCGTGTGGGGGGACGATGTGTTGCCGCGGCTTAGGGGCATGTTCGCGTTCGCTCTCTGGGACGCGCCGAAAAAACGCATGCTCGTCGCGCGCGACAAGACGGGGAAGAAACCGTTCTTCTATGGATTCACTCCATCGCGCGATCTCGTCTTCGCGTCGGAGTTGAAAGCGCTTGCCGCGGTTTTGGACATGAAGCCGGATCAGGATGCGATCCGGCTTTTCCTTGGACTGCAATATGTTCCGTCTCCGCGCACCGGATTCCACGAGATCATGCAACTTCGACCGGGTGAATCCGGTGTGTGGGACACGGATGGATGGCGTATCCGGAGATACCATGAGTGGGATCCGCGAAGCGCGAAGCTCGAAGCTCAAAGCTCGGGAAATGCCGGAACCCGAGCACCGAACGCCAAGCACCAAACTACGGATATCGATGAAGAGATCCGGTCGAAGCTTGAGGACGCGGTGAAGATCCGCCAACTGGCTGCGGACGTTCCGGTCGGGGCGTTCCTTTCCGGGGGGATCGATTCCGCGGCCGTGGTCGCTTTTGCATCCCGCCACGTCTCGCAGCCATTGCGGACCTTCACCATGGGATTCGATGTGCCACACATGGATGAGCGGACGGAAGCGCGGTTGATCGCAGACACCTTCAAGACCGAACATCACGCGTTCGTCGCGACGCCGTCGGATCTGCTTGATACAAGCGACGAGCTCATCCGACACTATGATGCGCCCTTCGCAGATTCCTCTGCGTTGCCGCTGTGGCTCCTTGCACAGAAGACCGCGAATGAGATCAAGGTCGTCCTGACCGGTGACGGCGGCGATGAGTTGTTCGGCGGATACCGTCGGTATGTCGCGTATCAGCGTGCCCGGATGTTGTCACGTTCTTTTTTTACGACGATCGGTGTCGAGGCGTTTGGATCCATCATCAGCGATCCGAAGTGGTTACGGATGGCGGATACGATGAAGATGCTCCGCGCGGATCCCGGACGCGCATACGGGGAGCTGTTCTGCGGATCGTATTTTTCGACCGCACGTTTGCATGAGACGTTCGATCCCGGGTTTCTTGCGCACACGGACGCAGAAGACGGGGTCGCGTACGTCGCCGCGCAGATGCATGGCGATGCGTCGCTGGATGCAGCGATGCGGTTCGATCTGACGTCGTATCTGGCGGACGATCTCAATGTGAAGATGGATCGCGCTACGATGCGGTGGGGGTTGGAGGCGCGCGCCCCCTTTTTGGACCAAGAGGTCATCGCTTTGGCGTTGTCGCTTCCGTTGAATCAAAAGGTGGAACGTGGTATGACCAAGGTCGCATTGCGTCGGGCGCTTCGGGACATCCTCCCGTCTCCGATCCTTAGCGCAACAAAGCGCGGATTCCAGGTTCCATTGGCCGAGTGGTTCCGCGGTCCCTTGGCCGGAGAGTTGAAGGATCGGGTGCTTGACCCGTCCGGACCGCTCGCCGGCTACGTCCGTCATGAGGCGGTCGAGCGCTTGATCACGGAGAACGCGCACGGTGCGGATCACGGCAATCGGCTTTGGATGCTTTTTGCGCTTTCCACTTGGCTTACCTCCCATGTCTCCTAAAACCATTCTTGTCACCGGCGGCGCCGGCTTCGTCGGCTCGCATCTCTGTGATCGGTTGATCGCGGATGGCCATACGGTCATCTGCCTGGATAATCTATTCACGGGTTCTCGTGCGAATATCGCGCACTTGGAATCGGATCCGCGTTTCACGTTCGTCGAGCATGACGTCCAACGTCCGTACGAGGCGAAGGTCGACTGGATCTTCAATCTCGCGTGTCCGGCGTCACCAAAGCACTATCAGCATGATCCGGTCGAAACCGTGCGGACGAACGTGCTCGGCATGATCAACATGCTCGATCTCGCACGGAGCAACGGTGCACGGATCCTTCAGGCGTCGACATCTGAGGTCTACGGTGATCCGGTCGTCCATCCGCAGACCGAATCGTATTGGGGGAATGTGAACCCGATCTCCCGTCGCGCCTGTTACGACGAGGGTAAGCGCTGCGCCGAGACGCTCTGTTTCGATTATCACCGTGAATACGGCGTTGATATCCGCGTCATCCGTATCTTCAATACCTATGGTCCGCGCATGGCCAAGGATGATGGACGCGTCGTCTCGAATTTCATCCTTCAAGCATTGCGTGGTGAGCCCATCACGATCTACGGTGACGGATCCTACACGCGATCGTTCCAGTACATCGATGATCTCATCGAAGGCATGGTACGGATGATGGAAAAGGAGGGTTTCACCGGGCCGGTGAACATCGGCAATCCGGGGGAATTCACCATCGCGCAACTCGCGGACCTTGTGCGTGAGTTAACGGGTTCCGCCTCGGAGATCTCGTATCTTCCGGCCGTGGAACATGACCCGAAACAGCGCAAAGCCGACATCTCGCTCGCAAAAGCGGAGCTGAGCTGGGAGCCGAAGATCGAATTGCGTGACGGTCTGGAAAAGACCATCGTCTATTTCCGAAAAGTCGCAGAATGAGTATGGCGAAACGCGCCATTCATCTTTGCGACGACCTATTTCCCGCTTGTCGGCGGGGCAGAGGTCGCGATGAAAGAGGTCACGGATCGATTGCCGGAATGGCAGTTCGATCTGTTCTGCGCGAAGATCCAGCCGGAACTCGCCTGGGATGAGCGCATCGGGAACGTGATGGTCCATCGATGCGGCATCGGTCATCCGATCGATAAGTACCTGCTTTCCATCCTCGGACCGATCCGTGCGCTCCTCCGCCGAAGACCACAGAAGACCCGCTCCCGGTCGTGTGGTCGCTCATGGCGAGTTATGGCGGATTCGCGGCCCTTGTCTATACGTGGCTCCAGCCACGGTCAAAGATGCTCCTGACCTTGCAAGAAGGAGATCCGCTCGAACATTACGCAAAGCGGACGGGGATGCTGACCTTCCTGCATCGCAAGATCTTTGCACGGGCGAACGTGATCCAGGCGATCAGTCACTTTTTTGGCGGCGTGGGCGACGAAGATGGGATTCGAGGGGACGCCGGAGGTCGTTCCGAACGGCGTGGCCATCGAGGCGTTCACGAAGCCGCTCGCCCCGGAGGCGCGTCGTGAGCTGCGGGCGTCGCTCGGGTACGACGAGCATGACGTCGTGATCATCACGACATCCCGTCTGTCCCTGAAAAACGGTGTCGATGACCTGATCCGGTCGCTGACCGCGCTTTCGGATCGCACCAAGGCCCTCATCGTCGGCGTCGGAGAGGATGCGGACAAGCTCCGCGTCTTGACCGGGCAAAAGGGGCTCACGGACCGCGTGACGTTCTTGGGGAAGAAGTCGCATGACGAACTTCCCGCGCTTCTGCATGCGTCGGACATCTTCTGCCGCCCGTCGTTGTCCGAAGGATTGGGTATCTCGTTCCTCGAAGCCATGGCCGCCGGATTGCCGATCATCGGGACTCCGGTCGGCGGCATCCCGGATTTTTTGACGGACGGGGAGACCGGCGTCTTTTGCCAGCCGCGCGACCCTGCCTCGATCGCCGCGGCGGTCGAACGGATCCAGACCGAACCGGGTCTGCGCGATCGTCTGATCCGGAATGGCGAGACGCTCGTGCGTGAACGGTTCGATTGGAACGGGATCGCGCGGCGCATGGACGCCTTGTTGACCACGCTTTCATGAAGATCATCATCGCTACGGGCATCTATCCGCCGGAGATCGGTGGACCGGCGACATACGTCCGTGAGATCGCGCGGGCGCTCGTTGCGCGCGGCGATACTGTCTCCGTGGTGACGTACGGCGATGCGCGGACGGAAAAAGGAGACGGGTGGAATGTCGATGTGGTGTCTCGCACCGGTGGGGCGATCATTCGATATCTGCGATATGCCTGGCGCGTCTTTCTATGTGCGCGCTCGGCGGATCTCGTGTATCTCCAAGGACCGGTCTCAGAGGGTTTTCCGGGAACGATCGGGGCGATGCTTGCCGGCACGAAGACCATCATGAAGATGGTTGGTGACTACGCTTGGGAGCAGTATCAACAGCACGTCTCGGAGCCGGTCCTTTTGGATGCATTCTTGAAACAGCGCCATGGCGGGAGCGTCGGCCTTTTAGAACAGATCGAACGATGGACTGCGCGGCATGCCCGTCGGGTGATCGTTCCAAGCCGGTATCTCAAAGGAGTCGTCGCCGCATGGGGCGTTTCGGAAGATCGGATCACAGTGGTCTATAATAGTATTTCCTCATTGCCTTCCGTGGACCCGCGCGATGCATTGCGTTCCACTTTGGGCGTTGGGGAAAACGTCGTCATCCTGACGGCCGTCCGTGCTGTGCCCTGGAAAGGGGTGGATTTCCTTCTGTCGGTCTTGAAGGATCTTTCACCGTCTCATCTCCTCGTTGTCGCGGGAGACGGACCGTCTCTTGGAGCGTGGAAAAAAGAGGCGCGTGATCAGGGCATTACGGATCGCGTACGATTCCTCGGTCGCGTGGATCGAGAGACGCTCGCCACGTGGTACGCGGCTGCAGATGTCTTTGCTTTAGCGTCCGGGTACGAAGGATTCCCGCACGTCGTGGTCGAGGCGGTCTCTGTGGGATTGCCGTGTGTCGTGAGCGACCAGGGTGGAAATCCGGAGACCGCAGAATTGTTCCCGGACCACGTCCGTATTTCGCCGTATCGTGATGTCGCCGCGTGGGCTGCTGCGTTGCGTACGCCTGTCGCGCGATGTTCACCGATCGATCTCACTCATGACCATGATCGGATGATCTCCGAAACGGTCGATCTCCTTCATTCCTATGCAACGACCGTTTGAACGGTTTGAAGATGCCTGCATGCGCCAGATGGCAGCCGAGTGTCATCGGATCCTTGATGTCGGAGGCGGCACGCGGTTCATGAAAGGGATGAAGAAATTCGAACCGTTGTTCACCAACGTCCAGTATCAGACGCTCGATGTGTCCGCGGATTATCATCCCGATCTCATCGGTGACATCCACGCGATCCCGCTCGCGGATGCGTCCGTCGATGGCGTGATGTGCCGGTCGGTGCTCGAGCACGTTGAGCGGCCCGCGGATGCCGTCCGTGAAATGTATCGGATCCTTCGTCCCGGCGGGCTCGGGTTCATCCAGGTCCCATCGATCTATCCCTATCATGCCCGAAAGGGGTTCGGCGCGTATCCGGATTATTGGCGGTTCTTTGAGGATTCCTTGCGCTTGATGTTCAAGGATTTTTCTTCTATCACCATCCAAAAACACGGCGGCTGGTTCGCGGCGATGAGCTTCTTCTTGCCGGGGCAGGCGCGGTGGCAGTGGTTCTTGCGACCTGTGAGCCACGTTTTCGATACGGTCTTCAAGACCGAGCGTAAGACCACGACGCCCTTCTATTCCGTGCTCGTGAAGAAATGATCCCATGCGCGTTTTGATGCTGAGTAGAGACCGTGCCGGTCTCGACCCTGGATCCGCTGTTTCCCAACGGTGGCGGCGGCTTGTCGCGTACGGTGCGGAATTGGATATCGTGATCGCGGCTCCGTCTGATGCGCACTGGGAAGAAAAAGGACTTCGCGTACACGGGACCGGGGGATCAAACCCCTTTGTGCGTCTGAGACGACTTGTGCGGGAAGCGCGAAAAGGGTTGTTGATCTGTGACCTGGTCACGGCGCAGGATCCGTTCGAGCTCGGATGGGCGGCATGGCGCGCGGCACGGATGTACGAAAAGCCGTTTGAGATCCAGGATCATGGCGGATTCTTCGATGGGGGAACGGCGGATGAACCGTTGTGGGTGATCCGGAAACATCTCGCCCAGTGGTTGGTACGCCGTGCATCACGGATCCGTACCGTGAGTCCGAAGAGTTTCGATCTGATCGGTGCCAGTTGGATGAAAGAGAAGACCTATCTGCTCCCGATCGCCGCTGATGATCGGTTCGCGGGGATCGCCCGCGCGCCGGAGAATGGCTTGATCGTTTCCGTCGGTCGTCTGATCCCGGTCAAACGATTCGATCTGTTGATCCGCGCAGTCGAAACGCTACGTCAGGCACATTCATTCGTCAGGCTCGCCATCGTTGGTGACGGGCCGGAGCGCGCACGGTTGGAGCAGCTTGTGTCAGCGCGCGGAATGACGGATGTGGTCACGTTCGCCGGTGCCGGTGATCCGTCACCTTGGCTCGCTCGTGCCGACGTGTTCGCGCTCGTTTCCGCGCATGAGGGTTGGGGCGTCGCTGCCGTCGAGGCGGCCGAGGCGGGCGTGCCGGTCGTGATGACCGATACGGGTTGTGCTTCGTGGCTCGCAGAGCGCGGCGCCGCGACCGTCGTCGCACCGGATCCGGAAGCGATCGCTGCGGCACTTGCGGCGCGTCTCGGGAGCGGGGAGGTACGCATCTCTGACGCACTCACTCCGGATGCTTCTGTACGCCTGCAGATAGAAGCGTGGCAGGGCATCATTGAAGAAAAGCCACGTGCGCTCATCTGCGCGCAGGCCGTTGATGAAGATGACGCCCTGTTCGGCTTCTTCGTCGGCTGGCTCCGCGCATTCGCAGAACGCGGCCGCGCGATCGTCTGTGCGCTCCGCGTGAGCGATCCGCCTCCGGATCTTGGAGAGGGGATCGAGGTCGTCCGCTCGCGGCCCGCGGATTCCTCCTCGCGGTGGATCGTCCTTTTGACGATCGCCCGGATCTCGTGGAAGGAACGATTCCGATATCGATCCGTCTTCGTGCGCGGCGACGCGCAATATGTCGCCTGCCTCGGCTGGCTCTGGCGACTTCTCGGCAAGCGGGTCGTCTTTTGGTATACGCACTATACGGTCAAGGGGCCGTGGTTCTGGTTGGCGGTCCCGTGGGCGAACGAGGTCGTGACCGCCGTTCCAGAATCGAATCCCTTGCGGTCCGCGATCCCCGTCGGTCATCACATCGACACGCAGCTCTTCACCCCTGATGTGCGCGAGGTGCAGGAAGGACCGATGCGCGTGCTTGTCTTCGGTCGGGTGTCCCCGGTCAAGCGGGTTCCGTGGATCGCCCGGTCGCTTGCGTCGCTTCATGAGACGGGACGGGTCGTGCTGAACGTCGTCGGCCCGACGACGGATCAGAAGGAGGCAGCAGAGCTCCGGTCGGCGATGCCGCAGGGCGCGACGTGGGAAGAGCGCAATGTTCCTCATGCCTCTGCCCCTGATCTGTACCGCCAGGCGGACGTACTCATTAATGCGACGCCTGGTTCCATGGACAAGACGATCATTGAGGCGGCGGCCACGGGATGCATCCCGATCGCCATGACCCGTGGATATCTGCGGGGTCTGCCGTCTGATCTTGACTGGTTGTGTGTATCCGATGCACAGGGGATGACGGATGCGCTCGAGCGTCTCTTGCGAATGTCACCAAGCGAGCGTGCGCACCTTCGTGACCGCGTCCGGACGTGGGCCCTCGCCTCCCACTCGCTGACCGGAAACGTCCGTCGGATCGCCGCATTCCTTTTTGAACGCGCGCCACGACCTCGGTTGAAGCAGCGGATCCGGCGTCTGCTTTGGCGTTTCATCCCTTCGAAACGGGGCGGGATCGCGGTGCTCATGTACCACGCGATGGATGGAAAAGGCGCGGCCGGATGGGACGTGGATCGTTTTTCGGCTTTAATGGACCGCCTTTCCGCGTTCGGTCTCCGCGTAAAGAGCCTCCCTGCGGTATTTGAATCCGGTCCGATGGCGCAGGGTCCAGAGAACATATTGCTCACCTTTGACGACGCGACGTCCGATATCGCGACGGTCCTTCCTGTTTTGCGGTCGGCAGGGCTCGGCGCCGTCGTCTTCGCTCCGAGCGGTATCCGAACGCATGAGAGTTCAGACGGCATGATCCGTCCGGTCCTTGGTGAAGATGAACTTCCCTCGCTTGTGGATGCCCAGTTCACTATCGGCGGACATGGGGTCTCGCATACGAAACTGACAACGCTTTCACCAACGGATGCGGAGGAGGAGATCCGCGCGTCAGCATCCTTCATTCAGCGTTTGAATCCACCGGAAGCACCGAAGGTTTTTGCTTATCCAAGTGGAAAGTCGGATGCACGCATCCGTGCACTCACCGCAGACGCCGGATTCGTTGCCGCATTCGGGGTCATGCCCGGGCGATGGACTGCGGATTCCGATCGCTTCAATATCCCGCGTATTCCCATTTTGTGGTGGATGTCGTCTCGCGATGTGCTGCGGGCGATCCGCGTCTTTTGAGTATGTCTTTCCAATCTTGGCAAAAATACGAATCCGCAGAGCGCTGGGCGAGCTACTTCACCCAGATCGACGAGGTTTTGACGTTCGAACCTGCAGAGTGTCTGGAGATCGGGGTCGGAAACGGGATCGTGACGGCTGCGTTGCGCGGGCAGGGGGTCACGGTCACGACGCTTGATCTAGATCCCGCTCTGCACCCGGACATCATTGGAAGCGTTGAACAGATCCCTTTGCCGGATGCATCCGTCGACGTCGTGTTGTGCGCGGAAGTACTCGAGCATCTTCCGTTCGAATCATTCGATCGATGTTTACGTGAGATCTCCCGCGTTGCCCGGAAGGGGGCCGTCATCTCCTTACCGCACTGGGGCTATACGGTTCGGTGCATCATCGATCTCCCGGGCGTTCCCCGTATCGCAAAGGCATGGAAGCTCCCGATCTCCGTTGCGCATCCCCCGGGAGGAGAACATTTTTGGGAGATCGGGAAGAAGGGGTACGCGCCCCAAGCCGTCCGTTCGAAGATCGAAGAGGTCTTTACGGTCGAACGGGAGGGACTTTCTCCCTGGATGCCCTATCATCATTTCTATCGTCTCCGAAAACGGAACGTCCTATGAAACCGCCGACCCTTTTCCATGAACTCCTGCGCGGCAAAAGTTATGGGCGCGCCATCATGAACCGACACCTCTCGTCCGAGTTGGCGTCGTTTCAAGGACGTATCCTTGATATCGGAGGCGGTGCGTCGCCGAGTTATGCGGCGTATCTTCCTGAAAGCTCCGAACGTATCGCGACAGATGTCCGTGACACGGATGGCGCGCTACGGATGGATGCGAACGATGTCTTTCCTTTTCCTGATGCGTCATTCGACGGTGCGCTGGCGCTGAACATGCTGTATATCCTGGAAGATCCCGCGAAGACGCTTGCGGAGATCCGGCGTGTTTTGAAGCCGGGCGGTCGTTTTCTGGCATCGTTTCCGTTCTTTTTTCCGGAGACGCCGGAGCCGCATGACTATCACCGCTGGACTGCGGAAGGTGTCGAGAAGTTGTTGCGACAGTGTGGGTATGAGCAGATCACGGTCACGGCCTGCGGAGGTCCGGCGATCGCCTTCGCCTTTGCGCTCATGCCGGGGCGCGGTTCCAAGCTGATCCGCCTTATCGTCCTTCCGTTCATCCTCGCGTGGGAGAAAATGACAAGATCACGGATACGCCGTCCATCTGTGACGTGCTTTTGGCTCGTTTCAGCCCACGTTTCAGCATGAAGATCGCCTATATCGAAAACGTCCGTTTGCCGACCGAGAAGGCGCACGGATATCAGATCATGAAGACCTGCGAGGCGCTGGCGTTGTCCGGCGCGGAGGTCCGGCTGTATTACGCCGACCGCACTAACGCGTTCCACGGCGCGGAACCGTTCACGCACTACGATGTAGAACCGCGATTTTCCGTGACGGCATTGCCAGTGTTCGATGTGCTCCACCGCGCGCCGCCGTTCCTCTATGGACCAGCGTATTGGTTTTTGCGCTGGTCATTCCTGCGGAGCGTCGTCCGGAACGCTGCGGCTTTCGCAGAAGCGGATGCGTGGTATACGCGTGATCCCGCTGTGGTTGATACGTTGCGGACATTGCCGGAACAACGACCGATCTTACTTGAATTGCACGAGGACCCGCGCGCGAATGTTGTGCGGTGGCGACGGGTCGCGCCGAAGGTCGCGGGATTCGTGGTCATCAGCACCGCGTTGAAGGATCTCCTGATGAAAGAGGGGATCGCCGAAGAGCGGATCCTCGTGGCGCCGGATGCATATGACCCGGAAGAGTTCACCGGTCTCCCGAACCGCGAAACCGCACGGACAGCACTCGGTGTCGATCAGAACGTCTTCTTGATCGTGTATACCGGCCACTTGTTCCCGTGGAAGGGGATCGATGCGCTTGCGCCGTCATTCGGCGACATTCCGGACGAGTGCGAATTGGTGATCGTCGGCGGGAATCCGGACGATATTGCGCGGATCAAGAAACTGCTTCCTACGGAAACGACGCGCGTACGCTTCACGGGCCATGTCCCGCGCGCTGAGGCGCATCGCTGGCTCGCGGCGGCGGACGCCGCACTCCTGCCGACCTCGGCGAAATACGAGATCGGGCGTCTGTATACCTCGCCGTTGAAGCTCTTTGAATATCTCGCCGCCGGGCTTCCGGTCATTGCGAGCGACGTTCCATCGTCGCATGAGATCCTGGATGAGACGATCGCGATCTTTTTCACGCCGGATGACGGAGGGGCGTTCCTCCGCGCTATGAGCGCACTCCGTGATCGCTCTGAAGATCTGCGTTCCGTGATGCGGATACATGCACGTGAGCGTGCGCAGCGGTACACCTGGCAGGAACGGGGGAAGGGGATCGCCGCGTTCGTGAGCCATCATTCTTGATATGTGTGGCATCGCAGGATATGCCGGTACCGGCGATCGGGCGGCTCTTGAACGGATGAGCAGAGCGATCCGTCGTCGCGGACCGGATGATGAGGGGTTTCATGAATCATCAGGCGTTGGATTCGCCTTTCGGCGTCTATCGATCATCGACGTCGCCGGGGGTCATCAGCCATTATGCAACGAAGATGGGACGGTGTGGGCCATGTTGAACGGTGAGATCTACGGGTTTCGGGAGTTGCGGGATGCGCTTGTGTCGCTTGGCCACCGATTCTCGACAGGGACGGATACGGAAACGATCGTCCATGCATATGAAGAGTGGGGCGATGCATGCTTCGAGCATCTGCAGGGCATGTTCGCGATCGCGATCTGGGATGCACATCGCTCCCGACTCATCCTTGCCCGCGATCGATTGGGGAAGAAACCGCTGTATTGGACCGTGCAAGGCGGGACGTTGTGGTTCGCATCGGAGCTGAAGGGCTTGCTCGCGGCCGGCGTCGTCGAACGGAAGATCGATCCCGCGTCATTGAGCGCCTTCCTTCGGACCGATGCGGTCCCGACGCCGCGGACGATCTTTCAAGGCGTTCACAAGCTCGAACCGGCGAGCGCAATGGCATTCGCCGACGCGCGCATCGAGCGTACGTGGCGCTTTTGGGAATGTCCGTCCGGCGAGACGGCGGTGGATCCGTCATCCGCCGTCGCCGGGCTCCGCGTCGCGCGTAGATCGCGCTGTCCGTGATCGTCTCATCGCCGATGTCCCACTCGGACTTTTTCTTTCAGGCGGCGTCGATTCCGCGGTCGTTGCGGAAAGCGCCGCGCGTCAGGCAGGTCGACCGCTTGAGGCTTTTACGATCGGTTTTGAAGACCGGTCGCATGATGAGCGATCCGCAGCGCGGGACGTCGCCCAAGCTCTGGGATTGATCCATCATGAAGATGTCCTGACGCCGAATGCCGCCCTTGAGCTTCTTGATGAGGCAGTCGAAGCGTTCGATGAACCCCTTGCGGATCCATCCGTCCTTCCGCAGCTCCATCTGTCGCGGTTCACGCGCTCTCGGTTGACCGTGGCTTTGTCCGGTGATGGCGGCGACGAGTTGCTGCGTGGGTATCCTCATATTCAAGCGCACGTCCTTATGGAGCGCATTGGGGCGCTTCCGTCGTCTCTCCGCAAAGTATCTGCTGCGGTCCTGCGTCGCGTCCCGGCGGGCGAGGGCTATTTCAGTCCTGGGTTCAAAGCGCAGCGGTTCGCGCGTGGTCTCGTCGAAGGGAACGTGTGGGCGCGCGATGTCGCGTGGCGCGGCGCATTCGACGCTCCGACCGCTTCCCGATTGTTCGTTGAAGCGATCCGTCGGCAGATCCCCGCCGATACGGCTGAGCGGATGTTGTCGATGCGCGCCGCCGAAGCAGGTGCAGACGCCTCGGTCTGGAAGGCGTGGTCTTGGGCGTATCTTCGCACGTATCTGATGGATGATGTGATGGTCAAGGTCGACCGGGCGACCATGTGGTACGGATTGGAAGCGCGCGCGCCGTTGCTTGATGCGGAGGTAGTGGCCTATCTGTTGCGGCTTCCGCCCACGTACACGTTCGGCGCTTGGAGGAAGAAGCGACTTTTCAAGGAGTTGCTGCGCGGACGGATCCCGGATCAGGTTCTTGACCGCCCAAAACACGGATTCGCCATACCGGTGGCCGCATGGCTCAAGGGGCCGTTGGCAGAGCGTTTGCGGGATGTGACGTCAGAGGCTTTTTTGCGTGAACAGGGGCTTTTTTCGCCGGATCTCGTCCATCGCCTGCTTCAGGAGCAGGGGTCCGGTCGGATCGATCGGCGGAAGGAATTGTGGGCTTTACTGAGCTTTCAATTGTGGTACCGTAGGTGGGCTTTAAAGGTATGAGCGAGGGAGCGTCCTATCGGTCCGTCACGGTCGTCGTTCCGGTCTATAACGAAGAGGGGAACGTGGCGCGCCTCCGCGATGAACTCGCGGCAGAGGCCGGGAAACGCCCGGACCTCTCTTTTGAATTCATCTTTGTCGATGACGGGTCCAAGGATCGGAGTCCGGAGATCCTGCGCTCTCTGGCGGCCGCGGATCCGCGGGTGAAGGTCGTGTTCTTCCGGCGGAATTTCGGGCAGACCGCTGCGATGTCGTGCGGCATGCGTCTTGCGACCGGGGATATCATCATTCCGATGGATGCAGATCTGCAGAATGATCCCGCGGACATCCCGGTGTTCCTTGCGAAGATCGACGAGGGATATTCCTGCGTCTCTGGATGGCGGAAAGAGCGGAAAGACAAGCTCGTCGCACGGAAGCTCCCGTCATGGATGGCGAATGCGCTCATCTCATGGATGACCGGCGTGAAGCTCCATGATTACGGGTGCAGTATGAAAGCGTATTCCCGCGATCTGATCCAAGGGATCGACCTGTACGGCGAGATGCATCGATTCATCCCGGCGTATGCGGCATGGTCCGGCGGACGCGTCTGCGAGGTCGTCGTGCATCATCGGCCGCGTGTCTCCGGGGTCTCCAAGTATGGGATGTCGCGCGTCTTCAAGGTGCTGCTCGATCTGATCGTCGTGAAGTTCCTCACCAAATATTTCAATCGGCCGATGCATTTCTTCGGCGCGATCGGTTTTGCATCGTTGCTTTTGGGCGGCATGGCCGAGGTCGCCGCCGTCGTCCTGCGATTCCTCGGATTGCATCTGGTCGAGACGCCGCTCCCGATCGTGGGAGCGATGTTCATCATCGTTGGTGTGCAATTCATCCTTTTCGGACTCATGGCAGAGGTCCAGATGCGGACCTATTATGAATCCCGCGGCACCACCGCTTATTCGATCCGTGAGACGTTGAACCTTCCCGCGTCTGTATGAAAGAATCGTTGCTCGATCTCCTGCAGTGTCCCGCATGTGGCGGGCCCTACGCCTGCCGCGTCGATGCGCGAGAGGGGAATGAGGTCATGGAGGGAGCGCTGACGTGCGCATGCGGTCCGCATCCGATCGTGCGTGGAGTCCCGCGTCTTCGCTCAGACGCGGTCGATACGACCAATCTGACGACCGCGGAACGGTTCGGCGAAGAGTGGAAACAATTCGACATGATCACGCCCGAGTACGAGGCGCAGTTTCTCAGCTGGATCAAGCCTGTCACGCGTGATCATTTTGTCGGCAAAACGGTGTTGGATGTGGGCTGCGGCAAAGGACGTCATGTTTTGCAGGCAAAGAAGTTCGGCGCGGCACAGGTCGTTGGGATTGATCTCTCCAAAGCCGTGGACGTCGCCTTTGCGAACGTCGGACGCATGGAGGGGGTCCACATCATCCAGGCGGATGTCTTTCATCTCCCGTTGAAGCCGCGTTTTGACTATGCGTATTCGATCGGTGTGTTGCATCATACGCCGGATCCGCGTCGCGCATTTTTGAAGATGGTCGAGAAGGTCCGCCCCGGCGGATCGGTGTCTGCATGGGTCTACGGACGAGAGGGGAATGGATGGATCATTCATGTGCTCAATCCGATCCGCCGTGTGACCTCAAAGCTCCCATTGCCCGTCACGAAGGCGATCGCCTTTTGCCTTTCGGTCGTGCTCCAGACTCTGCTGATCTGCTTGTATCGTCCTGCAACGCGCCCTCATTTTGGGTGGCTTCAGCACATCCTGCCGTATTCGTCCTACCTGTGTTCGATCTCCGGCTATTCGTTTCGTGAGAACTACTCGATCGTCTTTGATCATCTTTTGCCCGAGATCGCCTTCTATATCCGAGGTGATGATTTTCGTGAATGGTTCGACGCCGCCCATATGCGGGACGTGGTCGTGACCCCTCGCTATGCGAATAGCTGGCGCGGTTTTGGCATAAAGGCAGCGACATCCACATGAAAGATTTCATTGTCATTCCGACCTATAACGAACGCGGAAATATCGCCGTCTTGATCCCGAAGGTCTTTGCGATCGCTCCGGATGCTTCGGTCGTCGTCGTTGATGATGATTCCCCGGATGGAACGGCGGATGAGGTCCGACGCCTCATGGAGAGTCATCCGCGTTTGGAATTGTATGCGCATAATCAAAAGGCTGGTTTTGCGCGCGCATATATCGATGCGTTTCGGATGTTATTGGAACGCGAATCAGACATCGATTCCATCATCATGATGGATGCGGACCTGTCGCATGATCCGGTGTACCTTCCCACATTTCGTGACCTTTTGCGCCGTGCGGATCTCGTGATCGGATCACGGTACATCGCCGGCGGCGGCCTCGTCGGATGGGAATGGTGGCGGCGGTTCTTGAGCGGAGGAGGGAACGAGTATCTCCGGGCCGTCAGCGGCATCCGGATCAAGGACATCACCGGTGGATTCAACGGCATCCGCGCGGAGGCTCTCCGAAAGATCCTCCTTTCGCCGGACGAAGCGCGCGGGTATGCCTTTCAGTTCGTCCTAAAATACAAGCTCGTCGAGAGCGGAGCGACATTCGTGGAGACGCCCATCGTCTTTCGGAATCGGTTAGAAGGAGAGTCGAAGCTCACGCATCACATCATTCGTGAGGCATTGATCACGCCATGGAAGATCAGGCATACGCGCAAACCGTGAGGTGTCCGCTCTGCGGTGCAGAGACCGGAGCGTGGGCGACGGTGAATGGCTATCAGCTTTTCCGGTGTCATTCCTGCGCATTCACCTTCGTGCATCCGACGCCGTCTGATCTTTCTGCCATTTATACGGCGGACTATTTTCATGGCGCACAGGGAGGTTTCGGGTACGTAGATTATGACGCGGACAAAGCGTCCATGATCCCGGTCTTTCGCCGATATTTGGATCTCATGACCTCCGTGCGACCCGGTCGCGGGACCTTGCTTGATGTTGGGGCGGCAACAGGATTTTTCGTGCGATTGGCTCGCGAAGACGGCTGGGATGCGCGGGGCGTGGAAGTGTCCGAAGATGCCGCAGCACAGGGCCGTGCACACGGCCTTGAGATCCGCACCGGTACGATCGCTGATATGGACGGGGAGGGGATTTTTGACGCAGTGACCTTTCTAGATGTCCTAGAACATCTGCCGGATCCGATCAGTGCGTTACGATCTGCGCATCACTTGTTGAAGACGGGTGGCGTCATTGCGGTGAACGTCCCGGATATCGGGAGTGCATTTGCACACCTCATGGGACCGAGGTGGCATGCGATCGTCCCGCCGGAACATCTTTCGTATTTTTCCGAGAAGACCCTTTCGTCCGTATTGGAACGCGTCGGATTCGTGGTCAAGACGACGCGACATCCATCCAAATCATTCAGCCTTCCATACATCCTTTCCACGTTCGGCCGTTGGGTTCATCTGCCTGCGGCAGAGCATGCGGCGCGTCGGATGGAAAAGTCATGGGCGGGGAAGATGGCGATCCCTCTTCCGTTGGGTGACAATGTCCTCGTCATTGCGACGAAGGAGGCATGATCTCATAGATCGCATAGCGTCCGTCATCGTACACCGGCGGGGTCACGAGGACGTCCGGAGGGAGGGGCCGTCCGACCGTTGTATCGTCGATGTAGTACGCCACGTGATATTTGGCCAGTTCTTCTCGGATCTGCGGGACGATGGTGTCCGTATAGTGATGTTCAAGGTCTGTGAAGTAGTTTGGTGGGACGCTCTCTGCCTCCGTCTCGATCCGACCACAGTTGGTTCCAAGGACGTTTACATGCAAGATCTGGCAAAGGCGTACACCGCGATTATGGGTATTGAAGAGATGGATCGCACCTGCGCCGGCGTATACGTGATGATCCGTCAGAAGCGTTGACGTGGTGACTTTTGTCCCATATTGCGAGATCAAGTATCGTTCCTGCACTTCATCGTCTGAAAGAAGATGGAGAATCCCTGGATTGGAAAACAAGACGTAATGCCTGGTCAGGATCGTGATCTGATCAAGGATAGGCGACGCCGGATCCGTCCAGATGACCGATGGGGTCGGGGCATTGGCCTGGAGCCAATCGATGGGGCCGCGGACGGTTTGAAGCTCACGAACGGCGGCCGTCTGCGTCGTCCCGTAGGTCGTGATGATGACCGGAAAGCCGATCACGCGCGCAAATGAGATGAGGAAGATCGCTGGGATGAGGAGACAAATGCTGTAGAGGATCCGACGCCGGATCGCTGTTCCGTTCCATCGGCGTACCGCGTCACGCGACATGAGGATGAAGGCGATCGCGGTCCAGAGTGCGACGAATCGGCCGACGTGTTCGGCGGTCTCGAGCCATTTACCCGTCAGGATGTTACTCGCACAGGCGATGACCATGGCCCAGCCAAAGAGGATCATCACCCGATAGGCTGTCTCCGCCTTGTCGTCCGTCGTTGCGCGACCTCTGATGAGACGCCAACCGATCAGGGTCGCGAGTACGACCGCGGTCTGCCGCGCCGCTTCTGCGGTCGGGAGGTGGGTCGCGACGTATCCGATCCGCGCCATGGTCTGCCAATAGAACGGATCCTGAAGTTGCCGGCTCGTATAGATCAAAAACGGGACGGAGAGAAGGATCGATGCGAGACCGACGCCGACAAGGGTTTTGGCATCCGAATATCGCTTTCGCCAGAGGAGCCAGAAAAAGAGAAGGATGGTCGCGGCGAAGGCGATCTGCGTGAGGTAGGTGTAGATATAGATCGCGGACGTCATGCCCAGAACGAAAGCGATCTGGCGTTTTCGGTCGCGAGGCGTAAGGAGCCACCGGATCGCGGTCAGACAGAAGAGGAGAAAGATCGGGAAGACGACCTGCAGGGACACGGGTCGCAAGATCATGAGGTACACCGTCACATATGCCAAGACGCTGCCGATGACACCGGTCCATCGACCGGCGCCGCACGTCCGGAGGAGCGCATAGATCAAGAAAGCCGTCACGAGCGACCAAAAAAGGAAGTTCCAAACAATGGTCGCGGTCATCGAAAGACCGAGTGCGTGTGGGGCGTCATCGATCCAATCAGCCAGAAAAAAAGAAGGAGCAAGGTCCTTTTGGTGTTCAATGAAGTACGGGTTGCCGTAAAAGACGTTCCCGCGCGCGAATTCGCGCATCCGGGCGTAGTAGAGATCGCTATCCGTGTATTGTGACGTCGTGGGGACGCCTTGCCATGCCGACCCGACCTCTGATGCGAAGAGAAGCATCGGGACGACCGCGAGGGCGATCACGGCGATTGCCAGAATGATGAGGTGTTGATACGTTTTCCAACGACCACGGATGTCAGGGTTCGGCATAGGGACCTTCGTGGAAGTCATCGTATTGATCTTGGGATGATGCGTCAACCAAATACTTCCTCCGATGCGCCGCGGCAGACCGCCGCTCTTTGTTGTCCCCGATGCAGCGGTCGCATTTCTGAGCCACCTCTTGCTTGTACGGAATGCGGAGCTCCGTATCCGAACGTGTCAGGGATCCCTTGTTTTTTGGATGACGCGACGCGCGAGGCCCTTTTGTCCCATCAGCGTTCTGATCCAGAGAATGCGTTGAAGGATCTCTTTAAACGCTGGCCAAAAGCCTATCGACTCGCCTCCCTGATCATCGCTCCGATCCTGATCACGGGGATGACGGACCGGAAATTCATTGCCCGTTCCGCGGGGAAGGGGAGGGTTTTGTTGAATGTCGGATCTGGACCGACACGACTTGCGCCGGAGATCGTGAACGTGGATGTCTTTCCTTTCCGGAATGTCGACGTCCTGGCAGACGCGGCGCATCTTCCGTTCGCGGACGCGACCTTTGACGTCGTATGCTGTGATCAGGTCCTTGAACATGTGACGGATCCGTATGGGGTGGTCCGGGAACTGATCCGGGTGACAAAGCCAGGAGGTGAGATCTTCGTCGGCGTCCCGTTCCTCTACCCGTATCACCCCTCGCCGAAAGACTATTCTCGCTGGACGCTCGAAGGACTCGCGTCTCTTTTCGATGGGCACGATGTGACGCGTCGGAGCATTGCGATGGGTCCGACATCCGCGCTCCTGCTCGCTTTTACGTCGTGGTTCGCGACGATGTTCTCTTTCGGCATCCGCCCCCTCCGTATCCTCTTGAGCTACGTGGCGATGCTCGCGTGTTTTCCCTTCAAATTCCTGGATCTGATCGCGGCACATCTTCCCGGCGCAGACATCTCTGCGGCGTCGGTCGCGATCGTGGTCCGGAAGCGCTGATCATGAAACAGCTGTTCCATCGAGTGATGCAGGTCGCCCGCGCGCAGTGGCTCGCGATCCTCTTTGCGCTCCTCGTCGGTCTTCTCTCCGTCGCGCCGCACATCCTCGCGCGGGTACAGCTTGGCACGTCATATCAAGGCATCCCGTTCATGTATCTGGACGATGAGGATATCTATCTTGCGCGTATGCATGAGATCCTTGATGGCCATTGGATGGTTGGGTCGCCCTATTTCCACGAGTATAAAGATTCAGTCTCCATGTTGCCTCCGCTGGGTGAAGCTTATTATGCGGTCCCAAGCATGCTGTTCCAGATCCCGTTGACCGAGATCGTCGTTTTCAGCAAATTTCTGCTTCCCTTGATCCTATTCCTGCTCGCATACGTCCTCGCTCTTCGACTCATGGACGTGGGACGTCCGGAGAACCGGAAGCTGACCGCGTGTGCGGCGGCGGTGATGATTGTGATCGGCTATAGCACGATCCCATTCTCGGAACTCGCACATTGGGTCCGGACCGGTTCGATCGCGCAGAATCTTCCGTTGTGGACGCGACTTGTGAATCCGGTCACCGGCGCGATCCTCCTTTTTTCATATTTCTTGGTCGTGTGGGAGTTGTGGAACGGCCGTCGGCGTCGTCACGCATGGGTCGCAGGAGTGCTGTGGGCACTCATGGCCTCCTATTTCTTCAGTTGGGCGTTCGCGCTTTCGGTGTCGGCGTTCTTCCTCCTCTTCGCGCTCATCACCAAACAGAAGGCGCAGATGCGTTCCATGATCTTGATGCTGGGCATCGGCGCGGTCTGTGTGATCCCATTGTGGTGGGGGATGATCCAGCGCATCGGAGCGCCGGGCGGCCAGGCGCTTTCGGTCAAGAACGGCATGTCGTTCACGCATGCGCCGCTTTTGAACAAGACGCTGTTGGCCGCGATCGCGATCTTCTTCATCTTGACCTGGATCGCGGCGCGCGGCCGCAAAGGACTCAAGGAGATCATGCGCCGTCCGTGGTGGCTCTTCTGTCTCGCATTCCTTTTTGGCGGCATCTGGTCGTTGAGTCAGCAGATCGTCACGGGTCGTACCATCTGGCCGCATCATTTCGTTCAATATACGGTTCCGTTCGCGATCTTGACGTTGTTCGTCGCGGCCTGGTACGCGTGCAGTGAACGCTTTCCGCGGATCTGGAAGGCGGTCTGTATCGCCGCGATCGCATTCATCGTTCTGGAGTCTGCGGGGATCCTGGCGGGCGTCCGGTCCAAGCTTGATGATTTTCGGATGCTTCAGACCTATGCACCCGCATTCGCATGGCTTGATGCGCACGCACCTCCGTCATGCGTCGTTCTGGTCGACGAACCGGGCGAGCGGATCACGCGTCTCGTTCCCGCGTTCTCGCATTGTGATGTGTATCTGTCGTCGTATATCTATTTCGGGGTTCCAGATGACCGCGTCCTGCACAACTTTTTATTGATGCTCCGATTCCATGGCGTGACGCCGGATACGGTGCGTGCGTATCTGAATGCACACGAAGATCTGGTGCGGGAATATTTCTTTGAGAGTTTCGAGACGCTGTTCGCGAGATCGGATGACGCATGGGTTCAGGGAAAGATCGACGGCCTCGTCGCCGCCTATCCTGATTTCTACGCCGGTGATCTTGCATCAGAGATCCACACTTATCAGGCGGATTACGTCATGAGTCCGACACCGCTTTCATCCGAGTTGCAGCAACAGATGGGCGTGCGGCGTGATCTTGGACAGATCGGGAGCCTGTATCTCTATGCCTACTGATACGGAGGTGAAGGCGCCGATGCGCGTCGCGATCATCACTCCGTACGGAGCGGAGGAGCGTCTTGATCAGTTCGCAGAATTTGTGCTCGCGCAGGGGCTGCATCTGCATGGAGACGATGTCCGGTATTATACTTACCGTCTTCGTGGCGATCCCGCATACGGTCGGGATGGGATCTACAAGGAGATCGTCACGCGGAGATGCCCGCAGCGCCGCGGAATCTCGCCGAAGCTCTTTTGGGACATCGTGCGATGGCGTCCGCAGGTCGTGATCCTGTTCCACATCCGGAGCCTCTTGAATCTCTCCGCCTATGCCGCGGCACGCATGGTCGGTGCCAAGGTGATCTTCCATGCGGTCGGGTTCCTGCATGATCCGTATGTGGTCACAGACCGCGACGATCCGCTCGAGACCATCCGGCCGGAGATCCGGTTGACGTCTTCCTTCGTCGAACTCCTTCGTGATCTCTTCGCGTCCCGTTTGTTCGGACGGGCGTGGGAGAACTACGCATATCACCTTCCATTGTTCCGCGCGGACGCACGGGTCACGATCTCCGCATTCGAGCAGGAAAAACTTCGTTCGCTTGCGGGTCTCGGCGCGACGGTCATCCCAAATGGGATCCCGGTCGACCGACCGCCGCTCGAGACGCGTCCCGAGGGCTCGCTCCCGGCGCGATATCTGCTGTTCATCGGTCAGGTGAAGGCGCGAAAAGGCTGGGACACGGCGATCGATGCCGTGGCCCTTGCGGCACGCCAGGGTGACGACCATGCGCTCGTCTTCGTGACGAGTACGGGGGATGAGGGGGTCGGACGCGTCCGCGCGCGCGCTGCAGAGGCGGGGATCACGGATCGGCTGACCCTTCTGCGTCATGTCTCCAATGAAGAGCGTGCTTGGCTGTATGCGCATGCGGATGCGACGCTGTGTCCGAGCCGCTACGAAGGGTTTGGTCTCCCGGTGGTCGAATCCTGGCTTGCAGGCACGCCGGTCCTTGGAACGGACATTCCGGTGTACCGTGATCTGCTGATCGATGGAAAGACGGGGCTCATCTCACCGAAGGGCGATGCCGAGGGTCTTGCGCAGAACATCCTATGTCTCGCGGAACCCGGTCTCCGCGAACGGCTCGTCGTCGGCGGGCGAGAAAAGATGCACGACTACAGCGACGTGGATCTCGTGCGTCGGAATCTTCAACTCATCCGCGACGTCGTCGCGCCGTGACCCTCACGGGAGGCGAAGATGTTCACTGATGAGATCGTGTCCACGTACGTGCGAATGGCTTCGTCATCCGTCGGAAACGGCTCGAGGCCCTGCGGTCTGATCGTAGAGATCGTGAATCCTTTCCGTTGGAGTCCCTGAATGAACGCGGCGGGATCCACGTGTGAGAGGTGAAGATGTTCCGGACAGAATTCGAGGACTATCTTGAGGCGCGCGTTCGTCTGGAGGAGTCGTACGGCGCCCTCCAGGGCCAGCGGTTCCGCACCTTCGATGTCCATCTTGATGAGATCTATCCGTTTCAGATGAAGGTCAGAGACGAGGGTGTCGAGCGTCGTGGTCTGGACGGTGATCCGGTTCGTGCGCTGGGGAGATGGGATCAGGCTGTGAAAGCCGGTGTGATCCAGGGATTCATAGAAGTCGATGGAACCGGTCCGGTCGGAAAGGGCGACCGGAACGATGGTGACGTTCGCGTTGGTGCGGATGTTGTGTTTCAGCAGGGCCTGGATCCCTGGGTCGGCTTCGATCGCATAGATGCGGCCCGTTGGTCCGGCGCAGGCCGAAAAGAGGCGCGTGAAGTATCCGATATGCGCGCCCACATCGAGGATCGTCATCCCCGGGGTGATGATCGAACGGAAGAACTGCGTCGTTTCGGGTTCGTACCTGCCGCGGAGCATCTCCCATTTCCAATCCCACGTATATTTCGGAGGAAAAGAGAAGCCCTGGAGCCGCGCGACGAGATCCACGCCCCGATCGACGAGTCGTTTGAGCCCGAGGACGATCCGCGGGTGTGATCCGAGTGCTCGGCGGATCCGTTCGATGACCGGCGATGTCCGTGTAGTCTGGCCCATATGGTCTATGTGTGTACGGATCCGATTCCAAGGTGCCGCGCGATCGCATCTGCGATCCGCCTCACGCCGCGTTGTTTCTTTTCCTGATCCGTCTCGTCCTCCCAAAGCTGGTGAAGATTCGATACAACCGAATCCTGGAAGAGCGCCGTCAGATATTTATGCAAGGCGACCTCATCATATGCAAAGGCATCCAGCTGTTCACGTATGAGGGATGGCAGACGTTCCATCTCAGAGTTCCGTTTGACCATGGGGAGCGCGTTGTAGAACCAGTGTCCGAATGAAATGACCGGCCTTTTGAGCAGGGTCGCTTCCCATCCGACGGTCCCGGTGATCGTCGTGATGAGCTTGGCATGCGGGATGATGTCGAAGCTCTTGATCGACGGATCGATGAGCTTCACATTCGGCATCTTCTTGATCCGCTCGTAGAAGGCGCGTGGGCGGAACTCCACCATCTGGGGGTGGTCCTTCACGTACAGCGTATACTGCACGGGGAGTGACCGGGCGATCTGCAGGATGAGGTGCGCCTGGTCCGTCTGGTATGGTGCCTGGAGCAATAGCGCGATCTCCGGTTCCAGATGAAGCGGAAAGAAGGCGAAATCCGTCTTGGGATCGAACGGGTCATAGAGATCATCGACGCCGATGATGTTCCGGAGTCGTCGCTTAAGGACGTCTTTCAGATAGTTCCACGGACTGATCGTCGAATAATCGGAGCGGACATCGTTCGTATAATACGCCCGGACGGTGCGTGAGAACGTACGGATCCACTTGTACGCCTTGGATGGACGGAGGAATGCGAACTGCTTGCGGCGCGAGACGGCCTGGATCGAGGGATCGAGTTTCGCGAGCCACGGCTTCGGCTGTTCCCGGAACGTCTTGAGGAATTCTGCGGCCTCTTTGCCCGCCGGGCTTTGGAGGTCCGCCTCCGTGAGGTCTTGGTATCGGGCATCCACTGTCGTGAAGGTGAATGGACTATCACTCACGATGTACCGGTCGCGGATCAGGGTCGGCAGGACGTCACAGATCGTGATCCCGCGCTTTTTCGCGATCGCGTATAGGAGATAGCTTCCCACGGCGCCGATCGCGGAACAGAAGAGGTAGTCGGGTTTCTCCCGATCTAGGAAAGCGATGATCGCCTTAGCACGTGCTTGGAGGAAACGAAGCATCTCTTCATGTGTCTGTGTCGGTTTGTCATAAGGATATTCTCGGAGTAGCTGTCCGGACATGAGGATGCGGTCCACAGCTAGGTACGGCCAGAGGTAAGGGAGACCATACTCTTTTTCGAGCCACACGAGATATACATGATCTACTGGCTCCGATGCGTCTATGTCTTCATCGAGGAGTAGATGCGTGTAGACGATATCCTTCTGGGACCGGAGGAACGTGTAGCTCGGGCGCGTGAAGACATACCCACAAAAATTCGTGAGCCCATACCGTTCTTTGAGATGGACCGCGATGTCGTGTCCGATGTATGCAAAGCGGCGTTGAAGGATAAAACATCCCTTTTTTCCAAGTTCCATGTTTTTAGTCATTGGGATACAGTATAGCCGACTTGTTGAAGGGAAGATAAAGAATTTCGTTGGTTTTAGCAAGTCCCAAAACGTATGCCTACGGACGAAAAAGGAGTCTACCGACGGTCCATTCGGAGTGGGACCTGGTACCTGGCGAGCGTCTTCGGACAAAAGTCCGTAAGTCTCGTCACGTTTTTCGTATTGGCGCGGCTGCTTTTGCCGTCTGATTATGGCGTCATCACGATCGTCGTCCTCCTGATCGGTCTCGCGAATCAGCTGACCGCCTTCCCGTTCGGTGATGCGCTCCTCCAGCGGAAGGAATCCGTCGAGACGTATCTTGACCCCTCGTGGACGTTCGACGTCCTCCGCGCAGCGTTCCTCGCTATCCTCCTGTTCATCGGCGGCGGCGCGATAAGCGGATTCTTCCACATCACAGGTCCATTTGTTCTTCTCGTCCGCTTGAGCGGCCTGCTCATCTTGATCCCGGCGCTTGGAAATGTCCGACAGATCTATTTTTTTCGCGATCTCGATTTTTTCAAGGTGTTCATCCGCGACATGGTCGCGCAGTCTGCCTATGCCTTAGTCGCCATCGGATACGCGGTGTTCGTTGACCGGTCGGCATGGGCGCTCTTCGTCGGCTACGTGGTGCAGAACATCGCGGGTATGGCGATCAGTTACGTTTTGTATCCCAGTCGCCCGCGGTTCTCTGTGCGGCTGGGCGTCCTCCGGGAGCTGATCGGCTATAGTAAATGGGTGTACGGACAGGAGCTTTTGGATTTCGCTCTCTCTCAATTCGATAAGCTATTCGTCGGGCGCATGCTCCAGCCGGCTGAACTCGGCATCTACGCGAAATCGAAAGATCTCGCCTCGACGGCGACGGCGACGATCGGGGCATTACTCGGTAAGATCGGCCTTCCCGCCTATGCGAAGGTCCAGGATCAGATGGAAAAAGTCCGTATCGGTTTCGTGAAAAGCATCGACGTGCTGCTGATCACGAGCGTGCCGGCAGCGCTCTTCGTCCTTTTGGAGGGCGGTGCGATCGTCACGCTCCTCCTTGGACCGAAGTGGCTCGGGATCGTGGTCCCGCTCAAGATCTTCGCCTTCGGGAACCTCTTCCTTGCCTTCGTTCGCGCCGTCGCGCCCGTGTTCGGTGCGATCGGCCGTCCGGATCTGAACTTCAAGGTCAACATGATCCAGACCGCATTTTCCGTCCCACTCATGGTCCTGGGATTCTGGCGATACGGTTTGAACGGGCTTGCGGGTGCGATCGTGGTCACCTGGATCATCCTGCTCGGATACGTCGTCCTGCGCGCCCGGAAAGTCCTGCAGATCAACAAGCACGCGTTCTATCCCGCGATCTCCGCGCTATTCGCGGCCGGCGGCGTGACGCTGTGCGTGGACCTGATCCTTCGGCAGCTCTTCCCCACGGAGACGCCTGTGATGGACCTCCTCAGAGTCGGATTGATCGTCGTGGTCTATTTCATGACCATCCTATTCCAGTGGCAATGGAAACGTAACGGTCCTTGGGGGACGCTTCTCTCCATCTTGCGCGAATTGGGTATTCAGAATGCAAGCCGGGCTGGTCTTGGTTGAGTCAAAGACACTATGATCTTTCTAATACCTCGCCACTTGCCTGATCGTCCGTTTTTTGATAGGGTCTCTTGACAAAAATGCTATGAAGAAAGCTCTCATTACCGGCATAAACGGACAAGACGGATCATATCTGGCGGAGTTGCTCGTCTCCAAAGAGTACGAGGTCCATGGGCTCATCCGACGCTCGAGCGTGATGAATATCGGGAATATTGAGCATCTATACATGGACCCGCATGTGAAGGATGCGTCTTTCTTTTTGCATTATGGTGATCTGACGGATTCATCGAATCTATTACAGCTCATTCGAAAGATCGAGCCGGATGAAATCTATAACCTTGCCGCCCAGAGTCACGTACGCATTTCTTTTGATACGCCGGAATATACCAGCGATGTGAATGCCCTTGGGGCACTCAGATTGCTCGAAGCTGTTCGTATGCTCGGGAAGACCGATATGACCAAGTTCTATCAGGCATCGACCAGCGAAATGTTTGGCAAGGTCGCGGAGTCTCCGCAAACAGAGAAGACGCTTTTGCATCCTCGCAGTCCCTACGGTATTGCAAAAGTCTATGCTCATTGGCTGACCAGACATTATCGTGAGGCGTACGGAATGTTCGCGTGCTCGGGTATCCTTTTCAACCACGAATCACCGCGCCGCGGGGAGAACTTCGTGAGCCGAAAGATTACTATGGCGGTCGCACGCATCGCCGCCGGAGAGCAGGATTGTCTCTATCTCGGGAATTTGTATGCCAAACGCGACTGGGGCTATTCCAAGGAATATGTCGAAGCAATGTGGCTTATGCTGCAGCAACCGGAGCCTGATGATTTTGTTATCGCCACCGGCGAGACGCATACGGTGAAGGAGTTTGTCGAAGCGGCGTTCCGTCATGTCGGTATCGAACTGGATTGGCAGGGAGAAGGGCTCGACGAGAAGGGGGTCGATCGCGCGACCAGTAAGGTCGTCGTGCGAATCGACCCGTACTATTTCCGACCCGCGGAAGTGGACCTGTTGGTCGGTGACGCGTCGAAGGCGGAACGCGTCCTTGGGTGGAAGGCGAAGACGAAATTCGCTGAGCTCGCCCGTTTGATGATGAACGAAGAGCGAAAGAAGTCTAGCACATCATGAGCGATTCTCTTCGCGAAACCCTAGTCACGCTCGGCATTTCTCGTCCCGATTCGCTCGTCGCGATAGCCGATCATGTTCGGGATTCCGACAAAATCGGCGTCTTACGGTGTTCGAAGTCTGGTGTGATCCTTTTGGAGTCTTCGGATCATGCGACGGAAGAGGTCTATCAAAAAATGGAAGGATGCTCGTATTGGTCATCCACTTCGCTCGCGGAAGCGCGTCAGAACGGTTTTGAGGATTTTCAGCGTCGAGCGGATTTGTTGAGGCCTCTCATCGCGAACAAGACATGGCTTGACTTCGGTACGGGAAATGGAGGTCAGCTCTGCGTTCTCCGGGACGTAGCAAAAAGAATTCTTGCGACGGAACTTCAGGATGACGTGCGGAATGCCTTGTGTCGTGAGGGGTTTGACGTTTTTGCGCACATCGGTGATGCGCCGTCTGATATCGATGTGGTTTCGCTGTTCCACGTGTTCGAACACCTTTTCGATCCGATCGCCGTCCTTCATTCCATTCGCGCCAAGATGGTGCCTGGCGGGTGCTTAATCGTCGAAGTTCCTCATGCGGGGGATCTCCTGCTTTCGGCTTTCGACCATGAGTCTTTTAAAGAGTTCACGTTTTGGAGCCAGCACTTGATCCTGCATACGCGGGAATCCCTTGCAGCGTTCTTACGAGCGGGAGGTTTTACCGATGTCGTCGTTGAAGCTGTTCAGCGGTATCCCGTCTCGAATCATCTCTATTGGCTCGCGAAGAACCTTCCCGGAGGTCATGTGACGTGGTCCTTCCTGAATTCCCCATCTCTCGCGGAGGCATATCAGGATCGATTGTCTGCGTTAAATCTGACTGACACAATCATCGCCTATGCTCGAGCATGAGATTTTCAAGTCATCCGATAAGAAATTCTTCGTGATTGTCTTAGTCCAGGCTCGCATGGGCAGCACGCGGCTCCCCGGAAAAGTCCTGGAAGAGGTTGATGGGAAGACGCTCCTGGAGATCGAGGTCTCCCGGATTCGACGGGCGAAAACCGTGGATCAGGTTGTGGTGATCACTACGGAACAGCCGCAAGATAATCGGATCGCCGAGTTGTGCAAAGTGCGGGGGATCGACGTCTTTCGCGGGAGTGAGACGGACTTGCTGGACCGTCACTATCAGGCGGCGAAGCAGTACCGCGCGGATTTTATCGTGAAGATCCCGTCGGACTGTCCGTTGGCGGATCCAAAGCTCATCGATTCGGTCATCGGCCTCTGGTTTGATCATCCGGATCGGTACGATTATGTCAGCAACTATCATCCGCCGACCTTCCCAGATGGGATGGATGTGGAAGGATGCTCGTTTTCGGTCTTGGAGATCGCATGGAACGAGGCGAAAAAGCCGTATGAGCGCGAGCATACGTTCCCGTTCATCTGGGATCAGCCGGACCGGTTCCGCATCGGCAACGTTGAGAATCCGCGTGGGAACATGTTCATGACCCAGCGCTGGACCCTCGATTATCCGGAAGATGCCGCATTTTTGAAGGCAGTCCTCCGAGCATTCAAAGGCAAACCAGATTTCGATATGGATGATGTGCTACGGCTGCTGGGCGAACATCCAGAGATCCAGGCCATCAATCACGCGTACGCGGGGGTGAACTGGTACCGGAATGCCAAAGGCCAGCTCAAAACGGTCGGGGAGGAGCAGTATCGCGACGAACCTGGGTCAAGGTGATATCGTATCCGTCTATGTCAAGGGGATTGTCGCGTTCCGAAGACCTGCTCCGCCGTGCGAAGGATGTGATCCCGCGCGGGGCGCAGACCTTGAGCAAGGCACCGGACCAGTTCGTCCACGGGATCTCTCCATATGCGATCGCGCGAGGCGAAGGCGCGCAGGTGTGGGATGTCGACGGCAACGCCTATCTGGACATGACCTGTTCGCTGGGGGCTGTCTCGCTCGGGCATCGGTACCCGGAGATCGAGTCGGCCATCCGTGCCCAGCGGGAGCAGGGGACGATCTTCGGTCTGCCCGGATCGCGTGAGATCGAGCTCGCGGAACGTCTGCGCGACGGGATCCCGTTCGCGGAGATGGTGCGCTTCGGTCTGAACGGATCGGACGTGACCGCCGCGGCCATCCGCGTCGCGCGTGCATACACCGGACGGGATCACGTCGCAAAGTGTGGATATCACGGGTGGCAGGACTGGACGATCGCGACGAATCGCATGCGGAATAAAGGTGTTCCACAGGCCGTGATCGACCTGACCCATGACTTCACCTACAACGATCTCGCATCCCTCGAACGTGTCTTCGAAGCGCATCCGGGACAGATCGCGGCTGTGATTATGGAGCCGATGGACACGGTCTTCCCTGAAGAAGGATTCCTGCCAGGGGTTCGGGACTTGGCAACAAAGCACGGGGCGGTCATGATCTTCGACGAACTCATCACGGGATTCCGTTTTGCCCGAGGCGGCGCCGCCGAATATTTCGGTGTCCAACCCGATCTCGTCTGCTATGGGAAGGCCATCAGCAATGGTGAGCCGTTGTCCGTCCTCGCCGGCAAGGCGGAGATCATGCGGGCCTTGGACGAGGTCTTCTTCTCCTTCACGTACGCGGGATATCTCCCGAGTATCGCCGCCGCACTCGCCGTTTTGGACCTGATGGAAGCGCAAGATGTCCCGGGACATCTCTGGAAGCTCGGAACGCGGCTCCTTGAAGGCATGCGAGAGCTTGTCGCGACGCACGGACTTCCATTGCGCGTCCAGGGATCCGGACCGCATCCGATCCTTTCGTTCAAGGACGAACATGGCGTGGACGATCTTGAGCTGAAGACCTATTTCCTGCAGGAGACGGCCAAGGCCGGGATCCTGACGAATACGAAGCACTTCGTCAGTTTTTCTCACACCGCGGACGATATCGAGACGGTCTTGGAGACCTATGATGCGATCTTCGAGCGTATGGCAAAGGCCCGTGCCGCCGGAGATCTTTCGTCGCTTCTCGAAGGGCCGGTCGTGGCTCCGCGGTACGTTCGACCCTAGATCAGGCCGTGGCGTCCGAGGTCGCGCTTCAACTGCGCGGCCGAACGACAATGGATCGTGCGCATGCCCAGTGTTTTCGCGGCCGCGATATTGGAACGCGTATCGTCGATGAACAGTGTCTCTTCCGGTCGTGCATGGAGGGAGCGCAGGACATGACGGAACATCTGCGGTTCCGGTTTCATCATGCCGAGCCGGTTGCTGAAGAAGAGCGCATCGAATCGTCTTTTTAGATCGTGCGTCCGGACGATGTGGCGCATCATCTCATCGGTCAAGTTCGAGATGAGTGCGACGGTGTAGCGCGTTCGGAGCCGCGACGGGATGGCGAGCGCGCCCGGGTAGAGGCGATACGATCGAAGGTAGGCCTCATTCAATTCTTTGATCGTGTAACCCTTGAGACCGAATGTAGAGATCACACTGCGCCAGAAGGCCGAGCTGGTCACGGTCCCGCGATAGTATCTGCGATAGAGGCCGTGGACGCGCCGTTCCATCTCTTCGGGGGTCATACCCAATTCTTTTAACATTCGTGGATGGGAAAAGGGCTCGCCCGGCGAACAAAAGACCCCCGCCCAGTCGAACAGGATGGTCGTGATCCTTGGGTTTGTTGCGCCTTTTTGCGGCATGCCGACATGGTAGCACGAACCGTTGAAATATGGGCCGATCTTTGGTAGAGTCGCCACATGCCAGCCCATGCCGAGACTTCGGTCGCAGATCGCCTGTTTCAGCCGAATAATCACAGCGTCTCCACCGTCACATGGAAGCCGGTCTCCCCGGATACCTTTTTGATGATCTCGCGAACGGCGCACGACCTCTACGGATTCACAGAGGTCCATTCCGTGGAACAAGTCGAGGAATGGGAGCGGATGAGCAACAACTTCCGCGTCCGCGGTGTCGTTGGAGGCGAAGAGGTCGTCTTGATCATCCGTAAGCATATCCTTATTTCCGATCCGGCGCGCGTCGAACAGCTTGCGGACATCCTGTCCCGGCTTCATCGCGCAGGCGTTGCCGTCCCGCAGGTCGTCCGGACGGTGGACGGTTCCGTCGTCGGCAAAGGCGTTGCGCTCTTCGAGGCATTCGATTACATCCCTGGGGACCATTATCACGGAACCCTGCGACAACTCGTGGAGGTCGGGAAGGGCATCGCAAAGATGCATGTGGCGATGCGGGAGCTGCCGGCGTTCGCGGTCCCGGCGAGTGGATCCGGGATCCTGCCACCGTGGGAACGCACGACGCTGGGTTCCATCCACGCACGCGCCGTCTCCGGCGGCTGGGAGATCGACGAGCGCTTCTTGTCCGCGTGGGACCGCATCGATGCGGCGATGCGTCGTGCGGAGTCCCAACCCGCTCCGGTCCTTCCGCTCCAGCCTATCCACTGTGATCTCCACCCGTTGAACACGATCTTTGACGGAGATACGCTACGAGCGATCCTGGATTTCGACACGATCCGTCCGGGAGCACGTGCCCGCGACGTCGCGAACGCGTGTCATCGATTCGTGCGTCAATTCGTCGTGGCGTCGGGCCAGCCGTGGGAAGAGACCCTCCCGGAAGGGATCCGGATCTTCTTGTCTGCGTATGAATCAGTTGAGCCGTTGACGTCTGATGAACGCGCCGCGATGCCCGTGCTTCTGGTCGACGAGTTGCTCCGAAAGATCCAGTACATCTGTACAGAGGCATATGACAACGGGAACGACCGGCTCATGACGCCGGAAAATTTCGATAAGCTCGTAGGCCTCCTTGAAGAGGCTGACGTGATCGTTCCTCATCTCCTCGCGTCCTGACCTATGACTTCATCTCCTACACCATCGTTCCGTTTGGATGGGTGCATCGCCGTCCTGACCGGCGGTCTTGGACGATTGGGAACATCGTTCGCTCTTGCGCTTGCGGATGCGGGCGCGCGCGTCGCCATCTTCGATCGGGCGACGGACATCCCCGCGGAGGTCCAGACCGGCGTCGCGAACGGGACTATCATGGTGCATCATGCGGAATTGACGGATGAACAGGCCGTTGCGGCCGCGTTCGATGCCGTCCATGCGGCCTGGGGGTCGCCGACGATCCTTGTGAACGCCGCGGGATGGCGTTCGTCGCCGAACGCGACACAACAGGGTGGCCTACCGTTCGAGAAGTATCCGCTGGAGGTCTGGGATGATGTCTTCCGAGCGAACCTCACATCGGCCGTGGTCTGTATGAAGGCGTTCGCCGTCCGGCTTTTGCGCGACGGGCTTCCCGGCTCCATCATTAACATCGCCTCGATCTATGCGCATGTGTCGCCGGATCCCCATCTGTATGCGTTCCGGGAAGAGAGAGGGTTGCCGCCGTTCGTCAAAGACGCATCGTATGGAGCGTCCAAAGCGGCGCTCGTGCGTCTGACGCGTGACCTCGCCGTCCAGTGGGGCGCGTACGGGATCCGCGTCAACACGATCTCGCCCGGAGGGGTCCAGCACGGAGGGAGCGATCCTGCGTTCGTCGAGCGGTATGCGAATCGGACACCGATGGGCCGAATGGCGTCACCCGAAGATCTTCTTGGCGCATTGATCTATCTCGCCTCCGAGGCATCATCCTACGTGACCGGCGTCGATCTGACGGTCGATGGCGGGTACATCTTGTGGTAAGCTAACCATCCATCTTTTTCATGAAACAGGAAGTCCATATCGGGAATCGGATCATCGGAGATGGTCAGCCCGTCTACATAATCGCAGAGATCGGTCTGAACCATCAGGGCGACGTTTCGCTTGCCAAGCGCCTCATCGACGAAGCCGTCCGGGTCGGCGCGGATTGCGCGAAGTTCCAAAAGCGGTCGTTGAAACATCTCTATCAGGAAAAGGTTCTTGAACGGCCAGACCAGCAGGAGCACGCGCTTCAGTATCTGATGGATCACATCATCAAGTGTGAGTTATCCGATGATGATATGCGGGAGCTACAGCGTTATGCAACGGAGCAGGGGATTGATTTCATGTGTACACCGTGGGATATCGAAAGTCTCGGTTTCATCACGTCGCTAGGCGTCCCAGCGCTCAAGATCGGCTCTCCGGACATGAGTAATCTGCCTTTGATCCGCGCGGCCGCGGCGACGGGTCTGCCGCTGATCGTTTCGACCGGTATGTCGTACGTTACGGAGATCTGGCAGGTCGTCGATGAACTCGAACGTCTCGGCGCATCGTTTGTAATGCTTCACTGCAACAGTACTTATCCGGCACCGTTTTATGATCTGAACCTGAATTTTTTGAAGAAGCTCCGGGAGAAGACGCAGCGTCCGGTCGGGTTTTCCGGTCATGATCAGAGTATCGGCGTGGCAGTTGCGGCCGTTGCACTCGGCGCGCGCGTCATCGAGAAACATCTGACGTTCGACAGGGAGATGCCCGGACCCGACCATAAGGCGAGTCTGACGCCGGATGAATTCGCAGGGATGGTCAAGAATGTGCGGATTGTGGAACAGGCATTAGGCGACACGGCACGTTTCCCGTCTCGCGGGGAGTTCCTGAATCGGGAGAATCTGGCCAAATCGCTCGTCGCAGCGCATCCGCTCAAGAAAGGACACGTTTTAACGCCGGACGACATCGGTGTCAAAAGTCCGGGGAAGGGGACAAGTCCGCTCAAGATCGATCTCTTCATCGGAAAAAAACTCCTCACACGCGACTTAGACACGGATGATTATCTGTTGGAATCCGACATCCAGACCGCGGACGCCGTCCTGGAGGCCACTCCGGACATCAAGCACCACTGGGGCGTCGTCGCGCGGATGTGTGATATTGATGGATTGCTTGCCTGTCAGTCTCCGTATGTCGAGATCCACTTGAGTGATAGTGACGTGAACAATGACGTCGTGAATCCGGCGAGCTATGATCGGGATTTAGTCATCCATGCGCCGGAATATGACGGAGACGTCCTGCTCAACCTCTCGAGTCTTGATGAGCGCAAGCGCGCTTATACGGTTGCATTCTTCAACAAAACGCTCGAACATGGACGGCATTTGAAGAATATATTCAAAAACGGGAACGACCGCATCAAATTTGTAGTCCATCCGGGTGGGATGAATATGGAGCGGCCTCTGCTGAAGGAGATCGACAGGCTCAACGATCAATTGCTGAAGTCCCTGAAGGAACTGAATGGAGAGGGTTTTGAGATTCTCGTCGAGAACATGCCGGCGTGCCCCTGGTATTTCGGCGGGCAGTGGTGGCACGCGTCCTTCATGGACAGCTCGGAGATCGTCGACTTCTCACGTCGATCGGGGCATGGCGTGGTCTTTGATACATCTCACGCCGGTCTCTTCTGCAATTATTACAAGAAGGACTTGATCGAATATGCGGAGACCATCCTGCCCGTTACTCGGTACATTCATATCTCGGATGCAGCCGGCTTCGGCGGCGAGGGCCTGCAGATCGGCGACGGGAGTGTGGATTTCAAGAAGCTCTTGGACATTCTGGTCAAGACGGATGTCTGGTTCCTTCCTGAGATCTGGCAAGGACATAAGTTCGGCGGCGAAGGATTTTTGAAGGCGGTCCGGACGTTAAAATCCATCCATCCTGGATTTTGAACCATCTATGCCACGCATCGCCATCATGGGGACCGGGATGGTCGGGGGAGCCCTCGACCGGTACTTCAAGACCCAGGACATCGAGGCAGGACTCTACGACCCGCCGAAAGGGTTGGATGACGTCACCGTGCTCCGCGATGCCGACGTGATCTTCGTGGCCGTGCCTACGCCGTATTATCTCGATGGCACGCGGATTCGATGATTCGTTTTTGCGCGCGGCGTTGGATGCGATCCCGGGAGAGGGGAAGAGGGTCGTGTTGAAATCCACCATCCTGCCAGGCACGACGGATCGGTTCCAGGAGATGTATCCAAAACACCGTCTGCTTTTCAATCCGGAGTTTCTGACCGAATCCACGGTGGACCACGACATGCAGCATCCGAATCAGGCAGATCGTCGGTTACACCCCGCAAAGTCGTCGTGATGCAGAGCTCGTCATGGGGCTGTTGCCCCGCGCGCCGTTCGAAAAGATCATCCCCGCGAAAGAAGCGGAGCTCGTGAAGTATTTCGGCAACGCGTTCTACGCGCTCAAGGTCGCGTACGCGAATCAGATGTACGACCTCTGCCAGAAGCTCGGCGTGGACTATGATCATGTGAAGGAATGCGCGGGTGCGGAGCAATGGATCGGGCCCATGCATCTGGAGGTCTTCTACCAGGGATATCGCGGGTATGGCGGGAAGTGCCTTCCGAAGGACACGCGCTCCATCATCCAACTCGCCAAAGCGAACGGTGTGGACCTCTCGGTCCTGACCGCTGCGGAAACCTATAATAACGATCTGGTCGATTCCCAAGGGATCGACATCAAATGGGAAGTGGGGAGCCCGAAAAAAGAATCTAGAAGCTAGATGCTAATTGTCTGCTTATGAAATATCTCGTCACCGGCGGCGCCGGTTTCATCGGATCGAATCTCACGGATGCATTGATCGCGGATGGCCATCAGGTCCGCGTCCTCGACGATCTTTCGACCGGCAAGCGTGAGCGCGTGCATCCGGATGCGGAATTCGTCTTGGCGGATTTCACCGACCTCGAGCAGATCCGTCCGCATTTCGACGGCATCGACGGCGTGTTCCATGTCGGCGCGTTGCCCCGGATCCCGCTCTCGATCGAGGACCCGGTCGGGACCATGCAGGCGAATGGTATGGGGACGCTCAACGTCCTCGTGGCGGCACGCGACGCCAAGGTCAAACGCGTCGTCTATTCCGCGTCTTCCAGCGCATACGGTTCCCAGCCGGAGCTCCCGTTGAGGCCGGACATGTGTCCGCATCCGCTGAATCCGTACGCCCTGCAGAAATTCCTCGGGGAGCTGCTGTGTGAGGAATTCTCACGGTTCTATGGATTGGAGACGGTCAGCCTGCGTTATTTCAATGTGTATGGTCCGCGGATGGCGGATGAGGGCGCGTACGTGACGGTCATCTCCATCTTCAAACGACAACGAAAGGCGGGCGAGCCCCTGACCATCGCGGGGGACGGTGAACAGACGCGCGATTTCACGCATGTCGCGGATGTCGTCCGCGCGAACATGGCGGCCATGCATTCTGAAAAAGTGGGGAAGGGCGAGGTGTTGAACGTCGGGGCCGGCAAGCGATACACCATCAATCACATCGCCAAGGTCATCGGCGGTCCGACCGCGGAGATCCCGGCCCGGTTCGGCGAAGCGCGGGATTCACTCGCCGACATCACGCTGACCACAGAAAAGCTGGATTGGGAGCCCAAGATCCCCTTTGAGGAAGGGCTGCGGACGTTGCTTCGCGACGAAGGTCTTGAACCTGCAGCGTAAAAAAAAACGGGCTTCGGCCCGTTTTTATGTTCCCTGTCGTCTCAACACGATCCCGACCGTCTTGAGGAGGATCGCGAGATCCAAGAGGATCGACCGGTGTTTGATATAGAAGAGATCGTATTGGAGTTTTTTCAGATTGTCGTCGAGTGATGCCGTGGGCATCAGGAAGTGCGTCTGCGCCCAACCGGTCAGGCCGGGGCGGGTGAGATTCCGCAACGTGTAGAACGGCATCTGCGCGGTCAGTTGTTCAACGAATTCCGGACGCTCCGGTCGGGGACCGATCAGGGAAAGGTCGCCGCGGAGCACGTTCCAGATCTGCGGGAGTTCATCGATGCGGAGCTGGCGGAGGATCCGTCCTGCGGTGAACAGGCGCGGGTCGGTCTTCGCGTCCGCGGTGAACTGCGGGCCGTTCTTTTCCGCGTCCGTCCGCATGGTGCGGAACTTCCAGATCCGGAACGGCTTCCCGAGCTTTCCGACGCGGATCTGCGAGTAGAGGACCGGACCTGGGGACGACAGTTTGATGAGAGCGGTGATGAACGGGTAGAGTCCGACGGTGAGGACCCCGAATGGGATCGCGAGGGCGACATCTGCGATGCGTTTCACACTTTCATACCAGGCTTTCTCCCCTTCGCGAAGATGCTCGAGGAACCAGGTCTGTGAGACATATTCGAGCGGAACGCGTCCGGTCACCGTCTCTTCGAGTGCCGCGCGGTCCATGAGTGCGACCGGTGTGAAGAGGGTTCGGTACAATGCCTCGCGAAGTCCGGGAACATCGTCAGGACGGTGTCCGAGCACCACGACCTGAATATGTTTTTCCGTGATCAGGTCCGCCAAACGGTTGATGTCCGCGACCCACGCGATGGATCCAGAATCGAAATGGGTCCCTTGGGCGGTCTCGACGACCGCGACCAGGGTGAATCCGAGTGCGCTCGTCATGAGGAGGTCGTTCAAGCGCGCGGCCTCGTCCGGCGTACCGATGAAGAGGAGCCGATGCTGGAAGAGTGACGGTGCGAGTGTTTGATTGAAGAGCAGTCGCCATGCGTATCCGATGAAGAGTGTCAGGGCGAAGAAAAGGATGAGATTCGTTCGCGGTGCGATCCCGAAGATGGGGATGAGGTAGAAGAACGTGAATGCAATGCCCAAATTGATGAGCATGCTTTCAAGAAAGGTCCGGAACAGGCGGAGGTTGTCGCGGGTCAACTCAAGATCGTACAGGCCATTGATGTAGTAGGTCGCGATCCACAAGACACCGAGAATGGAAAAGGGGATGGCGTGCGCCGTCCAATCAGTATGGGTGACCCCTCCGTATCTAAAAAGAAGCGTCAGGAGCAGGGCGACCTGAAAAACGGCATAATCGCCGATCAGGAGGAGCATGCGCTTCAGACCGATGCCAAGACCCATGTGTTGCCACTAGATTGGCAGATTTGAGAGATTTCGCCAACTCTGCCCGTCTGGAGTAGAATCTGGTCATGCGACAGAACCCCCGCACCCGGCTTGGGCGCCTGGGGACCGCCATTTTTGCGGTCTGTTTGACGTTCGCGCCTTTTGCGGCCGTTGCGGCCCCGGTCCAGACCAATGACACCTTTCTTCCGCGGCAGTGGTATCTCGACAGCATTGGTGCACGAGAGGGGTGGAACACGGCGACGGGTTCGCGAGACGTGATCGTCGCGGTGATCGATAGCGGGGTGGATATCACGCATCCGGATCTCAAGGATCGGATCTGGACCAACCCGGATGAGACCCCGGGAAACAAGATCGATGATGACGAAGATGGATATGTCGATGATATCCATGGATGGAATTTCATCACGGACACGCCGGACGTCCGACCGATCGCCTCATCGCAGGGGATCCCCGAAGCCTGGGTCCATGGGACCGTGGTCGCATCTCTCATCGCCGCGGCGGGGAATGACAATATCGGGATCAGCGGCGTGGCGTGGCAGGCGCGGATCATGCCGCTCGTCGCGCTCGGTCCGGATGGGTACGGGAGTGATCCGGTGATCATCGAAGCGATCCGATACGCGGTCGCGCATGGCGCAGACATCATCAACCTAAGTCTCGTCGGATATGACTTCAATGCGGATCTCGATCAGGCGATCAGAGAAGCGACGGCACAAGGCGTCCTCGTCGTATCTGCCGCGGGAAACAGCGACACTGATCCGCGCGGGGAAAATTTGGACGGACTTCCGGGGTACCCCGCGTGTGACAAGGGCGCGGCCGGCCGTGGGTCATTGACCGTCAGTGCGTTGACGCAGGATGGAAAGAAAGCGCGGTATGCGAATTATGGTTCCTGCGTGGACGTGAGCGCGCCCGGGGAGGAGATCTTTGCCGCGCGTCCGATCACGGATCCGAACGGCGCACCCACGGCAGGGTATCTCGACCATTTGGATGGAACTTCGGTCGCGGCACCGCTCGTGAGTGGGCTTGCGGTCCTCCTTAAAAGCGAACACCCGGACTGGAGCGCTTCAGAACTCGCGGCGCGGATCATTGCGACGGCGGATCCTTCTAAGATCCATGATCCGAACTTTGACAAAAAGCTTGGAAGCGGGGAGATCGACGTTACGGCCGCGATCGCGGACGACCCGGCGGCTCGGGCCCTGGGGCCGTTGCATCTTTTTGCCGCCGCGCCCGGTTTGTCGCCGGAAGTCCGCGTGATCGATGAAGCCGGCGATGAGGTCTCGCGATTCATGGTCTCGAACGCCGGGGATCTGCGCGGGGTCCGAGCGTCATTCATCCGATGGCAGGGGCAGGCGGAGCCGGATATCGCCATATCGATGATCGGCGATCCGCGCGGCGCGTGGCGGATCTATCGACCTGATGGCCTTTTGATCGCGGCCGGGGAGGCGGGGACGGACATCCATGGCGGGGTCTACCTTGCGGCGCAAGACCTGACTGGCACCGGGGCAGATGATCTCTTTCTCGGCGAGGCAGACGGTCGACGCGCGTGGATCGTCACGACAAGCTCGACAGAGGCGTTCACACCATTGCAAGACCTTTTGGCGCGCGGCGTCCTCCCGCTCTCGATCGCGCGTCCGGTCCCATCGTTCCTCGTGCTCTCTAAAGACGGTCCCGTTGATGCGTTGATCCTCGGTCCAAGTGGGCATATCTATGCATCTTCGCAGGTCTCGACCTCGACCATGGATGGGCGGATCGCCCGCCGCGCCGTGTTGAAGGGGGGAGGATCGGTCTATGATCTCGGCGTGAACGGGGCGAACATCGTCTTCGTGGGTGATGCAAGCGGTCTCCATGTCGCGACCGAGAACATGACGGTCGATCGGTTCCTGCAGATCCCGACCGGTCTGTCGGTCGGACAGGGGTGGGTCTACTACGAAACATGGCCGAGATGAGGGGTGAGGGACGATCCGTCCGGGTCATATGGGATCATCCGGAGGTCCGGCGGATGTTCCGTTTTGGGATCGTCGGCGTGACGGCCTTATGCACGACGATCGGTCTGTATGCGCTTTTGACACGATGGATCTGGCCGAACGGTCCACGTCCCGTCATTTACGGGATCGTGACGGTTTTCGTGACGTGGTTGAATTATGAGTTGAATCGCCATTTCACGTTCCGAGCCGGTCGTCGCACAGTCGGAAATATGGGTCGCTTTGTCGTGGTCGCCGTGGTGGCACTCGGGCTCAATAATGGCCTGTTCTACGTCGGTCATGCGATCTTGCATCTGTACGATCTTTGGGTGATCGTCGGCGTAACGCTGATCGTCGCTGTGTTCACCTTCACGGCCCATCGATTCTTCACGTTCCATCCGGAGCCATTTCGATTCTTTCGTCGTCGGACCCTGTCGCCGCCCGAGGGCGGATGAGGTATACTTCCTTCCGCATGGAACAGACATTCGAGAAAAAGAACGTCCTCGTGACCGGCGGTGCGGGCTTCATCGGTTCGCATCTGTGCGACCGGCTCATCAAAGAGGCGCACGTCATCTGCGTGGACAATTTCATCACGAGTTCCGTCTCGAACATCGAGCACTTGTTGCAGGATCCGAATTTCGAGTTCATCAATCATGACATCATCCAGCCGCTCGATCTGGATACCCTGCCAGAACTCGAGCGATTCAAGGTCCGATTCCAAGGCGTCCAGGAGATCTATCACCTTGCCTGCCCGATCTCCAAGCGCCATTTTGATGACTTCAAGATCGCGACCGTCCTCACGAACTCGGTCGGTATCAAGAACATCCTCGATCTCGCGGTCAAATACGACGCGAAGATGCTGTATGCCTCTTCAAGCGTCCTGTATGGCCCGCGGCGTCCGGAAAAGCGCTCGTATGCGGAGACGGATGAATGCCATATCGATCACCTGACGTCGCGTGGCGCCTATGACGAGGGAAAACGATTTTCCGAGGCGATCATGCAAACGTATGCGGATGTGTACCGGATCGACACGAAGATCGCACGGATCTTCCGGAGCTACGGCCCGCGCATGAAGATCTTCGACGGGAATCTCGTTCCGGATATGGTCCTCAACGCGCTTGACGGCAAGGACATCACCATCTCAGGCGATGAAGAGTCACGAACGTCTTTTTGTTACGTGTCGGACATCGTCGACGGTCTCGTTCGTCTCATGTCCACGCCGATCGACATCACGCTTGTGAACCTTGGATCGGATGAGGACGTCCGATTGGTGACGGCCGCACAGAAGATCCTCGAGTTGACCGGTTCTACGTCGCATGTGCGCTTTGAGCCTCCGTCCACGCACTACATCGAAGCCGGTTTGCCCGACATCACCAGAGCGCGCGACCTCTTAGGATGGCTGCCGCTCGTGCGTTTGGAGACAGGACTTGAACGAATGATCGATTTCGCCAGATCGCATCGAAGTCTGATAAGCTTCTAACGTTGGAGGTCGCTTTCATCCGCAAACCCGTCATCCTTTCCCTCGTATGCCAGACATGAATGAGAAAAAGAACGTCCTCGTGACCGGCGGTGCCGGATTCATCGGGTCCTTTTTGTGTGAAAAGCTCCTCAAAGATTCCCGCGTGATCTGTGTGGACAACTTCGTGACGTCGCAAGAGTCGAACATCGACCACTTGCTGAAGGATCCGAACTTCGAGTTCATCCGTCATGACATGAACGTTCCGTTCGACCCTGAGTCGTTCCCTGAGTTGATGCGGTTCAAGCTTCCGGTGGAAGGCCTCAAGGAGATCTATCATCTCGCATGCCCCACAAGTCCGAAGAAGTTCGAGCAGTATCGGTCGCAGACTCTCTTGGCGAATTCCTTGGCCGTGAAGAATACCCTCGATCTGGCGGTGAAATACCATTCGAAGGTCCTTCAAGCCTCTGCGTCGGTCGTGTACGGCCCGCGGACGGTGGATAACAAGCCGTATGTCGAGGATTATAACGGGACGGTCGACATGCTGAGCCCGCGTGCATGCTATGACGAAGGCAAGCGGTATGCGGAGACCATGTTCGAGACCTATCACAACGTGTACGGCATCGAGGCGCGGATCGCTCGGATCTTCCGGACCTACGGCCCGCGGATGGCATTGTTTGATGGACAGATGATCCCGGATTTCATCACGAATGCACTCGATGGCAAGGAACTGGCGATCTATGGGGATGAGACGTTCAAGACATCGCTCATCTATGTCACGGATGTCGTGGATGGGTTGATGAAGCTCATGGGCACGACCGAAGATCCGGGGCCGGTCAATTTTGGGAGTGATATCGATGTTCCGATCGTGGATGTGGCTCAGCGCATCATCGAGATGACAGGGTCCACATCACGTATCACATTCGAAGACCCGTTGCTTTTCATGACCCCGCTTGGTCTGCCGAACATCAGGAAGGCGGAGGAGAAGCTCGGATGGCTCCCGCTCGTGCGATTGGACGAAGGATTGAAGCGCTCGATCGAATATACGATGGCGCACAAGAGCCTGCTCGGGTTCAAGGCAGGATAAAGAAATCCCCGCGGAGGCCGCGGGGAAGATCGAGGACAGGGTCAGAAACGGGACGACCGACCCTTTCCTCTGGGAATGCGGTCGGTGTGACCAGGCTTCCGTGGGCCTTGCGTGGATCCCTCCCTCGCACCCGACCGTTTCCCGAGAACGGACGAGGTGATGGGGTCGCGACTCGCGAGGGCAGAGATGATCTATTTGAGCCGGACAATGTCCGGACTGTCAATATTGCACTTTGAAAGCTTTGAGTGTCACGCCGCTTATCGTCAGGTCGAACGACGAGAGTGTACGTTTTTTGCGACAGCCGGCTTTTGCCGCGGCCGTGAGGAGGATCTCGGTCTTTTCCGCCGTGTCTTCGCCGAGCTTGGATGCGAGATTCATCTCGTTGCCGTAGAGGTCATCGCAGGCGAGCAGGGTGGGGCCGTACCCGATCCCGATGCAGACGTAGACGTCGCTTTCATCCGGGGTCACCTCGTTCGCGACGCTCAGATCGTGGTTGATCTGCAATGCGGCCTCGACCGCAAGGTCCGGTTTGGGGAACACGGCGAAACAATTATCCGCTTCGAACTTGATGACCATCCCGCCGTTCCGCTTGATCGCCGGCGCGACGACCCGGCGCATGCGGCGGATCATGGCGAGGTAATGGATGATGCCGTAGCGTTGGACAAGTCGAGAGAAGCCGGACATATCAAGGACGAAGATCGCGACCTTCTTCTCGAAGCGCTTCCGGATCTTCGCATCGATGGTCTTTTCGCGCTCTGGGTGTTCGATCCGTTCGATGAGGAAGGTATCGAGGATCGAGCAGGCGGGCAGGCGGGAGAGGGGACCGGTAGGCATATGGCGGATAGTGTAGCACGGAGGCGGGAGGAAGGGGTGGACTTAAGACTACAAAAAAACTGGGTTTTCCCGTAAGGTATCGGACATGCGGGCCATTGCCGTCATCCCAGCCTTTCACGAGGCTGGACGCATCGCCGGGACCATTGCAGCCGTGCGTCCCTATGTTGACGAGGTCGTCGTCGTGGACGACGGCTCTTTGGATACGACGGCGGACGAGGCGCGCGCGGTCGGTGCCATCGTCTTGCAACATGCTCTGAATCGCGGCCAGGGGGCGGCGCTGCGGACCGGGACCGAGGCGGCGCTGCGTCGCGGTGCGGAGGTCATCGTGCACATCGATGCAGATGGCCAGCATGATCCGGCGTCGATCCCGCTGTTGATCGCTCCGTTGCAGGCTCATGAAGCGGATGTGGTGCTTGGGTCGCGATTCCTTGGTACCGACCCCGAGGGGATGCCGGTCGATCGACGGGCATTGTTGATGGCGGCAAAGCTCTTCAATGCGTTCGTCATGGGGATCCCGCGTCGCGTCACGGACCCGCAAAGCGGTCTGCGCGCAATGACGGCGGATGCGGCGCGACGGATCGATTTTCGTCAGGATCGTATGGCGCATTGCTCGGAGATCCTTCGTTTCGTCACGCGCGGCAACGGGTATCGTTGGCAGGAAGTGCCGACGCGCGTCCGGTATACGCCCGAATCTTTGGCGAAAGGACAAAAGTCTGCGGATGCGATGAAGATCGCATGGCAACTCCTTCTCGGTATCTTTTCAAACTGACTATGACCCTCATTCAGATCGTCCTGCTCCTCGTCCTGCTCCTCGTCCTTGTCGCGACCTGGCGGCGGATGCGTCAGCGTGTCATCTCTCTCAAAGAAGCATTGGCGTGGAGTACGTTGTGGATCGGCGCCGGGATCGTCGTACTCCTGCCTCAGACCACGACAACGGTCGCGAATCTCTTCGGCGTCGGCCGCGGTGCGGACTTGATCCTGTACGCATCCGTCATCGCGCTTTTCTTCTTGGTATTCAAATCGTTCGTCGCGATCGATGGATTGGAGCGGAAGTTGACGGACATCGTACGAAAGGATGCGTTGAAGGATCTTCCGGAGCGCGATCGTTCCTGATGGTATGAAGGTCGTGCATCTCTCGTGCGTCGCGCCGCCGCAGATCGGCGGGATCGGACGCGTGGCCGCGACCGAGGTCGAACGGCTTCGGGCGCGTGGCCTTGATGCCGCGCTCGTTTCTCCTGGGAATATCCCGGTGAGATGGTCATTTGGGAATGCGGCATCTCTCGACCGAAAGTGCCTGTTGGATCGCGTCCGCGATGCAGACATCGTCCACCTCCACTATCCGTTTTACGGCACAGCGGGCGATGTCGCGAAGATGCGACGGGAAGGAGAGATCAAACGGCTCGCTATCACCTTGCATATGGATGCGACGGCGACCGGGTTGAAAGGTCTTGTCTTTGATCTGCATCGGATGTTCCTGCAACGCCGCACCCTTGATGCTGCGGATGCTCTCTTTGCGTCATCCAAAGACTATGTCGAACACGCGTCGTTCGCCCCATGGGCGGATCGTGTCATCGAGCTTCCATTCGGTGTGGATGAAGAGCGGTTCAAGCCTGCGCAGCGTGACGTTCGAAACCCGCAGCTCGAGCGGACGGTCGTGTTCGTCGGTGGGATGGACCAGGCACATGCCTTCAAGGGAGTGGACGTGCTCCTTCGGGCGTTCGTGGAATTACCCCGTAACACGCATTTGATCCTGGCGGGGGATGGAGATCTTCGTCCCGGATTTGAGCGGCTTGCGAGAGAACTCGGTATCGCGGAACGGACGACGTTCCTCGGTCGCGTCGCAGAGGCGGATCTGCCAGGCGTCTATCGACGTGGCGACGTCTTGGCATTTCCTTCAACGTCCGGTGCCGAGGCATTCGGTCTTGTCGCGCTCGAAGCGCAGGCGTGCGGCGTTCCGGTCGTTGCCTCGGATCTTCCGGGTGTTCGGACCGTGGTCGCGGATAAAGAGACGGGATTTTTGACCCCGGCGGGTCATGCTCCGGAGTTGGCGGCGCACCTGCGTCTCCTTTTGGAAAATCCGGAGATGCGCGATGCCTTTGGCGTTGCGGCGCGGGCGCGCATCCTCGAACGGTTCACCTGGTCGCGTCACATCGATGGATTGGTCGCCGTCTATCAGAAGCTATGCGCATCGCCATCCTGACCAATGCGTTTCCGCCGGAATCGCGCGGCGGTGCGGGCGTGATCGCGGGGATGTATGCGGATCTCCTCCGCAGCCGGGGCCACGAGATCCGCGTCTGGGGGCCGGGACCGCAATTTGTGCGTCTTGGTCAGATGGGCGCGCTCCGTCGCCTCTGGTTCCACATGTGTGATCTTGGCGCGCGCAACGAGACCGTCCGTGAGATCCGCGATTGGCGGCCGGACGTCCTGCTCTCCCATAATCTCACCGGATGCGGGTTTCATACGCCGCATCAGATCGCCTCCTCGGTCCGATGGGTGCACATGCTTCACGATGTTCAGATCTTCGAACCGTCCGGACGCATTCTGTGGGACGGTCGCTCCAGAGATCTTCGGACCGTCTGGCGGTCGTCATGGAGTGCGGTGCGGTCCGTTTCCATGGGGACTCCACATGCGGTCGTGTCGCCGACAGCATGGCTCTTGGATGCGCACCGGGCGTTCGGTCTTTTTGCGGGTGCATCCGCGAGCGTCATCCCGAATCCGATCTCTGCAGGGTCGAGTCCGCAGACATCTGCGGCAGACGGGATCATCTATGCCGGTCGGCTTGATCCGGATAAGGGCGTGGACCTGCTTATCGATGCGTGGCCTGCGCTTCGTGATCGCGCAAAGCGGCTCACGTTGATCGGTGACGGTTCTCTGCGTACGAAGATCGCCGCGATCGGGGATCCGACGATCCATCTGGAAGGTGCTTTGTCGAACGCGGCCGTACGCGAGCGCATGCGGTCACATCGTGTCTTGGTCGTTCCGTCACGTCTGCTTGAGAATCAGCCGACGGTGATCCTCGAAGGGCTTGCTACTGGGTGTGCGATCGTCGCCGCAGACGTAGGTGGCGTCAAAGAGACGCTGGATGGAGCGGGGACGATCGTGCCGCCTGAGAATGTCGACGCATTGAAAGCCGGGATCCGCGCGGCGTTGGAAAAAGGTTCAGACGCGGAAGCCGCTCGCCGCGTCCTCACACGTCACGATCCGGAGGGGTGTGTCGCTCGGCTGGAAGACGTGCTGACGTCGAAGACGTAGACGGTCGCGCTTCGGCCCAAGCCCTGCGTGGCATCTCCGATGGGGAGGGTCTTGTCTGCGATCGCGGAGAGCTCGTCTGCGAGCTGTTCCGCATTCCACCAATAATCGTTCAAGACGACATACACGAGATCCGTCCCGCCGAGTCGCGCAGCGTCTTTGGCCGTATCCCGCGACGGTTCGTTGTAGGTCATGGCGAGGAATGTGTCGTAGAGCCTTCCTCCGGTCGGGATCGGGTAGAAGAAGATGTCGCCATTGTATCGTTTGAATCCGAACTGCGAGACGGCGGCAGCGGAGACGCTTTGGTCGGCAAGCACCGTGTACGGCCGCGTGCCGGCATCGTGATCAATGGCTCTGACCGCGTCGATGTCCGCTTGACCAACGCTCCATCCGTGTCCGGCTTCGACCGCGTCATAGCGGGGGAGCGCGGCGTAGGATTGTCCCGCGGCGAATGCGCCACAGGTCGCGAGGAGCGCGATCGTGATCAGCGGACGGGTGCGGGCTTTTTCCAAAAGACGCGCGATCGGATCGATCGTGAACGGGATGAGACAGAGGATCGCGAGGAGGATGAGGCGGTCCGCATAGTTTCCGCGCTCATAATCGATGAGGAATGCAAAATCACCGGCGGATTTGAGCGCCGCGCTGGAGAGGAGAAGGCCGCCGGCTGCGCCGAGGAGAAGGGACGCGCGCCACCGGTCGACACCGCGCGACTGACGGATGGCGACGATCAAGGCGATGATGAGGATCGCAGGGGTTGCGCGCAGGGCAAGGGATGCCCAGCCGGGCCAGACTGCGAAGACGTTTCCAAGCCAAGGGATGAGCTGACCGGCGAGTGACAGCCAGGGGTCTGGATGGAAGAGCAGAGCAGGATCCCAGCGGATGTCCGTGCCGGATCGGGAGAGGATGGCGAAGAGGGCCGGAACTGCGGCCGCAGCACCGACGGCCGCAGCGATGGCGAAACCTCGCATGATCCGACGAACCGCGGTGTTTTGCCATTCGGTGGCGCTCCAGAGCGCGAAGACGATGAAGAGAAAGGGAACGCCGGCGAGCGGGTGGATGGCTGCACTCCACGCAGCGAGGATGAATGGTCCAAGCGCGGAGACACGATCGGTATGCAATCCGCGGCAGAGGAGGAGCGCGGCGAGTCCCAGGAGGTACGCCAAGGCCTGAGGCGTCGTTGCGACAAACGGTGCGAGCGGAACAAGGAAGAGGATGAAGGGGAGGAGGGCGGTTTCGCTCTCACGCCGGGCCACGTACAGGGCGAATGGAATGAGGAACGCGGCGGCGATCGGAACGAGCCAGCGGTCGACCGCTTCGATGGGGAGGCCGGCGTTGCGGGCGAACCACGTCGTGAAGACGTATTGCCCGATGTAATACAACGGACGCGGAGAGAGCGTGCCGGTTGCCATGATGATCCGTTCGCTTGCGATGTGGAGGAAGCCATCAAATCCGTAGCCAATACGATAGAGAAGCGGGGCAATGGCCGTCGTGGCTCCGATCCCGACGCCGGCGAGCGTCGCGGCCAGAGCGGCAGAGCGCGTAAGCCATCCGGTGAGCGCTGAGGTGATCCAGATGAGTGCGATCGCGGTGAGGGTGCCGGGCAGGAGGAGTGGCCATGGAGTCCGGATGCTTACCGCGGTCGAACCACGAAATGCGCCGAGGAGGACGAACGCCAGGGCCGCGATGCCTGCGCCGGCGAGGAGCGTCGCCAGAAGACCTTTGCGAAGATCCCATGTCGTCGCTTTGTCCTGGTGCGGTTCGGATGAGCCGATAAGCGCGATAAGGTCGGCGATGACCATGGCCGCAGTCATGGTCCAGAGATCGCTCGTCGTCCCCAGGGGTCTTCCAGAATAGAACCAAGCCGTCTGGGCCAGTGATTGGATCGCGAGGAACACCAGGGCGCCGTAGGAGGTCTGTGAGGCCCAACCGCCGGTCCGGAGGAGACGCCGGCCAAGGATCTGCGCGTGAAAGATCAAGGCGAAAAGCGCGGCAAAACGGAAAAAGACATCACCTGGGATGACCCCGATCCGAGATGCGATGAATACCAGGATGATCACCAGGCTTGCGAGAAGGTCTTTGAGGCGGTCGCTCATGTGTAGGGGCTATGGTAGCATGGGGGTTGGAATCGAGAAGCTAGGATCTGGAATCTAGAATGGGTACAAAGAGTTCAGGAACTAGACTCCAGGAGAGTGGTCACACATAGGTCGCACCATATCCCTCACTTCTTGCTTCTAACTTCTAGCTTCTAGCTTCTGATCGTATGTTCATGACCAATGAGAATGTCCGGGTCTATCCTCATGACCGATTTTTAGCGCGGACGATCCTTCGGCTCATTCCCCACGACGTGAAGCCGAATCACCTCACGATCCTGCGGGTCCTCATGACGCCGTTCATCTTGTATTACCTCTGGGAGCGTCAGTGGGTCGTTGTCGTCCCTCTGTTCCTCGTCGCGGCATTTACGGATGTCCTTGATGGGTCCTTGGCCCGGACGCGAAAGCTGATCACACTTTGGGGGACGATCGCGGATCCGATCGCCGACAAGCTTCTGATCGGTTCCATGGTCTTCTTGTTCGTGGCGCATGAGATCAATCCAGTATTCGCCGGCGTGATCCTGTTCATCGAGGTCGCCATCGTCATCACGGCCGTCTATCGCCGGAAGAAGCGTGGGGAATACATCAGTGCGAATTGGGCAGGAAAGGCGAAGATGTTCCTGCAATGCACGGGGGTCACCGCACTTTTGATCGCGCGGTGGTCCGGGATCGACCTCTTTGTCCCCGTATCCATTGGGACGTTGTCGCTCGCCATCATGTTCGCACTCGTGTCGTTGTACACGTACGGGTTATAAAAAAAACCGCCGTTGATGAACGGCGGGAGATCTAGCGATCGCAGAACGCATCGTGTGCGGCACGGGCGATCTTTTGGATCCGCCACGGGCGGAGGAAGGCGGCAGATCCGATCTGGATCGCGTCCACGCGCGCGACTTTTATCAGGACGCGGGCATCTTCCGGGGAGAGGATGCCGCCGCAGGCCACGATCGGTTTGGTAAAACCGGCGTCTTTGAGACGAAGGATCCGTTCAAGGACAAGGGGAAGGAGCGGTGCGCCGGAGAGAGCCCCACCGCTCAAGTGGGCAAGCGGAGAGGCGTCAGTTCCGAAGAGCTTCTTCCAGTCGATCCGATCTGGGAGTGACCGCCATGGGATGGCGTTACTCATGGTAATGCCACTGCATGTCGGATGGCGTGCGATGCTGAAGAGCATGTCGTCCGGTGCAAGCAGATCCACTTTGACGAGGACGGGACGCCGGAGACGGTTCGCGATGTTCAGAAGTTGTTCCGCACTGCGGACGTCGTCTTCCGGATCACGTCCTGTGTTCGAGCAGGAGACGTTGAGTTCAATGGCGACGGGCGCGGAAAATTCCGGAAGCACTCGTTCGAGGGCGGCGGCGATCCCACGCATTTCGAACATCCGTTCATCACTCGATCCGCCGACGCACATCACGGAGATGATCGTCGGGTCGGTGCGTTTCTGCCAGTGGCCTTCAAATAGGAGGGCCCGGATCCCGGGATTGCTCAATCCGACCGCGTTCAGCGCGTATCCACCGAGCCACATGCGTGGGGTGACGTGGATGCACGCGGGCTTGAGTTCGGTCGGTGTCAGGCCATCCGTTTTGAGCGGCATGTTCCCGCCTCCGCGATCCGGTCCGAGCCGAGGGCGGAAGGTCGCGGTCTTGCTGACCAGCATGATGCCGGAAAAATCCGGCTTGAACGGTCCGAGCTTTTCGTGGAATGGATAGCCCTCACCGAAAAAGCCCATGGCACCGGAGGCGCACATGACTGAAGGGAACGTCGCCGTCCCCAGTCGCAGGGACAGACCAGGCATCGGATTCCTTTCTGTGGAAGGTGCCCGCCGACCCTACCCGGCTTAGAGCTACGTGGCAAGAACATACCCTTCTTTTCGACATTTTTCTCAAAACCACCTACACTCGGCCTCATGTTGAACGCCATCCGGAAGATCGTCCCTGCGCCCGTATTTCGGGCGTATCATCGTGTGCTCTCGTGGCTCGCGGCGGCCCGGTATGGCTGGCCATCGGAAAAGCTCATCGTCGTGGGCGTGACCGGGACAAACGGCAAATCTACGACGTCGTATCTCACGGCCAAGGCGCTCGAAGCGACGGGGGCGAAGACCGGGTGTAGCACGACAGCACTCTTCAAGATCGGGGATCGGGAATGGACGAACGCCTCGAAGATGACCATGCTCGGACGGTTCCAGCTGCAAAAGCTTTTGGCGGATATGGTGAAGGCCGGGTGTCGATATGCGGTCGTTGAGACGTCATCGCAGGGGATCGTTCAGGACCGTCATCGTCATATCAATTACGATCTGTGCATCTTCACGAATCTGACACCGGAGCACATCGAGGCGCATGGCGGGTTTGAGAAGTATAAGCAGGCGAAGATCGAGCTCTTTCGGCATCTTGCACGTTCGATGCGAAAGACGCGGGATGGTGTCCGGATCGAGAAAACCGCCGTGCTTGATCGGATGAGTGAACACGCCAAGGACTTTGTCGTCCCCGGACTCGACCATGTGGTCTGGTATGGGATCGGTATGGGGGAAGGTCTGAACGCGACGGATCTGAAGAACGAAGGATGGAAAACGTCGTTCATGGTCGATGGGCACCGGGGATCCGTAGATCTGCCGGGGCAGATCAATGTGGAGAATGCGATGGCCGCGATCGCAACCGCGACATCTCTCGGTCTTCCGTTGGATGCGGTGCTGCAAAAGATCGCGTTGGTTCCGGGGATGCCGGGACGCTATGAACGGATCGATGAGGGGCAGCCATTCATGGTCATCGTGGATTACGCGTATGAGCCTGCTGCGCTTGGGAAATTGTTCGATGTCGCTGATCGATACAAGGGCGATGGACAGATCATCCATCTGACCGGTTCGGCCGGCGGCGGACGGGACGTCGCACGTCGCGCCGTTATCGGGCGTCTGTCTGCAGAACGAGCGGATATCACCATCGTGGCGAATGAGGATCCGTACGACGATGATCCCATGACCATCATCAATGATGTGGCGAATGCCGCCGCAGCGGCCGGCAAACGGGACGGGGAGACATTGTTCCGCATCCTCGATCGTCACGAAGCGATCCAAAAAGCGATCGAACTCGCGCGGCCTGGGGATATCGTTCTCCTCACGGGAAAGGGGAATGAGCCGGTCATCGCCGGCCCGAACGGGACGAAGATCCCGAGCGACGATCGGAAGATCGCACGGGAGGCGCTGATGCGTCTTGGACGAACGTAATTCATCGCGCGCCATCCGCGGTCTGGCGCGGGTCCGTTTTTTCCGCTAATCTAGAGGCCATGTTAAAGCTTGAGGACGTCCTTCAGCTCAAGGACGCAGAAGACGTCAAACTCATTTCCCGGCGCCACGCGATCACATTGTTCCCGGGGCTGTTCGGGGCATTTTTGCTCATCGTCATCCCGTTCTTCCTGTTATTCCCGTTGTTCGCCTGGGGGATCCCAGGTGTCATCGCTTTCCTCGCGTCCGTCATCATCGGCGTCGTGGTGGCGATCCGAACGTTCATCATCTGGGATGCGGATGTGCTGATCGTGACAACGACGCGGATCGTGGATGTGGACCAAAAAGGGGTCTTTTCCCGTATCGTGAGCGAGGCGCCCGTCGCCTCGATCCAGGACGTTTCCTGGCGTCGACATGGGATCGCGGAAACGGTCTTTGGCATGGGGACGCTTCGCGTGGCGGCCGAACGCGTCACGATCGAAGCGCGACGGATCCCGAAGCCGGAGCTCGTCGGCGAAGCGATCAACGATCTTCGGCATGCGACGACACCGAAGCGGACCGATCTCGCGCCGGAGCGTCAAGAAGCCCTTCGGCGGATCACAAAACTTTTGGAAGGGTTCTCCGTAGAGGAGTTGGGGCGCATCGAGTCCATCCTCAAAGCACGCGCCAAGAGTGACGCGACGGAATCCTTTCTCAAGACCGCCGAACCGCCCGAGGGATGGACATCCCATCGAAATGTATGAGACGAGGGAAGTCTGAGCCGCCAAAGTGGAAGACGGTCATCCATTGGCCGGTCTTTCTCGCGGCGAACATCGCGATCTTGCTGCTCATCGGCGTCTCAACGGTTCGTGAGACGTACAAGGGGTGGACCGTGGACCGGGAGATCCACGCCCTTGATCAGCAGGCTACGGCCCTGGAGGGACGGAAGTCCAAACTCATGGAGCTGACCCAATCACTGACCGCGACAGACACGCTTGACGTGGAAGCGCGGGAACGGCTCGGGTGGAAAAAACCCGACGAACGTGTCATTGTCCTTTCGGGTTGGGAGGCGCCGACAAGCGCACCGAAAGACATCACCGCGTTCGCGGATATCCCAAGCGAACGGCTCACGACCCCGAACCCGGAACTTTGGTGGGACTATTTTTTCTCTGCATCTCAACCTGAAACTACATCCTCATTATGAAGCTGAAAATCAATCGGATGCGCGCCATCCTCATCGGTCTGGTCGCGTTCATCGTCATCATCGGTGCTGCCGCGTGGATCCTGTTCGCCGTGTATGTCCAACGAAGTGATAATCCGATCGTCCGTCAGGTCGGGTCCTGGCTCCCAGCCGCGAAGATCGGGACCCATACGGTGACGTACGGAGATTTCTTGGACATGCGCGATACGTTGAAGGTGTTCTTGAATTCGGATGCAGCCAAGCAGGCGGGTTCGGCGCAGCCGTTGACCCCGGATGTTGAAAAGCAGGGGCTGCAAAGTCTTCTTCGTGACATTGCGGTCGCGGATATGGCGGATCAACGTAACGTGACCGTCTCAGATGACGATGTGCGGACAGATTTTGCCGCCATCATTGCGGCCAATAGCTCGACGATCCCGGATGTCGGCCAATACCTGCACGATAATTACAACTGGACCGAGGAGCAGTTCCGGCAGAAGGTCCTGCGTCCCGCGATCCTCCAGGAGCGTGTGGCGGCAACGTATTCGACCGACACGCAGGAGCAATATGTCATGATGGAAAGCGCGGTGGGGCAGCGTATGGCGGATCCGGATGTGAAGATCTACCTGAAGTTCGATCAGTGATCGCGCGGATGGGGAGGGCGACCCTTGCGGCGGGACGCCCTTTTTGATAGTCTCTCGACGCCCAACACCGCCCCGAGCGGGTATCGTATAGTGGTTATTATATGGGCTTCCCAAGCCTAGGAGAGGGGTTCGATTCCCCTTACCCGCTCCATGCCAGTTTAGCTCAGTGGTAGAGCAATGCTTTCGTAAAGCAGAGGTCCCGGGTTCGAATCCCGGAACTGGCTCCAGTGAAAAAAGCTCCGTTACGGAGCTTTTTTCGTTTCGGGATCCGAATCAAAAGAGCAGCTTCCGAGATGGGTTTTTCTTTTTTCTGTGCGATCCGATCGTCTGTTTTCCCCAGTAGGCGATTTTTCGCTTATCTGCTATCTTTTCTTCGTGAAACGTGCGAGGGGATTGTCTGCATTCTTTGTCGCGGTGACGCTGACCGCGGCGTCTTGGTCGATGCCTATTTTCGCAGCAGAGACCGTCACACCAGTCGCCGTTCCTGCGATCCAGACCGCGACGTTGTATATCGACTGGGGATTCATCGGCCATCCGGTGGATCTGAAGTTATTCGATGGACAGGTTCGGATCTCGTGGGATGCGCGTGATGTCATTGCTCCGGGAACATTGGATGTCACATTCGATCCGACGACATCGGCTGTCACGGCTCGATGGTCGAGCTCATATCTCTTTGGTCCTAAAGGCGTCCGTCTCGGGATCAAACCGCCGGGATCGGCCGCATTCGATCAGTACGGACTTGCGATCACGGCGCCGTTTGCACCGACCGTGCATCCGCCGACAGTGATGCGTGATGGATATATGGAAGCGCGCGTCGGTCCGGATGTTGCGGCGAAACTGGAATCATCTCCGATCGGTCTGCGACAGGGGACTGCCACTTGGTACAGTTATAAGCATTGTGATTGTGCGGCCTCGCCGGATTTTCCCAAAGGCACACAGTTACGGGTCAGTCTCACCGATCATCCGGAAACATCGGTCGTGGTCACGGTCAATGACTATGGCCCGGACCGGAATCTCTTCCCGAACCGCGTGATCGATCTGGATTCCGTCGCGTTCAAGCAACTTGCCCCGTTGTCACTTGGACTCGTCAATGTGACGGTCGATCCCGTCATGCCATCAAGCACGGCGCAGATCGCGAGCGCTCCATAACTTTTTTGCCATGATCACGCTTGAACATGTTTCCAAGACCTATCCGCCGGACGTCCATGGGCTCCGGGATATCTCGTTGACCATCAAACCGGGGGATTTCGTGTCCATCGTCGGACAGAGTGGTGCAGGCAAGACGACGTTGGCGAAGATGTTGATCGCCGAGGAGCGGCCGACACGCGGGAAGATCGAGATCGGGGGATGGGACATCACCCGGATCCCGAAACGGGATGTGCCGTACCTCCGTCGTCAGATCGGCGTGGTGTTCCAGGATTTCAAACTCCTTCCGAAAAAGACCGTCTATGAGAACGTGTCCTTTGCCCTTGAAGTGGCTGGCGTCCCCTCCAAGCGGATCCGGGAGGTCGTGCCGCAGGTGCTGAAGATCGTCGGACTTGATGAGAAGCTACGACGGTTCCCTCTCCAGCTTTCCGGCGGGGAACAGCAGCGTGTGGTGATCGCCCGATCGCTCGTCCATCGGCCAAAGATCCTTCTCGCGGATGAGCCGACCGGGAATCTCGACGCGATCAACACGCGCGAGATCATCGATCTGCTGGAAAAGATCAATTCCTTTGGCACGACCATCGTCCTCGTCACCCATAATCGCGAGGTCGTGAATGCCCTTCGCCGTCGGGTCATCACGCTGTCCGACGGACGCGTGATCTCCGATCATGCCGAGGGGAAGTATCTCCTCCCTTCCTGACCCCATGCTCATTACCGCTCGTCGTTCTGTCATGGCCGCGTGGAAGCACTTCACGCGCAATATGTGGCTCGCGCTCACGACCATCTTCGTGCTTTTTCTCGCACTCCTCTCGGTCAATGTACTTGTCGGTGTCCATGTCCTGTTGAACAACGCGGTGGCGCAGCTCGAGGATAAGATCGACGTCTCCGTCTATTTCCAGCCCAAGACTCCGGAGGCGGTGCTCCAACAGGCGCGTTTTTTCATGGCGGGCCTGCCACAAGTCGCATCCGCAGACCTGCTTTCCGCCGACGATGCGCTTACGCGTTTCAAGGAACATCATAAAGACGACCCAAAGGTCCTCGGAGCGCTCGATCAACTCGATGGGAATCCGCTTGGCGCCGTCCTCGTGCTCAAAGCAGACAAACCGGATGATTATCCCTTCCTCGTCGACGCACTCAAGAATCCGCAGTTCGATTTTGCGATCGCCTCCAAGGATTATGAGGACCACGCGGATACCATCGCGCGGGTGCGCGACTTGAGCCATTCGGTCGAGCTGTTCGGTATCGGGCTCGTGACGATCTTTGCGCTTTTCTCGATCCTTATCGTGTACAACACCGTACGCGTGGCGATCTATACGCAGCGGGAAGAGATCGGGATCATGCGCTTGGTCGGTGCATCGAGCGCGTATGTCCGGATCCCGTTCGTGCTGGAGGGGATCCTTCTTGCGCTTCTGGCATTGCTTGTCGCGGCGGGGGTCGTGATGGCGGTCGCGGCGTATCTGGATCCGCGTTTGCAGGGTGTCTTTGACAACACGGACCCGGGGCTGCGCACATTCTTCCTCGTAAACGCGGGGAGCCTCTTGTTCGCCGAAGGCGGCACGCTCGCGTTCCTTGTCGGATTGTCATCCTGGGCTGCCGTCGGAAAGTATTTGAAGAAGTGATATGCGCGGACCCGAAGGAGGCAGCCGCGGATCAGAGGCGAAAGTCTCGCCGGGCAAGACAAAGACGCAGGAGCGACATCCGTCGTCTGAAACGCGGGAGAAGAAGCAGCGCGAGGCGATGTGTTCTTCCTTGTCGCGCTCCGCAAAGAAGGTCGCGACGCTCGGCGCGTTCTTAGCGAGCACGAACGGGATCGCGGGATGCGGTGTCAATCTGCGTGGCCAGGAAGCCGCTTCTGAGACGGCGGCAATGAAAGCTCTGAGGGGATCAGAAAAGGGATTTCCGTCAGAGACGGAGATGACGGTCGTCCTTGATCAGACGACCGGGGACGCGGCGGCCGCGCTTGCACATCAGCAGATGAGCCGCGCGCACCGTGCCGTGAACGAATCCGAACATCGCTCGATCTCTTATAAAAATTTCGAACGGATCGGGACACCGGAGGCCCATGTCCGTGCGTACGTTGACGCACTGCCTGCGCCGTGGCGTTCCACGGCCGCCATCGGGGAGGTCGTCGTTGCGCCTCAGCATGAAGTGAGCCATTACAAGGGCTTGGAACATGACGAGGATTATGCCTTTTTCACACGATCCACAGACGGAGGACCGGGAAAGATCGTGGTTTCATCTTTTGACGTGAAGACGAATAAGTCGAGGGCCATTGATCGGCTCTTTTTTCAGGGAGCATTAATTCATGAATTCGCGCATGCGAATGACTGGGAATGGTCGCCGACCTTGACCGCGGATGAAGCCTTGGAGCTGCATTACCTTGTCGAGCAGGCTGTGCGCGATCCCGGTCGGCCTAAATTCGCGTATCCGGAATCGATCATTGTGCAAAAAGGGGATAAAGCGGAACTTCGGAATCGGACAAAGGAGTATTTTGCAGAGTTGATGCGCATGGCGTTGACGGAAACGGACCCGCAGGTGACGACGTGGAGTGCATGGGAGCGTGAATTCCGCGAAAACCTTCGCGGGGACTATGAGGCCGAGCCGCAGTCCGCATATGTAAATGCGGAATTGGTGAAATGGTATTTTCAGAAGATCGATCCTTCGTACCGACCATGGGAAGGAGCTAAACGGATCAACTCGGCGGAGCGTGCATTGTCTGGTGACGCATACCGTGACATCCTGGACACAGGAAAAGCCGAACAAGTCCTCACTGACGAGATCATCACGACGGTCAACGAAGCTCGAAATTCACCAAAAGGATCATTCACGGATCGAGACCTCGCTTGGCAAAAAAAGACTCTTGATATGTTGCACATGCAGGAAGAGCGAGAGATGATCGGAAAGACAGCATCTGAGGCGAAAGCGATATACGATTGGGATTCGATGCTTGAAGGTCTGATGAATGCCCGAGCGAATAGCTGGAATGGGTATTCAGATACGTTATGGGCTCTTGGAGATCTTCAGTGGAGTATCAAAAAGATTGACGTTTTGTTTCGAGGCTACTCTCAAGAGCAAAAAGCTGCATTCCATCGAAAGATGCTGGAACATGCGGATATTCTTCTGTCGAAAGCTCCGACAAAACATCCATGATATGAAAACGTCTCTTCTATTGATCTTCGATGCGATCGGCGAGCATCTCGGTGATGTGTCGGTCGTTGATGGCGCGTTGGCGCATGCATCGTTGAATGCGGATGGAGAGCGGATACTTGGGAGTGCGTTCGAATCCTGGCAAACGCAGGGGATCCCATCACTTCGTGATGTCCTGATCGAATCACCATCGGAGAGTACGGATGTGATGGTCGAAGTGCGCGTCATGCCTCGAGAGCAGGGGTTCCGCCCCGCGCTCGTTCACTGGCTCTTGTCGAAGCGTTACCGGGTCATCGATCTTCCGGACGCCATCGTTCCAGCCTGGGAAAAGATGCTGTCTCTGCCCTTGTCTCCGACGGAACGGTTTGCGATGCTGTCTGCACTCGTACGACTTCCGCCTGAAGAGATCCCGAAATGGATGGTGGCGCTGGATGAGGCGCGTAAGGTCGTCGAAAAGGTATGAAACGATATCTTCCATCGATCGCCGCGTTGTGTGCGGTCCTGACCCTTCTCTCCAGCACGGCCGCGAATGCCACGGTCTCTTTGGACTACAGCTGGACCTTCACCGCCAAAGCCGTCGGCGATCACGTCGCTTTCACGTGGTCACGGTATCCGGATGCGAAGCATTTTCAGATGTATGAGATCGTCCGTACGACGCCGGACGGACCGACCGCGCCGGATGCCGGGGATCAGGTGGCGACCACGGACAACCGCTATTCCACGAACGCGGAAGATGCTCCACCGGAGAGCGGTACCTACTGGTACCGGCTTTGTGCCGATCTGACGACAGGGGACAAGACCTGTTCCAAGCCATTGAAGGTCTCGGTGACGGTCAGTGAGCCGATCGCCGCAGACCCGGTGCCCTCCGTTTCCCTTGCATCAGCGGTCACGGCTCCCTTGGTTCCCGCTCCCGCACCGGTCATTGACCTGCCGGATACGCTCGTGACCGCGACGCCCACGGCCCAGATCCTGGACGCTCCATCTGGCGAGCTCGTGCTTTCCGCCGTTCCGACGGACGGGGGCGCGGTACTGACATGGACGCCGCCGACGTCGCTTGGAGGGAGCTACAAATACATAGCCCTGGTCCGGTCATTCGAGCATGCCGATCTCTCCTATCCATACGATGGGTATCTGACGCAGGTCCGAGACCCGGGCGTGGCCTCATTTACGGATGATATCTACGAAGATCCGGCGTTCTACCACGCGCCACGCTGGTATCGCGCATGCGTGGTCGATCTCTCGGATGCCGTTCGATGCGGGCCGTCGCACAAAGTCATGCCACTATAAAAAAACACCCCCGGTCAGGGGTGTTTTTTTGTCTGTGTACGGCTTACTGCATCATCGAATCAGACGTGTTCGATTCGCTATTCTCATCCTTCCCGGTGTCGGTCTGATCCTCTGCTTTCATCATCGTTCCGGTCGTGTCGCTCGTGGCGCCGCCATTCATCTCTGAGTCATTCATCGCATTGGTGTCGATCGCGACGAATGGAGTCATGATGATGTTGTTCTTGCTGTCAACGGCCGGTTTATCCGTGGTCGCGTTGTCCCATTTCCCGTTGCCATTGTCGATGTGGAGCATGGCGATGAAGTGCCGTCCCGGCTGCGGCTTGTATTTGATGTAGAACGAGACGTTGTCGCCGGCGTTCAAGAGGTCGGATTCCGCGACGATAGCGCCAGGCTTTCCATTTTCATCCACATGAATGACGAGGTACCCCTGTTTGTAGAGTTTGACGTAGGGAACGAAGATCTCGTCTCCTGCCGGCTGATCGTGGATCACGAGGGCATTGTCTTCCTGTGACTTCATGGCGTCCTGGACCTCCATATCGACATTGGCCGTCGGAGACGTCGGTTGGGTAGGCACGACTTCCGCATTCTGCTGCTGTTCCGCCGAGGGCGTTTGTGCTTGGGGCGCGGGAGTGGCCGTTGGTGCGGCACAGCCGGCACCGGCGAGGGAGAGGACCGCGAGAGAGAGAAGGTATTTCTTCATACGAAAAAAAGGGTGGATATTGAGTATCGGCCTATTATACCCCCCGGTCATCCGTTGACCAGCCCACGCGCGGATCCTGCTCGGGAACGAGGGATCGACTCAGATCTAGGGCCTTTCCGTATCTGTTCATCATCCGTTCTGCTCGGGGACTAGGGCTCGAACCTAGATTCACGGCTTCAAAGGCCGCTGTCCTACCATTAGACGATCCCCGAGCAAAAGTGACGATGGGTGAAATGGGCGTTTCTGTGACGGTCGTTGCCCGTCTTGATGTCCCGGACAAATAGCACAAAAAGACGCTCTTGCGGGCCAAGCATAGGGAAATTGCGGAACATCGTCAACGCATCTGCTACACTGGCCGCATGCAGATATTCAAAGATCGGGTCGAAGCGGGGAGGGCACTCGCCGAGGCGCTGAAGACGTATGCCGGAATACCGGACGTTTGTCTGTTCGCATTGCCGCGCGGAGGCGTCGTTTTGGGTGTGGAGGTCGCAAAAGCGCTTGGTCTTCCACTTGACGTCATCGTGACGCGGAAGATCGGTGCGCCGTTCAATGAAGAGTATGCGATCGGTGCTTTGGCCGAAACGGGGGATGTGGTCTGGAATGAGGCGGAACGTGCGGCCACGGACCAAAAGATCCTCGGGGAGGTCGTGACCAAGGAACGGAAGGAAGCAGAACGGCGGGTCAAGAAATTCCGTGACGGGCAGCCGTTGCGAGATCTGACGGCAAAGACCGCGATCATCATCGATGATGGGATCGCGACCGGACTCACGATCCGCGCGGCGATCGCGGCGGTGAAGCATCAGCATGCGGCAAAGATCGTGCTTGCCGTCCCACACGGGGCCGCAGAGGCGATCACGGAATTGAAGAGCGAGGCCGATGAGGTCATCGTGCTCGAGATGCCAACCCCCTATACGGCGGTCGGAGCGTTCTACCACGATTTCCCACAGGTGACAGACGCAGAAGTCGTTGAGCTTTTACAGCACCATGGGCAAGCGCATTGATCACATCATCGGGTTCCGCGATGAGGAAAAACTCGTTCGCGCGGTCGCGCGTCGTTTGCGTGCAACGGTGCGTTTGGTCGAGTCGGATCACTATCCGTCCGGAGAGTTGAAGATCAACGTTCCATCTGGAAAAGGGCGGGTCCTTGTGGTCGGCGATGCCCCGTGTGAATCGGATCGGATCCTGCGTTTGACCATGCTTGGAGAAGGGTGTCGGGCGAACGGAATGAAACCGGATCTTCTTGCTCCGTGGATCGCATACGGTCGGCAGGATCGCGTCGCGAAGGCAGGGGAGACCCCCGGAGGTCTCGTGGTCGGGCGGATGTTGAGCGAGGTGTACGGAAAGATCGCGACGCTTGATGCGCACAGTGATGCTTTTGTCCGCGCATTCCAAAAGGACCTATACAATGTCCTGCCGTTCGATGAACGACGGTTATTGCCGAAGCGTGCGGTCACTCTCGTCGTCGCGCCGGATCATGGCGCACGGTTCCGCGCGCGGGCCGCGGCAAAACGATTGCGTGTTCCATATGCCGTGATCGAGAAGAAGCGCACATCCGACGGCGTGGTCGCGAAGATCGATATCCGGGAAAAGAGGATCACCCAGGCCCGCGTCCTGATCGTCGATGATCTGACGGATACGGGTGGGACGCTCGAGGCCGCGGCGTGCGTCTTGCGGTCGGCCGGTGCGGCTTCGGTCTCGGCACTGGTCACGCACGTGACGGATCTCTGCGCGATGCGAAAGACGCTGAAGAACATCGATCGGCTGGATGCCATTCACGATCGGGCGACGGGGACGCTCCCTGCCGCCGCGATCGACCGTTTGATCGCCGCGATCCGCTAGCGTCGATGGAGCGCGGCGATGGTCACACCGCCCTGTTGACCGGGTGATCGGCTGTCGCGGAATGCGGCGACCAATTCCGTCTGTTTTTTCAGATACGCGTGGATCGCATCTCGAAGTTTTCCAGTTCCGCGGCCGTGGATGATCTTGACGGCTTCACTGCCGGCCACGAATTCGTGATTGATGTATTGATCGAGCTGGCTGACGGCAAGCGGGACGTCCATGCCATGCAGGTCGATCTCCGGAGCGTCGCCAAGCTCTGCCGCGAAGATCGCCATTTCAAATGGATCGGTCGCGGGTTCTTTTTCCGAAAACGGGTTCTTCGGACGCTCGTTCATGCCGCATACGGTACGCGACGGCCTGGTCCAGCGCAAACCTGTCCGACTCCGCGCGGCTCGGGTATGATGTCCGCGATGTCTCACCGGAAACGGCTCTATCAGATCCTCCTCGCGCTCGCGTTCGCGGCGATCTCGACGTATCTCGTCGGGACGTCGTCCACGCCGACGCCGGCGTCGGCGACGCCGAAGGATGCGGGAACGGCCGCGTTCCAGGTCGTTGCGACGAGTTCCTCGGAGCAGGAGGTCGCGGTCACGTCCACGGAAGCGACGACGACGAATGCGACGGTCGTGAAGGTCGTCGATGGGGATACGCTTGATGCGAAGATGGATGCGGATGGAAAGACGTGGAGGATCCGTTTCCTCGGGATCAATACGCCAGAGACCGTGGATCCGCGAAAGCCGGTGGAATGCTTCGGTAAAGAGGCGTCTGCACGCATGCACGCGTATGCGGATGGACAGCGTATCCGTCTGGTGTCGGATCCGTTGGCGGATGAGGTCGATAAGTACGGGCGTCTCCTCCGTAATCTCTATCTCGCGGACGGGACCGATCTGAATGCCGCCATGGTGCGTGATGGATATGCGTATGCATATCTGTCTTTCCCCCTTGACCCGAAGCGGAAAAAGCAGTTGAGCGATCTCCAAAAGGATGCCAAACTGCATGAGCGTGGGCTCTGGAGCCCGACGACATGCAACGGACAAAAATGATATGCGATTCTTCCGCAGACGCGTGAATACCAAACGGATGCGCATGGTGCGACGCGCCATGCTCTGGTCGTCACTGATCGGCCTCTTTGCGTCCGTCTATCTGCTCATCACCTACACGACGGATGCGCCGATCGTGTGTGGGATCGTGTCCGGATGCGAGCTCGTTCGCGCGTCGAAATGGGCATACAGTTTCGGGATCCCGCGTCCGCTTTTGGGCGTAGTGTTCTACCTCTTCGTGATCGCCCTGCTCGTGATCCGTGTGTATTCCCCCAAACATCGCCCGAAGTTCTGGACCACGCTCACGATCCTTGCGGCGGGTATCGGCTTTTTTGAGTCGGCTTTCCTGACATTCGTCCAGACGTATGACATCCATGCGTATTGCATCTGGTGCCTGAGCTCTGCGGCGGCGGCGACCGTGCTGTTCGCCTTGTCCTGGTTCGAGGGAGAAGAAGAGCTCGGCGGGAAGGACGCGATCGCGGAATTGAAATTCATCTTCCTTTCTTTCATCGCATACGTTGCGGTCGGCGGTGCGGGGTTGTTCTTCCTCTTAAAGTAGAAAAAGAGACGGTCGCCGGATTGACGCGGAGGCCGTTTTTTGATACAGAACGGGCACGCACCTCAAAAGGAGAAAGACATGCGCGTAACACCGACCCCGAAGCGGATCGCCGCGCTCAGGCGGAGATTGAAGTATCCGGCCGGCGTCTATTTTGACCTGGACGGGACGCTCTTCACGAAGCAATGGCTCATCGAGTTGATGCTCGTCTGCGCCAAGCGGTACCCGTCCAAACGGGACACCGTCGAACCGTTGCGCCGTGAGCTCGAGATCTACAAGGAGCAACGCACGTACGACTACGAGCCCGTGATGCGCGCGGCGGTCAAAGCGATCGACACCTTCTTCGTCGGCCTGCGGCAAGCGAGCGTCCAGCGGATCGCGGCGCGCCTCGTCGAAGACCTCGGGAGCCAGACCTATCTCTTCCCGCGGATGCTCATCCGGCATTATGCCGCGCATCCGGGGAAGGAGCGCGGTCCCATCATCGGGATCACGGGTTCGCCCCGCGAACTTGCCGAGCCGTTCGGCGAACGGATGGGGTTCGACCTCATCTATGGCGTCGAGTACGAGGTCCGGAACGGACGCTACACGGGTGAGCGTAATGCGCGAACGATCATGGACAAGCGCGGGGTGATGGAGGAGGTCGCGGACCAAATGGGTCTCGATCTTCGCCGTTCCATCGCGCTCGGCGACACCATGACTGACTTCCCGGTCCTTGAACGGGTCGGTACGGCATTTGCCGTCAATCCCGATCTCACGCTCTTGACGCAGATCCTGAAAGGTCCGAATGATGGGATCATCTGGGTCAACGATCGCCAAAAGAACGGCGTCAGCTTTTTCACCGCCAAGGACGGTCGGTTCGTCCAGCGGGATCAGCAAGAGGTGGTGCCTGCATACCTCAGATTGCCCCGCCTCCCGGGTCTTACCCCGCTCGGGTGAGATCCGCTCTTGACCCCCGCCCCGATGTCCACTTGGACACCGGGGCGTTTTCATACCAAGATAGACGTCTATGCAGATCGAGATTTTCGATAAAGATCCCATTGCCGTCGCTGGCGACCTGTTGGTCGTCGGGATATTCCAGGGCACGGGGAAACGGGGATGGAGCGATGCGGCCATCGCGGTCGATACGGCGCTTGGCGGGGATCTCGCAAAACTCATTGAGCAGGATCATTACGAGGCAAAGGCGTTTCAGGTGCTTATTTTTCCGACGTTCGGGAAGGTGAACGTGAAGCGTGTGGCCGTGATCGGACTTGGCGATCGGAAGCGCTTCACGCCGGATCTGGCGCGTCGGATCGGCGGATCGATCGTGAAGTTGGCCTATGCCGTGAAAGCCGTCCATGTCGTGACGACCGTGCACGGGGTCGGGGATCTGAAAGCGGAGGCGCAGGCATTGGCCGAAGGGCTTCACCTGTCCGCCTACCGATTCCATATCTATCACGGTCCGTTGAAGAAAAAAGAGAATCGGAATCATGAGATCAAAAAAGCGACCGTTTGCGTGAAGACGGCGCGTGAAAGACGGAATGTGAAGGCCGGAGTCGCTGTTGGGGAGATGCTGGCGCGTGCGACCATCCTGGCGCGTGATCTTGTGAATACCCCCTCTGCCGATATGACGCCGGCGGATATGGCCGAGGCGGCAAAGGATCTCGCAGGCGGTGGTATCACCGTAAAGGTCATGGACCGTGCAGAGATGGAGCGAAAGAAGATGGGAGCGGCGCTGGCGGTCGCACGTGGGTCTCAACATCCGCCGTTCGCGGTCCATTTGAGCTACAAGCCCAAGCGCGCAAAGAAGAAGGTCGCGATCGTGGGCAAGGCGGTCACCTTTGATTCGGGCGGATTGAACATCAAACCCGGAGATGGGATGACCACCATGAAGATCGACATGGCGGGAGCGGCATCTGTCATCGGACTCTTTGCGGCGTTGAAAGCGTTGAAAGTTCCGGTGGAAGTGCATGGCGTCTTCATCGCGGTCGAGAATATGCCAGGCGGGAGCGCGTATCGTCCCGGAGACGTGGTCAAAGCCATGGATGGCACGACGATCGAGATCATCAATACGGATGCAGAAGGTCGCGTCACGCTTGCGGATGCTCTTGCGTACGCGAAGACGCTTGAGCCGCAGATGATCGTGGATCTCGCGACGCTGACCGGCGCGTGCATCTCTGCGCTTGGTGAGGACATCGCTGGGATCATGACGAATGATGCGAAGCTCGGTCAGCGGCTGATCATGGCTGGTGCGGAGACCGGGGAGCTCCTTTGGGAACTGCCGCTCTACGAACCGTACATGGAGCATGTGAAGTCCAAGATCGCGGATCTCAAGAATACGGGCGCACGGGGACAGGCGGGTGCGATCGCAGGTGGGAATTTCCTTAAGCCGTTCGTGGGGAAGACATCATGGGCACATCTCGACATCGCAGGTCCGTCGTACATGGAGCGGGAATCGCGACCGGATCAACCGTACGGTGCTACGGGATTCGGTGTCCGATTATTGGTGCGCTTTTTGCAGAAACTGTGATCCTTTAGGGTGGGGATAACTTGGTGTGGTATACTTCACACAGAATTTTCCATATGAAAGTCACCGTGTACTCCACACCGACGTGTCCCTACTGCAAACTCACCAAAGAGTTTCTGAAGGAGAAGAACGTCGCGTATTCCGACATCGACGTGTCTGCCGATCCCGCGGCCGCGAATGAGATGGTCAAGAAGTCGGGTCAGATGGGCGTGCCGGTGATCGACATCGACGGCCAGATCATCGTCGGCTGGAACAAGAATGCGCTGGAAGAGGCGTTGGGGATGAAGCAGAAAGCATAGCGGAGAGGCGGTAGGCCGTAGACGGTAGGGAGTAGCCAAACAAATAAGGGGGCGATGAGCCCTCTTTTGCGTTGTCATCTCGACCAACGCGGAGAGATCTTCAACTTGAAGATTCCTCGACTACGCTCGGAATGACATTGTTTGAGGGTTGACGAAACCCTCTTTTTGTTGTATATTCCACCATCGCTTCATCCGAAGCGGACCGGCCGTGCGGAACACGGAAATGGAGGAGACCGAACATTGACTGAAAAATCCAAAGCAGAGTTCCTGGAATTCTGGACTTCGCGTTTTCCTGAAAAAGGCGCGGAGATCGTGGACCTCCTCCGGCCGTTCTACGGGGGACTCGAGTTGAAGCCTGCGCTACATGATCTTCAGGATCGCGCAAATAATGCGATCTTTTGGCAAGAGTCAAAAAAAGTGAGGGGGTATCAAATGTCGGACATGCGAGTACTTCGGGACTCGCTTTGCGACTCCTTCCAAGCTTCACACGACAAATCGCCCCAGACCTGGTTACGCGACTCCTTCCAAGCCTCGCTCAGCGATTTGCTCCAAGCCTCGCTCAGCGATTTGCTCCAAGCCTCGCACGGCGAATCGCTCCAGACTTGGCTCGGCGACACGCTCGCGGACGAGCTCTTAGAATCGATCGTGGCCTCGCTCGGAGCCTCGCTCGGCGACTCGATCATGGCCTCGCTCCGGCCCACGCTTCGGGCCTTGCACCAAGGCACGTTGGGTGACACGCTCGCGGACTCGCTCTGGATGATGATCCGGGACACGTTCGTGAATTCGCTCCTAGACTCGCTCGTGACCTCTCTCTTTTATCCGCCAGGCTTCATTCTCGCGGGAAAATCAGACCAGGCGGCGCAGTTCAAGCCGCTTCATGAGCTTTGGCTCGCAGGGAACTTCCCGTTAGGTTTGGGTGCTGACGGGAATTTCCTCGTCCTGGTCGCGGATCCGCCTGTAGCCGCATAGCACCTTTTTCGTTCGTCAGCGCCGCGTTGCCCCGCTCTTCTCGAAGGGCGGGGCCGCGGCGCTTTTCTTTTTCAAAACACCTCCGATGCCGGAGGTGTTTTTTTGTTTCACGACGGGAGGGTCACGCCTTTCCGAGTGTGGCTTCGCCAGGCTTCCATTCCACCGGGCAGAGCTGACCGGACTGGAGCGCCTCGAGGACGCGGAGCGTCTCGGAGACCGAGCGACCGACCGAGCCGGCACTCACGAGGAGGTATTTCACCGTCCCTTCCGGGTCGATGAGGAAGAGTCCGCGCTGAGCTTCGCCATTCTCTTCATTCAGAGCTTGGTAATCACGGGCGATCTTCAGGCTCGTGTCCGCGAGGACCGGATAGGCGACTTCGGGGAGATCGCGTTCGAACCAGGCCTTATGGCACCACGTGGAGTCTGTGGAGGCGGCGAGGATCTCGCAGTTCATGTTGCGGAACGCTTCGACGGCATTTGAGAAGCCTTTGAGCTCCGTCGGGCAGACGAAGGTGAAGTCCCGCGGGTAGAAGAAGAAGCAGAGCCACTTGCCCTTGTAGTCGGACAGGTTGACCTTCTTGTCTTCCGCGCCTTTTTGGTAGGCGGGGACGTTGGAGAAATCGGGGGCTTTGTGGTCGATGAGGATCATATGTTTCAAGAATTTAGAAGTTAGGATCTAGAATCTTAGGGTTCGGATCTCCTTATCCTAGCTTCCAGCTTCCAGATTCTAGCTTCTGTTTGCCGCTGTGTACAACTCCGTCGCCTTGGCCCAGTTCAGGTTCTTCCAGAAGTCCGCGATGTAGGACTTGCGGTCCGATCCGTAGTCGATGAAGTAGGCGTGCTCATAGACGTCGAGGACGATGAGCGGGAGGCAGCCCCAGACGCCGCCCTGATTATGAGCGTCGCCGGTGTACACACGGAGCTCCTTTTCCTTGCTGTCCCAGCAGAGGACGACCCAACCACGCGCGGCCATGCCACAGGCCGTGAAGTAGGTCATGAAGTTTTCCAACGAACCGTACTGTGCAGTAAGCGCGTCTGCGAGCGAGCCGGATGCCGCCCCGTCGCCGCCAAGCACGTCAAAGTAGTATTCGTGGAGATAGACGCCGTTGGTGGCGAAGGTCTCGCCATCTTTCAGTGCGCGGAAGTCAGAATAGGTCTGATTGGCCTTGCTGACGTCGCCGCCCTGCATCAGCGGGGCAAGCTTCTCTGTGATCTCGTTCTTCTTCGCGACGTAGCCGGCGTACAGCTTGTCGTGATGGATCGCGATCGTCTTGTCCGAGATGCCCTGCAGGGATCCGGAAAATGGGAGGGGTTTGGATTCGGTCTTCATATGAAGGTATGTCGTTAGGATCTAGAATCTTGAGGTGAGCGATGGACCGATCGATCGCATCAAGATTCCAGCTTCTAGCTTTTTGTGAGGATCGCCTTCAGAATGTCCGCGTCTTTCGGTATTCCTCTTCGGTAATACACGACCGTGCCATTCGTGTCGATGCCGACGACCGTGCGACGGATCACATTGACCGGACCGATCTTGTACGTCGCGTCAAACTTCGAACTGACCTTCTTATCCGCATCCACGAGCAGGGGAAAGGGGAGGCCGCAATCATCACGGAATCGTCGATGGCTCCCGGCGTCTCCGTGGTTGATCCCAAAGACGGCGATCCCCGCGGTGATGAACTTCTGCCAATCGTCACGGATCGCACACAACTGCATAGTGCAACCTGGTGTCCGATCGCCGGGATAGAAGATGAGAATGACCCGTTGTTTGCCCTTAAATGATCTCAATGAGACAGTCGCACCGTTTTGATCGATGAGAGTGAAGTCCGGCGCGGTCTTGCCCAACCAGGGGGAGGTTTTTGCTGTTTTTCCCATAGCGACTGTTCTGCGTATGATAGACCCGGTCGGGAACATGGGCAAGCCATGGGTCATCTCGACGCGGGGAAGGGGCTCAGGTATGCTGACGGCATGGAAAACGAACAGGCGGCCTCAGAACCGGTCGAAGTACGCGAGACGGAACGCGGTGGACGTCCTTGGTGGCAGATCTGTTGCGGGGGATGTCTTCTCCTTGTCATCGCGGCGATCATCGGCGGATTTTTTCTTTTTCAGACGCTGGCCGGTCCGGGGATCCAGCCGATCGGCGCGCTCCCGACGAATTATCCCAAGGATCTCGTCCCACCGCACTTGGATCAGGCGGTGAGCATGACCCTGGCGCGGGGAAGCAGCAAGAGTAAGATGCGGCAGGTCATCTACGCGCCGGTGAAGTTGTTCGGCAACATGGTCTCATCGGGCAGCGGTAATTCAGCGGCGGCGAACAGCGCCTTCGATGCGCTCGGAAAGGATATCGCCTCGACAGATACGGTGACGATCGGGTGGAAGAATCTTCAGACCTCACAAGGTGCGCTTACTGCGGAATATGCGGACCTCTTTGACAAGGCGGGCATGGAGCACACCTCGTCCACGAATGCAGAGACGCACACGGAATTGATCACGGCATTACGGCAAGGGGCTTCGGTCACGTTACAGATCACGGACCAGCCCGAGGTCCCGGGGGTTGACGAAGTGCTCCTTGTCGTCAACTATTCGAACCAATAGAATCGGGACTTATGCGAACACAGCATGCGATACGGGTCGCTATGGCCTTGGGGCTTCTTGTGACTTTTGGGGCAGGTTGCGCCATTTCTCAGGGGTCGGGGCTCCATTTTCCGACGAGCACGAGTACGGGCGCGTCCTCAACCGGCACAGGGGCCGCAGATCCTCTTGAAGCCGCGAAAAAGATCATTCCGGAGGCGTCGAGCGTCATTACGATGCGTGAATCCTTTACCGGGCCGGGACTTGCATATGCGAGGACCCTTGGCTACGGGCCGGAGGTGACGCGGACCATCGCACTTCAACGGTATGCGCCGCGCGTGCTTTCGTCTTTGCAGTGGAAAGCGGACACACAGATCACGGAGCCGAACGTGAAGACGGGAAAGCCTGAACTCGTGAACAAGCAGTATGTCGGGACGCTGAATGAAACGAACCTCCAGAGTTCGCACGAGCTCTATCCGCCGATCTACTGGAACGGAGAGCAATCTGCAGCCGGTTCCGGGGGTCTGTGGATCTCGCAGGACGTCTTCGAAGATCTTTCAAAGGTCCATGAGAGTACATTGAAGTACGGTGTGGAGGACGGGGAGTTCCTTGATCGTGCGCGCTCGACGGACGCATCCGTCATTTCCGTTGTCAAAGATCTCCAGAGTCGGATCAATGCGGTCATCGATCGGACGGATGTGTTCCTGACCACGGCGACGACCGGGACCGATGATCTGCTCGTCGATGGGACGACGACGACCGTGCAGGTCATCCGGGCGACCAATTGGTTCGGAACCATTGATATCCTTGATAATCCGGATGATCCGCTCATTCTGCGTATGAAGATCGGGAACCCCGGTGGAATGGACTTTGGCGGGTTGTACGATTACGAGATCACAGAGATCAAGGACATCATCAAAGAATGAAAAAACCCCGCCCCCTGGATCAGGGACGGGGAGAGTCGATCCGCCTCGAGTGCGGTCAGTCGCGATCCGGTTGGAGGACCGCCGGGATGTCGCGCGCAAAGGAGAGCTGCCCGTCGATGTCCTCCTCCGCGGTGGCGCGGGGATGGAACGGCTTGCTTGGCGGTTCACTCGTGCGCTGCGGGAGCGCATCGACCCCGTGATCGTCCACGATCAGCTCGTCGATCTTGTGTTGGGTGATCCCGCGGCAGGAGCCGTTGAACGGGTCGTTGTCTTTGCGTTTGGCCATCAGTCAACCTCGCGATGTTTGGATGTTCCAGATTCAAGCCAAAGAAAAAAAGGACGCAGTTCAGCCAGACTATGTCGTTTTGAAGGGCCTGTCAACACCCCAACGGCCTTGGGGGTTATGCTCGCCCGTGCGTGGCGAGATTCGGGTACAGGGATCGGAAGTAGAGCTCGTCGCGCAACGGTCGAAGCCCTTCGACCTCTTTGTATAATTGACGCGTTTCCGACGCGTGTGGGACATCGTCCCATTCTAAACCATTTGCGGCGACCTGTTTCTTCAACTCGAGCCAGGCACTCGCTGCGAGGTCTTCAACGGTCTTCGCTGCTTTGGCTGCTTCCTCACCGACGGCGTGCATCCGTAAGGCATGCTCGACCTGATCCAGATCCTCCATCTCTTCTTTCATGCCTTCGCGATACTCTTTTGAGGTGTCCGGGTCGGCGTTTCGGATCCGCCATTCCCATTCTTGCTGTTCGCGTGTGCGCACGGTCTTGAGATGCGATCGGAGGTCTTCCGGAGTCTGGCGTTCATAGGTCATCCACGATCCGGCGCGGATCAGGCCCCGTAGTTCACGCAACGCCACCGCATCGTTCGTGGTCGCGCGGATATCGATGAGGTCCTCAAAGAGGACGGGTTCGTATTTCCAGGGGTCGCATGAATAGGCGTTCGCACACGCTTCTTCATGTCCGTGCGTCTTCAGATAGGCGTACAGATCTGTGACGGACGGCATGTGCTCGATCCCAGCTTCGGGTTCATGTCCCTGCGCGCGTTCCTTCCGGGCGCGTGCGATCTCGTTGGGCGTGCGTGGACCTTCCATGCGCATCGAGAATGGCGATGGTCGGCGGCCGCGTCTCGATGGCGCGCGGAAGGGATTTTCAGAACCGTATGCCATATCACACGAATCGTTCCTGCCATTTGGGATCGACCTTGACCTGCAGCTCGAGGAAGATCTTCATGTTGGAGACCGCCTCCATTTCCTTGCGTGCGGCCATGCTGATCGCTTTGATCTTCTGCGCTTTCGCGCCGATGATCATCTTTCGATAACGGTCGTCCGTGGTCCAGATGTTCGCGGCGATATAGCGCGAGCCATCGGGGCGGACCTCGAGATCCTCAAGGGAGACCTTGGTGCTGTATGGGATCTCCTCGTCAAGGGCGAGGAAGACCTTTTCCCGGATGAGCTCTTCGAGCCATTGATTGTGTCCGAGATCCGTCAGCTGCAGATCCGGATAATGCGGTTCGCCTTCAGGGGCGATCTCATACAGGACGTCAACGAGACGGTTGAGTTCTTTATGCTTCTTTGCGCTCATGTTGAGCGTCTCGATCTGGCCGACATCGACCGCCCTGTAGGTCTCCAGATATGGTCGCGCGAGGATGGGGAGGTCCGCCTTATTGATCACGGCGACGATGGGGATCTTCACGGCGCGAAGCATGTTTTGGATATATTCCTCCTCCGGACCGATCTCGCGCGTCGGGTCCATGACATAGACGATGGCATCTACGCCCTCAAGCGTCTCGTGGACGAATTCGTTCAGCGCCTTGGACACGCGATCCTTCCGGCCGAGGAAGACGCCGGGCGTGTCGACGAAGACGAGTTGTCCCCGGGCATCGTGCAGGATCCCCCGGACCGGGTGGCGGGTGGTCTGGGGTTTGGGTGTCGTGATCGCGACCTTGGTACCGACGATCGCATTCAACAACGTGGATTTCCCCACGTTGGATCGGCCGGCGAGCATGACGAAACTGGATCTCATGCGATAGAGTATAGCAGATGCGCACGAAATGGTTTTCAGATCATCCCTACGCGACCGCCGGTCTCCTCGGCGCCTTTTTCGGTGGCTCGTTGCTCTTCATCAGCTTCGTTCTTGGGTGGAACGGAGGACGACAACCGCATACGCTCTCGGGCTGGGTTTCTGGGATCGCATTCGTTCTTTTGTTGCTTTATAGTCTGCCGATCCTGCATGTCCTCGATCTGATCATCCGTGGTCCGTATTCTTCCGTTGGATATATCGTGTTCGTGGGCGCGGTGGTCTGCGCGGAGTGGGCGATGATCTTCGCAGGGGTCAGGTGGCTCGTGCGGGACGAACATCCGCGGAGTCGGCTGGTATGGTATGCCCTCGCATTCCCGGTGTTGTTTTTTCTCACCATGGGGATCCTCATGATCTACCCATTGTCGGGTTAAAGATCTTTTTTGACCATCCGTACGACGACTTCGACGTGACGCGTGTGCGGGAAGAGGTCGAGGGCTCCGACATCTTCGATCGTGTAGTGTTCTTTGAACTCCTTCAGTTCTTCGACGAGGCGATGGTAGTTGCACGAAACGTACACGATGGTCTCAGGTCGTTTTTCGATGACGGTCTTGAGGACCTTCGGATGCAGGCCAGCGCGTGGCGGGTCGAGGATGACGCAGTCGGCGTCGATATCTTTCCAAGAAAGATCTTCTGCGGGCCCGGAGGTGAAGACGCATCGGTCAGCGACACCGTTCGCATTCGCATTCCGCGTCGCAAGCGCGATGGCCTCGGCATCGATCTCGTATCCGGAGACGTGCAATGACGGATCTTGTTTGGCGAGATAGATCCCAAAGAAGCCGAGGCCGCAATAGAGATCGAGCAGGGTCTTCGGTGCGCCGACGTAGTCCTTCACGACGCGTTGGAGTTCTTCCGCCATGGTCGTGTTCGTCTGGAAGAAGGAGTTGGGGTGGATGCGGTAGGTGACGCCGTTCGCGACCTCCTCAAACCACGGTTCGCCCTTCAGGATGTCGAATCTCTGTGCGTGAGAGAGGTCGGTCTTCAGCGACTGCTCGCCGAGCAGGAGGGATGTGCAATACGGGGACAGGATGACCTCAAGTGCGGAGCGGTGCGCTTCGCTGACGCGTGACGCGTCTTTGACGACCAGGGTGATCAGGCGCTGATCCGTGTGTTTGGCTTCACGGATCACCACGTAACGCACGTCTCCGGTGTAGAATTTCGCATCATATGGCTGGAGGTCGGCATCGCGCATCCAATCGCGGACATGCTGGAGGATCTCACCGACGCCGTCATTCAATAAGAGGCAGGTCGAAAGATCCACGTATCGTGACCAGGAACCATATTCCTTCAATCCGATCTGCCCATTCCATCCGACGGCGTAATCCATGCGGTTGCGATAATGGAATTTTTCCGCGGCTTGGATGAACGTTCCGATCCGTTCATCGTGTCCGGCATTCGCGAAGGCCGCATCGATCATGCCGTGTTTGATCTTGATCTGCGCCTCATAGGCGAGGTGCTGCCAGAGACAACCCCCGCAGACGCCCGCATGCGGGCAGGGCGTCGAGACCCGATCCGGGCTCGGCGTCTCGATGTGTTCGAGCGTGGCGATCTTCATACCGCGGTCGCGGCTCACGAATCGCGCGGTCACCTCATCGCCGACCGCTGTGAACGGGACGGCGAAGGTGCCGTGACCCACGGTCGGCTTCGTCTCCGGGACCTCAAGGACACCACGGCCCTTTTGGTCGTAGCGTTCGATGATCCCGCGGACGCGGTGTCCGAATCGCATAGTGACAAAACGCAAAGTTTAGCGTAGGCTAGCCCAAATCTTCGATCATGTCGAACGTCCTCCATCTCATCGCGAATGATATCCGCTCCGCGCAGAACGTGGGGTCCTTGTTGCGTACCTGTGATTCACTCGGCGTGACGAAATTGTGGATCACGGGATACACGCCGTCGGGCGACCATCCGGGTGTGCGGAAGACCGCGCTCGGTGCGGAGCAGAGCGTCACCTGGGAACAGCGGACAGATGTCGTCTCTGTGATCGATGAACTGCATGCGGATGGATTCCGCATCGTCGGACTTGAATTGGATGCGCGGGCTCTTGATCTCGCGTCCTATCAGCCGGAGGAAATGACCGCGCTCTTGCTTGGAAATGAAGTCACCGGCATCCCGCCCACGCTTCGCGATCGATGTGATGACCTCGTGTCCATCGCGCAGCTGGGGACGAAGGAATCGTTGAACGTCGCGGTCGCGGCGGGCATCGCGGCGTACGCGATGCAGCATGTTCGCGTATAATGGATCTATGCCACGCGTTTCTATCGTGATCCCGGTCAAAAATGAGGAAAAGATGCTTCCAAAGCTCCTTGAGACGATCAAGGCGCAGACGTTCAAAGACTATGAGGTGATCGTCGCGGATGCGCATTCCACGGATACGACGACAGAGATCGCCACGTCGTACGGCGCCCGCGTGGTCGAAGGAGGGATGCCGGGTCCCGGACGGAACAAAGGGGCTTTGCATGCGGAAGGTGACATCATCGCGTTCTTCGACGCGGATGTGCAGTTGCCGTCGAGCAAGTTCCTCGAAGAATGCGTCGCAGAGATGGATCGCAAAGGGCTCGATGTCGCGACATGCAAAGTGAGGCCGTTGAGTCGCAAGCCGATCGATCGCGCGTTGCACGAAGCATACAACGCCTACGTCATCGCGACCGAAAAGATCCGTCCGCATGCGCCTGGGTTCTGCATCCTCGTGCGGCGGCATGCGCATCACGGGATCAATGGGTTCGATGAGGATGTCGTGTTCGCGGAAGACCATGACTATGTCCAGCGCGCCAAAAAGCAGGGGCATACGTTCGGCATCTTGCGGTCACACCCGATCGCCGCGTCCGTCCGTCGGTTGGAAAAAGACGGACGTCTTTCCATCGCGATGAAATATCTCTTCGGCGAACTCCATATGATGACCAAAGGTTCGATCAAAAAAGACCTGTTCGATTACGATATGGGGGGAGAGGAGACGGATCGACAGGAAGGGGACGATCCGTCATAATCGCGACCATGTCGATCCGGCGAAAGGTCCTTGTCGCGCGCGAAGGGGAGATCCGGGATGGATCTTCTTCAACGTTCGCGTACGGCCCGCGCAAGGGGATCGCAGTCAATCGTGACGGGACCCTGCGCGCCTACGTGAATGCCTGCACGCACATGGGTGGCACGACCGAGTTATGCGGGAACGTCCTGCGGTGCCGGATGCATCAGGCGGAATTCGATCCCGCGACCGGGGAGCGGCTGGCGGGACAAGCGCCCGAAGGGACGCGCCTCGCGCCGATCGACGTGTTCGTCGAAGATGGGAACGTGTACGCGATGCTCGAATTGCACGATGATTTTTCCTGATCCATGTTGAAACGCCTTGCCCAGCTTTGGCACGGAGAGACGAACGGTCTGACGACCGCGGCGTTCATCGTCGGTGCGGCGTCGCTCGCGTCGCGTCTTGTCGGCGTCCTGCGTGATCGCACGCTTGCCGGGACCTTCGGCGCCGGTCACGCGCTGGATGCGTATTACGCCGCGTTCCGCGTTCCGGACTTTCTGTATAATCTCGTGATCCTGGGCGCGCTGTCCGCCGGTTTCATCCCGGTCTTTGCGGAGTATCTGGAAAAGCGCGAGCGGCATGAGGTGTGGCAGCTCGCCGAGCAGGTCTTGTCCGTGGTCGCCGCGACCATGGCGATCACGTGTGCGCTGCTCGCATTCTTCGCGCCGCTCATCGTTCCGCTGACCGTTCCGGGTTTCCCCCCGGATCTCATGGCGCTGACGGTCCGGCTGTCACGGATCATGTTCCTGTCGCCGTTCCTGCTCGGCCTTTCTGCGGTCATGGGCGGGATCCTGCAGGCGACGCGGCGCATGCTGGCGTTTGCGTTGGCTCCGGTCCTGTATAACCTCGGGATCATCTTCGGCGCGATCTTTCTCGTGCCGCACATGGGTGTCGAAGGGGTGGCATGGGGCGTGATCCTCGGTGCGCTCATGCATTTTGCGGTCCAAACATCCGTCGTGCTTCGCCTTGGACTGCGAAAGTTGCCGCGGCCCTCCCTCCGTTCGCCTGGCGTGCGACGCATCATGTTCCTCATGGCGCCACGGACGGCTGGGCTGGCCGTGAGCCAGTTGAACCTCGTCATCCTGTTAAGCATCGCTTCCACGCTCGCGGTCGGCTCCGTGTCGATCTTCAATCTTGCGAATAACCTTCAATCCTTTCCGGTCGGTCTCTTCGGGATCTCCTTCGCCGTCGCCGCCTTTCCCCTCCTCGCGAAATACGCGAGTTTGAAAGATCAGGAACATTTCAAAAAGACCCTCGTCTCTTCGATGCGGAAGGTGACGTTCTTGATCCTTCCGGTCACGGCGTTATTCTTCCTTCTTCGCGCGCAGATCGTGCGTTTGGCTCTTGGGGCCGGCGAATTCAGTTGGGATGACACGATCCGGACCGCGACGGTCCTCGGGATCTTTACCGTCTCGCTCTTAGGTCAGGCATTGGTTCCGCTTTTTGCGCGGGCTTTCTATGCGTTGCAGAACACGCGGACGCCGTTTTGGGTGAGTTTCGTCTCTGAGGCGGCTAATATCTGCGCCGCATTGCTTCTCTATCATCGTTTTGGCGTGGATGGCCTTGCCGTGGCTTTTTCCATTGCGACCTATGTGAATCTTTTGCTGTTATGGTGGCAGTTGCGTCGACAATACGGATCGCTGCATGAAAAGGAATATTTTGGTTCGTTCGGGCGGACCTTTATCGCTTCGATCGCCGTGATCGCGGCGGGTTATCCGGTCCGGCAGTTCATCGGATCCGTTTTACCCCTGCGGACCTTCTGGCAGGTGGCTCTTCAGGCGGCAGCGGCCGGGACGGTCGGTGCCTGCGCCTTCTTGCTCGTCGCCTATTTATTCCGTTCGCCGGAGCTCGCCCAGCTTCTCGCGGCCGTGAATCGGCGACTCTTCCGTCAGCCGGCATCCATCGAAGGGGCGGAGGAGGCGCAGGGGCTCTGAGCGTGGTAGGATACGGAGCATGAAACGAGTCCGATACGGGACGTGGATCCTTGGGGCGATCGTGCTTTTTTTCGTCCTCGCACTTGGATTCCGTCTGCTTCCGATCACGTCGCCTGGTCCGATCATCACTTCGGATGCGACGTCCACTGCGGATCAGCTGCCCATCAATCCGGGATTGACGCCTCAAGATGGCGTCGTGATCGAGCACACGGATGGATCCGCGACCCTTACCCGTGGGCCGACGACCGTTCCGGCTCAGGCGCGGATGAAAGTCCAGACCGGCGATGTCCTGACCGCAGGAGGCGCGGAGCTTTCCGTGATCGTACCGCATTACGGCCGGATCCTTTTGGATGCACGGACCACTGTCACGTTCATCGAGGCGTTCGAGAGCACCAACCGCGAGCGACTTCGCATCCGATTGTCCGTAGAAAACGGGCAGGTCTGGACGCGACTGGTCAAACCCATCGGACCCGACTCGGTCTTCAGCGTTCAAGCGGACGGTGCGGATGCGTTGACGTTGTTCGCGTCTTTCGGAGCCTCTGTCAATGGTGCGGATGTGCGATATGAGGTGTCCAATGGACAGATCGCCGTGTCGCGCGTTGCGGCGCGCACGCCGACCTATCAAGACCGAGCCAATGGCATCGATGATGCGGTCATCTACGATCCGGTCGGAAGTGCGATCACGGTGAATAAGGGGGAGCGTGTCTCCGTCCCGTCGGGAGATGCGGCACTTACCACGGAAGCATTTGGCGTATCTGATCGTTCCGATGCGTTCGTCCAGGCGGGTAACGCCGAGATCACGGCGCCCGCGCTTGACCTGACATCGGATCCGACGCTTGACATCCAGACATCGACATCGACGTCATCATCCTGAATCATCGGTGCATATGCGATCTCCCTTTGCCGTTCTCTCTTTGGCGCTTACGTTGCCGCTCGTCGGTGCGGGGTGCTTTCAGGTCCATCCGCGTGTCGCACAGGCGCCGTCAGGGACCGAGGTCGCGCAAACGACGGAGACGAGTTCCACTCCAGCCGCCATCGCCTATCTCAGGCTGGATGGTGGTTCTGCCAATGTGGATCGGGCGGATCAGGTGTATCAAGCGAAGGATGACATGGAATTGAACGGCGGCGATGCCGTGACCGTCACACAGGGGCCGGTCGAGTTGGTCTATCCGGAAACGGGGATCTCACGTCTAGAGACAGGAACGCAGATCGTCTTGCTGCCGAATGACGGGGCGGATGGTTCCTCCATCGCCGCGGAGATCCAGCTCACCGCGGGAAGTGTCTGGACGCGATTCGAGAAGCTCTTTGGGAAAGATGACCATTTCAATGTCGTGGCGAACGGCGTGGTGGCAACGGTCCGGGGTACGGCGTTCGGCGTTTCCATCGACGGGGATGCAGCGGATATCCAGGTCGCGGACCATGAGGTCCAGGTGATGGCGGAGAATAATGTCGAACCCGGGCAGGATCAGACGCCGCCAGCCCTGCCCGTGATCGCGCTTGCTGCCGGACAAGGCTTGCGCGCGACCGCGCAGACATTTACGCGATCCGATCCGGATCAGTTGAAGGCGCTTGTCCATCGATTGACCGCGACAGATCAGACCAAGGCGGGTTTCCTCTTTGCCAAACAAAAGATCCTGCCGGAACGGCTCAAGCGTCCGGCGAGGTTCATCAAACTGCCGGTCGCGGCAAAGATCCCGGATCGGTTCATCCAGCGCGTCCGGATCCTCGAGAGCCGTGCGATGTTGGAGAAGATCTTCCCGCAGTTCACGGCGCCTTTGCGCGTGCCGCTTGATACGGAATTGACTCCGCCGACATCGACACCGACGATCAGCGGCCCGGCGGCTGGATCACAGCTGTTGGGGCAATAGGAATGACAAATCTCATATGGGCGTGGCTGGATTGCCAAACGCCCTGATTTCAGGCAGAATGCGCCTCATCCATGGACCGATCCCACATCCGAAATTTCTGCATCATCGTCCGTCGTCCGCACGAGGCGGACTCCTGGGAAGCCATCGGTTCCCAGGATGCTTTGCATCCTCCCTCCGCCACGGAAACCTCACGGTTTCCGACCCTTCCCTTTGCGCGATGACGCAGACCGCCTATGGACCAATCCCACATCCGAAATTTCTGCATCATCGCGCATATCGACCACGGCAAGAGTACGCTTGCCGATCGGTTGCTTGAGGTCACGGGAACCGTTGAAAAACGGAAGCTTCAGGCACAGATGCTCGATACCATGGATATTGAGCGGGAGCGGGGGATCACGATCAAACTTCAGCCCGCACGGATGAAATATATCGGTGAAGATACATCGGAATATCAATTGAATCTCATCGACACGCCCGGTCATGTCGACTTTCATTACGAAGTGAACCGTTCCCTTGCAGCGGTCGAGGGCGCCTTGCTCCTCGTCGACGCGACGCAAGGTGTGCAGGCACAGACCATCGCGAACCTCTATTTCGCGATCGAGCAGAATCTGGAGATCATTCCCGTGCTCAACAAGATCGATCTGCCCAATGCGGACGTAGAGCGTCGTGCCGAGGAGATCATCAAGCTCATCGGCTGTAAGCGCGAGGAGATCCTGACCGCATCGGGAAAGACCGGAGAGGGCGTGCCCGCGATCCTGGAGGCGATCGTCCAGCGCGTGCCATCCCCATCTGGCGATCCATCAAAGCCACCGCGGGCGCTCATCTTTGATTCCAAATACGACGATTATCGCGGCGTGGTCGCGTACGTGCGTTTGGTGGATGGGACGATCACAAAGAACGACAAATTGCGGTTCATGGCGACGAAGGCAGACGGTGATGCACTCGAAGTCGGGTATCTGAAACCCGCACTGATAGCTTCCTCCGCCCTTGCGACCGGGGAGATCGGGTATATCGTCACGGGATTGAAAGAGATCACGGAGGTTCGCGTGGGGGACACGGTCGCGGTCCGTTCGCGCGTCGCGGATACGCAGGCGCTCCCGGGATACAAGGTCGTCCGTCCCATGGTCTATGCCGGGATCTTTCCCAAAGAGGGCGATGCCTACAACCGTCTGCGCGACGCGATGGAACGCTTACGGTTGAATGACGCCGCGCTGACCTATGAACCGGAACAGAGCACCGCGCTCGGATTCGGCTTCCGGTGCGGACTCCTTGGGATGTTGCATCTCGAGATCGTGCAGGAACGGTTGCGGCGCGAAGGCGGCCTCGAAGTGATCGTGACCACGCCGTCCGTGGCCTACGAGGTCGTGAAGACAGATGGGACCCAGGTGGTCGTCACGTCGCCGCTTGATTACCCGGACCCGTCATTTCTACAGGAGACGCGCGAACCGTGGGTCAAGGTGGACATCGTCACGCCATCATCCTACTTCGGCGCGATCATGACGATCGTGACCGAGCGGCGTGGGACGTTCCAGACCACGGAATGGCTTGATGCCGAACGCGCGGTCATGCACTTTGAGATGCCGCTTGCCAGCGTGATCGTCGATTTTTACGACCGGCTGAAAAGCGTGACGCAGGGGTATGCGTCGCTGAATTATGACTTCATCGGATATCGGCTGGCGGATATCGTGCGCCTTGATATCCTGGTCGCGGAGGAACCGGTCCCGGCGCTGTCGTCACTCGTTCATCGATCGGAGGCCGAATTCCGCGGGCGGCATATCGTCGAAACGCTCAAGGAGACGCTTGAGCGACGGCAATTCGTCATCAAGATCCAGGCGGCCATCGGAGCCAAGGTCATCGCGTCTGAGCGATTGTCTGCATATCGCAAGGACGTGACCGGGTACTTGTACGGAGGCGACGTAACGCGCAAAATGAAGCTGCTTCAAAAACAGAAAAAGGGGAAGTCCAAGATGATGAGCATGGGGAAGGGGAGTGTGGAGATCCCCTCCGACGCCTTCATCAAGGTCCTTCGCCGTGGAGATTCACGTTAAGTCATTTTTTATGATCAGCACAGCAGATGCCAAAGAGCTCGTGGAGCGGATCTTCCGCGATCACCCGACCAAAGATTTCGCCGTCCGGCTTTGGGACGGCACGACCGTAGCGTGGGGGAACCCCGCAGCCTATACACTCATCTTTTCCGACGCGGAGACGTTCGCGGATTGCATGCGGTCCGGCGATCCATCACGCTTTGCAGAGGCGTATGTCAACGGGCATTTCGACATCGAGGGTGATATCTACGGCGCGCTTGGGTTGAAGGACTATCTATCCTCTGTCCAGTTGAGCACGATGGAGAAATTGAAGGCGGCGGCAAAACTCGGTGTCCCGCAAACGCGACATACGAAAGAAGATGACATGCGAGACGTGCAGGCGCATTATGATCTGTCGAACGAGTTTTATCAGTTGTTCCTGGATCCGAAGATGATCTATTCCTGTGCGTACTTCGAGACGCCGGACACCGCGCTGGAAAAGGCGCAGGAACGAAAGCTGGATCTCGTGTGCCGGAAACTGCGCTTGAAACCAGGCGAACGATTCCTTGACGTCGGTTGTGGATGGGGCGCGCTCGTGATCTGGGCCGCTCAGCATTACGGCGTCGAGGCGCATGGGATCACCCTTTCACAGAATCAGTATGATCTGGCGACCCAGCGCGTTCGCGACGCCGGGTTGGAGGGAAAGATCACCATCGAACTCAAGCATTATCTCGATCTGCCGTCCGATGCGTTCGACAAGATCGCATCTGTGGGCATGGTCGAGCATGTTGGGATCGCAAAGTATCCCGAATACTTCAACGCTCTGCATCGTGCGTTACGGAGCGGTGGATTGTTACTCAACCACGGGATCACCATCAAGCAGAAGGAATTGGATTTCATCGGCGGCGAATTCATCTTCCGCCACGTCTTTCCGGGCGCAGAGCTCGATACGATCTCGGATATGCTTGTCCATAATCAAAAAGCGGGATTCGAGATCTTGGACGTTGAAGAGCTCCGGCTCCACTACGCATTGACTCTCCGCGCGTGGAATGAGCGGTATCGGTCGAACAAGGCGACGATGGCCGGCATGGTCCCGGAGAAGGTTCTGCGTGTGTGGGATCTCTACTTGCCGGGCTGCGCGCTTGCCTTTGAGGAAGGTTCGATCGAGGTGCATCAGACCCTTTCCGCGAAGAATGCGCCAAATGGGAAAAATATCGCACCGTTGACGCGCGAGGATATCTATCGCACGCCACTCGCTTCCTGATGTATGAAATTTCCGAAATTCAAATTCCGTAAACGGCATCGGAAGATCCTCTGGAAGATCGTGATCGGTTTCATCGCCTTTGCCACGATCTTCTTCCTCCTGGCGCCATTTGCGACCTATTTTTGAGAAAAAGGCTTGACAGAGCCAGAAAAATGAGGTAGGGTCGCCACCTGATCTTTTGCAAAGGAGGTGACAGATGGATGTGCAAGAGATAGGCGGGGCCGTGATCTTCACCGTCCTCATGCTCTTTTCCTTCGGCATGCCGGCGATCGTCGTGATCCGACGGAAACGTCGGAATACGCCGGCACGGTCCGAGCGCTTCGCCCTTGGTGGCGCGGCCCAGCATCTGGTACACACAGCGCTCGCGTTCCAACGGCTCGGTAACCGGTATGTTCCGATCCCGGAACAGATCATGGAGCAAACCGGGGAAGAGCGGTTTGCGAAGCTCGTCCGTTTGGTGAACCGATACGGTCGAGACAAGGGGATCCTGGTCCGTCCAGTGAAGACATTTGACGGAGAACGTGATCGCTATACGCTTTTTCTCCTCGATCCGGAATCCGATGCGGAACCGGTTTCCGAACCCGCCTGATCGGCGGCTACATTCATCCCGCCCTCACAAGGGCGGGGTTTTTTATTTTCGAGGGGCTCTTTTATTGACGGGAAAGCGTGAAAGGTGTATTCCGAAAGCTCGCTCTTTTACGGAGGTGAGCAATGCAGAGTTCGTTCTTTTTGCGACGGAAGGCCCTGACGTATCAATGGCCGTTCAAGGTCGCTCTCGATGCCGTGTACCTGACGATCCTCCTTTTCAGCTTCAACGTCATCACGGGAGCAGGGGCGATCTCCATTACCTTGGTGGGGTGTCTGTTTCTCTTTGTCGTTTGGTCATATCGTCGAGGCGAAGCGCGTTTCATGCGGGATCCGATCGTTCGGACCCTGTCTCAGGGACGTTGGGATCCGATGCAGATCGCGTATCGGAGATTCGCGATCGCTGACGGGATCACGGATGCCTGCTTCCTCTGTATCGCCTTTTTCGGCATCCTCTACGCCCATTTGAATGGGCGGTTGCCGCATCTGCATGTCTTACGGGATATCACGGTCGTGTCCGTCGTCCTCATTGCCATCGTCATGTTCTGGAAAACGAAATGGCCTGACCCCGTCCTCGGCGGTTCCGGGAGTTCCCGCGATGGTTGATTGACCATCCCGTACCTTTTTGCTCATGCCTGCGTTCTTCGCAGGCTTTTTTCTTGGATTGACGTTCGTATGGAAGTCTCGTACGGTCGGGATGCACATTTGAGGAGGTGTGGAATGACCGAAGACGAAACTGCCCAAGGCGGTCTCCCGTATCGCGAACGGGCACAAGGGGAAGAGACGGCATGCCGCGTGATCTCCATGGGTCGTCGTCGTGTCCGCTTCGGTTGCGGGCATCGTTCACACGCGGTCTTTGCGCTCGATCTTTTTGGTGAGACGTATCGCGTGTCGGAGGCGCTTCTGAAGAAGCGTGAACGATGCGGCGCGTGTGAACTCGCGCACGTACGCGCAAACCTCTGTCGTTGCGCGATCTGCGGTGGGGCGATCCTGCCGGGGAAACCCGTCTGTCTCTACCCGTATCATCCGTCAAAGCGGGTCGAGATCGTCGTGATCGATCGCGAAGGGGATCCGTACATGGTCGGTTGCCTCCGGATGGACTGCGCAGCCGATACTCCGGCGGTCCCAAGCTACTGGATCGGCAGTGGGCTTATCTGCGTCCGATCCGAAAGGGATGGGTTTCTCGGCCGAGTCCGTGTGACGACGCTTGTGAGTTCTGTGTAAGGGCCGGCACTTGCCGGCCTTTTTTGCCCATGTGGCGACCGCATGCCAAGATGCGGGCCATGCAGAAACGCTGGATCATCCCGGAATCTCGTGAGTTGCCTACCGGAGCAGGGGTCGCATCCTATTTAGGCATGGCGGACGTGCCACCGGCGATCCTGCGTATCCTTGCGAATAGGGGGTTTGAGGGCGACGGCGATCTCGCCGCTTTTTTGCATCCTTCATGGGATACGGGGATCCATGATCCATTCTTGTTCTCACACATGGAAGAGGCGACGGAGCGATTGTTCACCGCGTTGGAAAACGGCGAACGGATCACGGTCCACGGCGATTATGACGCGGATGGCGTGACCGGAAGTGCGGTGATCATCACCACTCTGCGGGCGATCGCGAAACAGACAGGATCCGCCGCAACGATCGATTCGTACATCCCGCATCGGGACAAGGAGGGTTACGGACTCAATCCGACGAGCGTGCGCTCTCTGAAAGAGCGGGGTACGCAGCTCATCATCACCGTTGATTGCGGTATCGCGAACGTGGATGAGATCGCGCTCGCGCGGTCTCTGGGCATGGACGTCATTGTCGTGGATCACCACACGTTCGGTGATGACCTGCCGAATGGGATCCTCATCCATCCGAAATTGCCGGGAGAAGCGTATCCATTCCCGCATTTGGCGGCGGTCGGCGTCGCGTGGAAGCTCGCATCGGCCCTTGTCGCCCGTGCGGCAGGCCGAAACATCGAGCTGACACCGGGATTTGAAAAGTGGCTGTTGGATTTTGTGTCCATCGCCACGGTCACGGACATGGTGCCGATCATCGGAGAGAATCGGGTGCTCGAGACGTATGGATTGACGGTGCTCAACAAGACGCGGCGGCCGGGTTTGCGGAAGTTGATCGAGGTCTCCGGATACGCGCCCGGAACGCTTACGACCGAGTCGGTGGCGTTCGGCCTCGGACCGCGCATCAATGCGGCCGGGCGGATGGATCATGCGTCGCTCGCCCTGCGGCTTTTGCTTGCGGAGACCGAAGACGAAGCGACGGAGTTGGCGGGTGAGATCGAGGCGAAGAATCGCGAACGGCAGAAAGCGACGGCACGGATCATGACCGAGGCGGAGAAACAGCTCGAGAAGATGGCGGGTGCGCCTGCGCTCGCATTTTGGTCTACGGCATGGCCACCGGCACTTGTCGGGCTTGTCGCCGGCAGGTTCCTCGATCGGACGGGAAAGCCGGCGATCGCGATCGGACGGCATGGGGACCGCTGGGTGGGTTCCGGACGATCATTCGCGGCATACGACATCACCGAAGCGATGAAGCGCGCGGGGAAGGATCTGCTCGAGCATGTCGGTGGGCACGTTCAAGCGTGCGGATTCTCGTGGAGCGGCGACATTCCTCCAGATGTGCTTTGCGATGCGTTGATCGCCGACGCGCAGGAGCGTCTTGCCGGTGCGGACCTGCGACCGACCCTCGAGATCGATGCGACCCTCGAGATCGATGAGCTTGGGGAGCCGCTCGTGGCGGCACTCGATCAGATGGAACCATTCGGTATCGGTAATCCCAAGCCCTTGTTCATCAGTAGGGATCTCGAGGTGGTGTCGCGCGACTTGGTCGGCGCAAAGCAGGACCATGTGCGATGTGTCTTACGCGCTCCATCTGGTCGTCATGCGAAATTCATCGGATTCAAATTCGGTCCGCGTGTGGATGAATTATCCTTCGGTCAGCACTTGGATGTAGTGTATGATGTCGGGATCAATGAATGGAACGGACGTCGCGATGTCCAGTGCAAGTTGGTGGACATTCGAAAGGCAGAAGGATCGGGAGGTGCATAGGGAGTGGAAGTCGTGGTAATGAAAGCGGATATCGCAATGACAAAACATCTCATCATCCATACGGACGGTGGCGCGCGCGGGAATCCAGGCCCTGCCGGGATCGGTGTGGTCATCGAGGATGCGCATGGAAAGGTCCTTGAAGAGCATGCAAAGTATCTTGGGAAGACGACGAACAATCAGGCGGAATATCGGGCGGTGATCCTCGGGCTTCAACGCGCGGTCGCGATCGGCGCGACATCCGTCGAGATCGTCGCGGACAGTGAACTGCTCGTCAAACAGGCGAACGGGGAATATCGGGTCAAGAATCCGGATATCGGTGCGCGGTATCTGGAAATGAAGAATCTCGAGACTCAGCTTGGTGGACACGTGAAATACCGCCACGTGCGGCGCGAATATAATACACACGCAGACGCACTTTCTAATCAGGCGATGGATGAGGGGTCGGGGAAGAAGAAGCGGTAGAGAACGGAGAAAGAAGAAGGGGATGCGGAGTGGGGAATGGGAAGTGAGAATGAGGAAAGGATCGGGCGGTGGATGTTACGCAAACACGCCAACGCACAGACACGCTATCTCCCATGTGGATAAGGACGGCCGAGGGCCGTTTTTTGTGTTACAATAGCGTGGAATGGTAACGACCAAGCGTCAGACCAGGACTCGACGTACCGCGAGACGATCGCGGCGCCGCTTGAAGCGGCCGAATTGGTTATGGCGATGGCATCATCTTCTATCCGGATTCATCATGTTCGTCGGCGTCGGCATGATGGTCGCGTCATTCCAATACGGAGCGGTCCAGCATCCTGCACAGGCAACGGTCTCGGACAATGTCATGGGATGGATCTGGGCGGATCCGATCGGCTGGTCATCGATGAATGACACGAACGCGGGAGCATGTTCGCCCGGACCCTGTGGGAGTTACGGTGTGAACGTCGATCCAAACACACGCAACATGAATGGGTTCGCGTGGAATGATGGAGCAGGGTGGATCTGCTTCGGAGATTCGTGTTCTGCATGTGGTGGATTCAGTTCCCCCGGGTCCGCATCGGCGTATCTCAATCCGGTCAGCGGAGTCACGGACGTCCATGGATGGGCCAAGGTCTGCAACGAGGGCGATGCCGGGTATGTCTCACTCAATTGTACTGATCCGTCCGCGTGCGGCATTTATGCATATAAGGTCCAATACGATCCTACGACCAAGAAGTTCACGGCGAACACGCCGCCGCCGTATACGTCATTCGCCTGGAACGGGAATTCGGATGGTACAGGGTTCGGGTACATCGATTTTTCAAGCGTCTATCTCAACACCCCGGGCGAATCCGCGTGTACAGACGGGAAGGACAACGATCTGAACGGGAAGATCGATTGTCAAGATAGTGCGTGCCAATCGACCGCAGCGTGTCAGGAGATCCCGACGAATACTGATTCTGGGGGAAATAACATGTGTCACAACGGCGTGGATGATAATGGCGACGGACTGATCGATTGTGCGGCCGCCGCGTGTCAGCCGAGCTCGTACTGCAATGAAGTGCCGGGAGTCACGGACGCGGGCGGGACTCCTTTGTGCGGCAATGGGAAGGATGATAACGGCAACGGGTTGATCGACTGCGCGGATCCAGGGTGCGCCGGATATGTCGGACCTCCGGGGGCCTCGTGTTCGCCGCCGCCTCCGCCGGCAGGGAGCGAACCATCGTGCACGGATCCGAATCCGCCATTCGCGCCGCTCGGGGTGCACGCGTGTTGCTCGAACAGCATCGACGATGACGGCAATGGGACAGTGGATTGCAATGATGCGAGCTGTCAGGCCGTGGATCCCACCTGTGCGCCGCCCTGGCTGCAGACCCAATATGGCAGCATCTACGCCCAGCAGGGACTGGTCGCTTCTTCCTCGCCGCTTTTGACCACGAATAATGCCACGTACTGTCTGACGACCGAAGGGTCGATCACCGGTTTCACGAGTGCAAAAGGATGCTCCGAGACCGGAGCGCAGAAGATCCAGCTCCCATCCGGGGCACAGCAATATCAGGGCACGCTCGGGAGTCTCGATATCTATGGCATCCTTGCCGGACATTACGGGGCTGTCGTGAATTTCACCGGCAGTCTGCCGACGCTCCTTGGCGGCAAGGTCTATCATGCGGTCGGTCCAGGGACGATCACGCTCAACGCGGCCGCGCTTGGGAACGGTTCCGCGCAGACAGATCGGGGGAATGGCCTCCTCATCATCGAGGGCGCGGATCTCCATATCACGGGGAATATCACGTATGCACCGTCCGCCAGCATCCAATATCTGCGCAATCTCGCCTCACTTGGTATCATTGTGACGAAGAAGAATGGATTTGGTGGGAACATCGTCATTGATCCGGGTGTCACGATCGTCTCTGCCGCGATGTTCGCGGAAGAATCGATCAAGACCGGGACGGCGTGCGGCGGCGCGACGACCTGTCCGAGCGAGCAGCCGCTGACCGTGTACGGCCTCATGGCCGCCCATCAGATCGATCTTCAGCGCGTGGTCCGTGATCCGAGCACCCCGGCGGAGAATGTGATCTTTGACGGCCGCGCGGTCGCTAATCCGCCGCCAGGCATGGCCGACGTCTCCAAGTCTCTCCCCGCTACTCAAGACGCCTTCTAACTTTCTATGAGCCTTTTCTCCACCAAATCGAAGAAGCAGAGTTACATCGGATTCGATATCGGCCAATCCGGCATCAAGATCGTCGAATTGCAGAACGAGAAGGGGCGCGCGCGTCTCGTGACCTATGCGCATGCGGCGCTCCCGACGCCGGACATCGAAACGGCCCTTGGCGCAGATGTGGATAAGACGGCCAAGTTCGTGAAGAAGATGCTGTCCAAATCAAAGTGCACGACCAAGCTTGTCGTGGGAGCGTTGCCGATCTCAGCGGTCTTCTCGTCGATCATCAGCGTCCCGGGGAACTCGGATAAGGAGATCAAAGATGCGATCCAGTGGCAGGCGAAGAAACTCATACCGGTCCCGTTGGAGGAGGTATCACTCGATTCCAAGATCATCGATACGATCTCGGGGGATGGTAAGAAGAAGACCACGCGTGTGCTCCTGACCGGGGCGCCGAAGTCGCTCGTCCAGAAATATATCGAATTGATGAAAAAAGCCGACCTGGAGCTCATCTCACTTGAGACCGAAGCGTTCGCGGAGATCCGGTCACTCGTGGGGAAGGATCGGTCGAGCATCATGGTCATTGATATCGGCTCCACGCGGACGAACATCTCGGTCATTGATAAGGGGATCCCGTTCCTCAATCGATCGGTCGCCGCCGGCGGGATCAATATCACTCAGACGATCTCCAAGACCATCGGCATCCCGTTTGAACAGGCGGAGAACATGAAGCGTGATATCCGCGCCATGCAAAGTTTTGCACAGGCGAGCGATATCACACCGATCCTGAATACCTTGCTGAAACCGGTGATCGATGAGATCCGGTATTCGTTCAATATGTATCAGGGGCAGAGCGAAGGCGGGGTTCAGAAGCGGATCGATAAGATCATCCTGACGGGCGGCTCCGCGTTGTTGCCGAATCTGCCTGAATTCGTGACCTCGCTCATGAACGTGAACGCCTACCTAGGAGACCCCTGGGCGCGCGTCGTGTATCCTTTGGATCTGCGGCCCGTTTTGGATGAGATCGGACCGCGGTTTTCCGTAGCGATCGGCTGTGCCATGCGCGACATCGAATAAGTATGACATCTGAAATGCGCGATCTGCTTGGGTTTCGCTGCGGCGTGCGTTTCGCCGTACGCTTCAGTACGTCTCACGCACGTCTTGCTCCAACCCAGCGCGTCTCATCGCATTTCAGCGTTCATCAAGGGCCGTGTATCGCGGCATGTCATAGAAAAGACGATCCATGAGTGACGAGATCTCCCTTCTTCCCGAAAATCAACGCGGCAAAGAAGAGGAACTGAAGAAGCATGAACCCAAACCGGAACCTCCCAAACCGGAAGAGTTGAAGTTCTCCGTTCCGGCCGACGAAGGGGAGGAGGTCGAGGTCATCGAAGTGGACGAGGGAGAGCTGGATCAGATCTTGGCGAACGAACCGCCATTGACTCGTTTTGTCTATAAAGCCACGGCCTTTCTACAGGGTTTGAAGGATAAGTTGTTCAAGCCTCAGCCGATCGCACCACCGCCGAAAGCGCCACCGCAATTTTTCAAACCGCCAGAAAAAAAGACGGGAATGGCGCCGTTGGGCGCGCCGGTTCCACCCATGGGTGCCGCTCTCCCGGCTAAACCTCCTATGGCGCCGGCAGGTATGGCGCCAGCCGCTCCGGCTAAGCCAAAGGCTCGCATTACGCCGTCCGCGACGGCGCCGCATCGCGTCCGGATCATCAAACGGGTCCGCAAACCGCTCCATGTCAGCTTCGTCTCAGAAGAAGAGCTTCGCATGTTGCATATCGACGTCGCAAAACGGCGTTTCACCTTTGCGACGGCAGCGGTCCTGTTCCTCATTCTTTTGGGCGGAAGCTATGCGCTCCTGCGATATCAGTTGACGGGAGCTGATGCGAGCAAGCAGGAGGCGCAGGATCAGCTCACGCAGGTCCAGCAAGATATCGCATCGAAACAGAAGCAGTGGTCGGATTTCCAAGATCTCGAACCGCGGCTGGTGGCCTTGAATCAACTCCTTGATCAGCACGTCAGTCCGACCCATCTTCTTCAGCTGATCGAATCGCATACGCTTCCAGATGTCGCGTATAATTCGTTTTCGTTGACCTCGGACGGCACGCTTTCTCTGGGGGTGAAGGCCAGATCCATCGAGTCTGCGGCAGGACAGGTCTCGGTCTTCCAGCATGCGGATTTCATCACCTCTGTGCAGGCGCCGAATTACGCGATGCAATACTCGACATCCACGAATGATGCGACGAATGTGGATTTTCAGCTCTCTTTGACCCTCAACGACCTCGCTTTGCGCGCTTCGACCAGTACGGTCGCCGTGAGTCCTTGATCTATGCCGAATGACGCACCAACGCTGAACGCGAACAAGCCGAAGGCCGCAACGCCGCCATCGCGTTTTTATACCGAATATTATGGAGCGGCGTTCCTTTTCCTGATCGCGCTGTTCGTCCTTGGTGCTTTTTTCGTCGTCAAACCAGAGATCGATCGCATCAAACAGTCGAACGCAGATACGCAGGCGCTGATCCAGCAGGCGGATGCGGAGCGGACCTATCTTGCCAGCCTGGATAAATCCGTATCCGCCGCGCAAGTGATCTCACCGACCGTCCTCGCACAGGTGGATCGGGCCTTGCCGAACGACGTGGATGTCCCGGGGTTGTTGGTCCAGATCGGTTCCGCGGCCGCCAATACGGCAGTCCGCGTCACGGCGGTGGCGTTCAGCCCGCCGAAGCCAGAAGCTCCGCAGCCCGGACGTCCGGCGACCGCAAAAGCGGTACCGGTCGATATCAATCTCAGTCTGAACGCGAATGCGTATTTTGATGTGAAGCGGTTCCTTGCCAGTCTCGAGTCCAGTCTCCGGCTGATGGATGTCATCGCCATGACCACGTCCGGTGGAGGAGCTGGTCAGGAGATGCAGTTCTCGCTGCAGTTGCGAACCTACATCTTCCAATCCGCGACCGTCGCGAAGTCGACGCCTTGATATGACCACGCCACCTCTTGTCTCACGCATCCTCCTGATCGTCGGCGCGCTCGCGGTCATCGGTCTTTCGTATTGGTTCATCCGTACGAGCCTTGCGCCGGTCGCGATCCCACCCGTCTCAGTCACGCGTAGTGCGGCAACCTTCGATCCGGCCGCCGATGTCACGAAGAATGCGACATTCGACACGTTGCATCCGCTCGGTCCGGATCTGATCACGCCGACCGTGATGGGACGTGAGGATCCGTTTGCGCCGGTGCCTGTGACATCGATCGCGACCACGTCAACCGGTACTGCGACGTCGACCGTTGCCGCAACGTCGACCGTGCCAGACGCGATGATGCATATGGAGACGACTTCTACACCCGTCATCGCTCCAGCGGTCGTTCCAACGACGACAAATCCCGAACCTCAGCCGGTGGAGAATACGACGACCCCCATCACCCCTTGATCTATGGATGAAGAACTTTTGACATCCTTGCTCAATAGCAAGAAGATCGACGAGAAGGCCGCGAAAAGCGTCCGGGAATTGGTGAAACGGGGGAAGACCATCGAGCAGGCCCTGGTCGGCGGCAAATATGTCAGTGATCATGATTTCGCGAAAGCGCGTGCACAGGTCCTTGGTCTCCCGTATGTGGATCTGACAGAGCGCGTGATCCCGAAGGAGACATTGGAGATCATTCCGCAAGCGACGATGGACACGTACAACGTGGTTCCCACGGCGTTTGATGGAAAAGTGCTGGAGGTCGCCATGTTGGATCCGCGTGACTATCACGCGACGGAGGCGTTGGAGTTCATGGCGGCGGACAAGGGATGGTCGATCCGGTATGTCGTCGCCCCGTCCAGTCAGATCCAGAGCCTGCTGAAGAAGGTCCGTGGACTCGGTGCCGAGGTCGCGACGGCCTTGGCGCAGGCGAAGGGCAAGTTCGAGCGGAAAGAGATCAAGACCGAAGATGTCGGGAAGCTTGAGGAGATCATCAAGGGCGCGCCGGTCTCGCGGATGGTGTCCGTCATCATGCGACACGCGGTAGAGGGTGGGGCGTCGGATATCCATATCGAGCCGATCGGCGACGAATCCCGCGTCCGGTATCGCATCGACGGCGTCCTTCGGACGTCGCTCATCCTGCCGATCTATGTGCATCCAGCGATCATCTCACGCATCAAAGTGTTGGCGAATCTCAAGATCGATGAGACGCGCGTCCCGCAGGACGGTCGCATCACGCAGGAGATAGGTGGACGGAAGATCGATTTCCGTATCTCGACCCTGCCGGTCGTTGATAACGAGAAGGTCGTGATGCGTATCCTCGACACGTCTGCGACCGCGCCGACGCCGTCCCAGCTCGGATTCCGTACAGAGCACGTCAAGATCATGGAAGAGGAGATGACGCGACCGAATGGGATGTTCCTGGTCACCGGGCCGACCGGTTCCGGAAAATCGACGACCCTGTTCGCGGTGTTGAATCAACTCAACAGCGAAGGGGTGAACATCTCGACGCTGGAAGATCCGGTCGAGTATTACATCGAAGGGGTGAACCAATCGCAGGTCCGTCCGGAGATCGGGTATACGTTCGCGACCGGGCTCCGCGCCCTTCTCCGTCAGGATCCGAACGTGATCATGGTCGGTGAGATCCGAGATAAAGAAACGGCGGAATTGGCGATCCACGCCTCGCTGACCGGTCATCTCGTGTTCTCGACCCTGCATACGAACGATGCGTTCGGCATCATTCCGCGTCTTTTGGACATGGGTCTGGAGCCCTATCTGCTAGCCGCTACGATCAATCTTGGCATCGCCCAACGGCTTGCGCGCAAGATCTGCACCCACTGCAAAGAACCGCTTGAGCTTGAGAAAGCGACGTTGGATTCACTCCGGAGAGAGATCAAAGCCATTCCGCCGCAATATTATCCCAAGGATTTCAATCCAGACGGGGATCTTGTGTTCTATCACGGCAAAGGGTGCTCCCGATGCGGTGATTCCGGGTATCAGGGGCGGGCCGTGGTGGCGGAGATGATCCAGTTCACTGAACCGGTCAAGCGTTTGGTCGAAAAGGGGTATCCCCAGGAAGAAGCGCGAGCGTATTTCACGAAACAGGGTGCGATCACACTCCGGCAGGACTCGATCCTCAAGGCGCTTGCGGGGATCACGACAGTAGAAGAGGTGCTTCGCCTGTCTCAGGCGACCCAAGAAGATATCTAGCGCCACATGAAAAACGCGATCTGTCTGCCCGCTTCCTCCTCGTGGTCCCATCCGTACGCCTGCGTCGTCTGCTCGGTCCAGCAAGGCGCGTTCCATCGAAATTCATAGGCCATTGACCTCATTATGCCGAAGCAACACATTCTCATTGTCGAAGACGACGGATTCCTGGCCAGCATCTATGCGCAAAAGTTGGAGCTGGAGGGGTTTGAGACCACGCTTGCCACGAACGGGGAAGATGGGCTGAAGCTCGCGCGGAAAGAGATGCCGGATCTCGTCCTTTTGGACCTGCTCATGCCCAAATTGAATGGGTTCGAGGTCCTGGAGCAGATGAAAGCGGATGCCGATCTTACGAAGATCCCGGTCCTCGTTCTCACGAATCTCGGACAAAAGGAGGATGTGGAGCGCTGTTTGAAGCTCGGCGCGGCAGGATATGTCATCAAGGCGCATTCATTGCCGCAGGAGACGGTGGCACGTGTCAAAGAGATCCTCGCCGATAGCCGTACATAATGGCGATCTACTTGGGCTTCGCCCGAAATAATCCTCATCGTATGTGTCATACGCTTGCGGTTTTTTCAGGCTCCAGCCCGGCGCATCTCATCCATTCTGAACGGCTGTGAAAAGACGTGAAGCCCGCTTGTGGCCGTGCTAATATCGAACTATGCCAACATTCAAGTATCGTGCGCGGATGTCCGATGGCCGGATGCAAGCCGGAACCATCGAATCGGAGGACATCAATACAGCTCAGGAGGCACTTGTTGAGCGGAGTTTGGATGTTTTGCTCTTGGAGCCATATGAAGGCGTCGAAGTCGCGGAACAGCGCCTGACGCTCCTTTTGAATCGCGTCAAGCCGAAGGACCTTGTCATCGCGACGCGGACATTGTCCGTGATGATCAGTGCGTCCGTGCCCGTGGCTGATGCGGTGCGGAACATCGCGCATCAGACGGAAAATCCGCGGCTCAGATCCATCCTTTCCGATGTAGGGGGTGAGGTGGAGAACGGTGCCCGTTTTTCAGACGCGCTTGAGCGCTACCCCAAGGTCTTTAGCGGGTTTTTCATCAACATGGTTCGTTCTGGGGAAACGACGGGGCAGCTTTCCGAAGTGCTCGAATATCTGGCGGATCAGCAGGAAAAGGATTTTGATCTGTCGGCCAAGATCAAGGGGGCACTGATCTATCCAGCCTTCATCATCTCCGTCATGTTCGTCGTCGGATTCGTCATGATGACATTCGTGGTGCCGAAGCTGACGTCCATCCTGTCGCAGGCAAATGTCGAATTGCCGCTTTCCACCAGGATCCTCATCGCGACCTCCGGATTCATGGCAACTTGGTGGTGGCTCATCCTGATCGCCATGGTCGGATTGGGTGTCGGTTTCCGTGCCTGGATCGGGACGCCGCCCGGACGGTATACGTGGGACAGTATCAAGATGAAGATCCCGATCTTTGGTCTGTTATTCCGGGAGATGTACGTTGTTCGATTTTCACGTTCGCTTGAAACGCTCGTGCATGGGGGTATGGACCTCGTTTCCGCCTTGGAGATCGTTTCTGGCGTGGTCGGGAACGCGGTCTGGAAGCGGGCGGTCCTTGAAACGATCCAAGAGGTGAACGATGGGAATTCCATTGTGACGGCTTTCAAGCGGCATAAATTCATCCCCACTATGATGCTGCAGATGCTTGAGGTCGGTGAGGGAACAGGGAAGACCGAGAACATCCTTGGGCGATTGAGCGAATTTTACTCCCGGGAGATCGACAATGTGGTCGCAACTCTGACCAAGCTCATTGAGCCGATCGTGATCGTGATCCTTGGCTTAGGCGTTGGTGTCCTTGTCTCCGCCATCATGTTGCCGCTCTACCAGCTTTCGAGCGGGGCTGGGATCGGATAAGTGAACTGTGGATAACTTTTTTTGTTGAGTGAAAACGTGTTATACTCTTTTCAACATTCATCATTAACCCAAACAAATCAATTCATTTTATGACGAAACGTAAAGGGTTTACCCTTATCGAGCTCCTGGTGGTGATCGCCATCATCGGCTTGCTCGCGACCCTCGCCGTTGTTGCATTCAACAGCGCACAGACGAAGGCGCGTGACTCCAAGCGCGTTGCTGATATCCGGACGGTGACCAGTGCCTTCGCGGCGGCGCTTCAGGACGATGCGACCAATGCGCTATGTAAGAATAACTGCACCGGTGGCTTGGGGTACGCGGCGGCCGGCGACCTGAGCATCGCCAAGATCTGTAAGGGGGGCTGCTCGGCAGGCGCGGCGGCCGATGTCACGACAAACTACTCGAATTTCGGCCTGTTGAAGGATCCGAAGTATCCGGGCAGCGCGACGAAATGCACGGGTGCTAATACCGACTGCGAATATACAATTGCGGCTGGAGGTGCACTGGACTCCTTTACGATCAACTTCTATACGGAAGGCGCGGTCAACAACCTCGCTGCGGGAGGACACCAGGCAAACCAAAACGGGATCCTGAAGTAGGGTCTCCAAATGACCGCCCCGCTAGACGGGGCGGTTTTATTAACCCTAAACCGCAGATAGGGTATACTGAGGTCAACCTATGAAACGCCGCAACCTGCCAGGTTTCACCCTTTTGGAGATCCTCGTCGTCGTGGTCGCAGTCGGCATCCTGGCTGCCGTCGGGATCTACATGCTGAACATCACGCGATCCATGAATCGCGATAACAAGCGCGTATCAGATGTCGCGGTCCTTCGTGCCGGTCTGACGCAGTACTGGCTGCAAAAGGCTGGGTATCCGCAAAGCGATCCCGTGGATCTTGGTGCTCCCGGAGCGGGTGTGGATCGTCTGACCGTTGATGGGTTTGTCCCGGCGAACAGTGCATCTTCTCCCGTGTACCTTTCCCAGGTTCCGGTGGGCCCGAAGGGTGGAGAATACTATCGATATCATGGATCTGCACAGGGATATTCCATCCGGTTCGCGACAGAGCGGCAGACCGCATACGGGACAGCAGGGACGTACTATGCGCATGCAGACGGCATCAATCAGACGGATGACGAGGAGTGATGTTCATGCTTGAACGGGTCATCGGTATCATCTATGTCGCGCTTCTCGGCGGAGCGCTGGGTTCGTTTGCGAACGTCTTAGCCTATCGGTGGCATGAAGGTGCATCGTTGATGGGTCGTTCTGCCTGTCCGCATTGCAAGCAGACCATCCGCGCGAAGCACCTCGTGCCCGTCTTTTCATATTTGATGCTGGGCGGCCGGTGTCCGTCCTGCGATCGGAAGATCCATATTCAATATCCGCTCGTGGAAGGCGCAGCAATGATCCTGGGGGTGATCGCCGCGATCCGATGGGATCCGCTCGTCGGTGCGTCCGCGTATCTGTTCTGGTTCGAGTTCCTCCTCACGATCGCATTGCTCGTTCCGGTGGTGATGGATCTGCGTTGGAAGGAGCTTCCCGTCGAGTTCTTGGCCGGGATCGGGATCACGGCACTGGCATATAAACTGCTGTTCTTGAGCGGGGATCCTTGGCAGACCGTTTCGAGCGTCATCATCGCCGCCGTGTTCGTCCTCTTGTTCTTCGGGCTCCAGATCATCCTGTCGAAGGAGCGCTGGCTTGGGATGGGTGATCTGTGGTTCGGTTTGGCCATGGCCGGCATCTTCGGCTGGCCGGGTGTCCTTGTGGCTCTGTATCTCGGATATCTCGCCGGCGGGATCGTTGCGATCGTCGGATTAGCTTCAAAGACCCTGCATCGCGGTGATCGGATCCCGTTCGGGCCGGCGCTCGCCGCTGGATCGGTGCTCGCCTTGTGGTTCGGCGGACAGATCATCACCTGGGTGACGCGCCTCTATGCGTAAGGCGCCTGGATTCAGTTTCGTCGAGGCGATGGTCAGCGTCATCGTCCTCGCGATCATCGCGACGATCACGGTCGTGAGTCTGAATCACACATCACAGGTCGATCAGCTGAACACGGCGGTGCGTGTCGTTGAAGGCGATCTGCGGTCACTTCAGAGCCAAGCGCTTTCTGCCGGAAATGTGAAGATCTGTCCGGATACGGGCGGTGTTCCGGTCGTGTGTGAAGATTCCACGACTGGGTGTGCAAATCCGGCGCAGTGTGTCCCGACGCCGCCACCAGGCGTTGGCGCGCATTTTACGACAGGGAGTTCGGTCTATCGAATGTATGCGGATGTCCGGCCGACGACGAATGATCACAAATACACGGATGCGAAAGAAGTCTTTCAGAGTCGTGATCTTGGGGGTGCCGGTGCGCCGAATGTGGTCATCAGCGCTTTGAGCCAGGGGTCGCCTACGGATGTGGAATTCGAACGTCAGAACGGGGACATGTTCATCAATGGCATGACCACCTCGACATTATCGATCACGCTGAAGCAAACGGTCACGAATGATACGAGGACCGTGAGCATGAATGCGCTGACGGGTCGGATCTCCATCGAGTGATATGCGATTGCGACACGGACAGACCATGATCGAGATGCTTATCGCCCTGATGGTGATCAGTGTCGGGTTGATGTCCGCGATGGCGATCGTCTATTCCAATTTGGCGCTTGTGGATCGGGATACGGATGAGGTGGTCGCAGTGAATATGGCGCGTGAAGGAGTGGAGCTTGCCAAGGAGGTCCGGGATTCGAACTGGCTTGCAGGAGCGGATTTTGATACAGGTCTGTATGCGGTCGGAGACTCGACGAACTACACAGGAACCTCCGCATGGATCGGTCAGGCGGGTACGGTCCCATCCTTCGATTTTACAGCGAACGCGATCACAGACGCGGGAGCGAGGGTGTTCTTGATCAATGGGGGAACGTTCTATGGACAGGGTACGAGCGGAACTTCAACGCCGTACGCTCGCTTGATCACTTTCCATCCGATCTGCGATTCCGGCGCGATCACCGTCCTAGATCCGCCTAATACGTGTGCGGCAGGTACCAAAAAAGGGGTACGTGTCGAATCAAAAGTCCAATGGACGCGAAAGGGGATAGCGAAGAGTGTAACTGTCTACGACGATCTGTATGACTGGCGATAACGAACGTTTTATGCGCGCGATTCGCTCGGCCTTCCGTCGAGCCCGTCCTCGTCGTATGTTCAATACGTCTCCGGCGGTCTCGCCGTCCAGGCCTTCGTATCTCATCACGCATAAAACGTCCGATCCTTTGTCGACTCGTTCCAGCTCGTCGCGTTTCATTCCATTTTCGAAGTCCATCTGGTCTAAACCATCGCATCTCATCACGCAAAAAACGTCCGATCCGTCATTGACTCGTTCCCGAGTCAATACATCAACGCGGAAACCATCTCTCGCGCCGGGCTACACCCTGGTCGAGATGTTGATCGTGACATTCATTTTCATGTTGATGGCGGTCGCACTCTCGCAGATATTCATCTCGTTCAATCAATTACATCGGAGGGTCGCGGACAAGGCGGTCCTTGGACAGGATATGCGCTATGCGATGGAAGCGATCGTGCGTGAAGCGCGGAACGACACCATCGATTATTCTGCAGGTCCCGCTGAAAAGGATGCGATCCTCAAACTCTTCAAATCGAACGGGATCCATATTTGGATCGCACGCGAAAGCAGCACTGGAAGTCCAAAGTGCCAGGATACGATCGTCAGTCATTGTCTCATGCTATCGATCGATGATGGCGCGACGTGGACGCAGGTGACGGCGAATCGGGTTGATGTGACCAATTTTGACGTGTATCTCGAGCCCACGCAGGACCCATTTATCAAGGTCGGCGGATCGTATCCCAACAACATCCAGCCATATGTGACGGTCAGCCTCGGATTGAAGTACATCTCGGATCAGCCGAAGGAGAATGTGACGCTTCAGGCACAAACGACGGTGTCCTCACGGATCTATCAACGTTGATATGCGATCTGACCACGGAAGCATCCTCCCGCTCGCCCTGATCATGACCACCATGATCCTGCTTGCAGGCATCGGGATCGGGACGGTCGTTCTCCAGGGTTCTAAACGCGCGGTCGAGAATGACCACTCGGTTTTGGCGTACTACTTTGCAGATTCCGGCATCGAGCGCCAGTTGTATGAGGTGCGGAAGAAGGATGCGACGACCGGTCAATTATCTGCACTGGATGCACAATATCCGGGTCAGGGTTCGTGGACATTCTTTGGCGGATACGCCACGACGACGGAAAAGACCTTTTCAACCGTCGCGACGTCCAGCTTCGGAGTGGTCGATCTCTTCAATCCGGATAATGTCCAGGCGGCCGGGGTCGCGCGCCTTGATCTGTCATGGTCTAACGGTCCGGACTGCGCGGCTCTCGGGACAAGCGCGCAGGTCGAAGCAGGGTATGCGGATTTCGATCTGACGTCCGGCGTCCTCCCACAGGCGTATACGGTATGTCGGCAAGGGTTGAGTCCGCCGGATGCGAATTGTGTGAACAGCGGCCAGACCATGACGCTTCTCCTAGATCCGTCGAAGAATTATCGTGTTCGTATCCATGCGCTCGGTTGTACGGCGAAAGATCTGATCGCGAAGACCTATTCGGATTCTGGCGGAAGCATTCCGAAGGCGTTTCCCGGCGATGTGACGCTTTCCGCAGAAGGGACGTATCAGAATGCGACACAGAAGATCAGAGTGGTCATGCCGAAGTCGAATGTCCTTTCGGGCGTGTTCAGCTATGTGATCTTCTCTGAGTGCACGCTCATCAAAGGAACAGGTACGCCGACGTGCCCGTAAAGGAGTATAAAAAAACGGACGGCCCGAAGGCCGTCCGAAGGGGAGAAGGTCAGTCCGTTCCCGCATCCGTCGCGCTATCCGCGTCGGATCCGGTATCGGAACTGGCGTCTGAGGCATCGCCTGCATCCGTCGCGCTATCCGCGTCGGCGTCAGACCCTGCATCGGTCCCAGCTTCCGGTGGCTGATAGGTCACCTCGATCGCCCGCGTGACATTGCGGAGCGACTCGGTGACGAACAGGACCGGATAGATGGGGTCGGCGATCAGATCGTTGAAGTTGCCTCCGCCGATCAGGATCTCCTGCGTCGTATAGTTCCGCTCGATGATGCCCGTGTTGCAGAGCGTCGGCAGAAGCGTTGCGTAGTCCGGACTCGACAGGGTCAGCCAATCGTCCACCATACCCGTCGTCGCGTTGTACGCGGCGATGACCGGTGGAGAGAGGATGGTGCCGCAGTTGATGTCCGCGCGCGCGTTGAGTGCGAGGAAGATCACGCCGTTCGGTGCTTGGACCAGCCCGGTGAAGAGTCGGTCCGTCTCGAACAGCTTGTTCTTCGTGCTCCCGTCCGGGGAGATCTTCCACACAGAACCCGTCAAGTGATCTCCGTAGAGAAGGTCACTGTCCGTGGCATGCGTGAGCATGTTCGCCGTCCCCGGCATCAGGATCTTCGTCCCGCCGTCGACCCCGGGCAGAGCTGCGTAGCTCTGCGTCAGGACCTTCGACAGACCGTTGATCTCGGTCAGGACCGATTGGGTCCCGGCCATTGGATCGTACGAGACGATCCGCACCGGGTCTTCCTCCACGAGCTTTGACGGGTCGCTCGACCCGCCAGCTACGTTCCAGGAGTCCTGGGTAAAGGTCCTGGACGTGCTCACGACCACGGTCCCGTTGGGACCGCAGGTGATGCCCGAGAGGCCGGCGTAGCCGGTGTCGTGATCCGATCGCGGATAGCCCGCGTCCGCATCGAGCGTGACCTGGATGATGGTCCCGGACGCGTTCGATGTGAGGAACACGCTGTTCCCGCACTCGGCGCTCTTCATGGCCAGACCGGTGATCGTCGCCACGGTTCCGTTGTCGATGTGGAAGTTATCCTTCCGACCAAGAACGGATGAAGCGCCGAAGAAACCGTCGATGTCCGCGTTGGTGAACACGGGCACTTCGGTCACCGACTGGTCACAGCTCGTCAGGAAGAGCTTTGCATTCTGCAGAAGCGTCCCTGCTTGCTGGCACTGACCGCTCTGATCGAGCGGCTGGAAGAGCGGGATCGTCGGGAGCGCCAGGCTGACGCTCGTCGTGGCAATGCCGGACAGGTCCAGCGAAGCCGGCGAGGGCGTGTAGGTACTGAGGCACGAACCGGCATCACTGCCAGTCGTTCCGCCCGCGCCCGAAGCGCCGGCAGAACCTGCCGACCCCGCGGCGCCAGCAGAAGCTTCCGCTCCCACGCCGCCATCCGAACCGGCTGCACCAGATGCACCGGCAGAACCGGCACCACCCTCGACCGGCGGGCACTTACTCCCGCTGCTCTTGGTCGTGATGATGAGCTGTGAGCTGATCCCTTGCACATGAGCCATGTGTTGGGAGATCTCGGTCACAGAACCGGGCATGCCGGGGCCTGGGCCCCAGAGGCCGGGTGATCCTGCTGTTCCGGACGATCCGCCGTTGCCGGACGATCCGCCGTTGCCACTGACTCCGCCCGTTCCGGCGGCGTCGGGTCCGGCATCAGTCCCGTTACTCGGGTGCGAGCCCGGCGAGTTATCCGAGCCGCAATGTGCCACAGTGGCCAAAATGGCCAAAGCCGCCAACAGACGAAGTGGTTTCACGATGATCCTCCTTGATCTTTAAGGTACTCGGACACATGCCCGCTAGCCTCTTCATACCATAAAATGGTCGTTTTGTCCACCCCTCAAGGGCTGATTTATGGGTTTGTTCTGCGCCGCATCGCTATTGGCTCGGACGCGCCTGCGCATTACAATGGCTTGCATGACCCACTCGGAGGCAAAGGAACGGATCGCCAAGCTCCGTACGGAGATCGACACGTATCGATATCAATATCACGTCCTGAATAACCTCGAGATCTCGGAGGCGGTTTTGGATGATCTTAAGCATGAGCTCTATAAGCTGGAGCAATCGTATCCGGATCTGATCACCAAGGATTCACCGACCCAGCGCGTGGCTGGTAAGGCGCTCCCGGGATTCAAAAAAGTGACACATCGCACGCGGATGCTCTCGATCGAGGATGCGTTCTCGTTTGAAGAAGTGGAGGACTGGCTTGGACGGATGAAGAAGCTCCGACCACATGCTTCTTTCGATTTCTACGCCGAGTTCAAGATGGACGGTCTCGCGATGTCTTTGATGTATGAAGACGGTGTGTTCACGCGCGGGTCCACGCGCGGAGACGGGCGGATCGGTGAAGACGTGACATCGAATCTCAAAACGGTGGAGGCGATCCCGCTTGAACTGCGTATCCCAACGGATCACGAGATCGAGAGATTTCTACATAGGCACAAAGGGAAGGTCGATGCGGCGAAGGTTCGGCATGCATTGACCACGCACCAGGGGACCATCGAGATCCGTGGCGAGGTGTACATGCGTAAGAGTCATCTTGAGGCACTGAACAAGAAATTGAAGAAGCGCGGAGAACCAGAGCTTGCCAATCCACGCAATGCCGCAGCGGGTTCCGTTCGTCAGCTCGATCCAAAGATCGCGGCAGAACGGCGTCTTTCTTTTTTTGGCTACACGCTCATCGGTGATCTTGGGACCACGACGCATGAGCAGGCGCATGAGCTGATCTCGCTCCTCGGGGTACCGACCAATCCGCATAACCACTATTGCGCGGATCTCGCATGCGTCAAAGCGTTCTTCGTGGAGGTCGGAAAGAAGCGTGAGAAGCTCGATTATTGGATCGATGGTGTGGTCATCAATGTGAATGAGGATAGGTTGTTCGATTCACTGGGGATCGTGGGTAAGACCCCGCGGGCGATCCTCGCATGGAAGTTCCCGGCCGAGCAGGGGACGACCATCGTGCGCGACATCATCGTCTCCGTCGGTCGCACCGGTGCACTCACCCCGGTCGCGGTGATGGATCCGGTCCAGCTCGTCGGCACGACCGTGACGCACGCGTCGCTCCATAACGAAGATGAGATCAAGCGTCTTGGTCTCAAGATCGGGGATACGGTGATCGTGGAAAAAGCGGGAGACGTGATCCCCAAGGTGATCAGCGTCCTGCCGAAATTGCGCACCGGACGCGAAAAGGCGTTCCATATGCCAAAGACCTGTCCCATTTGCGGATCTCCGGTCCGTCGGAAAGAGGGCGAGGTCGCGACCGTGTGTACGAATCCCCATTGCTTTGCGCAGGATGTCGCGCGTATCCTCCATTTCGTCGGCCGGACCGGCGTCGACATCCGTGGCGTCGGCGATAAGATCGCGGAACAGCTTTTGCAGGAAGGACTCGTTCGCGAACCCGCGGATCTGTACGCACTGAAACCGGATGATCTCGATGGGCTCGAGGGATTCGCTGAAGTGTCATCCAAAAAGCTCGTCGATGAGATCCAGGCACATCGGGAGATCGAACTTGATCGGTTCATCAATGCGCTCGGGATCCGTCACGTCGGCGAAGAGACGGCACGCGATCTTGCAGATGCGCTCGGGTCATTCGATCGTTTCCGCCATGCCTCCAAAGAGGATCTCTTGGACGTCGAGGGGATCGGCGAGATCGTCGCCGACGCGATCGTCGACTTTTTTCATGACCATCGAGAGATATCGCGCGTGGATCATCTCCTGCAACACGTTCAGGTGAAACGACGTCACACATCCAAAAAAGCGGGGCCGCTGACCGGCACGACATGGGTCCTGACCGGCTCCCTCGATACCCTGTCGCGGGATGAGGCGAAGGCGAAGATCCGCGATCTGGGCGGCGACGTCTCAGGCTCCGTCTCCAAAAAGACGACGTACGTGGTCGCGGGCGCGGATCCGGGTTCCAAGTATGAAAAAGCGAAGAAGCTCGGCGTCGCGATCCTGGACGAGAAGGCCCTTTTGAAGAAAATCCGATAATCCGCTAACGTTACGCATTATGTCACTGAAAAAAGAGGATATCGCCGCGTTGGCCGATCTGGCCCGGTTGGAGCTCACAGATACGGAAGCCGCATCCATGGTGCACGACCTGGACGAGGTCCTTGTCTATGTCGAGCGGTTGAAAGAAGTGGGGACGGAAGGAGTCCAGCCGTTGACCATGCCAGCGCGGGCTGAAGGATGGCGCGAAGACGTTGCGTTCGCATCCGATGATGCGACGCGCGAATTGATCCTTGCGAATTTTCCTGTGAAGAGCGGGAATCTGTTGAAGACGCCCGGGGTGTTCGAGAATCCGAAAGGGAAAAACTGAATATGAGAATGATGTCATCACGAGGGAAGTCGGTGCGACGAGGGGTCTTCCCAATGAAACCCCTGTCGAGAGCGCCACAAGAATCATCAATACGAAGATCTCTCCGCTTCGGTCGAGATGACATTCTTTTTATCGTATGAACCGATTGAACCAACTGACCCTTACGGAGGCGCGTTCGCGGCTCGACCGTGGAGATATCTCGTCCGAAGAGGTGACGAAGGCGTGTCTGGAGGAGATCCGATCCCTCGACGGCGCGCTGCACGCATTCTTGGCGACGTATGAGGATGTCGCCCTAGAAGCCGCGCGTCGGGCGGACCATCGTCGTTCCTCCGGAGAACGGAACGGCGTATTGGACGGTCTCCCCATCGCGCTGAAGGATAATCTTCTCGATCAGGGAAAGATGGTCACGGCGGGATCGAAGATCCTCGCAGGACACGTGTCCGCGTCAGATGCGACGGTCGTACGGAAGTTGAAGGAGCAGGGCGCCGTGATCCTCGGACGGACGAACATGGATGAATTCGCGATGGGGTCGTCGACCGAGCGTTCCGCATACGGTCCGACGTATCATCCACGTGATCCGGAACGCGTTCCGGGCGGGTCTTCCGGCGGCAGTGCGGTCGCGGTCGCAGCGCATTTCTGTTTGGCGGCGCTCGGATCCGATACTGGCGGATCCATCCGCCAACCTGCGGCGTTCTGCGGCGTGGTGGGATTGAAGCCCACATATGGCCGCGTGTCGCGTTCGGGACTGATCGCCATGGCCTCGTCTTTCGATCAGATCGGACCCATGACCAAGACCGCTGAAGATGCGGCATTGTTCTTCCAGGCGATCCAAGGACAAGATCCGCTCGATCAGACGACGAGCGATCACGCGGCATTCATTCCGTCGTGGCGAGAGAACCTTTCCGGACTACGGATCGGTTTGCCGCGACAGGCATGGGGCGAGGGGATGGCGGAAGGTGTCCGTTCCGCGGTCACGGCGGCTGTGAAACGTCTTGAAGATGCCGGCGCGACCGTGACCGAGGTGGATCTGCCGTATGCGGACGAGGCGCTGGCGGTCTATTACCTCCTCATGCCGTGCGAAGTCTCTGCAAACCTCGCGCGCTTCGATGGGATGCGCTATGGCGTGCGATTGGAGGATCTTCCGCTCTTCGAGACCTATGCGAAGACGCGCGCGGAGAATCTGGGCCCGGAAGTCCGTCGGCGTATCCTTCTCGGGACCTTTGCGCTCTCGCGTGGGTATTACGATGCGTATTATCTCAAAGCCAAGAAAGTGCAGACCTTGATTCGGAACGCATATGAATCCGCCCTGCGCGACGTGGACGTCCTCCTGACACCGACCGCACCGACGACCGCATTCAAGATCGGCGAGAAGACGTCGGATCCCATGTCCATGTATCTGGAAGACGTCTTTACCGTCGGGGCGAACGTGACCGGCCTCCCGGCCGTGTCCGTGCCCTGCGGGACATCGGATGGATTACCGGTCGGGATGCATCTCATCGGTCGGCCGTTTGAAGAAGACCTGATCCTTGCGATCGCGCGCGTGTACGAAGAAGCGGGCGTATGAGCGATCTGTATTCGGTGCCGTCCCCGGGATTGACCCTGCCTCAGATCGGGATCCTGGTCATCGCCGGGCTCGTCTTGTTGACCGTGATCGTCCTGGGTCTCCGGTGGGTGATCCGACGCGCGCAACGACCCGAAATGATGGGGATGACGCGCGAGGAATTGGCCAAACGCTGGGCGCAGGTCCGACAGACCGCGCAAACGCAGGGTCTCATGGGCGGGAAGCTTGCCCTGCTTGAAGCTGACACCCTCCTCGACGTGGGGTTGAAGTCCATGATGATGCCGGGAGAGACGCTTGGCGAGCGGTTGAAGGTCGCGTGTTACAAATATCCGAAGTTGCGTGAGGTCTGGTGGGCGCACAAGCTCCGTAATCAACTCGCGCACGATGCATCCTTCAACGTCACGCCGCGGGAGATCAAACGGGCAATGGACGATTTTGAACGCGCACTGAAGATCTTGAACGTCCTATGATCCCGTGGATCGAATCCCATACCATCCAGCTTGGTCCGATCACCCTGCAGACGTGGGGGACGCTTGTCGCGACCGGGTATCTCGTCGGCACGGTCGTTGCCGCGCGCAAGGCCAAGGAACGGGGATTGGACCCGAAGGTCATCTGGGATTTGGCATTCTGGCTCTTCATCGCCGCGTTCGTGGGATCGCGTTTGTTCCACGTCTTGTTCTATCAGCCCGGTTACTACCTCCAACATCCGCTAGAGGCGTTCGATCCGCGCAGACCGGGATATGCGATCTTCGGTGGTTTCGCCGCATGCGGACTCGTCTTTTGGGCGTACGTCCGGAAGAAGAAGCTCGATTTCATGGCGTATGCCGACACGCTCGCTTGGGGTATCCCATGGGGATGCGGGATCGGGCGGATCGGATGTTTTTTGATCCACGACCATCCAGGCACGCTATCGGATTTCGCACTGGCCGTGAAATATCCGGACGGCCACTCTCGTCATGATCTGGGTCTCTATCTCTCCATAACCGGCTTCACCATCGGGGTCCTCTTCCTGATCCTTGCCCGCAAGCCACGCGGTCCGGGATTTTGGTTCGGAATGCTCATGGCGCTCGACGGGATCGCACGTCTTTGGCTGGATTTCTATCGCACCGTCGATATCCGATATTTCGGATTGACTCCGACCCAGTGGGCGACCTTCCCGCTCATTGCCACGGGCGTTTGGCTCGTGTGGCAGAGCCGGGGGAAAAAGCTAGAAGCTAGAAGCTAGGATCTATGGTCTCGAATGGGGTGCCTTGCCAGATCCTAGATTCCAGATTCTAGATTCTTTCTGTTATACTCCTCGCATGTTTGACGTCATCGTGATCGGCGCCGGTCCCGCAGGGATGGCGGCCGCCGTCTATCTTGCACGCCAAAAGGTCTCGTTCGTCATGTTGAGTGGCGATGTGGGTGGGAAGACCCTCTGGAGCTCAGATGTGGAGAATTATCTCGGATTCCACCTCTTGAGCGGCGTGGAACTGGTCCAGAAATTCCGTGAGCATCTCAAAGATTACAAGGATCAATTCGAGATCCGGGAAGGGGAATTGGTCACAGGGGTCACAAAGCTCGAGAACGGATTTCAGGTGACCACGGAAAAGGGGGCGTATGAAGGGAAGACGGTCCTCATCACGACCGGAGAAGAGAATCGGAAGCTGAACATCCCGGGAGAAAAAGACTATTACGGCAAAGGTGTGACCTACTGCGCGACATGCGACGCGCCGCTTTTTGCGAATAAGGTCGTCCATGTGATCGGCGGCGGGAACAGCGCCATGGACGCTGCGTTGTTTTTAGAGAAATATGCGAGCAGGATCACGATCGTCTCCATCAATCCGGAACTTCGGGGAGATGAGTTGCTTAAAAAGCGATGCCTTGCGTCGCCGAAGATCACGGTCCTCGGCAGTACGAAGACCACGAAGATCGAAGGAGCGCAATTCGTGACCGGGATCGGTCTTCAAAAGGAGGGGGAAGATGAACGGGTCGAGGAGACGCAAGGCGTCTTCGTCGAAGTGGGGTTGATCCCCGTCTCGCAATTCATCGACATCGTCGGTAAGGACAAACGGGGACAGATCATCGTCGACCGGAACAATCGGACATCGACCCTTGGGATCTGGGCAGCCGGTGACGTGACAGACGTGACCACGAAGCAGGTGGCGGTCGCGGTCGGAGAGGGGAGTAAAGCGGCGCTTGATATCATTCATTATCTTCAACAAAACACGGTATGAACCAATCAGATGACAAGACGCGGGTCCTTTTGCTCGGCGGGATCGGGTTCCTGATCGTCCTCATCGTGCTCGGACTCATTTGGGCCGTCATGTCCGGACCGAGTGCTTCGCCGACCGCTTCGAATACGGCGAATGGGACCGTCCGGAATGATGTGCGATTCAGCGATGACGGGGATCCTGCGGTCGGGCCGGGAGAATCCAAGTCCGTTGTCCGGATCTTCGGCGACCTCGAGTGTCCGGCGTGTAAGGCGGCGGAGCCTGGTTTGCAGGATGCGATCAAGAACTACTCTGATCGCGTGCGTTTCGTCTGGAATGATTTTCCGCTGACATCAGTTCATCCGAATGCGCAGCCAGCGGCCATCGCGGCGCGCTGTGCCGAGGATCAGGGGAAGTTCTGGGAATATCGTACGATGTTGTATGACAACCAGAGCGCGTGGGCCGATCAGTCCGCACCCACACAGACCTTTGTTTCGTATGCATCCTCATTGGGTTTGGATACGAGTAGCTTCACGGCCTGTCTCGCGAGCAAGCCGGATCTCCGGAAGATCCAGGATGACATGGCCGAGGGGAATGCGAACGGGGTCAACGGGACACCGACCTTTTTCCTGGGGAATACGGAATACGTCGGCGGAATGAGCTCGCAGGATTGGACGACTGCGCTCGATGCGCTCCTGAAGGAGAGCGGGTCTTGACGCCGTCGCTCGACCGTGAAGCCGCGCTCGCGTAAGCTATCTACACATTAAATGTCTACCCCTATGATGAACGAACACCCACACGAGCATCCGCATGAGCATGCTCACGACCACTCACATGATCATTCACATGGTTTAGACATGCATGTCGCACCCGGGGGGATGAAGGGGAATGCGAAGACCATGTTCGCACTCGGCCTCCTGGCTGGGATCGCGGTGTGTACGACGATCGCCCTGGTCTACATCGTGATCGCGATCACATCCGGGAAAGGGCTTTCGCTGAACCTCGGGACGAGCGCGGCTGCCGCGGCCCCCGCAGCGCCTGCGGTACCGACCGCTGCCGCGGATCCGACACAGCAGCAGGCCGCAGCCGCCGGGCCGGTCAAGCCGGTGGATGACAAGACCGACCACATCCGCGGAGCGAAGAACGCGAAGGTCACCCTGATCGAGTACTCGGACTTCGAATGTCCGTACTGCAAGCAGTATCACGACACGGTGGAACAGGCCTTGCGTGATTATCCGAATGACGTCCGTCTCGTGTATCGCCACTTCCCGTTGTCCTTCCACCAGAATGCGGAGAAGGAAGCTGAAGCGTCAGAGTGCGTGGCCGAACTTGGCGGGAACAACGCGTTCTGGGCCTTCCATGACTACGTGTTTCAAAAGACCACCTCGAATGGCACGGGATTCGCACTTGACCAGCTCTCCGTCGCGGCGAAGCAGGCGGGTGTCGATCCGACGAAGTTCCAGAATTGTCTGGATTCCGGGAAATACGCCGCCAAAGTTGCGCAGGATGAATCGGAAGGTTCCGCAGCCGGCGTGACAGGCACCCCGAGCACGTTCGTCAATGGGACGATCCTCGAAGGTGCGGTGCCCTACGCGCAGCTCAAGTCCGCGATCGACGCGGCGCTTGCAAAGCATTGATCACCATTGAGATCAAAAAACCGGCCCTCGAGGGCCGGTTTTCGTTTGGGGTCAGATCCGGACGAAGAGGAGGACGATCGCGGCGGCCGTGATGCCGGCAAAGACGAAGAGGGTTTGGACAAAGAGGGAAACGGCCTTCTTCTTTTCATTCGCCAGATACATCTGGATCGGTTCGCTAAGAAAGAGATATCCCATGACGCCCGCGGAAAGGGTGAAGAGGGAGAGGACCGCGATCGGGGCGAGGAGCGAGTCCTTCGGTGGAGCGAACTTCGTCAGGAACTGCATAAGGCTCGCGATCGCGACGATGTAGACCGCGGCGGCTCCGGCGTTGAGAAAGGGGTTTTTGGACATACAGAGGGGGTTCTTTTGAACCATAGCACAGCCCAGCCCTTGAATAAACTCAGTCATTCCGCTATGATTCCGGCACAATTTTTCAGGTTCTTTGGTACGAAGAATGTGAAGAAAACGCGCATACGCATCGCTCCCCCTCGCGGAACGAAGCGAAGCAAAACATAGCCAACGAGCGACATGAAGTAAGGCCTTCAAGGCCGAACAAAGTGAGGCTCGTTTAGGCGAGTACGGAGAGGTCGCATAGTGGTCTAGTGCACTTGCTTGGAAAGCAAGCATACCGAAAGGTATCGAGGGTTCGAATCCCTCCCTCTCCGCCATATCGAAAACCGGGCTTTGTCCGGTTTTTGATTTGATGGGAGGTCCGAACGTATTGTCCATCCCCATCATCTCGACAGGGTAAGAAGGGTCGGGTATGCTCTGCAAAACCCTTGACCGCACCCCTATGTGCGCCTCCGAGGGATATTTTCCTATCCATGCAAGACAAGATCATCATCAAAGGCGCGCGCGAGCACAATCTTAAGAACATCTCATTGGAGATCCCGCGCGATAAACTGGTCGTCTTTACGGGCATGTCGGGTTCCGGCAAGTCGAGTTTGGCATTTGATACGATCTTCGCCGAGGGACAGCGTCGATACGTCGAATCTTTGTCCGCCTATGCGCGGCAATTCCTCGGACAAATGGACAAGCCAGACGTGGATGAGATCGAAGGACTGTCGCCGGCCATTTCCATCGATCAGAAGGCGCACAGCTCGAATCCGCGTTCGACCGTCGCGACGATCACCGAGATCTACGATTACATGCGCGTGCTGTATGCGCGTGCCGGTCATCCGTTTTGTCCGATCGGCGGCGAGCCGATCCGAAAGATGACGGTCGAGGAGATGGTGGACGTGATCCTCAAACGCACGCGTGACATCCATGCGGATGCGAAAACGATCGAGGAAGCGCGCAAAAAGCCGCGGGCAAAGAACGTCACCGTGATCTCCAAGGATGAGATCGTGATCCTGGCCCCGGTCGTCCGCGGGCGGAAAGGGGAGTATCACCAGCTGTTGCAGGACCTATATCAATCCGGATTTTTGGAGGTCCGTCTCGACGGGAAGTGGCAGTCACTCCGCGAGCGCGTGAACCTCTCGCGCTACAAACAGCATACGATCGAGGTGGTGATCGACCGGGTCCCGCTTGCGTGGCCCATCGAGGGGAACGCGCGTCTGCGCCAGCGCATCGCGGAAGCCATTGAGATCGGGTTGGATCGCGGTGAAGATACGATCGTCGCCATCCTGGACGATGGGAGTGAGCAGACCATGTCGTCGCGGTTTTCCTGTCCGGCGCATAATTTTGCGTTCCCGGAGATCGAGCCGCGGTTGTTTTCTTTCAACTCTCCTTATGGGGCGTGTCCGGCGTGCAACGGGATCGGGACGACGGAGATCTATTCGGATGAGATCTGTCCGGCGTGCAATGGGGCGCGTTTGCGCGGCGAAGCGCTGTACGTGAAGTTGAACGATAAGAACATCGTCGACGTATCGAACATGACCATCGATGTCGCGTTGGCCTTCTTTGAGAAGCTGAAACTTTCCGAGACGGAAGCGAAGATCGCCGCGCCGGTGATGAAAGAGATCCTCGGGCGGCTCCAATTCCTTATGGATGTCGGTCTGCACTATCTGACCCTGAATCGGATCGCCGGATCTTTGTCCGGCGGTGAAGCTCAGCGTATCCGTCTCGCATCGCAGATCGGATCACACCTTGTCGGTGCATTGTATGTGCTCGACGAACCGACCATCGGCCTCCATCAGCGCGATAACGCCAAGCTCATCGAGACGCTGGAAAAATTGCGGGACTTGGGCAATAGCATCATCGTCGTGGAGCATGACGAGGACACGATCGCATCCTCTGATTATCTCGTGGATATCGGGCCGGGCGCAGGGGTACATGGCGGAGAGGTCGTTGCCGCAGGCCCCATGCCGGAGATCCTGAAGGATACAAATTCGGTCACCTGTGCGTATCTCCGGGGAGACAAGCAGATCCCGATGTCGCGGCCGCGACCTCCAGCCAAGCAATTCCTGACGGTCCGCAAGGCGGCGGAGAACAATCTGAAGAACGTGACCGTGAAGATCCCGCTCAAACGTTTCGTCTGCATCACCGGCGTTTCCGGCTCCGGCAAGTCCACGCTTCTCATCGATGTGCTGTATCGCGCGATGGCGCGGGAATTGAACGGATCGACGGTGAAGGTCGGAGCGCATGAAGCGATCGAAGGCGTGGGATGGGTGGATAAGATCGTGGATGTGGATCAGTCGCCGATCGGACGGACGCCGCGGTCCAATCCGGCGACCTATACCGGGATCTGGGATCATGTCCGCGAGCTCTTCACGCTCACGGCGGAAGCGCGCATGCGTGGGTATAAGCGCGGACGATTCTCTTTCAATGTCCCGGGCGGACGATGCGAGAATTGTGAAGGGCACGGGAAGATCGCGATCGAGATGCATTTTCTCCCGACCGTGTATGTGGCCTGCGACGTCTGTAAAGGCAAGCGTTTCGATCGCGAGACATTGGAGGTGAAGTACCGCGGCAAGAACATCTCGGATATTTTGGGGATGACCGTGGAAGAGGCGAATGAATTCTTCAAAGACATTCCGCCGATCCATGATCGGACGCAGATCCTGAAAGAAGTGGGGCTTGGATATATCACGCTCGGTCAGGCGGCCACGACGCTTTCAGGCGGTGAAGCGCAGCGCGTGAAGCTTGCGACCGAGTTGGCGCGGCGCGATACAGGGAATACGTTCTATCTTCTTGATGAGCCGACCACCGGACTGCACTTTGAAGATGTCCGAAAATTGCTGGAGGTCCTGCAAAAGCTCGTCGCGCGCGGAAATACCGTGGTCGTCATCGAGCATAATCTCGATGTGATCAAGAACGCCGATTGGATCATCGACATGGGGCCGGAAGGCGGCGACAAGGGCGGGAAGGTCGTGGCCGAAGGAACGCCGGAGAAGATCGCGGGGAACGCGAAGAGCGTGACGGGCCAGTTCTTGAAACGCTATTTCAAATGAAAAAGCCCCCGTCGGACGGGGGCGTTAGCCGTGGTACTTGAGATAGAACGCGAGCTGTTGCTGGAATGTCTCGCGGTCTTCGAGGACGAGCATGTTGAGGTACGGGCGCTTCGTCGCGCTTTTTCCCCGACTCTCGACCTCATTCACCCGATACTGGATCTCTTTCGGTTCCAAACGGTCGAAGGGCAGCAGGAGCGTGACAGGGTCCGTGAGAAAGTCCTTTTGGACGATCTTGCGGAGGACGCCCATCCGGATCTGCAGCTCCTGGGGCTTCAGTTTGAAGATCGGATGGAGCTTCGGATCCTTGATGATCGCGGCCAACATGGGGCGGGCATTGTCCGCTTCTCCTTTTCGGGGAGTGAAGCTCGCCCATCGTGCGAAGGTCTCGATGACCTTCGCCGCATCGCTTGCCGGCTGCCAGATCCAGGAGAGCTGATCCCGTCGGGAAGACCAGAGAGCCTCTGACCAACTGCTTGCGCCTTCGGTGCAGAGAATGTCGTGGATGAGCGGTTCCCATGTCTTCGGGACGATCCGATCGAGCGCGTCCAGATCCTCTTCCGATAGCGCGTGCGTCGGCTTGTGGAAGGGTGCGCTGGTCTCGCCATCAGCCTCTTCTGTCTGCCGCTGCGGTCGTTCCCGCGGGGGCTCAGGACATTGAAGGGGCGGTTCGCGCGGCGGTGAAGCGCCGGGTGAGGGAAGGGTCGGACGTTCGGTCACCTCTTCCACCAGACGCGGAGGCCTGATGGTCTTCGTGACCTTCATCTTCTTCTTCCGCTTGATGTGCAGTCTCGGTGGATCCGTCCCGGTGTACAGGGAGCGGAGGTTCCCGAGCGGTGAAAGACGGGCACCCGCCAATCGGGTGAACCACGCGTCGCGCTGTTGCGCGCTCACCGTCGCAATGCGCCAGTGATTCCGCAGGCCTTTGAAGATCAGCCGGATGTCGATCCCGCGCTGCTGGAATGCTCTGACCGTGTCACGGAGGCGTTCCGGGGGGACGGTGGTCAGCTCCGGACGCTCGATGAGCAGATCGCGGACCGTGTCCGCATCCGCCCCCATGTCTGCCAAGGCGTCTTCCGCCGTGAACAGGACCGAGGGTGCTTCTCGCCATCCGTGGAAACTCGCGTCCAGCAGGCTGCGGATCTGTCCGGGATGCCATCCGCGCTGGAGGAAATCCGTGAGGACATCCCAGGCACGGTTGCCGAACGCGTTGTCCATGCGGATCGCGAGGGTCTTCGCGGTCCCGATCGGAACCTTCCGCTGGACGAGGAATTCGAAGACCGGATGTGCATCGTCGGACAGGTACGCATTCTTCCTGGGCGGGCCTTTGGAGACCAAGACCTCCCAGTCGGTGATCCGTTCGCAGATCTCGTTCCAGAACGACGGGGCGTCGTGGAACGTCATGCCGGTCAGCTTTTTGAAGCTGGCCGTCGGGAGGAGATAGACACGCGGTTCGTGCAGGACGAGGGCGTGCCGGTGTCTGCGGATGGTCAGCAGGTCGCAGAGAGCGTTGTGCGTCTCATAGAAGCGCTTGTTGCTGATCCGCGATAGATCGATGAGGTCCGAAAGGATCCGCTGTGCTTCCGCGTCGGTATACCCGTCGCGGCGCAGGTTCTCCATCCGCTCGCCGAGTCGTTCGAGGTGGCATTCCGCGTATGCGGGATTCTCTCGCAAGAGTTTTGCGGCCGGACCACGTCCGATCGCGTCCGCAAGTCCGCGGATGCGCTTGAGCGCGTTCATGAGCGTGACATCTTCGAACGGTCCCGAGGCGACGAAACGTTCCGCTTCGTCGGCTTCGAATCCGAGGAGCGTCATCAGCTCGCTGGCGATCCGATGATGATCGAGTTCGCCGGCGTCCGGGATTCGTTGCACGTGTCCTCCGTGTGTAGGGGTTTTTGCCAAAGGTACGCATCATTCTGGCCATAAAACGCCTATTTGGTCAATGGTGAGGAATGGCTCTAAAAAGCGAAATAGTCTACGATGCCCGCATGATCCCGGCCAAGGTGAAGATCAAGAATGGAGAGCTGCCCGATGCGCCCGGCGTGTATCTGATGAAGAACGCGGCAGGGGAGGTGATCTATGTGGGCAAGGCGACGTCGCTTAAGCGGCGCGTGACGTCGTACTTCCAAAAGGCACATGACGCGCGGATCGCACAGATGGTCCGCGAGATACGATCGATCGACTATATCCAGAAGCCGACCGCGATCGAAGCACTCATCCTCGAGGCGAATCTCATCAAATATTATTTTCCGCCGTATAACGTCAAAGACAAGGACAATCGGAGCTTTCTCTATCTCGTGATCACGAAGGAGGAGTATCCCAAACCGCTTCTCATTCGTGGGACCGAGCTGGGGGATGATGCGTCAAAGCGATACAAAGCAGTGTTCGGTCCGTATACGTCACCGCGATCGTTGCGCGCGGCCCTCGATCTCATTCGCAAGGCGATTCCGTGGTCCACATGTGAGCCGGGGCAAAAGCGTCCGTGTTTTTATTACCATCTTAAACAGTGTCCGGGGGTGTGCATCGGTGCGATCTCCAAAAAAGACTATGCGAAGATCATCCGGGACCTGATCCGATTCTTTGACGGGAAAAAGGATATCCTCTTGAAAGAGTATGCAAAGCAGATGAAGCTCGCGGCCAAGGCGCAGAGGTTTGAGGAGGCCGCAGAACTGCGGAATAAGATCTATTTCCTTGAGCACATCCAGGATGTCGCCGTGATGAAGCGCGAGGACGAGGACGTGGATAAGATCCGGGAAGGGGAGGCGCCGGTGAATCTCTTCGGCCGGATCGAGGGATATGACATCTCGAACATCTCCGGGACATCCACGGTCGCGTCCATGGTGGTGTTCGAGAACGGTGCGCCGGCCAAAGCCGAGTATCGGAAATTCCGCATCCGGACCGTAAAGGGGTCGAACGATGTCGCGTCCATGAAAGAGACGCTCGTGCGACGATTTCGCAATACCTGGCGTAAGCCGGATCTCATCTTGATCGACGGAGGATGGCCGCAGGTCAACGCGGCGAAGGCCGTGGTCCAGCATTTCGAGTTAGGGATCCCGGTCGTGGGATTGGCCAAGGGGCCGGAGCGGAAGCGGGACGATCTCATTTGCGATGAGAACAATCTGGAGATCTGCACCCTGTGCGAGCGGCATAAGGATCTCCTTGTCGCCGTGCGCGATGAGGCGCATCGTTTTGCGATCACGTACCATCGGAAGTTGCGAACACGAAAGATGTTGAACGGGGAATAGGCAAGAAAGAACGGAATATGACCGGCGAACGCCGGTTTTTTCGTCAATGTGGGAAATGATGTATCCACATTGGAACAAAAAAAGAACAATATAAGCGCTTAGTAAAGCGGAATAATTTGATTTCCACATCCTTTGACGCATGTGTAGAAGTGGCATAAAATGGGATGCAGTGGGGGAAAGTGGGAAATAAAATGTTCATCGGAGAATTCCATCACACTCTTGATGAGAAGGGCCGGTTATCCATACCGGTCAAATTTCGTGCCGATCTGGCGCAGGGTGCCGTGGTGACCCGCGGCCTCGACCGTTCGCTTTTCCTCTATCCCAAATCGGATTGGGAAAAGCTGGCGGCCAAGATCTCAGCCCTGCCGCTCGGACAAGCCGACACACGCGCCTTCGCCCGGCTCATGCTTGCGGGTGCCATGGACGTGGATGTCGACAAATCCGGCCGCGTCAGCGTTCCGGAGTATCTGCGTCAGTACGCAGGACTCACGAAGCGTGCGGTCGTGACCGGGCTCTATGATCGGCTTGAGATCTGGGACGAAGAGGCGTGGAAGGAATACTCGGCGAAGACCGAAGCGGCTGGGAATGATATCGCAGAACGTCTCGGGAGCGCGATATGAGTCCAACCATTCACGAAGCCGTCATGACCTCCGAGGTCATGGAGTTCCTCCGTCCGCATGACGGAGGCGTCTACGTGGATGCCACGCTCGGTGGAGGAACGCACACGCGGGAACTCCTCGAACGATCCGCGCCGAACGGCCATGTCTACGCCTTTGACGTCGACCCGGGAGCGCTTGAACGGGCGCGTGAGACCTTGGCCTCGTATGGCGATCGTTTCATGGCCATCGAGGCGAACTTCCGTGACATGACGCAGGTCCTCCAGGATCGCGGCGTGCATGGTGTCGACGGGATCCTCATCGATCTCGGCGTGTCTTCCGATGAATTGATGGATGCGTCCAAGGGCCTGTCGTTCCGCGTCGCCGGTCCGCTCGATATGCGGCTCGGCCCACGTGCGAACGACGACGGTCTCACGGCAGCGGACATCGTGAACACCTGGTCAGAGGCGGATCTCGAACGCGTCCTCCGTGAGGACGGCGAGGAACGATACGCCCGACGTATCGCCTCCGCCATCGTCGCGATGCGAAAGGAAAGGCCGATCGCGACCACGTTGGACCTGACAGAGGTGATCCGCTCGGCTGCCCCAGCCTCCTACGAGCATGGACGGATCCACCCCGCGACACGGACGTTTCAAGCGCTTCGGATCGCGGTCAATGATGAGCTTGGGGCGCTCCGCGATGCGATCCAGTCGGCGCGGAACCTCCTCAAACCAGACGGTGTGATCACGATCATCAGTTTCCATTCGCTGGAAGATCGCATCGTAAAACATGCATTCCGAGACGCGGATGACCTGGAGCCGCTCACTAAGCGTCCCCTCGAGCCGACGGAAGAAGAGGTCTCTCGGAATCCGCGGGCACGAAGCGCAAAGGTCAGAGGGGCGAGGAAGAAGGAGTGAGCTGAGAGTCGGGAGTAGGGATCGTTGAACTCGGAACGAAAAAAATAAACCAAAAATCTCAAATAAAAACTCAATCGTATGTCTCACGCGTTTGCCATTTCCATGACAAAGCCGCACGAAGCCCTGGGGTTGCCCCAGCCGATCGGACGTCGCCTCCCGCACGGGATCGCCGGTTGGAATATCGCGATCGCCGCGACCACTGTGGCGATGATGTGCTTTTATGTCGTGAGCATCAATGCGTCCGCGACCCGCGCATACAACCTCCGGAATAGCCAGCGACGCGTAGATGGTCTCAAGACCAATGTTGCGGTCCTTCAGAGCACGTTCGTGTCGGAGTCCTCATTGAGATCTTTGAGCGATCGGGCGTCTCAACTGGGTCTCGTCCCGGTGGACAATCTGGAATTCATCAATCCGACCGGCGGTTCGTACGCCTTGGCCAACTGACCTCCCCTGCAGGTTCGTTTGGGAAGCGTGCGCACGCTTTCGAAACGAGCCCGGAAGGGACTCGTCCCGAAACTCCTCTGTCATGCGTGTGCAGAGGAGTTTTGCATATCCCTTTACGGACCGGACGGCATTCGCTAGGGTCATGTTGGAGGTATGAGTGAGCACCTTTGAAACGATCAAGACCTGTCGGGACATCAAACCAGCTGATGTCAGAAAGCTGGTGACGGCGACACGAGACGGGGCTTCCATACGGGACCTGCTCGATCGCCTTGAAGCGGTCTCTCGGCCGCACGATGGGGCGCATATCGTGATCTTTCTCCTGGCGGGCATGGCGCAACACGCGGCATGGCTGCCAGGGATGTTAGAGATCTCGCTGCGTGCGGAACAGCACCGGACTCAGATCGAGTTGTGGATCACGTCAGGGACGGTCCGCGAACGGTATTGGAGACCCTTTGGCTTCAACGCGCCGATCGAGGAGTTCGCCTTGACCGCACAGCGACTGGCGAGCCATCTGAATTCTCCGTACGATGTGGCGTTCATTCACCGACACGACCGCATTACGGGTATTTTGCTCGAGATGCGGATCCCGGTCAGGGAGCCATCGATCCCGCCGGAGATGCAAAAGACACGCGATCGCTTTATGCGGATGCAGGATCCGTCCAATACGGTCTCAGATCACGCGTCGCAAACGCCTCCATCTTCGGTGTCGCCCTCCGTCAAGGTCGACACATCGGATGTCGACGATGGATGGTGATCCTCTCTTCCGCTCCGTCGTCTGAATTCGGCGGGGCGGTTTTTTGTATCCGTGGTATACTTTGCGCGTGCCAGCGCGTACAAAAGCCGTATTCCGACTCGTCGCCTTCGACCTCGTGGGGAGCGTGGTTTGGTTCCCTGTCTGGTGGTATACGAGCGGCCTTTCAAAGATCCTGCATGCCGCGATGAATGCGTTACGACATCGCGTGCAAAGTTTGGCGTTGCGCATCTGGTTGAAGAATTTTTTCGTGCCCATGTACGGCCAATCGGACTGGACGTCCCGCTTGATCAGTGTTTTTGTCCGTTTTTTCGTTTTGATCGGACGCTTCATCGCGCTTGGCGCGGAAGCGGTGATCTATATGGGCGGGATCGTGCTATGGGTCGTCGCACCGATCTTGTTCGGTGTATTGTTCATCTGGAATCTTCTCCGGGGCGCATCCGGCCCGATGTCGGCGTGATATGGCTGTGACCGATATCAATATCTCCCCCTCCGCTGGAAACGCCCCACAGGCGATCCTCTGTACGGTCTGCGGTGGCGATCCGCGTCGAGCACTGCATTGCAAGGCGTGCGGTGGCGCGGGGATCGGGATCCCGTCGCCGGACGGATTTTTGGTGTGGGATGAACCGGTCGATGATTTTTCCATCGCATTCCGCAAGATCCGTCGTTCCGTCAATACGTTCGTGAACTTCAGCGTGATGGTCGTTGGGATCGGGTGTCTTGTCCTGTTCGGATATGGCGTCAGCCAAATGGATCGGTTGGCGACGCTTGAAACATTCGATTTTTGGATCAGTGGAGGATGGGAAGTGACCGTCTTCTGGCTGGGTCTACTCATCGGATGTTTTTTGATCTTCCGACTATCCGAATACATGCATGAGGAACGCCTCATGCCGAATTGGAAGGTGCCGACGGCGGAAATGGACGCACACGACAAGGCGGCTGGCGCACGGACACAATATCGTTTTTCGATCGGCCCGTTCTTTTCTGGTCCGGCGCGTGACATCGTGGAAAATGCATACATCATCGCCAAGAGTCTCCATCGGACAGAGATCACGCCGGCGGCCCTGTTCGCCGCCGCCCTCGCCAGTCCGTCCGGTGGCATCTTCATGGTCCGGTTGGGCATGCCGTTCGATCGCGTCAAAGGACCGATGGCACGGGTGCTGACGGCAGAGACTGGCGGCGCGCCGCCGATCACGTTGAGTCGGGACGCGAAGCGCGTGCTTGGTTTGGCTTATCTCGATGCGCGGGCGACGCACCGAAAGCACGTGGATGCGATGGATCTGTTCGTCGAATCCTTCAAAGCCAGCCCAAAGCTCCAGGATACGTTCGATCAGCTCGGGTTCCCGCCCACGCACGTCCTTCGTGTCGGAGAATGGATCCGTCTTCGCAATCAACTGCGGGAAGATCATGAACGGTTCGTGGCATTGGCCGCACTCAAACCGAAGAACACGATGAACCGCGCGATGACCGCGCGAGTGACGCCGCTCCTCGATCGTTTCAGCGAGGATCTGACATTGGCGGCACGGAACGGGTTTCTTTCGCCGATCATCGGCCGCACGCGTGAGATGGGGGAGTTGATGCGTGCGATCGAGGGCGGACGACTGGCCGTGGCGCTCGTCGGGCCGAACGGCGCCGGAAAGAGCGCAATGGTGGAACAGCTCGCACGGTTGATGGTGGAAGAGGCGGTCCCGCCGATCCTGTTCGATAAACGGCTCGTTTCCGTGAGTCTGCCGCAGGTGATCGCGGCTGGGGATCCGGGTCTGGCGGCAGAGCGCTTTCTTGCGTTGTTGCACGAGGCCGGACAGTCCGGAAACATCGTCCTCGTGCTCAACGGGGTCGAAGCATTGACCGGCGGATCATCCGGACCCTTTGATCTCGCAGAAATGCTTGCGACGGAACTCGACAAGCGCTATCTCCTTGCCATCGTGACGACGACACCGGATGCGTGGACGTCGTACCTCGAACGTCGCAATCTCGCGTCAAAGCTCGCAAAGGTGGATGTGCCGGCACTGGGGGTCGAGGAGACGCTGTCTGTGCTCATGGCGCGGAGTGGGACGATCGAATATCAGAACGAAGTCTATTTTTCTTATGCGGCGCTCGAGCAAGCGGCCAATCTGTCGTCGCGCTATCTGCATGAAAAGGCCGAGCCGGAGCAAGCGCTCGACGTGCTGCGAGAGGCGGCGGTCTTGGCGCGGAAGGAGCGAGGGACGAAGACCTTTGTCACGGGTGAGGATGTCGCGAGCGTCATGCACGATAAGACGAATATCCCGGTCGAAGCGGTCACGCAGTCAGAATCTAAAAAGCTCCTCGACATGGAGGCGCATCTCCATGAGCGCGTGATCGGACAGGACCAGGCGGTCACGGCCGTGGCCCAGGCCCTGCGGCGCGCTCGCGCCGAATTACGGGAAGGGAAGCGGCCGATCGCGAATTTCCTCTTCCTCGGACCGACCGGGGTCGGGAAGACCGAGCTTGCGAAAGCGCTTGCGGCAGAATATTTCGGCAACGAGGAGGCGATGGTGCGTCTGGATATGTCCGAATATCAAGCATCGAACAGTGTGAGCCGTATGATCGGCGCGCCGGGTGATGCGCGCGGCGGTCTGCTGACGGAAGCGATCCGAAAGACGCCGTTCACCGTCCTGTTGCTTGATGAGCTCGAAAAAGCGCATCCGGATATCTTGAATCTCTTCCTGCAGGTGATGGATGACGGCCGTTTGACCGACGGTGTCGGGCGGACCGTGGATTTTACGAATGTCCTGCTCATCGCGACCTCCAACGCCGGCGCATCGTACATCCAGTCTGAGATCGGACGCGGGACGTCCATCGAGCGCATCACGACCGGCTTGCTCGAGCAGGAGCTGAAACGGGTCTATCATCCGGAGTTTCTCAACCGATTCGACGGGGTCATCGTATTCAAGCCGCTCACGATGGACGATGTCGTTCAGATCGCCTGGCTCATGATCAACGGGATCGCCAAGCGTCTTGAGAGGCAAAAGGGTGTGACCTTCCACGCGGATGATGCGGCGGTCGAGGAATTGGCAAAGGCGGGGTTCGATCCACAATTCGGCGCGCGCCCCTTGCGCCGGGTCATTCAGGATCGGGTCGACAATGCGCTGGCAGATCTCATCCTGCGCAACGAGGTGGGGCGGAAGGATACGATCGTCCTTGAACCCGGCGGGACGTTGCGTGTTGAAAAGGCGCCGGACGTTTGATCCCATGACGCCATTGGTGGATATCCTCTTCATCGGAACGATCGCTGTGATCGCGGCGTTCATCGTTGGCGTCATCTCCTGGCTGTCGTCCTACGTGAGCGCGTCGCTTGCGGTCCGAGTTGGGGCGCTCGATCAACCAAGCGGCGGGCGCAAGATCCATACGCGGCCGATCCCCCTGTGGGGCGGTCTGGGGATCGCGTTCGCGCTGTCGATCGGGATCTTTGCCGCCTTTGCCTCAGGGATCCTCTCGACGGACATCCGTCCGGCGCAGATCGTGGGATTCGTGATCGGAGCACTTATTCTCCTCATCGGAGGGATCTGGGATGACCGGCATCCATTGCCGCCATATGTGCAGATCGTTTTCCCAGCTCTGGCGGCCTTTGCCGTGATCGTCAGCGGAACCGGGATCGTGCAGATCACCAACCCGGCGTCCAACGGTGCGCTCTCGCTCGTCTGGGGGCATTGGGAAGGTCAGATCATCGGACAGCGGGTGTCGCTGTCACTCCCGTCTGATCTGCTGACGTTCGTGTGGCTCCTGGTCGCAACGTATGCCATGAAGATCCTGGACGGTCTCGACGGCCTTGTGACCGGATTGACGGTGATCGGAGCGGGGATCGTCGGTGCACTCTCTTTGTCCGCGGCCTATTTTCAACCGTCGGTCGCGATCCTTTCCGGCGTTGTCGGTGGATCGTTCATCGGCTTTCTTCCACGCAACGCCTATCCTGCGAAGCAATTCCTCGGCGAATCCGGAAGCACGCTCGCCGGATTCTCACTAGGCGTCCTTGCGATCCTCTCCGGTGCGAAGATCGCGATCGCGCTTGCCGTGCTCGCCATCCCGATCGCCGATATCCTCTTTGTCGTCGCTGGCCGTATCCGCAGGCATGCGCCGTGGTTCCGTGGAGACGATACGCATCTGCATTTTCGATTATTGAAAGCTGGCGTCTCCCATCGGGCCGCCGTCTTCCTGTATTGGGGGATCGCGCTCGCCGCAGGTATTGCGGCGCTCGGTCTCCAGACGCGTGGGAAGCTCTTCCTCATCATCGCGCTCGTGCTTGGTGCGGCTTTAGCCTCCTTCTTCGCCGGATTGCGAGCACGCGCGCGTTGATCCTCTCTCATTCGACCTATGCCTCACCGTCATCCCAAGACATCACTCGTCCATTCATCGAGCTTGTTCCTTTTGGCGATCGGCGCTGCCGCGGCGCTCATGGCCTGGTTCTTGTTCTATCCGCATGCGGCGGCGAAGACGATCACGACGGATATCAGGGGACATCGGATGGTCCTGGACGTCGTCGATACGCCGGATGCGCGGGCCCAGGGCTTGAGTGGACGACCGACTTTAGCCCCGGATCAGGGAATGTTGTTCGTTTTCCCGACCTCGACACAGAGCACCTTTTGGATGCGTGAGATGCGTTTTCCGCTGGACATCGTCTGGATCGATCACGGAACGGTCGTGGATGTGGTCACCATGTCTGCGCCGGCGGCGGCGGGTCCGATCCCTACGCATACGGCGATCGCGCCGGCGGATCGGGTGTTGGAGGTCGTTGCCGGCCGTGCGTCAGACCTTGGGCTGACCACGGGGACGCGCGTGGACGTTCCGTGATCCTGTATTTATCATTAATAGTATATGCCACGAAAAGAGCAGGAGCATGCGATCTCTGACAAAGCCAAGGAAATGGTTGAAGCGTTCGCCGCAGGGAGATCTTTTTTCACCCGACATGATCTCCGAAGTCCGTGGAGCGCGGTGACCGATCTGCGGGCAAAATATGACGGTCTGTTGGTGAAATCTGCTGATGAAGAACCGTATGCCACGTTCGTTGAGGTTGACGCGTTTGAACGCATACAGCAGCAAGCAGAAAAGGAAGGGGCGGCAGGCTATGTCGAAGAACGAAACACACAAACGAAGTTGGCGAAATCGGTAGATAGGACAGACCTTTCGAAGGAAGGGTTGCAAGCAATATATGATGGGTATTACCTCCCAACGGTCAGGGCGTGTGCCTTGGATCAGTTAGTCGATTCAGAACAAAGACGCGAGTATCAAGAAATATTGAGGGCTTTTCAAGAATGGGCACGAGATCCGAAGCAGGGCCAAGAGACATACCCCGGATGGAGAGGCGTCGATTTCACGAAGATGGTGAAACTCCTCGAAGACGGTCTCGAGCACGAGAAGGATCGCATCAGGGAGCAGATGCGGGCAGAAGGCGTGGATGTTGAGGCGACGCATGAACTCATGAGGAAGGCGAAGGAGGCGGCCACGAAGATGCGCGATGTTGCTATCCGGGTCGGGAACAAGAATGGCGTCAGTAACCCTAATCCCTTCGGGTATCTCTAGGGTCGGCGGGATTTGACACAGGGGGTGGTTTCGAGTATCCTCTTCGCACTATGTTTGCCGTCATCAAGACCGGGGGAAAGCAGTACCTCGTGAAAGAAGGGGATGTCCTGACCGTCGAAAAGCTGGACACGGAGGTGGGGAAGCCCGTCTCGTTCGACGTGTTGCTGACCGCCGAGGAGGACGGCTCGAAAGTGGACGTCGGAACGCCGATGCTTTCCGCCAAGGTCTCGGGTGAGATCGTTGCCCACGGGATGGGAAAGAAGGTGGATGTGGTCAAATACAAGGCCAAGTCCAAGTACCGCCGCCGTGTTGGCCATCGTCAGCCGTTCACCAAGGTCAAGATCACCAAATTGGCCTAATCAAGACCAAAGAAGAACGCCCCCGAACATCGGGGGCGTTTTAGTGAGAACCGCTTTTTTTCGCGGGAATATGGATGTTCTCCACGATCCCCGGATCAACGATCCGGTACATGGTCGAGGTCTGAGGCTTTTTGATCCGTCGTGAGGACCGTGGAGCAGGGATCGAAGGGACGTTCGGCATCGGGATCCCGGACCGGATGACGTCGTAGGGCGACGGTGGTTCCGTTTCCTTTCGTTCAGTCCCGCATTCCGGACAGGTTCGGCCGAGCGGTGCGATCCGCGAACCGCACCGTGCACATTCGATCAGTTCGGATGGATGCGTTCCCTCCGACGCGCTCGTGCCTTCCAGATACTCTGGGGGTGCCTGGATGGTCGGGAGCTGACTTACGCGCGCGTCTTTTCGACACGCGGCACGGATGCATGACCCATCCGGACGGACCGGGGCCCTGCATCGCGGACAGATCTTTGGATCGATCACGGCACCTCCTTGGTGAATGTGCGATACGAAAAAACGAAGCCTATCAGAACGTCTCTGTCAAGAGGCGGTGATAGGAATAATTGTATCATACGCAGGGATGGGGGAAACGTTACGGTAGGCAAAACAAAGACCGCCATGAGAGGCGGTCAATCTTCCTCCTTTGTGGAGAGGGGTGAGGAGGGGGCTGGCTCTGCGGCCTGTGCGTCCTTTTGGGACGGGGGAAGAAGGTGATCTTCTTCGAGATTCTCAAGGGCAACGTCGATCTCGAGCTGGTCGCTTTCATCCGGAGGGAGTTCAGCGACCAGGAGATCCGGTGCGTCATCTTCCGCATCGTCCACAGGTGGGGGCTCGGTGGACGATGGGAGTTTCATATCCGGCGGATACGCCACGGTCTTGAGCGACGGGAGCGGTCCGGGATGGATGGAGGGGTCTGAATGGCCGTGACAGCCCGGCATGATGCATTTCCCCTGCTTGTTCACGGGTGATCCGCAGGCAGTGCAGACATTTTTTCGATAGGTTTTTTCCACGAGACCTCCTTTGCAAGGGGCGAAGAACACCTGTACCGGTACCTTGCGATACGACCGATGTCAAGGATCTGATGGGGAATCAAGGTCCTTTCGATTCTTGAGCGCGTCGGCGATGGTCGCGCCGTCCGCATATTCGATCTGAGCCCCGTTTTGCAGCCCGCGCGCCAGTCGTGTGATCGTGACTGGGGAAGTCGCGAGGCGTTTTGCGAGATACAGTGCCGTCATGTCTCCGGAGACGTCGGGATCGAAAGCAAAGATGATCTCACGGATCGATCCGTCCGCGTCTGCGATACGCCGGAAGAGGGACGCGATGTTCAGGGTTTCCGGCGTCCGGCCCTCCACCGGGTCGATCAATCCGCCGAGGACATGGAAACGCCCGGAGAATGCGCCGGATTCTTCGATCACGCGGACGTCCTGACTTGATGCGACGACACAGAGCTGGTCGGGCTTTCGTCGGGGGTCTGTGCAGATGGTACAGCCATCCGGGTCGGTCCATGTCCCGCAGATCTCGCATCGCGTGATCCCGTCCGCAACAGCTTCAAGTGCACGCGCGAATCTTCGAAGCTCTTCTTTTGGTTGGGCGGCGAGCCAATACGCATATCGCAATGCCGCCCGTGGGCCGACCCCGGGCAGGCGGTCAAAGGCCGCCGCGGCATCGTGGATGGGTTTGGGTATCGCCATGCGGGAACGTAAAAGGGAAGCGGATACCGTCCGTTCCTTACTTCAGCATTTCTTGGGCTTCTCTGGCGATGTCGAGACCACCAAGATCTTTCATCTTCGATGTCAGGACTTTGCGGATCTTGTTCATCGCGTCGTTCGCGGCCTCTCGGACCATTTCTTCGAGTTTGGTCTTATCAGACATCACCGACGGATCGATGGTCACGGAGATGACGTTTTGATTGCCGTCCACGACGACTTTGACCTTGCCCCAACCGCCGGAGCCTTCGGCGCGCTCCTGACCGAGGGCATTCTGGATCTCTTTGGCTTTGGATTGGAGGTTTCGGACCTGTTTGAGTTTGGAAAACATAGGTTGGTCGAAAAGAGTGGAAGTACGGTCAGGTTACAGGGCATCGGGTTCATGGGCAAGAGGCTTTTTTTGTTGAAATATATCGCATGAAGGACCTCGAATGGATTGACGCATGGCGGAAAACGCGGTACAGGGGAGACGCTCTTTCACACCGGAGGAAGAATGAAGGAATGGTTTACACGACATCGGGAGGCCGTGATCGCGTATACGTGGTGGCTTCCGATCTGTGTCGCCACCCTTGTTGCACACAGCGCTTCCTTGCAAAGCGGATTTACGCAAGATGATGATCGGCTGATCCTGCACAACGCATACATTCAGCATGGCGGGTCTCTCAAGGGACTGTTGACGCACAGTTTGTTCGCATTGACGCCTCAGCCGTTCGAGAGCTCGTACTACCGACCACTGTCGAGTTTCAGCTATTGGCTGACCTGGCATCTGTTCGGGGCGCATACGGTCCCGCTCCATGCAGTGAGCATCGCGATGCACCTGTTGGTCGCGATCCTCCTCGCAGAGACCCTCTGCCGTTACGGCGTCCGACGGTCGATCGCGATCGCGGTCACCGTGCTGTTCACAGTCCATCCGGTCACCGCGGAGAACGTGGATTATCTGGGCGGTCGTCAGGACCTGCTTGGGTGGATCATCGTCCTTGCCGGATTGATGGTCCTGCCCCGGATCGTCCGACGCATCCCGATCGCGATCGTGACATTCGTCGCGGTGCTCTTCTCGATGTTCAGCCGCGAGTTCTTCGCGGCGTCTGCGGTGCTGTTCGTGGTGTTTGCCGCGGCGCCGAAGGAAGGACAGACGCCGATCCGTCCGCGGATCGCATCCGCGGGCGTGGGTGCGGCGATGGCGATCGGGGTGGATCTCATTCTTCGTCATGCGTTTCACATCTGGCGGATCCCTTTCGGCAAGCTCGTGACCGCCAAGACGTTCCACATCATGGCGCCGTCCGGATGGCGATTATTGAAAGACGTCTTTTTGCCCACGGACGTCGCTTCGGATCGCTCGATCCTTCACGGGAACGTCCTGCATGGCATTCTCGGCGCGATCGTTCTGATGTTTCTCCTCGCTGCATGTGTCGCTTGCGTGCGCCATGCGCCGCGACTTCGGGTCCTCGCTGTGGCGGGCGGCGCGACGGTCCTGGCATCGATCGCGCTTCCGCTGTATCTCGTCACGATCCTTCTTGGGATCAGCAACCGGTACGCGTACGAGACCTTGATCGGTTTTACCTTCGTCTTCGCCGCGCTTGCCGAACAGGCAACGCCGTGGGTCGCTCAGCGTCTTCGGACGCGGAGCGTACGGGCGATCGTAGGTGCGACGCCGTTCTTGGCCGCGCTTGCGATGGCTCCGATCGCGCGCGGACGCGCGTTCTGTTATCAGGATATGGAGACGCTTTCGGAGTGCGACGCGCTCCTTCAACCCCGTGATCCCATAACGTTGCATCGGCGGATCGAGCAGAGTCTAGGCATGGGCAAGCTCGATGAGGCGTTTCCGAACTGTGTCGCGTACGCCGCGATCATGCCGACCAAGCGGATCGCTGTGGATAACTGCATCGGCAGCTGGATGTTGTTGCATGGGTTGGCGGCTGACGCGGTCCCGTATTTTCAGGAGCTCGCCTACGCCAAACCGAAATGGCATGCCTCGCGTCGGCAGTATTTCCTCGCGCTCGCGCTCTCAGGTCATGCGGATCTCGCTCTGAAAGAGATCGGCAGATGGAAGCGGAAGTTCCCGCACGCAAAGGATCTCGACGGCGAGAAGGCGAACGTCCTTGCCATTCAAAGCGGAAAACCGTTTCCGCTCTCCTTCGTCGGATCGGAAGATTCGCTCTACAGATCGAAAAAGCACATCGCATCGGACTGAACGCGGTCCGTGCGACATCTCTCAAGCCCCGTCTCTCGTCAGGCGGGGCTTTTCATTTATTTCTCATGCCTGACCCGGCGGTTTGGTCGTTTCGATCGGAGTGTTCGGATCAAGGCCGGGCGGAAGGCCCGGGGCGGCGGACTGGGCCGCGGGCGCGAGGGCCGGCGCGTTTCCTTGTGATCGTTTCGCGAGATTCTTGAAGTTCGCACGCGAGTCGTCGAAGTACAGATACACCGTCCCGGTCGGACCGTTGCGATGTTTGGCGATATGGACCTCTGCCGTGTGGAGCTCATCCGGGGAGAGGTCTTCTTTCCGGTAATTTCGATCCGCAGCTTTGCGATAGATGAACATCACGATATCCGCATCCTGCTCAATGGAACCAGATTCGCGCAGATGAGCGAGTTTGGGGATCGCGGGCTTTTGCTGCTCCACCGCGCGAGAGAGCTGAGAAAGGGCAAGGACCGGGATGTTCAATTCGCGCGCGATCTGTTTGAGTCCGCGCGTGATCTCGGCGATCTCCTGCACGCGGTTGTCGATCTTGCCTGTGCGCGATTCCATGAGTTGAAGATAGTCGACGATGAGCAGACCGAGCCCTTTCTCCATCTGGAGGCGTCGTGCCTTTGCACGGATCTCCATGATCGTGGCAGACGCGGAGTCGTCGATGAAGATCGGGGCTTCGGAAAGGGTGCCAAGTGCGTGGCCGATGCGTGAAAAGTCGTCGTTCGCTCCTTGGTCGGTCAAGTGCCCGGTGCGCATGCTCCAGAGGTTCACATTGGCTTCGGCGCACAACATGCGATCGACGAGCTGTTCTTTGGACATTTCCAGCGAGAAGATCCCGACGCCGACCTTGCTCTTGACTGCGACATGGCGCGCGATGTCGAGCGCAAGCGCTGTCTTTCCGCAGGATGGTCGGGCCGCAAGGATGAGAAGGTCGCTCTTCTGCAGTCCGCCGAGCAGGCTGTCGAGATCGGTGTATCCGGTCGGGACACCGCGCATCTTCCCTTTTTCCTTATGGAGCTCGTCGATGCGTTCGAATGCGGAGTCCAGGATGTTCTGGATCGGCGTGAATGCGGTCTTGAGGAATTTTTGTGAGACGTTGAAGAGTTTTTGTTCCGCATTGTCGAGGACGATGTCGATGTCCTTTTCTTCATCAAAACCCATTGCCGTGATCTCACCGGATGCGCGGATGAGACGGCGCAGGGTCGCCTTCTTATGGACGATGGTCCCATAATGGACCACGTGGCTTGCCGTTGGGACGGCATTCGACAGTTGAATGAGGTATGCGCGGCCCCCGAGGGATTCAAGCTCGCCTTTCTCCTGTAAACGATTCGAGAGTGAGAGGATGTCGATCGGTTCGTGTCGACGGAACAGATCAAGCATCGCCTCGTAGATCTCACGGTGTTTGTCCGCGTAAAAGTCCTCCGCCGTTATCTGGTCGGAGACGCGGATCATGGCGTCCTTATCAAGTAAGAGTGAGCCGAGGAGCGATTGTTCCGCCTCGACGCTCTGTGGGGGGATGCGTTCCACGTTCGCCATATGACGGCACCTTATAACCCACGGCGGGAGAGAGGCAAGGAGATAAGATGGGGATGGGGAGGGGATGGATCGGCCGTAGTGTATACTGGACGCGATGAAAGCCGATCCAAAAGCCTTTTCCCGCGCGACACTGCTCATGCTCGGAACGATCATCGGTGCCGGGACGTTCGCGCTCCCAGCGGCGATGAGCCAGACCGGCGTCGCCGCAGGAACGGTCGCCTTTTGGATCGCGGCGCTCGCGATCCTCGTGATCCACCTCTTGTATGCGGACATCATCCTCGCGAATACCTCTGCCGCATCCCATCGCCTGCCGGCACAGGCCGGAGCGTCTCTTGGCCCTTGGGGCCGTCGCATCGCGTATCTTTCACACCCGGCACAGATCATCGGCGCCTGTCTGGCGTATTTGATCCTTGGCGGAGAATTCTTGAATCAACTTGCGACGCAGGCCGGGTTCGGGGACGGGGCGCTGTGGTGGCAATTGGCCTTTTGGGCTGGTGGTGCGGCAACGGTCTTCGTGGGATTGAAGTTCGTCGCGCGGGTGGAGGCAGCGTTGACCTGGACATTGGGCGTGCTCCTGGTCATCGCGACGGCGTTGTATGTCCCGCATCTTCAGCACACCGCGATCGTGACGGCGCATTGGACGCCGGCTTTGGACAACGCCGGGGTCTTTCTTTTCGCGATCTTCGGATGGGCCGTGATCCCGGAGGTCGCATCGGTCATGGGGCGGCGTCAGCGAGAGACGCGACTCGCCGTAGCGCTTGGGACATTGGGCGCGGCGCTCTTGATCTGGTTCTTCGGTGCGTTCGCCGCCGCAGCCCTTGGTGCGAACGCCGGTCCGGAACAACTTGGGTCATTGTTCCCGCCCATGCTCGCGTGGCTCTTACCGGCGCTCGGTTTCCTTGCCGTGGCGACTTCGTTCATCACCTTGATCCAGGATCTCAAGGCCATGCTTCATTTGGACGCGCATCTGTCGAAGCCTGTGGCGTGGGCGATCGCGCTCGGGTCTCCGCTTTTCCTCTTGTTCGTGACCGCTCGGAATTTTTTGGACACGGTCAGCTTCGTCGGTGGTGTCGTGACCGGCTTCAATGCGATCTTGATCGCGATCATGGCACATCGGGTGTTGAGGAAACGCCGGCTTTCCAATATCTGGTGGCGGTCGATCGCCCCAGCTCTCTCCGTTCTCGCATTCGGCGCCATCCTTATTCGACGGGTGCTCGAAAGCGTGAGATAATCTCAACTTATGAGAATGGGTTTCGCATTCATGTTCGAAAAAGAAAAAAATAGCTCAGAGAGTGGAGACGGAGCTGGGATGTGGTTTCGTTTCATCGGGATCTCGCTTCTCAAGTGGGTCGCAGATACGGTCGCGATCATGCTCGTCCTTGGGTATGTCGTCCCACATTCGTGGCATGGATATGCCCTTTCCTTTCCCATTTGGATCATGACCACCGCGTTGGCGTATGGATTCGCCTATTGGGCGCTCCATCCAAGCTATCCGACACAAAAGAATGTCATCATCTTGTTGATCGTTTGGATGGTCATCACCTTCATGTTCGAAGCGAGCTATGAGGTGTTCATCATCGGGGTCCCGATCCTCTTCTCGAACATCGATACGATCGTGCAATATATGCTGGAGATCGCGGCGATCCTCATGGTCGCGCGCGTCCTTCGGATCAAGAAGATGCACTCCGCTGCGGGAGAGGGGATCGCCGTGTAGAGGGTGGATAAAAAAAACGGGATCAAGCCCGTTTTTTCATTTCCTTCGTTTTTCCGCTAGATCGACCACGTTCTTCAGCAGCATGGCGATGGTCATGGGACCAACGCCACCTGGAACCGGTGTGATCCATCCATCTACGTCCCTTGTGCTGGTGACGTCGACATCTCCGACCACTTTTCCGTCCGGAAGGCGATTGGTCCCGACGTCGATCAGACAGACACCTGGTGAAAGATCAGCGCCATTGATGAGTCCGGCACGGCCGGCGGCGCTGATGATGATCTTCGCGTGCCTCAACGCAGAGGTATCGAGATCATCTGGCGTCGATCGTTGAACGAATCCGCCAGCGGTCTTCAAGAGCTGGACGAGGGGGGTGGCGAACGTGTCGCTATTCGCGATCACGACGATCTCGTTTCGATCCGGCGCGACGTCGGTCGCGGCGATCAAACGGAGGATCGCTTCATGGACCGGCGGGATCACGTTCGGTTCACCGTTTTCTAGTGCGGTGACATTCGTCGGGTGGAATCCATCGACGTCCTTCGCTGGATCCATGGCGTGGATGATCGCATCCGTATCGTGTCCTGGGGGTAGGGGGATCTGTACGAGGATCGCATCCATCTCAGGGTCCGCATTCCATTCTTCAATGATCTTGATGAGATCCGTGTCTGTCACCTCGGCTGGGAAACGACGAACGTCCGTTGTGATCCCAGCTTCTTTGGCGGCCTTCTCTTTGAGGTTCACATAGATATGTGACGGCGCGTCCTCGCCGACCAAGATGACGCCAAGTTTCGGCGTATACGAAAGGTGGGTGATCCGATCTTTGAGTTTTGTGCGGATATCCAGAGCGATCGTTTTGCCGTCGATGGGTTTCATGGCGAAGAGCATACGCCATTCTTGTGGATAACTCAAGACATGCGTAAGTCGTAGAAGTTGTTTTTTTCAGATCGTTCAGCCGCATTTTATCTGTGTCGGGTTATCCACCTCTCACCCTTGACGTTTCTCAAAAAAATTGAAAATATAGAGTGACCAGCACGTTACAGCTGAACATCGTCACTCGATCGTTGCAGGAGACCCGCAAGGGAAACTGCGACCGACCACGGACCGTCTTCGGATGATCCGGCCAGCCCCGCATCGCAAGGTGCGACGGAAGACCGGAGCGTTGCCGCAAGGACAACGAAGGAGGAACCGAGTCAGGGAAAAAGCATTCGTCGTAACGGATGGATGCAAAACGGTTGAGCGATCGGTAGAGGGTAAGGATGATGAACGGGTTCTCGTACGGTCGGACACTTCCTGTTCGCAGACGGTCGCGCAAGTGATCGAATGCGTCATGGACTGTCTGACGGATCGAAGGATCCGGATCGTCGTCAATGCATCCCGTATGGGGTGTCCCTTTGCAGGCCTGTGTGAAGTCTGAACAGTGGGGTGATCCGAACGGATGTGCGCTATGTACGCGCTCGTCCAAAGGACAGCTCATCCGACGGACCTCGGTCACAGGTCCGCCGATCGGCAGAAAGGTGCGGAAACGCGCCGACCCATCGACAGAGATGTTGCAGGAACACCGAAGTCCTGCACGGGCGCTTTAGCGGGCGCATGTCGACCCCGGGTCTCGGGATCATCTGCTGGCACTGTGAAAAACGGGTGTGAAAAGTAGCGTGAACGCTTTCGGGCGGAATCGCGAAGTGCATCTCGCACCGTTGACATCACGAGGATGGAAGGATGTGGAACCCAGGCATGGGTACCACATAGGCGCGAGGCAGGCCTCGCCACCGGGGGTGCAGGAAACTGTGCCTTAAACAAGCGCGGTCTCTGCGCATACCCGGTCCTTCCTCCCCGAACCGATCTTTTTCTCGGGCGGCTCCGCTGCCCACCTCTCAAGGGACGGCTCTGCCGTCCCTTTCTTTAATATCTTGACAAGCGGGCTTTGTTCGACGTATCGTTTTCCTCGTACCTCACAGACTTATGTTCGGTCCGACACGGCCGCTGCTTCCGTGCGGTTTTCCGCGTTGATGGGAAGGAGAGCCCTCCCCCAGCTTTATTCCCGTCAGTAAGGGAACGTGTCAGACCGAAAGGTCCGTGGTGCCGTCAGCCTCGCGTATCACCCCCCACGCGAGACGTTTGGTGCCGAAGAGGCCTGGGCAGGACGATGCAGCGTGCTGCGCGTCCTGAAGGTGTGGCGGACCTCACCTCCGGCGCGGACGCCCTCATCCGTGAAAAATCCCGCGATCACCTCCGCGGGCCGGTCCCTGTGTCTCAAATCTTCTATCTTCTAAAGAGCGCCCGAGGCGCTCTTTTTTCATCCGCTCAATTTGGCGAGACCTGGGTAGATGGAGTGCGCGTTCGCGATCTCCCGGATCCGTGCCGCCGTCTTGGTCTTGACCTCGTCCGTCGGGGATCTGAGGACATGAGCGATCAGATGGCCGACCTCGCGCGTCGATCGATCGTCGAAGCCGCGTGTCGTGATCGCTGCCGTCCCGACACGGATGCCGGATGGATCCATGGGTTTCCGTCTATCGAACGGGATCATGTTCTTGTTCACGCTGACGCCGACCTCTTCAAGTGTCCGTTCGGCATCTTTCCCGCCGATGCCCCATGGTGTCACGTCGACGAGAAGCAAGTGATTATCCGATCCGCCGGAAACAAGGCGTGCACCTTCCTCCAATAACGTTGCGGCAAGCGCTTGGCAATTCGACAGTACGTTCTGTTGATACGTTTTGAATGAGGGGCGCAGTGCTTCTTCGAATGCGACGGCTTTGGCGGCGATGCAGTGTTCCAAGGGTCCGCCCTGCGCACCCGGAAAGACCGCAGAGTCGATCTTCTGTGCGAGCGTCTTTTTTCCTTCGGGATCGAGACGGTCCGCGGTCTTCGACAGGATGATGGCGCCGCGCGGTCCGCGAAGGGTCTTGTGTGTGGTCGTCGAGACCACGTCCGCGTGCGGGATCGGAGAAGGGGAGAGTCCCGCGGCGACCAATCCGGCGATGTGCGCCATATCCACGAACAGATACGCACCGACCTCGTGTGCGATCTCGGCGAAGGCCGCAAAATCAAGGGTACGCGGATAGGCGCTGAATCCCGCGAGGATCACGCGGGGTTTCTTTTCACGCGCCAACGCGCGGACCTGATCCATATCCACGCGCTCATCGTCTTCCCGGACACCGTAGGGGACGATGTCGAACCATTTCCCGCTGAAGTTCACGGGAGATCCATGTGTCAGATGTCCGCCGGCATTGAGGTCCATCGCGAGGATCGTATCGCCAGGTTTGGCAAGGGCAAGATAGACCGCGAAATTCGCCTGCGCCCCCGCGTGCGGCTGAACATTCGCATGTTCAGCGGAGAATAGCCGCGTTCGCGCGGTCGATCGCAAGGGATTCGATCTTATCGATGACCTGGTTCCCTCCGTAGTACCGTTTGCCCGGATATCCTTCTGCGTACTTGTTCGTCAGCGGGGTCCCGAGGGCTTCGAGGACGGCTTCGCTGACATAATTCTCGCTCGCGATGAGCTCAAGGTCGTTGCGCTGTCGGTCGATCTCTTCATCGATCAGGCCGGCGATCTCAGGGTCGGTGGCGGAGAGGTAGGACATGCGCCGATGGTATCCGTGCAGGATGGCCGATGCAACCACGTCGAAAACTCCGTTGCGGTCAGCCGGCGCTTCCCGTAGGCTATGGCCATGAACGTTCATGACGTACAGGCCGTCCATCTGGTCGGCGCCGGCGGGATCAATATGTCCGCGGTGGGGAAGCTGTTGCTCGCTTCCGGCGTCCGCGTATCCGGATCCGACGCCGTGGAAAATGAACAGACGCGGGCATTGGCGTCAAAGGGAGCAAAGATCATGATCGGACAGTCTGTGAAGAACGTCCCTGCGGATGCAGACCTTGTCGTCTACACGTCCGCGGCGCCGGAGAATAATCCGGAACGTGAAGAAGCGCGGCGTCGCAGCATTCCGGAGCTGACGAATTTCCAGTTCCTCGGAGAATGGTTCAAGACGAAGAAGATGATCGTGGTCGCTGGGACGCACGGGAAGAGCACGACCACGGCGATGCTTGGTCTTGCGCTCGAACAGGCGGATCTGGATCCGACGGTCGTGGTCGGGAGCAAGGTCCCGTCTTTTCCGGATGGGAATCTCCGTATTGGGTCCTCCGAGTTCTTTGTCGTCGAAGGGGATGAGTATGCGAAACACTTTTTGGACCTTGATCCGTATGGATTGCTGTTGACGAACCTCGAGTGGGACCACACGGATATCTTTCCATCGTTGGAGGACATGGTCCACGCATTTCGCGAATTGATCGGGAAGGTCCGTTTCGGGGGGGTCCTCATCGCGAACATCGGCGATCCGAACGTCGCGAGATTGCTCGAACAGGAACGCATGGCATTGGAGACGTTGAAATTGCGTGTGATCCGATTCAATGGAACTGACACGGATGACTGGCATGTCACGCCATCGCGCGTGGACGGAACGACGCATGTGGAACTTGAACGGCAGGGGACGACCTATCGTTTTGCGCTGGGTGTCCCCGGGACGTTCAATGCGATGAATGCGGCGGGGGCGGCGCTCATGGCATTGGAGCTTGGCGCGCCATATCCGACGATCGCACGCGCACTGGCGGATTTTCACGGGATCTGGCGGCGTTTCGAGTCACTTGGCGAGAAGGGTGGCGTGCGGATCATCAGCGATTATGGGCACCATCCCACGGCCGTTGCCGCGACCCTCTCTGCGGCGCATGAGATCCATCCTGAGGCGCGGATCGTGTTATGTTTTCAGCCGCATCATCATAATCGGACGAAACATCTGTTCTTGGATTTCGTCCCCAGCTTCGATGCAGCTGATGCGCTCATTCTCTGCGAGATCTATGACGTCGCCGGACGTGATGCGGATGAAGATGCGGGTATCTCGTCAAAAGATCTGGTAGACGCGGTCCAACGGCATGATGCGGATAGGGGGGTCGTGCGGGATGTCGAATATGCGTCTGATCCGGATGCGGCCGTCAAACGATCATTTGAGATCGCACATGCCGGCGATGTGCTGATCGTCATGGGCGCCGGAGACATCGATGACGCGATCCGAAAGATCCTATGAGACCATTGACCGAGCAACAGATCGCTGCGTTCAAAACGGCGATCCCCAATGTCAAAGAGCATGAGGTATTGGCGATGCATACGTACCTCAAGATCGGTGGACCTGCGCGTTTGTATCTCATCTCCGCATCCGCGGATGAGACGGTCCTCGCGGTCGAGGCCGCGCTCGCGAATGAGATCCCGTTCGCCGTCATTGGCGGAGGTTCGAATCTGCTTGTTTCAGATGATGGGTACCAAGGGGTAGTGATCCAGTCGACGGATCGGGCGCGATCCATCGAAGGAACGAAGGTCGATGGCGGCGGCCGGGTGTTTCACGGGCTTGGTCGCAAAGCAACGGCAGCTGTCGGGGCTGACGGGATTCGAATGGGGCGTGGGCGTTCCTGGGACCATCGGCGGTGCGACCTATGGCGATGCCGGGTGCTTCGGCGGAGAGATGAAGGACGTCGTAGCGGCCGTGGATGCGTATGACGTGACGAACCGCACGCGCGTGACCTATTCGAATGCGGATTGTCGGTTCGGCTATCGCGACAGCCGGTTCAAGCACGAACCGCACGTGATCCTTTCGACGACCTTGGAGTTGAAGGCGGGGGATGCAGCTGTGGCGAAGGCGAGGATCGATGAGATCATGGCCAAACGCAAAGAGACCCAGCCGCAAGGCGCGTTTACGGCTGGATGTCTGTTCAAGAATTATGAATTCTCCGATCCTTCGGATATCGTGAAATTGCAGCGGGAAGATGATGTGCCGCAGACATTTCTAGACGCAAAACGGATCCCGGCCGGATGGCTCGTGGATCGGCTCGGGTTGAAAGGGCAGACCGTGGGGAAGGCGCAGGTGAGTCCGGTGCATGGGAATTTTTTGGTGAATCTCGGAGGCGCGACAGCACAGGATGTACTCGCACTCTCCAGTCTCGTGAAAATGAAGGTGCGCGACGAACTCGGCGTCCTCCTCGAGGACGAGGTGCAATACCTTGGTTTTTGAGTTTGAGAGATGCGCATTTACAAATGGGAGAGAGGCTTCTACGATAGAGTCATATGACCATCAACATCCGCGCGGTCGGGATCGATCTGACCCCGGCGATCCGCTCTTACGTCGAGGAAAAATTCCAAACACTTGAAAAGTACACGGATCTCATCCAGTTCATCGAGGTCGATCTTGGAAGAGATACGAATCATCATCAAAAAGGGGATGTGTATATGTGCTCCGCGGTCATCCAGATCCCGGGAGATGTCTTGAAGATCGAGAAGCACGAAGAGGATCTGTATAAGGCGATCGACAAGGTCAAGGATCATTTTCGGGATGCGTTGGTCCAGATCAAGGAAAAACTGCACGCGCATCCGCGACCGGAGTAGCGTCCGTCTTTATCAAGGCAAAGCGCACCCTTCGTCATCAGACGGAGGGTGTTTTTTGGCTCAACCGTGTGACGGGACGTCGGGTCGACGGGCATTGCATGAAGCCCTGTTTTCGCGTACGATGCCCCCACTATGGGCATATTGTCGAAGTTGGCAGGGGACCCGAATGCACGGGAGATCGCGAAAATACGGCCGCTGATCGAGCGGATCAATGCGCTGGAACCCACGATCAAGACGCTTTCAGATGACGGTTTGCGTGAGAAGACCGCAGAGTTCAAGGATCGTCTCGCAAAAGGCGAGACCTTGGATGAGGTGCTTCCGGAAGCATTCGCAGTCGCTCGCGAGGCGTCTTTTCGTACGCTCGGTCAACGACAGTATGACGTTCAGCTCATCGGTGGCATCGTTCTCCATCGTGGCATGATCGCGGAGATGCGGACCGGTGAAGGGAAGACGCTTACGGCGGTCGCCGCTGTGTATCTGAATGCTTTGACCGGCAAAGGCGTGCATGTGGTCACGGTCAATGATTATCTCTCCCGTCGTGACGCGGTCTGGATGGGGCAGGTATATCACGCGTTGGGACTGACCGTGTCGACGATCCAACATGATGCAGCGTTCCGCTACGACCCGACGTTCAAAGCCGAGCCGGAGCATGACGAGTCGCGCGATGCGACCGGTTCGTTCCGCGTGGACATGGACTACCTTCGTCCCGTCGGTCGGAGGGATGCGTATACCGCGGACATCACGTATGGGACGAATAATGAGTTCGGTTTTGATTTTCTGCGAGACAACATGGTCCGGACGCGCGAGGAGATGGTCCAACGCGATCTGCATTACGCCATCATCGATGAAGTCGACTCGATCCTGATCGATGAAGCGCGGACACCGCTCATCATCTCCGCACCCGCAGAAGAAGCGGCGGAGATGTATTATCGGTTCGCGGATCTGGTCGCACGTCTTGATGAGGAGACGGATTATATCGTGGACGAAAAGATGCGCACGTCGACGCTCACGGATGAGGGGATCACGAAGATCGAGAAGATGCTCGGTGTCGAGAATCTGTATGTGCAGGGCGGGATGCGCATGGTCCACCATCTAGAACAGGCATTGCGCGCACGTGCGCTTTTCAAACTCGATAAGGATTATGTCGTGAAAGACGGTGAAGTCATCATCGTGGATGAATTCACGGGTCGGCTCATGCAGGGACGGCGGTATTCCGAGGGATTGCATCAGGCGATCGAGGCGAAAGAACGCGTACCGATCCAGCGGGAGTCCGTCACCATGGCGACGATCACGTTCCAAAATCTTTTCCGCATGTATGAGAAGCTGTCCGGGATGACAGGAACCGCGGTCACGGAGGCGGAAGAGTTCCATAAGATCTATGAACTCGAGGTCCTTTCCATCCCGACGAACCGACCGAATCAGCGTCGTGACGATGCGGATCGGGTCTACAAGGATCAGGTCGCGAAGTTCCAGGCCGTGGTCCGAGAGATCCGTGCGTTGCATGAAAAAGGACAACCGGTCCTCGTGGGTACGGCATCCATCGAACGAAATGAACTCCTTTCCGAGATGTTGCGTGCGGATGGGATCCCGTTCAACCTCCTGAACGCAAAGAACCATGAACGTGAAGCCGAATTCATCGCGCAGGCCGGCCGCCGTGGCGCCGTGACCATTGCCACGAATATGGCGGGTCGAGGGGTCGATATCATTCTTGGCGGCAATCCGCCGGATCCGGCGGAGGCGGAGGCTGTGTGCGCGCTCGGCGGTCTGCACGTGCTTGGCACGGAGCGACATGAATCGCGGCGTATCGACAACCAGCTCCGTGGTCGTGCGGGACGTCAAGGTGATCCGGGTACGACGCAGTTCTACGTCTCCATGGACGATGACCTCATGCGCATCTTCGGTTCCGAACGTTTGAAGGGACGGATGGATTTCCTTGGGATGCCGGATGACGAACCGATCGAGAGTAAGATGCTGTCCAAGGCGATCGAGACCGCGCAGAAGAAGGTCGAGGGACACAACTTCGATATCCGCAAACACCTGCTTGAATATGACGACGTGCTCAACAAACATCGTACGTCTATCTATCAAAAGCGGCGTGAGATCCTCGCATCCTCTGCGGAACCGACACAGGATGGTCAGCGGCCGCTGACGCCGATGGTGATGGAGGCGGTGGAGCATGAGATCGAACAGATCATCTACATGCACACACCGGACGAGGCGCCGGATGAGTGGAAAATGGAAGAGATCGCGAAAGCCGCGGGGGCGTTGCTCCCCGCCGGAATGGATATCGCAAGCAAACTTTCCGCCGCAAAGACCGAATACGAGGGGCGTGAAGATATCGCCGCGAGACGTACCGTGCTCATCGAGAGTCTCATGGATCTCGCGCGTGAAGCGTACGCGAAGATCGAGAAGAGTCTCGGCGATACCGTACGCATGGCAGACCTGGAGAAGACATTGCTCCTGCATGCGATCGACATGCTATGGGTCGAGCATCTCGAGGCCATGGATCATCTGCGCAGAGGGATCGGCCTGCAGGGATACGGACAGCGCGATCCGCTGGTGGAATACAAGCGGGAATCCTTCCGCATGTTCAATGAATTGCTGGCGCTCATCGATAAACAGGTCGCGACCGCCGTCTTCAAGGTCCAGATCGCGCGGGAGATCGTCCACGAGCATGTTCAAGGCGCGGGGTTGGGATCGTTGACCCTGTCCGGTCCGTCAAAGAACGGGAATGATCCGCAGGGTATAAAACAAGCCGCGAAAGAGGAGAAATACGAAGGTGTGGGTCGGAACGATCCGTGTCCGTGCGGAAGCGGGAAGAAGTTCAAGAAGTGCCACGGGGCATAAGACGCGTTATACTCTCGTCATGAACGAGAATATCCGCGCGCTCGTCAAAGAAGCCCTGGAAAAGGGCTATTTGATGAGCCTGGGGACGCATGACGGTGCGCCGTGGGTCGCGGACGTGATCTACGTCTTTGATGACGATCTGAACATCTATTGGATGTCGGATCCGGACGTGAGGCACTCGCAGGCGATCGCGAAGGATCCGAACGTCGCGGGCGCGATCACGCCGAGCGGGAAAGGGGAGGACAACCTCGGGATCCAGTTCCAGGGCATCGCGGAAAAGATCGACGGGCCGCGCCATGACCTTGCGGTCAAGCATTTCGCGAAGCGGGACAAGCCGGCGCCGACAGAAGACGAGGATGTCCTGCAAGGGGATTCGTGGTACGTCCTGCGACCGAAGAAGATCGATGTGAATTGTGAGTGTCTCTTCGGTTTTGATAAACGATATCTGGAACTATGAGTGATACAGTGCCGCCACTCTCCGATCTTGCGCAAAGATTCAAGCCGGGTCTGTATCGTCACTACAAAGGCGGAACGTATCGCGCGTTCTTCGTCGGACGGATGAGCGAAGCGCGGGATCAGGAATACGTGGTCTATGAGTCGCTGGAAAAAGGATCCATCTGGCTCCGTCCATTGAAGATGTTCATGGAAGACGTGGAAGTGGACGGTAAAGCCATGCCGCGTTTTGAGCGGATCGGGGATTGAGACGCGAAAGGTCTTGGATCGTATGAAGGTTTACGTCACATCGTCATTCGGCGAAGGGAAAGAGGAGGTCGAGCGGTTGTGCATGGCCGTCCGGTCCGCGGGGTTTCAGGATTTGAGCTTCATCCGAGACGTGGAGCATTTTGAGAAGGTGTTTGATGATCCAAAATTGCTGATGTCGCGGGCACTGGATGAGATCCGGCAGTGCGATGCGCTTTTGATCGACATGACGGACAAGCCGACGGGTCGGGCGATCGAGGCGGGGATGGCGTTTTCGCTCGGGAAAAAGATCATCGTCATCATGAAACGGGGCACGCGGATCAAAGACACGACGAAAGGGATCGCGGACGTGATCATCGAGTATGATGCGGTGGAAGACATCTCCGATCATCTGAGAGAATCATCGCAAAGATGATATGCGGATCGGCGTGATCGGAAGCATGCAGAATACGGAGCGGATGATGGCGCTTTGTGATGCGCTGAAGGATCTGGGGCATGACGCGTTCATGACCGACCTCGCATCGCCGTTCGTCGGCAAGACGGACGAAGAGAAGGAGGCGATCAAGATCGATCAGAAGCAGAACAAGGATGCGATCCGTCTATTCTGGCGGAAGATGCAGGGCGCGGATGCCGTCCTCGTCGCGAATTACGATAAGCACGGGATCGCGAACTACATCGGCGGCAATACGTTCCTGGAAATGGGATTTGCGCACGTACTTGATCAAAAGATCTATCTTCTCAATCCCATTCCGGATATGCCGTATTACAAGACCGAGATGGAAGCGATGAAACCTGTTATTCTGAACGGTGACCTCACGAAGATATGACGACGTACAACAAACTCGTGCGCGATAGGATCCCGGAGGTCATCGCCGCTGATGGGAGAGTCGCGAAGACGCACGTTGCTGATGATGCGGAATTTCTCGAACGATTGAAAGAAAAACTGCGCGAAGAAACAGAGGAACTGATCACGGACATGGATCGCGGCGAAGTCGCTGATGTCCTTGAAGTCCTTGATGCGCTCTGTGCCTTCAACGGGTGGTCTGCGGAGGATGTTCAGGCCATTAAAGCGAAAAAGAACGCGGAACGCGGCGGATTCGCCGGCCGGATCGTGTTGGAAGAGGATTAATCGATCCCCGCAAGAAAGCGTTCGAGGTCCTCGATCGCTTTTTCTTTCCCACCATTTGCGAAGGAGTTTACGACCGTGAGATCCGCGGGCATCTCTTGAGATGCGCGTTCCGCATCTTCCTGTTTCCGGATCGTGTCCGGTGCGGGGCGGTCCACGGGTGGTGTCACATTCCCTTCTGGCACGACGCGTACGACGATGACGTGATATCCGGCGACGCGGAAGTGACGGATCCCCATCTCGACGATCGCCATCATCCCGATCTTTTCCGCCAGCAAAGTATCTACGGACGCACGATCGTTCGCGTATAGATTCCCGGCGTATTCGCTGATCTGGAACAGTTCGCCGGCCTCCTTCATCCGTTTGATCTCTCCATGCGAAGCGCGACGGAAGACGCGGTCGTCGTCCGGACCGCGTGACGGACGCGTCGTGAGTGACGTCACGAGGCCGTATCGGTCCGGATGGCGGCGTATCATCTCGAACATGAGCGTGGTCTTTCCGGCCCCGCTTGGGCCCAGGAATCCGATGATCGCATGCATACGGCCAAAGGGTAGCATCCGGCGTCTCTTGTGTCTTTCGCGCCATTCCGCTAGACTTTCGGCCATTCGACTATGTCTAAACCGGCTTCTCGGACGCTTTCCCGCGCCGCCATCAAAAAGCGCATTTATGCGCTGATCGTTCTCGCCCTCGCCGTGGGGGCCATAACCTATCCACCGGCCGCCAATACGGTCATCGATAAGATCGATTCGTGGTTCGGATTCCACCTCGGTCATATCGATAAAGGCTACGTCCTCGGTCTGGATCTCCAAGGAGGGACACATCTCGAGTACGAGGCGGATGTGAGCAAAGTGCCGCAGGCAGACCGTCAGAGCGCGGTAGACGGCGTTCGCGACGTCATTGAACGCCGCGTGAACTCGTTGGGTGTTTCCGAGCCGCTCGTGACCACGGCCCGCTCGGGGGCGTCATGGCGCGTCACGGTCGAGCTGGCGGGCATCAGTGACGTGAATCAGGCGATCAAACTCATTGGGGAGACGCCGACGCTCGAGTTCAAGGAGCAGAATACGGAGCCGACCCGACCATTGACCGCGGATGAACAGAAGCAGATGGATGCGAACAACGTGGCGATCAAGAAGAAGGCAGAGGCGGACCTCGCCAAGGCGATCGCGGATCCCTCCACGGTCGAGGCGATGGCACGTGATCATTCGTATGACGATGCGGTCAAAGCCGCGGGCGGGGATCTCGGTTTCATCAAGGACAAACCGCAGTACGCGCCGCTCTATAGTGAGATCAAGGACTACCACACGACCGGGACCGTGGTCCCGCAGGTGCTGGATGCGCAGGACGTGTACGTTGTCGCGAAGATCGAGGACGTCAAAGAGGCGGGTCAGGAAGTCCGCGCGAGTCATATCCTGATCCAGTACGCGGGTGCGCAGAGTACGCCGTCTTCCACGACCATGACCAAAGATCAGGCCAAGGCGAAGGCGGAGGAGATCCTCAAGCAACTCACGCCGGAGAATTTCGCGGCCATGGCCAAGAAATATTCGCAGGAACCCGGTGCAGCACAAAGCGGAGGTGATCTCGGCTGGTTCGGCAAGGGCGATATGGTCCCGGCGTTCGAAGATGCGGCCTTTAAGCTCCAAAAAGGACAGATCTCCGATGTCGTGGAAACGCCATTCGGATATCACATCATCCTCAAAACGGATGAACGGCCGGTGTACGATATCCGACCACGGGTCATTTACTATAAGAAGTCAGTGACGACCGATTTTGTCCCGTCGCCGGATCAGTGGAAGTCCACGGGCCTGACGGGGAAGCAGCTTCAGCACGCGCAGCTCGACTTCGATCAGCAGTCGGGTTCGGCGCAGGTCTCGCTCCAGTTCAACGATGAAGGGACCAAGCTTTTCGCGGACATCACCAAGCGCAACGTCGGCAAGCCGGTCGCGATCTTCCTCGATGGAACGCCGATCTCCGAGCCGGTCGTGCAGACCGAGATCCCGAACGGTCAGGCCGTCATCAACGGGAATTTCACGATCGATGACGCGAAACAGCTTGCGCAACGCCTCCAAGCCGGTGCGCTCCCGGTCCCGATCAACTTGGTGTCCCAAGAGACGGTCGGTCCGACGCTTGGAAAGGATTCCGTCAACAAATCGCTCGTGGCAGGTCTGTATGGCTTCCTCTTCATCGCCCTGTTCATGCTCTTCTGGTACCGACTGCCGGGGCTCTTTGCGATCTTCGCCTTGGTCCTCTACGTGGGCGTGTCCGGGGCGATCTTCAAGCTCGTGCCCGTCACATTGACGCTCTCCGGAATCGCGGGTTTCATCCTGTCGCTCGGTATCGCCGTAGATGCGAATGTCCTGGTCTTTGAACGTCTCAAAGAAGAATTGAAGAGCGGTCGTTCACCGGTCACGGCTTTGGAAGAAGGATTCAAGCGCGCCTGGCCTTCCATCCGAGACGGGAACGCGACGACGTTGATCGCATGTGCAGTGCTGTATATGTTCACCTCCGCATCGATCAAGGGATTCGCATTGACCCTGGCGATCGGTGTCATGGTCTCGCTGTTCACTGCCATTTTCGTGACCCGGACATTCCTGCGGAGCATCCTCGGGACCCGATTGCCGGCAAAGATGCCGTGGCTCTTCATGCATAAGAAGACCTCCGACGAATAAACCGTATGAAGATCATCAAACTCCGTTGGCTCTGGTACATCCTCTCCGGCACGCTCGTCGGCGCGTCCATCGTCCTCTTCGCGACGTTCGGACTGAAGCAGGGGATCGACTTCACGGGAGGCTCGCTCCTCGCCGTCCGTTTTGAACATCGTCCGTCACCGGTCGAGGTCGATAAGACCTTGCAACCGATGGATCTCGGGTCACTGGTCATCCAGCCGGTCGGGGATACGGACATGAACATCCGGTCAAAGACATTGACCGAGGACGAGCATCAGCAGGTCGTGAAGACGCTGGATGATACGTATCAGAACGTCACAGAACTGCAATATAATTCCATCGGCCCGTCGATCGGGGTCGAACTCCGTCAAAATTCTGCCAAGGCGCTTGCGATCGTCTTCATCGCGATCCTGCTCTACATCGCGTACACGTTCCGCAAGGTCTCCGCACCGGTGCAGAGCTGGAAGTATGGCGTGATCGTCATCGTGACCGCGTTCCATGACGTGGCCATCCCGATCGGGGTCTTCGTACTCTTTGGAAAATATTTCGGCACTGAGATCGGGACACCGTTCATCGCCGCGCTTCTGACGATCATGGGGTATTCGATCAACGACACGATCGTCGTGCTTGACCGTGTACGTGAGAATCTGCAAAAGACGTCTGGCGCGTTCGAAGATATCGTTGAGCGTTCCGTGCATCAGACCATCCTGCGGTCGTTCAACACCTCCATGACCACGGTGTTGTCGCTTTTCGCCGTGTATCTCTTTGGCGGTGTCTCCATTCGAGACTTCGCCCTGGCGCTCATCATCGGGATCCTGACGGGAACCTATTCGTCCATCTTCATCGCTTCACCGCTCCTCGTGACCTGGCGGAACTGGAGCAAGAAGAAGATCGAGAACAAACGAAAATAAAGCTGCACAGGCACCAAAGACGCTCTCGCCTCCTTATGGGCCGAGGGCGTCTTTTTTCTCTTTATCGTGCTGCGTCCGCGTGCTATCCTTTCGTCGATAAAACATGAACGGCTTATTCGCGTTTGACTGGACCGCCTTCATCGCCCAGATCGGGAACAACCCGTTCCAGGCGATGTTCTTCCTCCTCATCAATGGGGGGTGGCTCATTTTGTTGTGGTTCGCCTTATGGGTGACGGTAAAGATGTTCCAGGGATCACGGCAGGCAAAGTATGGCGCCGCCAAGGAGTACATCGTCCTTGCGATCGATGTTCCGCGGACCTCCGAGCAAGGACCGCGCGCGGTCGAGAACATGTTCGCATATCTCGCTGGGGCGCATGCGCCGAATACCTGGACCGAGAACTACATCGTCGGTCGAACCCAGGACACGATCTCCATGGAGATCATCACCATCGAAGGGCACGTCCAATTCCTGGTCCGAACGACGCGACCGTTGCGGGACATCGTAGAGGCGGCGATCTATTCCCAGTATCCGGATGCGGAGATCGTGGAGGTCGAAGATTACGCCGCGAAGGTGCCACAGCACTATCCGGATGAGGAATGGGACCTGTGGGGGACGGAGATGACCCCGGTACGAAAGGGGAGCGAAGATGTGCTCCCACTCAAGACCTACACGCAATTCGAAGACCGCATCACATTGGAGTTCAAGGATCCGCTTTCGGCGCTCCTTGAGAGTTTTTCGCGTCTCGGACCTGGCGAGCAGGCGTGGTATCAGATCGTCCTCACACCGATCGACCAAAAAGCGTATCAACACCGGGGAGAGGCGCTGGTGAAGAAGCTGACCGGTCGCATCACGCCGTCAAAGCCGACCATGCTCGATCATGCGGCGGATCTTCCCCTGAAAGCCTTGGGGGCGGTATCGGAGACGCTCCTCGGCGGAGGCGGGGACTCGAAGCCGGTGATCAAAAAGGAGCAACCGCCTTCGAAGTTGGCGCATATGACCACGGCGGAACGGGACATTGTGAGTGCGGTTGAGAATAAGGTCTCCAAGATCGGCTATCTGTGTAAGATCCGGTTCCTCTATGTGGCGAAGAAACAGGTGATGAGCAAGGCGCACATCGTGTATCCATTCATCGGTGCGATCAAACAGTTCAATACGAACAACATGCAGTCGCTCAAACCCGAGACCAAGCGCGTCGGGATGAGCGGGGCGTTGTGGTGGTTCAAGAAATCGCGGAACAATGGCCGGAAAAATCGGTTCCTTCGTGCGTATCGGAGCCGTTCCAACTGGGCGGGGCTCAACGCGTTCCATCTTTGCACCGAAGAATTGGCGACGTTGTGGCATTTCCCGCACTCCCTGCAGGTGAAGACGCCGCAGTTGAAGAAGACAGAAGCAAAACGAACGGAACCACCCGCCAATCTGCCGTTTGCGCCGTGATACCGGCGGGCGTATACTGGCTTGCGTCAGCGAAAAATTCCAGATCGCAAAATCCAAATCCTCGCTCTTTCATCTGTTCCGGATTTGGGTGTTGAGATTTGGAATTTTCATACGCTCTTTCGTCCGTTCCTTCCCCTCGCCGTATGGCAATCGATTACAACCACGACCACGAAAACGAGATCACTCTCTTCGCAGAGACGAACTTCCGGAACCAACGGAAGCGTTTCGGTATCAAGACCGACGATCGACGCCGTCACATCTACATCATCGGGAAGACCGGGATGGGAAAGACCACGCTCATCGAGAACATGGTCTTGTCCGATATCCACGCCGGTCATGGCGTCTGCTACGTGGATCCGCATGGTGATACGGCAGAGAAGATCCTGGATTATATCCCTTCGCATCGGATCAATGACGTCGTGTACTTCAATCCGGCGGATGTCGACTATCCGGTCGGATTCAATATCCTCGAGACCGTTGATGATGACAAGAAGCATTTGGTCGCGAGCGGGCTCATGGGCGTGTTCAAAAAGATCTGGCCCGACGTCTGGAGCGCGCGCATGGAGTACATTCTGCAGAATTGCGTCCTCGCATTGCTGGATTATCCAGGGGCGACGCTATTGGGCATCAATCGGTTACTCGTTGACATCGAGTATCGTAAGCGCGTGATCGCAAAGATCCGTGATCCGATCGTGAAGACGTTCTGGGTCGCGGAGTTTTCGTCTTGGTCCGAGAAATATGCGACCGAGGCGATCGCACCTGTCCAGAATAAGGTGGGGCAATTCTTGTCCGCGTCCGTGATCCGGAACATCGTCGCTCAGGTCAAGTCCACGATCGATCCGCGCAAGGTCATGGATGAAGGGAAGATCCTGATCGTGAATCTCTCCAAGGGGAAGATCGGCGAGGATAACATGCGCCTTTTGGGTGGCATGATCATCACCAAGCTCCAGATGGCGGCCATGGAGCGCGTGGATATCAAGCACGAGGAAGACCGTCGTGATTTCTATCTGTATGTCGATGAGTTCCAGAACTTCGCGAACCAATCTTTTGCGAACATCCTTTCTGAAGCGCGGAAATACCGCCTGAACCTCGTGGTCGCGCATCAATACATCAAACAGCTGGAGGAAGAGGTGGCGTGGGCGGTGTTCGGGAACGTGGGGACCATCGTCACCTTTCGTGTCGGCGCGGAAGATGCGCAATTCATGGAGAACGAGTTTCTACCGACGTACACGATCGAGGATCTTGTGAACCTGACGAAGTTCCAAGTCTATCTCAAATTGATGGTGGATGGGGTCGCGACGGCGCCTTTTTCCGCGAATACGCTACCTCCGATCGCGCAACGGATGGATTCAGAGGAGAAGGTCATTGCCGTCTCACGCGAGAGATACGCCACGCCGCGTTCAGAGATCCAACAAAAGGTCTTGAAATGGAGCGGGATGGAAGGACCGCTGGATGCGGGGACGTCGGGCATTTCGTATCCGGACATCATGACCGAAGAGGAGCGTGCCGCGCGTGAGGATCTGGGCGGCGTGCCGGCACGACTCAAGCCGGGGACGCCTGAATATGCGCGTGCAGGCGTCGAAGCGCTCGAGGGGACGGCACCGACGGAGGCGCGGGAGTATCTGACGATCTCACCCGAACGCCTGGCATCCATCGTGAAGACCCCGCAGGGACAGAAAAAGCAAAAGCCCATGTTCAAACATGTGTGTTCCCGGTGCGGGAAAGAATGGGATATGCCCATTCAGCTCGATCCGTCGCGGCCCATGTATTGCGCGGAGTGTTTGCCCATCATCAAAGAAGAACAAAAATCCAAGTCACATGTCATGCGGAATGTATTGCGCGGTGGGAAAAAGGATCTGGAGACGGCGGGGATCAAGGTCGAAGACGGGAAGATGTCGAACGACGGAGAGCAGCGCCTACATGAGATGTATGCGACGGTCGAGGGCGGCAAGGCCCCGGCCAAGCGTCAGGAACCGAATCGTCCGCGCTTCTCGCAACCTCCGCGTCCCGCGCCCCCAAAGGGGACGATCCGGATCGTCACCGGACAGGATGATGAGGATTCGCTCTTGAGTGAGCTTGTCCGTTCAAAGGGAAAGCCGATCGAGACGGATAAGGCGAAGTTGACCGGTGATCGACCTTCGCGGGAAGAGGACCGGGGACGGAAACGGCAAAAAAGACAAAAAGATCGCCCGCCACGTGCCGAGCACCTACCAGACGTTCCGAGTGTTTCATCGGAGGAGCCATCATCTCCACCGAAGACCGTTTCTCAAGATCCACGGAGCGTGACCGTCTTCAAGCGCGCGACCTCCTCCGTCAATCAGGCGACGCCACCGCCTCCCGGACGTGCGCCCTTTGAGATCGAGTTGACGCCACCCACCGGTGTGAATCCGCTGGATAAGCGGTTGGCGCATGGGAAGCTTCCGCATGCCTCCGGTCAGACGCCTGAGCCGTCTGCCCACAAGGGACCTGACTTCTTGGATCAAACATAACCTTCAACCTATGGCAGAACGCATTACGCTCACTACGCTCGACGATGTCCGCATCGTTGGCGATTGGTCGCCCGCATCGACCATGATCGGCGCGGCGATCCTCCTGCACATGATGCCGGCGACCCGCGCATCCTGGACGGGGTTCACGCGCGCATTGAATGCGCGTGGGATCGGTTCATTCGCCATCGACTTGCGTGGTCATGGGGACAGTACCGAACTCGTGAATGGAACGCGGATCGACTATCGGGATTTCAATGATGAACAGCAACAGTCATCCATCTTCGATGTCGCAGCGGCGGTCGACTGGGTGCGGAGTCGGGATCTCGAGCTCAAGCAGATCGCTCTGGGTGGCGCGTCCATCGGCGCAAGTCTTGCTCTTCGTGAGCTTGGTGAAGAACCGCAATTGGCAGGTGCCTTCCTGATGTCCCCCGGCGATTATCACGGGTTCAAGACCGCAGAGGATATGGAAAAGCTCTTACCGTCGCAACAGCTGCTCATCGTCTCTTCCGAAGATGATGTCGAATCGTACAGCGTGAGTAAAAGATTGTACGACGATGCGCCTGTGACCATCAAGACCATGCTTCCCTATACGAATGCCGGTCATGGGACGGCGATCTTCAATGCGGATGCGAAATTGGCGGATAAAGCGGCCAAGTGGATGGCGGACGCGTTGAAGACGACGTGAGGTATGCGTCGTCCGTTCTGGATCGTCGGGTTCGTAGCCGTCATCGTCGGGCTCGTCCTATCACGCGTGACATTCGCGGCAACATCCGCGACCGACACGGATGGTGACGGCTTGCCGGATGTGTGGGAAACACAGGTTTTTCACACAGACCCCACGAAGGCAGATACGGACGGAGACGGCTATCCGGATCGTTTGGAGATCGTGAACGGATATGACCCGAACGGATCGGGGTCTCTGAAAGATGCGGACTACGACCATGATGGATTGAACGATCGAATGGAGCTCCTGTTCGGTTCGGACCCCATGGCCGCGGATACGGACGGCGATGGATATCCGGATGGATTGGAGGTCGATTCCGGGTATTCGCCGACCTCCGCGTCACCTATGCCCCTTCAGAAGGAGATCGTGATCCACCTGAAGAATCAACAGCTCGATCAACGCCTTGGCGGTGTGACACTGGCGTCATACACCGTATCGACCGGAAAGCCATCAACGCCTACGCCGGTCGGCACGTTCCATGTGTTGAATAAGAATCCACGTGCGTGGTCGCATATGGCGAGTCTATGGATGCCGTGGTGGATGGAGTTCACCTGGTATGGAGACGGGATCCACGAGTTGCCCGAGTGGCCAGGTGGAGCAAAAGAAGGGGCGGATCATCTTGGGACACCGGTCTCACATGGATGTGTGCGCTTAGGCGTCGGACCGGCAAAGAACTTGTACGATTGGACGCCGGTCGGGACGCCCGTGATCGTCCAACGTTGACCATTATGCGGATCCACGCGACAATGGATGTATGATCCGTCGTTTTTTCGCTTTGTTTAGCGTGAGTTCCCTTATTTTTGCGGGGTCCATCACGCCGGTCTTTGCGTCTGTCCGCACTCCGGTCGTGAAACCCAATTCGATCCTGTATCCGCGGTCAGCGGATCAATATGCATCCGCGTTGATCATCGATGCCGGGACGGGGAAGCGATTGTATCAGTATCTCCCCGACCGCAAATGGTCGGGTGCCAGTCTGACAAAGCTCATGACCGCGCTTGTGACGGTGGAACGTGGACCGAATTGGTCTAAACGGATGTCGTTCGTGAAGAGTGATGAGGTCGGCGGGGCGCGATTGATAGTGTGGACGGGTTCGTCCGCGACCGTGAAGCAATTGCTGTATTCGGCGTTGGTCGCGAGCGCGAACAATGCGGCGATGGCGCTGTCGCGCTCCACCGGACTCACACAGACACAATTCGTCGCGGCCATGAACGCAAAAGCGAAAGCGCTCGGGATGACGAATTCTCATTACGTCGAACCAAGCGGCATGGATCCGGCGAACACGATCACAGCCACGGATATCTCCAAACTCGCAAGCGTTGCGTTCAATACATGGTTGATCCATTCCGCGGCGACCACGATGAAATATTCGTTTACGGCATACGGGCCGACCCTTCATCATACGCTGACGAATACGGACCGTCTCCTGACGCGTGATCCGGATATGTATGTTCTGGGGGGAAAGACGGGTTTTCTCTATGAATCCCGATATAACCTCGTGGTGAAGATGCGGACCATGTCGAATGACCCGGATAAACCACCGTTATTGGTCGTCGTTCTGGGCTCTCCGGGCTATCAATCTTCTTTCGATACGGCCAAAAGCCTTGCCAATTGGGCCTGGGCATCGTATAAGTGGGAATCCCAATGATCGTGGCGGCGCAATCTGCTCGCCCTGCTTCCCATGGACCTCACCGCGCTCGGGGCCGCTCTCAAGGCCCGTACTGAACCCGCATACCGTTTGGCACAGGCCAAACGGGCTTTTTACGCGGAAGGTATTTCCTCCTGGGAGGCATTGAGTACGTTCCCTAAGGCATTGCGTGACGGGCTTGCTGAGGATGTGCCGTGGGACACGCTCACACCCGTCACCACCAAGACGAGTGCGAACGGAGATACGGTCAAGACCTTATTTGCGTGCGTGGATGGAAAAAAGATCGAAGCCGTCCTCATGCGGCACGCGGGTGGACGGAATACCGTATGCATCTCGTCTCAGGTCGGCTGTCCCATGGGCTGTTCGTTTTGCGCGACCGGGACCATGGGGCTGACGCGCAATCTGACGCGCGACGAGATGGTCGAGCAGGTGGTGTATTACATCCGTCTTTTGCAGACCGAGCGGGCACGCGTGACGAACGTCGTCTTCATGGGCATGGGGGAGCCGTTCCACAATTATGACAACGTGATGGCGGCGGTCCGTTTGTTGAACGACCATGAAGGGGTCGATCTCGGTGCGCGACACATTACCATCTCGACGTGCGGCATCGTGCCGGCGATCAAAAAGCTTGCCGAAGAGCCTTTGCAGGTGAATCTCGCGATCTCTCTGCATTCAGCGGTGAATGAGACACGGACGCGCATCATGCCGGTCAATCGTGCGTACCCGGTTGAAAAGCTCATGGCAGCTGTGGATGCGTATGCGACAAAGACCAATCGGAAGGTCTTCTTTGAATATCTCCTGCTGGATGGGATCAATGACACGCGGGATGAGGCGGAAGCCCTTGCGCAACTCCTCCAGCACAACCGACGGTTGTACCACGTCAATCTGATCAAATATCACGATACGGACGCATTCACATCGACCGCTACGGATCATCGGATGCAATTTTTGCGCTGGCTCGAGGAGATGGAGATCCCGGTCACCCACCGACGGACGTTCGGCGAGGATATCGATGCCGCATGTGGGCAACTCGCGGTCTCTGAGGCGTCGGGATCGGTCCGCCAGGGGAAGGAAGCGGCACGTGAACAGCGCGAAGCACGCCGTACCCCGGCCGTATGATGCGACGCCGTAAACCCTCCGTCCTCGTCGGGATGTCCGGTGGGGTGGATTCGAGCGTCGCCGCCGCATTGCTCGTGAAGCGCGGATACACGGTCGTCGGAGGGTTCATCAAGAATTGGAGTGACACCAAGGATCTATGGACCGGCGAATGCGCCTGGCGCGGCGAGCGTCGGGATGCGATGCGTGTCGCGGCAAAGCTCAAGATCCCATTGTTGACGTTTGATTTTGAAAAAGCCTATCGGGAAAAGGTGGTCGCAGAGATGTTGCGCGGATATGAGACCGGGATCACGCCCAATCCGGACGTTTTGTGCAACGAGTTCATCAAATTCGGCTTGTTCGCAGATGAGGCGGAGCGTCTCGGGTTCGATGCTGTCGCAACCGGGCATTACGCGCGTATCCGAACGGTCGGTCGGACCGCGCACCTGTTGCGCGGGATGGATCCGGACAAGGATCAGTCTTATTTTTTGTATCGCGTCCCGCAGGGCGTCTTACGGAAGACGCTTTTTCCGATCGGGCATCTGCGAAAAGCGGCGGTCCGCACCCAGGCGCGTGCATTCGATCTGCCGGTCGCGGGAAAGCCGGATAGTCAGGGGATCTGTTTCATCGGCAAGTTGGATATGGAGACCTTTCTTCGGAAGAAGATCCCTTCCAAACCCGGTGATATCGTGGACGCGTCCGGGACGAAGATCGGGCGTCATGATGGGCTTGACCTCTATACGATCGGTCAGCGACAGGGGATCAAGGTGTCGAAGGGCGGGGAGGCCTGGTATGTCGCAGCCAAGGATGTTGCGCAGAACCGGCTCATCGTCGTTCCGGGAGCGAGTCACCCGCTTCTCACGGCCAACGATGCGCAGATCTCGGATCTCCACTGGACACGCGGGCGCGCACCACGCCTCCCGATGCGATGCGAAGTTCAGGTGCGATACCGTCAGCCGCCGGTGAAGGCGACCATTCGTCGAGCGGGCACACGACTTCACATCTCTTTTGATGCATCGGTCAAAGCCGTCGCGCCTGGTCAGTCCGCGGTGCTCTATACAGGTGCAGAATGCCTCGGTGGCGGGGTGATCTTGCCCCGACTGGCTGCTTGACTCGCGGCCTGCTACCCTTGGTCCATGTCAAATGAAACCGCGCCAACGAAAGGGGCGCGTTTGAATATCGAGTGGGTCTCGCTCGTGTATCTGCTCTTTTTCGTACTTGCGGTCATGTCCCCATCGATCGTGGACCGCGGGTTCTTTGGATTGCAGGAATCCTCGGTCGAAGAGATCCTCATCCTGTCATTTGGGCTGGCCGGGCTTTTGACCTTCGTGGTCTACAATCGGATCATGGAAAGCCGGTTGAAAGAACGGGACGAGGCCATCGATTCTGCGGATCGGGCGAAGAAGGAATTGATCGAATCGTACAAATATATCGGGTCCGTGAACCGGCGGATCGACCTGCTCCAAAAGCTCGCGAACCAAACGTCGCTGACCTTGGTCGATGCGAATACGTATACGAAGGATCTGTTGGAGTCGTTGGTCGCGAATGCGGCGACGGCGGCTGGATCCCCGCATGCATTATTGCGTTTCGTGGACCTTGAACGCTTGCGGACCGAGACCGAGACCCATCACGCGCTGGATGGGAAACCGCTGGTCGTCGCGAATAAGGATCTCAAATTGATGCATGATCGCGGCGAATCATCGGCCATCCTCACGACGGCCTCGGGGCGTCTCATCGCCGTGCCGAGTGACCGGCGCAATGCAGGCGTACGGGCGTTCCTCGCTGTCGAACTCGCTGATGGCCCATTGGATGATGTCGAGGTCTCGCTCCTGCGCGTCTTCGCGAATCAGGCAGAGTTGGTCCATCAGAGTCTTTCTCGTGAGCGTAAAGGCACGCCGTTGGCTGAGATCGATCGTCTGACGGACCAATCCAAGGGCGAGGTCGGGTGATTGATGCTCTTCGTGCCTTCGTGTACGCTCATTTCGATATGTCCGCATCTGATATCCGTACGAAATTCCTGGATTTTTTCCGTTCCAAGGGGCACGAGATCGTCCCGAGCGCGTCTTTGATCCCGGAGAACGACCCGACGGTCTTGTTCACGACGGCTGGGATGCATCCGCTTGTCCCGTATCTCATGGGTCAGGCGCATCCCATGGGAACGCGTGTCGCAGACGTTCAAAAGTGTCTCCGGACTGATGATATCGATGAGGTCGGCGACAACCGGCACCTCACATTCTTTGAGATGCTTGGGAACTGGTCATTCGGCGATTATTTCAAGCCTGAGGCGATCGCCTGGTCGTTCGAGTTCCTCACGGGGAAGGCGTGGATGGGGCTGGACCCGAAACGACTGTATGTGACGGTCTTTGAAGGGGATGCGGACGCCGAACGGGATGAAGAATCCATCGGGATCTGGCAGGCGCAGTTCGAGGTCGCGGGGATCGCGGCAGAGATCGGGATGGCCGGGACGGACGAACCTGCGAAAGACGGCGACGGTCCGCGCATCTATCCGTATCCAAAAAAGAAGAATTGGTGGGGACCGGCGGGTCAGATCGGGCCATGCGGACCGGACACGGAGATGTTCTATGATACGGGACGAGCGCATGATCCCGCGTTCGGTGCGGTCTGCCATCCGAACTGTGATTGCGGGCGGTTCGTCGAGATCTGGAATGACGTGTTCATGCAGTATGACAAACAGGCGGATGGGACCTTCGCTCCGCTGGCGCAGAAGAACGTGGATACGGGCATGGGATTGGAGCGCATGGCCGCGATCATGCAAGACGTGCCGACGGTCTTTGATACGCAGGAATTCCGTGTGTTGATGGGGGCGATCGCAGAACTCAGCGGCAAGACCTATGGCACGGATGTAGCAACGGATCGATCCATGCGGATCATCGCAGACCATATCCGCGCGGCGACGTTCGTGATCGGCGATGCGCGCGGCGTTGCGCCGTCGAACGTTGGACAAGGATACATCGTCCGGCGTTTGCTCCGTCGGACCGTTCGGGAGGGGAAGCGGCTCGGGATCGACGGGGCATTTCTCGGCAAGCTCGCCGCCGTGGTCATCGGCGAATACGGGACGTTCTACGAAGAGCTTGAGGCCAACCGGGGCCGGATCATGGACGAGGTCGTCAAAGAAGAGGAGAAATTCGCCGCGACCCTGGAAAAAGGGATGAAAGAACTCGAAAAGATGCGCGCAAAGGGCCCTGTGACCGGCGAACAGGCATTCGTCCTTTTCTCGACGTATGGATTTCCGCTGGAGCTGACGGAAGAGATCTTGCGCGAGCAAGGGCAGTCCGTGGACCGTGATGCGTTTACCGCGGAATTCAAGAAGCATCAAGAGTTGTCACGTACGGCAAGTGCTGGAACGTTCAAGGGCGGGTTGGCTGATTCCTCCGAGGAGACGACGAGACTTCATACGGCGACGCATCTCCTCCATAAGGCACTACGGACGGTGTTGGGCGACCATGTGGAACAAAAGGGGAGCAATATCACGGCAGAACGACTGCGCTTTGATTTTTCGCACCCGCAGAAGATGACACCCGAGGAGATCGCTAAAGTCGAACAGATCGTGAACGATGCGATCAAGGCGGATTATCCGGTCCATTTCGAGGTCATGTCGCTGGAAGATGCGAAGAACTCAGGCGCACTTGGCTATTTTGAGGATAAATATGCGCAGCTTGGCGGCAAGATCAAGGTCTATATCGTTGGAGATGATGAAAAGGGCTATTTCTCCAAAGAGATCTGCGGAGGACCGCACGTGACCCATACAGGGGAATTGGGGAGTTTCAAGATCAAAAAAGAAGAGGCGGTATCCGCTGGGGTCCGCCGGATCAAGGCGACCGTGACCGGACCGAACGCGTGATATGTTGCAGGAGAATGCATTCATTGGTCATGAGTCACATGATCCGCTCCCACAGGCAAGGGAGCTGAATGCGCTGATCCAGACACGATCCGGTGCGGAAGACATCTTGAGCAAACTGGAAGCATCTCCGCGTTCAGCGGGGGAGAAGAAGCGGTTGCGTGATTACGCGTTGGCGGTGATCAGGAGCGAGGAGGCGCGTTCGCAGGAAGTCGACGTCCGACGCGATGGATACTCGCTCCGCCTCATGCCAGGGGCGGCGTCAGAATTTCCGTCTGCGTTCATCGAAGGGGCGTACGCATATGCACTGGAACACGGGGAGATCCTGAAGCATGCACAAACGGATGATCGCGGCGCGTCGGCCGTGAATGAGATCGTATGGAAATTTCCGGGGATGGACGGGAAGGATTTTGTGCTCAAGCTCATCCAAACCGAGAAGATGCCGGAACCGGATCATGAATTGCGCATTCTGCAGCGTGCGGAGATCATGGGACTTCCCGCGCCAAAGCCCCTCGGGATCATGGACGTGAATGGAGATCCATATTTGATGATGTCGTATGTCTCCGGACGATCCGGGCAGGATATCTGGGAGAAGCTACCAGATGAAGGATGGTCACCGGATGAGATCGAAGTGGCACAGCAGGAGGTCGAACGGCAGATGCAGGTTCTCGCAGAGCGATTTCGGACAAAGATGTTCATCGATAAACCTTGGTATATCAAAGACTGTCTGTTGACGTTCGATGGGCACCGGGTCACGTCGGTCTATCCGTTGGATTGGGAAAGGGCGGGTCCGTATGATCCGGCAAAGCCGAAGAAGCTCCGTTCGATCCCGCCGGTCCGGCATTGAGCAGTCCCTCCATGCGATGTTTTTGACCAAAAACGGTATTTTTTGTATGATGACCGCCAGTCAACACTATTTTTTCTACATGACAGCACAACACAACGCGTATGGCCGGATCTAACTCTTCGGCGGACAAGGATTTTTTGGTCGTCAAAGGGGTCGTGGAAGAGACGCTTCCGGCCGCGAATTTCAAGGTCAAGCTGGAGAACGGACAGTTTATTTTGTGCCATTTATCAGGAAAATTGCGGAGATTCCGGATCAGACTGACCGTCGGAGATGAGGTCCAGGTCGAGATCAGCCCGTATGATTTGACAAAGGGAAGGATAACTTATAGACTCTAGCCCACTTGGAGAACCTTTGATTTTGGCGCATTTCGTTGTCGGGAAGCCTTCGGGCAACGCGATATCTCTAAGAACTGCTCTCAAAATCAAAGGTTCTCATCTTGTCTCACTCTTCCTCTTCCCATGAAAGTCCGCTCGTCCGTCAAATCCATGTGTCGAGATTGTCAGGTGATCCGTCGGAAAGGTCGGGTGGTTGTGATCTGTAAAAAGAATCCAAAGCATAAGCAGCGTCAAGGCTGACATGCTGCAAACAAACATTGGCTGAACGGTCCACCAAGAAACTATGGCACGTATCGCAGGCGTCACGCTCCCCGCAAACAAGCGCATCGAGGTCGGTCTGACCTACATTTTTGGTATCGGTTCGGTGACCGCGAAGAAGATCGTCGCGGCATCGGGCATCGATCCGAGCATCCGAGTGAAGGATCTGACCGAAACCCAGGCGAACAAGCTCCGCGAGATCGTGGAGAAACAGCATCGCGTTGAAGGTGAACTTCGTCGCGAGGTGTTGAGCAACATCAAACGGTTGAAGGACATCGGTGCGTATCGCGGATCCCGTCACATCAAGAGCCTTCCGGCTCGGGGTCAGCGGTCAAAGACCAACTCACGGACCGTGCGTGGCAATGTCCGGCGGACCATGGGCTCTGGAAAGCGTAAGCTTGAGAAGAAGTAATCTGATCACGCTATGGAAGAACAGACCATGACCAAGGCTCCCGTGAAGGAGACCGGCGCCAAAACGGCGGCGGCGCGTTTGCGTAAGCGCGGTGGGAAGGTGAAGCCGACCATTTCGCACGCGAAAGCCTACATCCAGGCGACCTACAACAACACGATCGTGACCCTGACGGACCTGCACGGGAACGTTCTGGCGTGGTCCAGTTCCGGATCGTCCGGCTTTAAGGGGCCAAAGAAGGCGACGCCGTATGCGTCCTCTATCGTCGTGCGGAATGCTTTGGAGAAGGCGGCGGATTACGGGATCAAAGAGGTGAATGTCCTCGTGACCGGCGTAGGTCAGGGGCGCGAAGGAGCGATCCGCGCGTTCAATGCCAATGATGTCAACGTGCTCTCCATCAAAGATGTCACGCCGATCCCGCATAATGGGTGTCGTGCTCCGCGTCCGCGACGTGTCTAATCTTCCCGATCTCGTATGAAACTCCGTATCACCGCAAAACGGGCGCGCCGCGAAGGCGTCAACCTCGATGGCCGCGAGAAGATCGCGCGCATTTTGGCGAAGCGTCCGTATGGCCCGGGCGTCCATGGGCCGACGAGCCGCAACCGGCAGACTGACTACGGCAAGCAGCTTCGTGAGAAGCAGCGTGCGAAGCTTGTGTATGGCGTCATGGAGAAGCAGTTCAGCAACTATTTCAAGAAAGCGGTGAAGACGCGGGGAAACACGGCGGCGCGACTTGTGCAGTTGCTCGAGCTTCGGCTCGACAACGCGGTGTTCCGTGCCGGATTCGCCAAGACGCGTGCAGCCGCACGTCAGCTCGTCTCGCATGGTCATATCGACGTCAACGGGAAGAAGGTGGACATCGCGTCCTACCAGGTTCGTCCCGGGGAAACGATCACGATCCGTCCGAGCAAGCGGGAAAAGAAGAATTGGAAGTTATTCGCGGAAGCGCCGGCAGCCTCTGAACCGCCGTCATGGATCACGGTCGATCTCAAGGGATTGAGCGCCAAGATCGTGAATGAACCGGAAGGTGATGATCTGAAGCAGATCTTCGAGCCCCAGCGCATCGTCGAATTTTATTCGCGCTAACGCGACTTGTTCATTCTCCCCAATTTTATGGAGTCACTTCTTCTCCCCACTAAGATCCGCTTCGCGGCGGGTGAGCGCCCGAACGAGGGCATCCTTACGGTCGAGCCCTGCGCCCAAGGGTATGGCACGACCCTGGGTAATGCGTTGCGTCGCGTGCTTTTGTCGTCTTTGCCTGGCGCGGCCGTGACAGCGGTCAAGATCAAGGGCGCGGATCATGAGTTTTCTACATTGCCGAACGTCAAAGAAGACGTTTTGGAGATCATTTTGAATCTCAAGAACCTTCGGTTGAAGTGCTTTTCTGAAGAACCGGTGAAACTGACGTTGTCCGCAAAGGGGGAGACGGTCGTGACGGCCGCAGCCTTCTCGAAGAACGCGGATGTCGAGGTCATGAATCCGGACCTCCTTATCGCCAATCTGACCGACAAGAGCGCAACGTTTGAGCTCGAGATCACGGTGGCACAGGGCCGCGGGTATCGCACGACCGAGGAGCGGATCAAGGAAAAACTTGATCTCGGGACCATCGCGATCGATGCGTTGTATAACCCGGTCATCAACGTCTCGTATAAGGTCGAAGAAACGCGTCTTGGAGAAAAGACCGACTACGACAAGTTGATCCTCACCATCGAGACCGATGGCACCCTGGATCCGCTTGAAGCCTGCAAGACCTCCGTTTCGATCCTCCTCGACCATTTGAATCTGCTGAAGGATCTCCAGTATGAAACATAATCGCAAAGGAAAGACGCTCGACCGTTCCAGCGGTCCGCGGAAGATGCTTCTCCGGAACTTGGCGACCAGCCTGGTGCTGTATGAGCATATGAACACGACGCTTGCGAAGGCGAAGGCGGTGAAGCCGATCGTCGAGAAGCTGATCACGACCGGGCGAAAGAATACGTTGACGGCCCGTCGTCAGTTGACGCGCGTCCTGACCATCGAGTCAGCCGTGAATAAGGTGCTCGCAGAACTTGGGCCGCGCTATGCGACTCGCCCGGGTGGATATACGCGCATCATCAAGCTTGGAAAGCGACAAGGGGACGGCGCGGAGATCGCGCAGATCCAGTTCGTGAAATAAACGATATGGCCTGGAATAAGAAGCAAGGAATGCCCACCGTGGCACGGAAGACACATGAGATCGACGCGTCCGGAAAGGTCGTGGGTCGTTTGGCGACCGAGATCGCGACGCTCCTCGTGGGGAAGCATAAGCCCGGATTTATCCCGCACATCGATCAGGGAGACATCGTGAAGGTGATCAACGCGGATAAGGTCGTGTTCACGGGAAAGAAGTGGGAGCAGAAGGTCCATTTCCGGAGCTCCAACCGCCCGAGTGGGTTGAAGCGTGTCTCTGTCGCGAAATTGCGTGAGGAAAAGCCGGCCGAGATCCTCCGTCATGCGGTCAAGTACATGCTGCCGAAGAATCGCACGCAGGCCGTGCGGATGAAGCGCCTGATCATCGTCTAACGTTTATGCCTACAAAAGCCAAAAAGACCGACGCCGAAGAGCCGAAAAAGTCCGTCCATGACGGATCTGCCGTTGAAGCAAAGCCGGCTGCGAAGAAGACTGCGGCAAAGAGCAAGACGGCGACAAAGACGACCGCGGCAAAGAGCAAGACGAAGACCGCAGAAGAAAAGCTTGAATCGACGATGGAAGCGTATGAGACGGCTGAAGCGCAGGAAGTCGCGGCGAGTAAAGCGGCCAAGGGTGGTTCGTTCATCCCCGCTGTCGGTCGCCGGAAGACGTCCGTTGCGCGCGTCCGTTTGATCAAGAATGGGAAGGGTGCGATCACTGTGAATGGAAAACCGTTCGATCAGTACTTCACGACCTATGACCTTCGGGCGACCATCACGGATCCGCTCAAGGTGACAGGTCAGGAGGGAGCGGTGGATGTGAGTGCAAAGGTCAATGGCGGCGGGATCCGCGGCCAGGCAGAAGCGGTCCGTCACGGGATGTCTCGTGCGCTCGTGGAGCTGAATCCGACATTCCGGAAGTCATTGAAGAAGCTCGGATATCTGACGCGCGACGCGCGCAAGCGTGAGCGTAAGAAGTTCGGACTCAAGAGCGCCCGACGTGCCCCGCAGTGGTCAAAGCGTTAAAAGATGGAAAACTCCCCCGATGGGGGGAGTTTTTGGATGAGAAAAGCCTGTGAGAGGCACAGGCTTTTGAAGGGGTCAGAGAGAGGATCGTTTGATCGCGCGGACGAGGACTTCCGCGGTGTGAAAGGGGAGGGGGTATTTGCCTGCAAGGATCTGCAGCCACCCACCGCCCGAGGTGATATCAGCGTCCGTGACGCCGATGCGGCCGAGGAAGCGCATCGCCATCTCCGGCGTGCACCCCTCTTTCTTCATGATCTCACCGAGTTCCCCCATCTTTCGGACCGTCTCTTCTGAAGGAGCTTTCGACACGTTCACCACCTTTCGCCATTCCGTATGTGTCGGTCATTCCGCATTACCAGACCTTTTGACGTTTGTCAAGGGATGACGTTCCATTTTCGCCTTCCGATTGCTATCATTTTGGCTACACGAAGCGAATATGATTTCCATGATCCTCTTTATCATTGCAGGGATCGGTGTCGCGTTGATCTTCTTTTTCCTGTTCAGTCGGCTCATCGGCATCCTTGAGCCGGATGGGTTCAAAGCGCTCGCGGGATATACGGTCCTCATCGTGATCCCCATCGCCCTGATCGCCTTCATGATCCGTACCTGGGGGTTCTAGACCTCTTTGGGTGGTATTTTTGCGTTAGAAAAGCTAATATTTCGATATGTCGTACGGGCGGACCGTTGCGAAGAATGCGGCATGGCTCATCGCCGCGACGGCCCTGAATAAGGTCGTCGCTTTTGTCACATTTGCGCTCGTTGCCCGGCTCACGGGGGCGCAGATCACAGGGACGTATTTTTACGGCGTTTCCGTCACATCGGTGTTTGTGATCCTGGCGGATCTGGGGATGACGCCGGTCGTGATCCGGGCGATCGCCGCAGGCCGGGATGATGCATCGAAACTGACGGCTGCCGCGTTTCGAGCAAAAAGCTTCCTCGCCCCGGTCGCGATCCTCTGCGCGCTCGGATATGGGGTGGCCACGCACGCCGATGCCGTCACGATGGCAACGATCGCGATCGCTTGTCTTGTGATGACCGCGGATACGGTGCACCTGACGCTGTACGGGACGTTGCGCGGGCGACAGGATCTCAAACCGGAATCCATCGGCATGCTCGTTGGTCAGCTCCTGACCGCACTTGGTTCGATCTCTGCGGCGGTCTTTGGCCTTGGGGCGCCGGGTCTCGCCGCAGGGTTGCTCATGGGGAGTCTGTGGAACGTAGGGTGGTCGTGGAGTCAGACCCGTGCCATGGGGATCCGATTCATCTCCCCATCACGGACGGATCTCCGCATGCTTGCGCGCGAGGCCGTCCCGTTCGCCATCGCCGGGATCGCGGTCAAACTGTATTCGTACGTGGATAGTCTGCTCATCCACGCATACCACGGCGCGGCCGCGGTCGGTCTGTATGCCGTGGCGTACAAGATGACGTATGCGCTTCAATTCCTTCCGCTGACGTTCACGGCAGCGCTCTATCCCGCACTTGCTGCAGCGTGGTCTCGAAAGGAACATACGCAACTCAAGCAGACATTCACTGGTTCCCTGAGACTCATGGCCGCTGTCGGTTTTCCCTTGTCGGCTGGTCTTTCCGCTCTTGCGCCTCGGATCATTCCACTGGTCTATGGCAACGCGTTTTTGGGTGCTGTGGCCCCATTTGAGATCCTGCCGTGGGTCCTCTTACCGATCTTCATGGATTTCCCGGTCGGTTCCCTGCTCAATGCCACGCATCGTGCGCATTTGAAGACCACAGCCATGGTCGGGACCGTGTTGATCAATGTGGTGCTGAACGCGGTCCTCGTCCCGTCCATGGGGCCAGTCGGTGCCGCATGGGCCGGGGTCTTCAGTTTTTGGGCGCTCTTCTTCTTCGGGGTCGGATTTTCCTACAAAGATGCGGGAGGGGTGGGGGCGTATGCGAGTATCATTGGCCGATCATTGATCGCGGCGGGGATCTCCTGGTTTGCCTGGCGTACGATCGGAATGCACATCCCATTCCTCGCTGCCGGGATATTCGGCGCGGCGATCGCGATCCTGGTCGCATTCCTCCTCCGATTATTGACCCTTGATGACGTGCGATTCGTCCTCGCGTTCCGACGGCGTCCATCGACTGCAGAAACTGACATCCATGCCGAAGATTGATCTTGTCCTCGTGACCCTCGAATATCCGCCTGACCACGGAGGTGTGGCGTCATATCTGCACGGATTGGTCCAGGCGAGCGGCGGTCAGATCCGCGTCATGGATGGCGGCAAGTGGATGCGTGATACGTGGCCGCGATGGTGGCCCATGGTCCGGACCATGAAGGAGGCGCAAGTACGGTCACGTGAACAGGAACATGACGCGGTCATGATCGTTTCGCATGTATTCCCTGTCGGAACAGCGGCCTGGATCTCACGCGTCCTTTTTGCCGGGCCGGCGTACGCGGTGATGTTTCACGGATTGGATCTGCGATTGGCGAGCAACCCATGGAAACGATGGTTGTTGCGGCGGATCTGTGCGAGTGCCGTCGCGCTCATCGTGAACAGCGAATCCACGAAAGCGGATCTCCAGATGCGCGTTCCGTCTGCGCAGCCGACTATTTTGACGCCGGGAGTGGATCACATCGCTCCTCCGACGAGGGATGAGGCCCGTCGAGCACTCGATATCGCTCCGGATGAGAAGCTTGTGTTGACCGTCGCGCGTCTCGTTCCCAGAAAGGGGATCGATGAGACCCTGCGGGCCATGGGGCGTCTTCAGCATGCCGCGCGGACCGCTGGAACGCGTGAGCCGTCGTATGTGGTGATCGGAAGAGGGGGCGATCTGAGGCGGCTCGAAGAGATCGCGGGCGAGACGCGGACGCGCGTTCGTTGGGTGCTGGATGCGGACGAGGAGGAGAAATGGCGTTGGCTCGCGGCCGCTGATGTCTTCGTCCTGACCGCGCGCGATGAAGGGACGGATGTCGAGGGATTCGGGATCGTGTATCTGGAAGCGGCGCTTGCGGGCGTACCATCCGTCGCAGGCAGGAGCGGCGGCGTCCCTGAGGCGGTACGGCATGAACGGACCGGCTTGGTCGTTGATCCGCATGATCCAGATGCGATCGAAGGTGCGATCCGCGATCTTCTCGATCATCCAGAAGAACGAGCGCGACTAGGTTCAACGGCGCGTGATCGCGTTTTGCAGGATTTTCAATGGAAGGATCGTTGGTCGACCTTGGCACATCTCTTGCATTGCGACGTATGAATATGGACCCACAGATCGCCGTCGTGATCCCATGCTATGACCACGCGGCAGAATTGGCCAAAACGCTTGAAGCTTTGGTGAAACAGACGATTACACCGATCGAAGTCGTGGTCGTGGATGACGGATCGCACGATGACGCGAAAAACGTCGTGGATCGGTTCATGGATCAGCTACCGATCGCCTATATTCGTTTTGAAAAGAATCGCGGTGCACCGGCGGCGCGGAACGAGGGGGCGAGGACGACCACGGCTCCGCTCATCATTTTTTTGGATGCGGACGCTGAATTGATCCCGAATGCGCTCGAGACCTTCGCAAAAGCGCTGGAAGATCATCCAGAGGCGTCGTACGCGTACGCAGATTTTACATGGGGAAATCGACTGTTTCGTTCACGGACCTTTGATCCGGATGTGTTGAAGGAGCGGAATTACATCCATACCTCCTCGCTCATCCGTCGGGAGGATCTTCCGGGATTCGATGAGGCGCTGACCAAGTTTCAGGACTGGGATCTTTGGTTGACCATGGCGGAACAGGGACATCCGGGCGTGTGGGTCGATCAGGTGTTGTATCGGATCGAGCCACGACGAGAAGGGATGAGTCGGTGGTTGCCACGCTTCATGCATCGGATCCCATGGCAGGTGATCGGCTGGACACCGTCAGAAGTAGCCCGTTATCGCGATGCAGAATCTCGGATCCGCGAAAAACATCTGCTCCGGGTGAAACGGGGGGTCGATCTGACCATCTGGATCCGATGGGCCGCGCTCACGCTCTTTTTAGAGATCGTTTCTGCATTGACCATCTTTCATCCGACGCCGAATACGGTCGCATGTATCGTGCTCGGGGTCATCATCTTTAGGCTGGGGTGGAAAAAACCCACGATCGGACTTGGGATCCTTCTTTTGGAGCTCCTCATCGGTTCCAAAGGGTATCTCCTTCAGGCAGGGGTCTGGCCGGATACGATCTCACTTCGGATCATCCTCACCGGCGCTTTTGGCTTGGGATGGCTCGTGAATTTCATCCGTTACGGAAAGCTTTCTGACCTGATATTCGCGTTTCGGACCCGAAAGGGATATCTGTTGCTTTTCATCCTGATCGGTTGGGCGACGTTGCGCGGGATCCTCATGGGCAACGGCTCAGTGATGTCTGATGGAAATGCGTGGGCTGATTGGGCGTTGCTCCTCCCAGTCCTGGATATCGCGTATCGATATCGCGATCGGATCCGAAAAGACCTTGCGCCGGTCTTTGTGATCGGCGTGCTGTGGCTGGCCGTGAAGACCCTTGGTCTCGAATACGTCTTTTCGCATGGTTTTAAGGCGATCGCGACCGGGACGTATCTGTGGGTCCGGCGAACGGGCGTCGGGGAGGTCACGCTCATGCTTGTCAATGCGTTCCGGATCTTCATGCAGTCATATATCTATGCGATCGTGGCGTGTTTGACGGCCGTTGCCTGGTGGATGACGAATGAGAAAGGAGGAGGGAGTCGGGAGTGGGGAGCTGGGAAATGGATCGCATGGTGGACCATGACCGCATCTTCTGCCGTCATTCTCATAAGCCTCTCTCGGAGTTTTTGGATCGGTTCAGCGGTCGGATTCCTTGGGATCTGTGCCTATCTCGTGATCACGCGAAAGATGGTCTGGAAACGACTTGTGGGACCGATCTTGGCCGGTGTAGCCGGTCTTGCGGCGATCGGGTTAGTGATCTCCTTTCCGCTTCCACCGGTGCCGTACGCGAATCTTGCCCAGATCTTTGGGGAACGGGCGGATCTTGGGGAAGCGGCAGCGGTCAGCCGCTGGAATTTGTTGCCGGTCCTTGATGCGAAGATCGCGGAGCATCCGATCCTTGGTTCCGGCTTTGGTGCAACAGTGACGTACAAGACCGATGACCCCCGTATCCTCGCAGAACATCCGGATGGCATGTACACGACCTATGCGTTTGAATGGGGATGGTTGGAACACTGGATCAAATTCGGGATCCTCGGGATCCCGGTCATCCTTTGGTTGCTCGTCTCACTCGCGATACGCCTTTGGAAGACGGCGGATCCGCTCTGGGTGCGTCTCGGAGCCGTGTTCGGACTGATCACGCTCGGCGTGGTCCATGTCTTCACGCCGTATCTGAATCATCCGCTTGGATTCCTCTTCTTCTTCGTCGGAGAAGGATTGATCCTTTCTGCGCCGATCAAGGAGTCACATTCGAAGACCCTCGCGTAAAATCCATTCCGCTCATCTGCTTTTTCCCTTCGGGCTGGACCATGGTCAGTTCAAGGACAGTTCCGTCGGCGCAGGCGAGGCAGGGGAGGGCGTTTCGGATGAAAAGCGTGCCAGGGGACTTCGACGCGTCGTCTTTCGCGACTCGCGCTGTGAGGATCTTGAGGCGTTTTCCTTCTGTTTCAATATAGGTCCCCGGCCAGGGCGAGTAGGCGCGGATCTTGCGTTCTGATTCTACTGCGGATCTTGATGTATCCAATTTCCCACCTTCCCGTTTCAACGTTCGACAAAAGGTGGCGAGATCGTGCTCTTGGTCTTGCGGGGTGATCGTTCCGTCGAGAAAACCGGCGAGTGTATCCGGCAGGATCTTCGCCCCAAGCTCGGCGAGACGGTCGTGCAAGGATCCTCCCGTATCATCAGGACGGATAGGCTCTTCAGCGGTCGCAAGGATGGGTCCGTGATCAAGTTCCGCGTCGATCTGCATGATCGTGACACCGGTCATTTCATCACCGGCCGCGATCGCGGCCTGGATCGGCGAAGCGCCACGCCATCGAGGAAGAAGCGATCCGTGCACATTCACGATCCCGTGCGATGAGAGCTCGATAAGCCACTGCGGGAGGATCTTTCCGTAAGACACGACGACAAAGACATCGGCTGCGGGGAGTCGATCTTTCAGTTCCATCAGTTTTTCCGGTTGAAAGATCTCACCGTTCCGTTCAGTCGCAGCGATCTTCACGGGCGGGGGTGTGATCGTTGCATGTCGACCGACCGGTCGATCCGGTTGGGTCACGACCGCAACGACATCGAAGCGGGGATCATCGGAAAGCGATCTCAAACTTGGCACGGCGAAATCCGACGTGCCGAAGAAGATGGCGCGTCGCCGTGTATCATTCCCGTGAAAACGGGAATCCGGTTTGTCAGAGTTGATCATAGAGATCGATCCATTTGGGATCCGTATCATTGATGAGCTTCGTTTTCCATGACCTGTTCCATCTTTTTAGTGTTTTTTCTCTTGGGATATCTTCCGTGACATCCGTCGTCTCTTCAAACGAGATCAATCGATCGATGTCGTATTTCTTTGTAAAGCCTTCAAGGGACCGTTGTATACGTTCATACACCCTGCGCTTGAGATCGTTGGTGACCCCGATATAGCGTACACCAGCATTGTTACAAAGAATGTATACGTAGTACATGGGAGCCGGATTCCCGCCTACGCGGGAATGACGGGGAGGAGAAGCGGGAAAGAACGATAAAAGGTCTGATGCTCCATCACACTTTTTTCTTTCCTCCTCCTTTGACGATCTTCGTTGCCTTGTCCACGAAGAGGATCCCGTCCAGGTGATCGACCTCGTGTTGGTACACGGTCGCCATGAACCCCTTTGCATCAAATTCCACCTGACGGCCGTGTCGGTCGAGCGCTCGGAACGTCACTTTCTTCGCGCGTGTGACCATACCCCAGACGCCAGGGACGCTCAGGCACCCCTCTTCACTCTCCTGCGTCGTCTCCGACATCTTCGCGATCTCCGGATTGATGTAGACCTTGGCACCACCGTGTTCATGGACGATACAGATCCGTTCATTTCGTCCGACTTGCGGCGCGGCGATCCCAACGCCGTCTTCGACGAACATGGTCTCTATCAGGTCGTCCAGGAACGTCTGGAATTCCGGAGTGCTGATGGCATGCAGATCCACCTCCGTGGAGCGTTCGCGGAGGGTCGGGGTGGGGACCGTGACGAGGGGAAGGGATTTAGCCATGATTTTTTAGAGAATATCGGAATTTAGCTGAAATAAGCCACCGGGTCAAGGTCTATGATGGCACGACCCCGAAAAGGGTTCAATGCGGCGGTTATGGCCGTTACGGCCGTCTCACGCGGTACGACGACGTGGATGGCAACGCGGGCGGCGCGCGTGGCCGCACGAAAGGCGACCGGATACGGGCCACGGATCTCCCAGGTGTTCGGGATCTGTTCACGAAGGTCGGCAATGAGCCGGTCTCCATCATCGAATGACCCGTTGACCAGGCATTTGATCAAGCGAACCGCAGGTGGGTAGCCGAAAGCGCTTCGTTCTGCGGATTCACGATCCCATTCGGTCTTGAATCCCGCTGAAGACAGCCACGGCCTGCAGGCAGAGACCGTCGCGTCGGGACCTTGGACGATCAAAGACGCCTTCGTATTCGCGGTGATGGCGGCGATCCTCCGCCAGGCGATGATCAGGCGTTCTTTGCGCCGGATGTCCTCGGTCGCGCCACCGATCAGTGAGAGGTCGGTGATCACGAGAAGGTCTTGAGGTTCAACGTGTGTGGCGCCGACGGCGATGGGTGGGATGACGTGCACACGGTCGCCCCAACGCGCTGCGCATGCATCTGACAGGCGCTCGCGTCCCGGACGAGATGCGGAGAAATCAGAACCTCCACACGTCGGGCAGACCGTCGGAGGGTCTGCGTGTCTGCCACAGGCTTTGCAGATCGCTCCGGTCGATGTTCTGCTGAGGGGAAATCCACACGACGGGCATGGGGCGATCCAGCCACAGTCCCGGCAAACGTATCTCGCTTGGAGGCCGGCAATGGCGTGGATGATGTGCACGCGGTGATCGGCGGTGATCGCCTCACTGATCCGTTCGACCGTTTGTGCGGTGAGAGAGGGGATCTCCGATCGCCGGCCTGGCGCATCCGGTTCCAGCGTGAGATGTGGCTCGATCGTCGGTGCCGACTGCTCGACGGGCCACGTGTGGAGCCGTGGGGTCGTGGAAAAGGCGATAAGAGACATCTGCGGTCGGAGGACCGCGCAGGTCGCAGCGACCCAGCGTGCGTCATAGCGTGGTGTGAGTTCGTCCTGTTTGTGATCGTCATTTTCCGGTTCGTCTAACAGGATCGTATCCGCGACACTGCCGAGCCAGGCGCCGATCCGTGTCGTAACGAGGCAGATCGAACGACCGTTCGTCAGCTCTGAGATCCGCGTCCAGGCCTCTGTATTGGAAAGGTCCGCGTGGAGAAATGGACAACCAAGTTCCGCCGCGATCGCTTCGGCGCGTTCCTTCCACGGAACAAGGATCAGCGTCCTCCCTTTGGCATGACGCACCGTTTCAATGAGTCCGTTCGACGCATGGAGACGATCAGCGAGGAGTCGCGTCTCTTTGGTCGGGATCGTTCCTTGGGTCTCTGAGACGACGGGAATAGCTTTTTTTGCCCGCTTGGGCACGTTTCGGATCCAAGCAGCCGCGACCGTCGGACGGGACGTGAAGCATCGCTCCGCGGTCTGTTGAATGAGGTCGGGTAATGATGGACCAAATCGGAGAAGGGGTTCAGGGTCCGGGAGATGGATCGCCTTGTCTGCATACGGACTTTGGTCCGTGACGGCGCTGACGACCGCGGAGACGACCCTCTTTCGAAACGGAACGCGGATGATGTCTCCTGGAAGGATCTCGACTTCTTCATTGATCCGGTAATCAAACACTTCCACGCCTGGAATGGTGCGGATCGCTGGGATCACTGTTACGAAGCGCATACATCAATCATTACCGCATGGCGGTTCGAGGATCCGCAAGTCCGGATCATTTGATGTCGTACCGCGCGGTCAAATATCCCACGCCGAACGGAGCTTCGTACGAGAGCTTCTTTGGTGTGACTTGGATCTCGTCGAGCGTTCCCAAGAGGGTCATGATGGGACGATATCCGCATTGTCCGGAGCCTTCCACGATATCGGAGCTGAGGGCGGCGAGTGACGCGGCATCCAGTTTCTCCGCGGCTTCATTCACGGCTTTATCGAATGCCGGTCCCTGTGTTGATGTGCCGCCGGGGGAATCCGGACCGAGTTTGTGCGAAAGGTCTGCGCTCGCGATGATGGCCACGCGGGTCTCTTCCGCGTGCAGGATCCGTTTCAGTTGTTTGCCGAATTCGTAATGCGATGCGCCATCGAACATCGACGGAGAGATGGGAACGAGTTTCCAGTTTTGCAGCTGTGACATCAGCATCAAGATGGGGATGCTGTAGCCATAGTCGAGTTTATCCGACGATGTCAGGGTGAAGGGGACTTTTTCTTCTCGGAGCTTGCGTTGGAGATGGTCCATCATCATGAAATCGCCCGTCGCCTCAACTTTTGTCGAAAAGTCACCGAACGTCTCAAATGTTCCGGTGTAATGATCTGCGAGATTGATGCTGTATGCATCCGGATATCGCGCACCGTGCGGCGCGATGATGACGACCGTATCAGGTTTGGCGAGGTACAGCGCTTGTTCGATCTCTTTGATCGCGCCGATCGTCGCCGATAATTTGTCGCGATGCTCTTTTCCGATCGAGGGAACGAGGATCGGTGAGTGGGGGACGATGGCCCCGAAGACGATCATAGGAGGGGGAGAAGGCGAAAGGAGACGACGAGAAGATCTTACTCGTTTGCGAACGCCGCGGAGACGGTTCCAGTGGAGTCTGAGGCCGTGAGCGTGGTCGGTTGCGGTACGGTCGGAACGTTTGGCTGGAGGCTCATGGCTGCGCCGATAGTATACCCGTTCAATGCGGCATCTGAAACCATGACCACATTTTGCCACTGGTACCCCATGGACTCAAAGGTATCCGCAGAAAGGAAAGGCCGGAGGGTCCCTTGTTGGACCACATAGACCGCTGGTTCGGAATCACGTCTTACGAGTTCTCCGTCATGGAACTGGTACGGATCACCGACCGTGTAATTGCGCAGTTCAGTTGCCTCGGCTTTACGGACGTTCCGCCCGCGGAAGTAGAGCGCCAGCATGACCGGATCCATGATGATATGCCGGACGCCGTCTTCCACATACCACAGCGTTCCGCCGGTCGCATCCTGCAGGACGACGCCCTGCGGGAATTGCGTGTCGACCGAGATCGAGGGCCCATCTGGATAGTCTGTGAGCTCCGTATCATTGTCTACGGTCACTACCTCGTCTTCGTTAAATCCAAATTTATGGAACGCCTCCATGTTCTCAATGTGCCGCTTCACATCCCCGGTCAGGAGATAGATCCGACCTTCGAGGTCCTTGACCAGCGCATATTTCGGAAAGCGGATGACCGGCCCGTCCGGATACGATGCTAGATCCGTGTCTGAGGTCGAGATCGCCTTATCCGGGTCGGTCATGGAGATCGCCACCGCCGGGGAGGCGAAAAGACGCTTTTGGCCAAGGCGGATCAAATACATGTTCCCGCTTGGTTCTGACTTGACGACCGTGCCGTCCGGGTACGCCTGGCTGAACCAGCGTTGCCAGATGCGCCAGAGGTTGAGGTTCCCATGCAGATGCGGCGTGTAGGCATAGAGCATGGCAGTGGCATTGTTGACCGGCGTCACGGGCATCCCATCCACGTCGATGGTCAGACCGGGGCGAGTTCCTCCAAGGGTCGTTCCGCCGGAAAGGATCTGTAAAAGATATTTTTCACGGTATTGTTTCGCGGCCCATTCAAGCTGATTCGCGAATCCTTTGAAGTCTGAGATCGAGGGGTCGTTCGTACTGCAGGAGTCACAGACGCCGTATCCGGCTGCCCAGTCGAATTGTCGTTGGGACGGTGCGGGGTCCTCGACCAACGATTGTTCCTTTTGGATCAAGGCCAATAGATACTTCGGGTTCAACTTATACGTATTCGCAACGCGCCAGATGACATCGGCTGCGGTCTTGGTCACCCCATCGATATCCGTCACCTGCGCGTTCGCGAGTGTGCCTTTGGCACGCAAAAAGGTGATCAGATCAGCGTGATCCATCGCATTGACGTCGAAGATATCGCTGTCATCAAGGATGTGATTGGGATCGAAGCCAGGATCAAGTGCCAATGTTTGCGCAGATGCCGCAAATGGGACCAAGGCCATGTTTGCGCAGAGGACGCCCGCAATCAAAATAGCGTACAGACGGTTTGTCATAATGCCACCCTAGCATATCCGAATGGAGACCAGAAGATACGAAAAAGCAAGCCATCCATGATACACTGAGACCATGCGTCGCCATTGGTTGGCCATCCCCATCGCGGCCGCGTTGATCGCGCTTTGCGCCGCGCTTTATACGATGATCCCCGCGCAGGGAACGCGCGCTTTTTTGAGCCCGGACGAGACGGCGAACGCGGTTTCCGCTCGTGTCTTTTCTGCGACCGGCGCAATGCGGATCGCGGAACCCTCATCGGACGTCTCCCCGTGGCTGCATCCGCGGAGTTATGTGACGAGCGGAGGTTGGATCGTCCCGGTCGGTTTCCTTGGTCTGCCGTTCATCCTTGGGGTCTTGCATTTCTTTCTTGGAGATCTCGCATTGGCCTATTTCACCGCTTTTCTCGTCCTGATCACGGCGTATCCCATTTGGGTCTGGGGAAAACGTTTTGGGCGCTGGCCGGCGATCGCGGCGGTGACCGTTTGGTTGGCACATCCGACCGTGATCTTATACGCGAATCGAGGGCTGTTCCCGAATCTGCCTGTCGTCTGTCTCGCCGTTTGGGCGGCCTATTTGATCTGGTCCAAACGAGATCCCTTCAGGATGGCTGGCGCTGGAATCGCCTGCGGACTCGCGATCGCGATCCGTCCGGTCGAGCTTTTTTGGTTGATCCCGTGGCTCTGGCTCGCGTGGCACCTGCGTGAGACGAAGATGCCGCAACGGAAGGAACGCGTGGCCTTCATCGTCTTCATCATCGCAACGGCGCTCGTCGGCGCGGCCGTCGGTGTGGTTGCGTGGATGACGTATGGAGCGCCGTTCACGATCGGATACTTTCTCCATGATCCGATCGCGGCAGCTGTATCTGCAGGCCCCGCGATCGCGCGTACGGCGGCATCGTGGCCGTTCGGGGTCCATCCGCGCGACGTCTTTTTCAATGTCTATTGGTATCTCGGCGCCATTTTAGGGCCTTGGAGCGCACTAGCGGTCGGCGCGGCGGTCGTGAGTCTGTGGAAGAAGTCCTGGCGGCCGGCAGTCGTTATCGGTGCATGGACGTTTGTGGTCCTGGCAGCGATGTATGGCGAGGCGATCTATCAGGATCACGTCGGAGTGAACGTGGTGTCTACGGCGAACTCTTTCTTACGGTATGTGATCCCGCTCGCGCCGGTGTTTGCGATGGCTGCCGCCGGTCTCGTCCATGTTTTGCGACAAAAGATGAAGAAAGGTTCTGGTTTGCTTGTCGCAGTACTTTGTTTGCTGATCGTTTCGTATGGCGTATGGACCGCGACGGTGCGCGATGATGAAGGCATTCGACAGTCCCTGGTGGAGCTTTCCGGGTACGGAGCGATCCGTGATGCGGCCGAGCAAACGCTCTCACCAGACGCGGTCGTGGTCTCTGAACGAAGCGATAAGATCTTTTTTCCGGTCTTCCGTTCAGCAAGCCCGCTTCCGGGGAATGGCAAGCTGCTTGCGGAGATCAACAACGGGGACCCGGTCTATCTTTATAGCCAGACGCTGACGGATGATCGGATCGCGTCGTTCTCGGATGATGGGATCGGCCTGGATCCGGTCTTTGTCGCGGGGGATCAGACGATGTACATTGCGTCTTCATTGAATCCATGAAGCTTCCACGACTCGTTTCCGTCCTCTTTGCTCTGCCATGGATCATCGTGGCGTTTGGTGTGGGGTGGCTCGTTCTGCTTCGGTTTCCGCCATCCGGGGTTTTTCATGCTTCATCGGACGTTGATGGAAAGAGTGCGTGGATCATGCCTTTTTTGCCTGCGTTGCGGACGACGAGTCCGGGCGTCCAGGCGGATGGGTGGACCGGTCAGCGGATCACGGCGGATCCAGTCTATTTTACGGTGCATGCCCCCGGCCCGTACGAAAAGGTGGATGTTTCGATGGAGTTTCGTCCGATCCGACAGCCATTGGCGGATTTCGGGATCGTGCGTGATGCAGCTGGGCAAGATCTGGAACTTCAGCCCATGTATTCCTCCGAACTTGCGTCAGCTGCTTGGACCCCGGTGATATCAGGGGCGATGTCCGGATACGTCAAACAGGGAACGCTGCCCGTCCGTCTCTCGAACCCGGATACGCGTGGTCTTGCGGTCTGGGATGCGACCGCCTCGTGGCCGAACATCGCGGATCCGCCTGGGCCGAGCGTCAAAACCGTGGTTTCGTTACGCGGCTCGCATGATTTTTGGATCGTTCCGGATGGCCATGTGCATATGACGTTCACGCTTCAGGCAGTGAATCGGACAACGGGAGGGGATGTCGCCGCGATCCGCGTGTTCCGCGATGATACGGAGATCTCGCGAGAGACGGTCACTTTGTCCGGGAGTCGTGATGCGACGATGGGGGCCGCCTTCACACACACGGTCGATGTCCCGAACGCGGACGTAGGCATCTATCGGATCAGCATCACGGCACAAGACGATGTCTTCATCCGCGCGATCGAGACAGATAGTCGTCGGTGGGTCGTAGGACCGCGTCTCGTGTTCGGTGATCTGGTCGGCTATTCCGCGACCACTTCGCCGGCGATCGCATGGACCAATTCACGCCATATCGTGGCCGAGACATTCCATGTAGAGGGTCTCCAACAGGTGGATCTTGGACCGACATCTGGACGCATACCGGCAACGCATACGCAGATCCGCCTTGACCGGACCGATGACATCACCACGCCGGTGGAACTTTCTGCGGAAAAAGGGGATGTCCGATTCGTCGGCGATGGGTTTTTCGCCTTGCGACAAGATGCGTTCTTTGAACCGCGTCCGCGACGGATGTCAGATGGGACGCAGTTGGAGCGAGACGGGATCACCGCGGTCCTGACGCCGTACACGCGTCCGCAGGCGCTTGGTGACGGGTGGTATCGATATACGGGAAGCTTCACCGTGGACCCGACGCTCGATAATCTGCGTTTCGTGGTGTCCGCACCAGGCCTCATGGCACGCGCCGGGGCGATCGACATCCGAAAGATCGATCTGACCTTCCATCGTCAGGCTGTGACCTTTGGAGATTGGTGGAAGATCCTTCGTCAGGAATTGGCGAATGCATGGCACCGGTTATGACCCTGAAGCATTTTCTCCAGCGATCCTTTTTCCATGCGGCCGCAGCCGCGACGTGTGGCTATGTCCTCTTGCTCGTTTTGGAACGTTTGCTTCCCGGGTCAGTCTCCCCGTTCCTTGATCTGCCGGATACGGGGATCGTCGTTGCCGCACTCCTCGTCGCGTCTGCTGCGATGCCGTCGGAAACAGGACGCGTGTCACAGATCCTCCAAGTCGTGTTCATCGCGCTTGCGTTGCTGTTCGGCGGGTTCTTTCTGTGGACACGCATCAATGCGTTGGGGTTGAGCGGACTGGTGCTCCTCGGTGCCTATGGCGTCATCGCCGTCTTGTCGCTTGTCGCCATCTTCGGTAGAACAGAGTGATCATCATCCCATATGTCTGACTGCCTTTTTTGCAAGATCATCGCCAAAGAGATCCCGTCCACGTCCGTGTACGAAGATGATCATATCTACGCGTTCCTCGATATCAATCCCGTGAATCCGGGGCACGTCCTCGTTGTGCCGAAGGTGCACGTAGAAGGATTCAATGCGGCGGACACGGAAACATTGGATCGGCTCATCCGTGCAACGCAGTCGGTTTCAAGGGCTCTTGTGACAAGCGGGATCTGTGAGGCGTTCAATCTCGAAGAGAATAATGGTGCGATCGCAGGCCAGGTGATCGCGCATCTTCATGTGCATGTTGTGCCGCGTCGGGCAGACGATGGATTGAAACATTGGCCCGGGAGGCCCTACGCTGAAGGTGAGGCGGAGCAGATCGCGGAAAAGATCCGAAGTTCCATTGGTTGAACAGAACGGCGTTCCGTGCTGAAATGCGGGCATGAAGATCGTGATATTAGGTGGTTCCGGGCGTCTTGGGAGCGCCATGCGTCGATCGTGGCCACATCATGAGGTGGTCGCTCCGGCGCCGGATGCCTTCGATCACCTTGACCCTCAGGCGGTCGAGGCGTTTTTACGCACCGAAGCTCCGGAAATGGCTATCAATTGCGTTGCCTACAACAATGTCGATGGTGCGGAGGGGGATGGCAGAGCTATCGCCATGCGGCTCAATGGCGAGATGCCGAAGATGCTTGCGGAGACCACAAAGCGGCTTGGGATGGGGTTCATCCACTTCTCGTCAGATTATGTATTTAACGGGACATCGGACACGCCGTACGTGGAAGATGATGCAACGGATCCGATCAGCGTCTATGGCGCGTCCAAGCTCGCGGGCGAACAGGCAGTGCTCCGTGAAAATACGGACGCCTACGTGATCCGTCTCTCTCGTCTGTATGGGCCGATGGCGGATGAACCGGGATCCAAGCCGAGTTTCGTTGAGATCATCGTGAATGATGCACAAAAAGCGGCACGCGTGCTGGTGAACAGCGGGGAACGGTCCGCGCCAACATATGTAGATGACGTCGCGCGTCATCTCGATGAACATTTCTTGAAACAACGCCCAGCGCCGGGGGTCTATCACATGACGAATGAAGGCGGTGCCACGTGGCATGAGTGGGCGTGCGAGATCGGGAAGATCCTTGATCTCCCGGTAGAGTTTGCGCCGCGCGATCCGTCATCACTCAAACGTCCGGCCGCACGTCCGGATTACAGCGTGCTGACATCAACAAAACTACCGAAGATGCGGGACTGGAAAGAGGCATTACGCGAATACCTGCATTCGTCACCACCGCCATTCACGCCAACATGGCACGCGTTGGGGATCGGCGGCGTTGCGGTCGAGCTCCAACCGCGGATCGGAGATGAGGCGGGCGCGGTCTTACATGTCCTTCCAGGCGGCACGCGGAACTCCGCGGGATTCGGCCACGATCTGCAGGATATCTATGCGACATCCGCCAAAGGGCGCGGCGTGTTCCGTGGCGGCCATTATCATCCTGTTTTGCATGAATTGTTCGTGCCGATGTCCGGTGTCGGGTTATGGATCCTGTCTGATCTTCGCGTAGATTCTCCGACCAGAGGCAAGACCGTCGGCGTGATCCTGGGGATCGATGCGCCAGATACGTCGCACGATGTTCCGGTCTTTACGCTGGAGACGAATGAAAAAATGCCGAGACTGCGTGTCCCGGCCGGGGTCTATCATACCTATGTCCCGTTGACGGATGTGCGGACCACGTTTCTCGGGCTCGGGTCCACGCCGTATGACAAAGACGATTACCGCTATCCGGAACTGTCCGAGAACCTGGAGGCGGTGGAGATATTGAACCGATTCGGATTCGACATCTGATCACCAGCGGATCAGGGTGTAGATCAGTTTCCAGTACGCGGTGAGAAGGGGATTGGCGACGCGCTGGACCAGTGAGCCGCCGACGTCTTTTTTGAGCGACGCATTGTCGCTGTCACCGGGTGACTGTTCCTGAAAGAGGATCTTGCTGTCCGCCCATTTCAAGAATTCCCGATCGGAGATGATGCGTTCCTTCATCGCGCGGGATCGGCGCTTTGCGACCCACGCCCACGTCGATGGGCGCCAATAAAAAGCCCATGCACGGCCTTTTTCGCGCCACCAGCCACCCTTGATCGCGAAGAGCATGCTCGCACATTCCACCCCGAAGAAGGCGGGAGCCATGAGGAGCAGAGTGAGGAGTTTGTAATACGTGAGATCCACCATGAAGCGGTTCCGCTCCATCCAGTAGAATTTCTTGATGCTCTTGGAGAACGCGTAGTAGTGATACACGACGCTTGAAGGTTCCAAAACGGATTTCCATCCATGGATGCGCGCGTTGAATGTGGCGTCCACATCCTCGTGGTACATGTAGAACGGCGCATCAAAAAGTCCGATCTGGTCGACCATGGAAAGGCGGACGAGTACCGCGGCGCCGCTCACGTACGGGACTTCCAGGTCCGGATTCGTCTTCCGTTCCGTTTCGATCCAGCTCCGTGCCTGATCCACGGTCCAACCGTTGCCGCCCGCATAGCCAAAGCCGAGGAAGTGATAGCGGTTGCCGACCGAGTTGACCAGGTTCCGGTCCTGTCCGAGCAGGAGCAATGACTGGACCAGCATGATCTTGGGGTCGGATTCTGCGCGCTCCACGGCGGCACGGAGGAACTTTGGATCGATGTCCGTGTCCTGGTTGAGCAAAAAGACATACGCGCACCCGTGCTCCTTTGCAATGCGCGCGCCGACATCATTCGCGCCGGAGTATCCGCCATCCTTCTCGTTCTTCTCGATCGTAATGGCAGGAAAATCCACGCCCACGCGCGGGTACCACTCTTTTTCGATGAATGGCCAGCTCGCGCCATGCGCGGACGGATTCTCAACGCAAATGATCTCTACGCGGTCGCGCGGATAGTCGAGTGTGGTCAGTGATGTGAAGACGCGCGTGATGTCCTCGTACGAATCTTTGCCGTTGTACGTCAGGTAGATGATGGCGACGCGGGGAAGTTCCATATTCACTGTGATCGGGGATGTGAGACGAATTTCCACTTCCAGAGATATTTCCGCCAGCTGTTGAGATGACCGCGCGTCTCCTTGGTCTTGAGGATATTCATGATCATGTTGCGGATCTTCGCAGATTGCCGACCGTGCGCGTGACGCAGTTGCGTATCCACGGTGCAGACCACGCGTTTTCCAGAATGCCAAACCCGTCGACAAAGATCGATATCTTCGAAGTAGAGCCAATACCGATCATCGAAACCGCCGAGCTTCTTCCAGACGTCGCCGCGCGCGAACATGGCCGAGCCCTGAACCCAATCTACATCCATGTCGCGTGTCCGATCCGCGTCTTTCAAGAGAAAATGTGAAAGGTATCTTTTTCCGAACGCGGTCTGCTTGAGTGAGGTGCGCTGGATGAGCGGCTGGTACCAGGCCGGGAAGCGGCGGCAGGTGTCCTGCAATTCACCTGAGAAGTTCAGCAGTTTTGGACCCACGAGTCCGACGTCTGCGTGGGAATCAAGATACGCCCACAGCCGGTTGAGGATCTCCGGATCGTCGAGCAAGGTGTCCGGATTGAGGATGAAATAGGCTTTTGCGTCCACCCAGTCCGCGCCCATGTTCATGGAGCGGCCGTATCCGTGATCGCCGTTGCGGAGGAGGACCCATGCATCCGGAATGATGGAAGATATCAGTTCATTCGCACGGTATTCGGTCGATGCGTTGTCCACGACCACGAGTGCGGTCGTGCCGCGGAATCGCTCGCGTGCGGTCTGTACGGATCGAAGCGTTTCAATGCTCAATTCATTATGCGAGACGATGACGATGTTGATATCTGCCGTGGGTTTCGGGTAGGGCGCAGTGAGACGACCGCGATGAGCGCGGAGATGTGCCGCATGGGTGCGGCGGCGCATGAGGTCGTCCCAACGTCGGGACGTGTCCTGCCACAGACGCGCGATGAATGACGGACGTTTCACGCTCCAATAAGCGATCTTTGCCAATTCCGCCGGGACGACGAGACAGCGGTTGGTCATGAGCGAACCGATCGGAAGGTGGACGAGGTCCATCCATAGGTGATTGCGGAACGACTCGTATGCATACGGATGTTCGGCCCGTTTCGTCTGTCCGGCGCGGAACGATCGACGATGATAGGCGACGGCATCTGGAACGATCATGGATGTGGATCCAGCGGCACGGAGACGATAGGCAAGTTCCGTATCTTCTTTGTACGAGCCATAGGCGGCATCAAAGAGCGCGCCGTCCGGGCTCGTTGCAAGAACAGCGGACACGCGATAGATGGGCAAACAGCCGGAAGGTCCGAAGATCTTTGTTGGCGTATGTGGGGCGTTCGCTTCGGAAAAACGAAGACCGGCGCCAACGTCTTTGACGAAGCCATTCCATCCGACCGCAAGGCCAAGGGAGTCCACGATGCCCGTACGCCCCTGATCCGGTTCGTCGCGTTTGTCGAAGTCCCATCGGAGGATCGTCCCGGATGCAGATGCACACGCAGGATGCGAATCAAGAAAGGCGATCAGCCGTTCGAGGAAATCTTTTTCAAGGATCGCGTCATCATTCAACAGGACAGCGTATTCTGCGTCTGGAGATCGCGAAGAAAAGAGACGGTCATGTGCGCCGGCGAATCCGATGTTCTGATCAACGCGATCAAGGATGATCGGGAAGCCGGCATTCTCCACGGCGGATCGGATGAGAGTTGCATTCTCCTCATCCGAGGCGTTGTCGAGGACGTGTAATTCCCAGTTGCGGAACGTCTGGTGTTTGAGGGAAGCGAAAAGATAGGGGAGATACCGCCCGCCGTTGTAACAGGAGAGTTGGAGAGCGGCCTTCATACGAACATCCTATTTTTCATCCAAGTGACGGCGTCTGCTCCTGCGGCTGACGCAAGTGCGATGGGTCTCAGAGCGGCGATGGTATACGCCTGCCAGGATGGGTGCCATTTGCGGAAATAGCGGACCATGCTCGCCGTGAAGATCCGTTGAGCGCTCAATCGTGACATCTGCGACGCACTTTTTCCGACGTAATCACGCGCCCGTGCGTCGGCGCAGTACCGGACGCGCAAACCTTTCGCCTTCACCCGTTTGCAAAAGTCGACTTCTTCGAACCAGATATGATAGCCATCGTCGAGATAGCCCACGCGTTCGAGCATTTCGCGTCGAAAGGCGAAGAAGGATCCGCGGACCTGATCCACATCCTGTGATCGGTCATAATCGAAATCCGTTGCCATGTACCGCGCGACAAGGCTCGGAAAAAGGTGTTGGAGTTTCAGGAGGATCGCGAGTTGGGAACCGAAGGTCGGGAAGCGGCGGACATTGCTCACTGGTTTTCCGTTTTGGCCGATGAGTTTGATCCCGAGCACGCCGATACCGCGGTCTTGGATGAGCTCCTTGGCGGCGCGCTCGAACGCGCCTTCATCGACAAGCATGTCCGGATTGAGCAAGATGCAGATGTCGCCTTTCGCGAGCCGGAGCGCCTGGTCGTTCGGACCGGCGAATCCTGCATCCCATGCATTCGTGATGAGATGGACCTGGGGAAATTCTTTCCGCACCATCCACGCCGTGCCGTCATGCGAATAATTGTCGACCACAAAGACCTCGATATTCGCATCGGTCTTGAGCGAGAAGAGTCGCGTCAGATTGGCCCGGAGAAGCTCCCGGACGTTCCAGCTCACGATGATCACGCTGATGTCCGGATGGTCGGTTTTTGGGTCCATTTCGCGTAATTTCCGGTTTGACAGTCGGGCAAGCGGTCCGTAGAATGCGCCTGTCATGACTGGCCAGCATCTTATGGAGCAGAACACCTCCCGTCAATCCATTCCCGTCGTCATCATGTGTGGCGGCATGGGGACGCGCATGCGCGAGGAAACGGAATTCAAACCCAAACCCATGGTGGAGGTCGGCGGACGGCCGATCTTATGGCACGTCATGAAGATCTATGCGCATCAGGGGTACCGGAATTTCATACTCTGCCTCGGCTATCGCGGCGACCAGATCAAGGATTATTTCATCAACGTCCGTCATCTGACGCGTGACTTCCGGCTTGACCTCGGATCGAACCAGACGACGATGCTCGAAGACCCGGGCGATGATTTCAATATCACGTTCGCGGACACGGGACTTTCCACGCTGACGGGTGAGCGCCTGTTGCGCGCGGCGAAGTACATCGATACAGACGAGTTCATGCTGACCTATGGCGATGGCGTCGCGGACGTGGATCTCGCGGCGCTTCGTACGTTCCATGGCGACAAACGGGGGAAACATGGCATTTCCGGGACGATCACGGGCATCCATCCGAAATCCAAATACGGCCTCGTCGTGCCTGATGCAGACCATATCGTGAATTCGTTCACGGAGAAACCACTCCTCCCGGATTGGACGAACGGTGGATTCATGGTCCTGCATAAGGATTTCCTCAACTATTGCAAAAAGGATCAGATGATCGAAGAGGCACTCATCGATGCATCCGCGGATCGGAAGATCGCCATGTATCCGCACGAAGGGTTCTGGCATTCGATGGACACGGCCAAGGACAAGAACGATCTGGAACAAATGTGGCGGGCGGATCCTAAATGGCGGATCTGGGAAACGGTCTGATCCGGTTGACGACCGGGTCTTTTTTTGATTGAATCAGCTCCTCAAGGCTGCAAAAAAAAGGAGGTGTGCCTTGATCGTAAATCCGTCCTTTCATGCGGCCATCTCGCCGTACAAAGAGCATGTCCGCGCCATGTGCGAAGAAGCAGATGTGGACGCCGATGCGTTCCTGAGATTCCTCGTCTGGGCGACGGACGTCCATGTGCCGCGTTGGTCCATGGATGGCGTTCGGGCGATCGCGTGGACCAATGCCGGGGGCTTCGGCGGACTCGGTCCGGTGACGTCGCTCTTGAGCCAGCACGTCGATACGAAAACGAAGGTCGATCTCCTTGTGAGCGGCCGAAGAGCCAAACGGCCATCCTGCGGGGAAATGACCGCGATACAGCTCGCGCAATTCGTTGGTGATCGTCTCGATGACCGGTCCGTGTTATTTGTGAGCATCAGCGTCGACGGCGTCAGTGATAATACCGGGGATCAAGGGAAGTTGATCCCGGCATGGCTCAAGGCGATCGACGCGAAGCAGGTCGTCATGGTCGCTCCGCTCTATCACATGCCCCGCTACCTCACGACCGTCGGATACGGATGCCGTGATGCGGGCATCCGTCCTCACTTCATTCCCATGCCATTCGGAAGGTGGGAGGAGGTCCAGTGGCTCGGGACGGATGTGCGATTCGCGGACCTGTGTTTCTCACCGGACCTGCACAAGTGCATCGGGCGGAACATGGGCATCGATCTGTCTTCAGAGGTCCAAAAGATCCGGATGGGTTGGCGCGAGACGTGCATCCGCACGTGTCTCGATCTCCGCCCGCAGGAGGCGGTCGAGTACTTCCAGATCGGGTGAGTCCCTCGGGGTTCCCGATCATCCCTTCACCCTCTTCGGTCGTCCGGGGAGGGTGTTTTTTGCTCGGTTGACGGTCTCAGAGTTCCATGGCAACGTTTTGAACCTAGATATGGCCACCAAATCCCTCCTGACTCCGGAACGGAAGAAGTTCTGGAACAACCGCAGCGTCTTCGTCACCGGCGCCTTCGGACTCCTCGGATCGCACATCGCTGAGATGCTGCACGAGGCTGGTGCGCGCGTGACCGTCCTCAAGCGCGATCATGTGCCATCAAGCCGTCTCTTCGAGACGCCGGCCATCAAGTCGATCAACATCGTGCATGGTGATTTCGAGAATTATTTCACCATGTATCGTGCGTTGAACGAATACGAGGTGGATACGGTATTCCACGTCGGCGCTCAGCCGATCGCGCCGGTCGGCAATCGCGCTCCGCTCCCGACACTCCGCGCGAACATCATGGGCACGTGCAACGTCCTCGAGGCCGCGCGCGTCTCGCCGCTCATCACCCGCGTTCTCGTCGCATCATCCGACAAAGCCTACGGTCCTCAGCCCGTGCTCCCGTACACCGAAGAGGCGCCGCTCAAGGGCACGCATCCGTACGATGTTTCCAAATCCTGCACCGACCTCATCGCACAGATGTACTACAACACCTACAAGCTTCCGGTGGGGGTCACGCGCTGTGGGAATTTGTATGGACCGGGCGATCTCAACTGGCAGCGCGTCGTGCCGGAGACGATCAAGCACATCATCCACGATGAAGAACCGCTGATCCGTAGCGATGGAAAATTCATCCGTGACTATTTCTACGTCCGGGATGCGGCCAATGCGTATCTGACGTTCGCGGAGAATATGGATCGTCCGGAGATCGTGGGTCAGGCATTCAACTTCTCGACCGGAAACGGCATGGACGTGATCAAGATCGTGGATGCGATCCTCAAGGCGATGGGGTCGGATCTCAAACCGAAGATCCTCAATCAGGCAAAGGCGGAGATCCATGAACAGACATTGTCGAGTGAAAAGGCTTTGAAGCTGCTTGGCTGGAAACCGCAATATACGTTGGATGAAGGATTGGCCGAGACGGTTGCGTGGTATCGGAACTACTTCAAGAAGAAGCAGGCTGCGGAGACCGGATTGAGCGACGCGCAATTGTCCTGAGTATGATCGAGGGGGTCGCGATCACGCCGCTCAAGATCGCCCGCGACGATCGTGGGGCGGTCTATCGCGTTCTCCGGTCTGACGATCCGTATTTTTCCTCATTCGGTGAGACATACGTCTCCCAGGTCGCCCCGGGGGTGATCAAAGGGTGGAAATTGCACACGACGAATACCGGAAACATGGCCGTGCCTCACGGTCGGATCCGCTTCGTTCTGCGCGACCTTCGGGAAGGTTCCGCGACGAAGGAGGAGACGCAGGAGGTGTTCCTCGCGCCGACGGACGAGGAGTATCGGCTGCTCACCATCCCGCCTGGGGTGGCGTACGCCTTTCAAAACGTGTCAGAGAGTGACGCGTTTGTTTTGAACGTTCCGACGGAGGCGTGGCGGCAAGGGGAGGGTTCGAATCTGCCCATCGAGCAGATCCCGTTCGATTGGTGATCGCTAGAGAGGGATCTCCCACAACCCGTCTTTGCCATCTTTGATACCTGCTATGAGCAAGCTGTCTTTTGTCATCGAGAATCGGCGGATGAGATCGAATGACCCAAGTTGGGTCGTCATCCGACCGTCACGCTGATCGAGATTGAGGGCGAAGAGTCCCGTCTTCGTGCTGTAAAAGATATCAGAGCCATCAGGATGCCAAGCGACATCCGTCAGTTCCTGGCTTTGACGCATCAGCAAAACGGGTTCATGTAATGGATCCCACATCCAGATCTCATTCCCATTCAAGAGGAGATATTCGCGAATGTGATCGATGACCAGCGCTCGTGGGATGTCACCGTTCGCCAGATGATACTGCGGGTTGGAACCGCTGAGATCGAGGGAAAGCCAGCGGGTGCCGTCGCGGAGGAGATCTTGATTCGGCGCGGAATTATCCCATCCCAACCAGTGACCGGGCGGGAGGAGGAATCCGACCGCATTCGACGTGCGTGGAACGTAGATCAGATCGCCGGTCCCCGTCGCGATCTCAATGGTCCCGTCTTCCCAAAGATCATATTGATGGGGCTTGAGCGATTGCTCCGAGACCGCACCGTTGGAAAGACCGATGGTCAGGAGAGATGTCCCTGTATTGCCGACCAACCGTCCGGACTCCCATCGATACGTGCCGTTCGGAAGTTTTTGTACCCCATTTCCGCCGGTATCGATGAGATAGGTCGTTGATGTCGTCTCAGACTGCACAAGGGCATACCGTCCGTTCGATGACCAGCTGACGTCAGTCCGACCGTTCAACGCGAGCGTGCCATTCAGGGCCAGGGTCCGATAGGATGAAAGATCGATGAGGAGGGCGTGTGAAGTCGTGGCATCGGTGAGCAGAAGTGCGTGCCGCTGGTCCGGTGAGGTACTGATGACGCGTGCGGCGTCCGTCAATTTCATGACTGGGGGCGCATCCTTCCACAGACGGATATCGTTCGCGAATGTCACGTGTTCCGCGTACAGTTCAAGGGATTTTTCCCACGGATGATAGCCGTCTTCATCGATCCGGAGGCGGTGGCGTCCCGGAGACATGTCTTGCAGGGTGACTGGTGATCGTTCCGGGATCACTCGATCATCGATGGTGATCGTCGCCCCAGACGGGGTCGTATCTATGATAAGCGTCCCATTGCGCTCGATAGTGGCTTTTTTCGGGTTCCAGCGATATCCGGCAGTATAAAAAACCACGACGGGCGCCATGGCGATGAATGTGATCGCAAAGATCCATGGGAGGATCCGGCGGTGGAACGGCGCCTTCTGCATGAGGGTATTCAACCATGTTTTCTCATTCTATGCATCATTGACGGAGGACCCGCCGGAGCGTATGATCGGATGCATGATGGAAGCGGGACCGCGTGTCAGACGTGCCGCGCCGTGGATCATTGCGATCGTCGCCACTGCTGGAGTGGCGTTTTTTGCCGGTGTCACCTTTGGAAAAGGAGACGTTCCTCTGGCATCTGCATCGACAACGAGCACGTCGGCCATTGCCAGTGTTGAGGGGGTCGGCTCGAATCCGCCCTCTGACCTCGGCGTCCCGCCCACATTCAAGGAATTCTGGGATCTGTGGCGCTCGATAGAGGACCGATATTATCAGCAGCCGGTCGATGAGCAGAAGATGCTCTACGGCGCGATGAGCGGCCTTGCCTCGTCCGTCGATGATCCCTACACCCTCTTTTTCCCACCAAAGAACGCAGAGGCGTTCAATCAAAACCTGCAAGGGAAGTTCGAGGGGATCGGTGCGGAGATCGGGATCAAGAATGATCAATTACAGATCATCGCGCCACTGCCGGATTCGCCGGCGGAAAAAGCCGGCCTCAAGGCAGGTGATCTCATCTTGAAGATCGACGCGACGAGTACTGACGCGATGAGCATCGATCAGGCCGTCACGCTCATCCGCGGGGACAAGGGGACGACCGTGACACTCACGATCGGTCGCTATACGACCACGAAGGATGCGAGCGGGAAGGAAAAGCAGACGCCGGAGACGAAGGACATCCCGATCGTCCGAGACGTCATCAAGGTCAAGAGCGTGAACGTGAAGTACGTTGAGAAGGATACGATCGCGGTGATCTCGGTCAGTAATTTCAACGCAGACACGGAAGACCTGTTCAACCAGGCGGTCACGGACGCGCTTGCAAAGAACGTCAAAGGCGTCGTCCTCGATCTGCGGAATGACCCAGGCGGGTATCTTGATAAGGCGATCTCCATGGCGAGTGAATGGGTCGGCGATCAGGTCGTGGTCAAGGAACGCCGGCAAGGGAAGATCGTTGATGAGTACAAAGGTGATCACCCCGCTCGGCTCAAGGACATGCCCACGGTCGTGCTCGTCAATGGGGGCTCCGCCTCCGCGTCCGAGATCGTTTCCGGTGCCCTGCAGGATTACGCCAAGGCGACACTCGTGGGTACCAAGACCTTCGGGAAAGGGTCTGTCCAGGATTACACAGAATTCCCAGATAAGAGCGCACTCAAGATCACCATCGCCGAATGGGTGACGCCGAAAGAACGAAGTATCAATAAACAAGGACTCGATCCCGACATCACCGTCGATCGGACCGAGGAAGACTACAATGCCAACCGAGACCCCCAACTCGACAAAGCCATCGAACTCCTCACCGGCAAAGCGACCGCGCCGTCGGCGTCCGCATCGGAGAGCGGCGGGGCAGCGTCGTCCACAAACTAATACAGGATTTCGGCACGAAGTGAGTGCCGGAGGGATCATCTTCCGTCGCCGAAATGGCGTGGCGGAAGTGTTTTTCATCAAAGATCCGTTCGGTCGATGGACGTTTCCGAAAGGACACCAAGAAGCCGGAGAAACGACGGTCGAAACCGCGGTGCGCGAGATCAAAGAGGAGACGGGGTTGGATCAGCTGACCTTCATCGCCCCATTGGGACGGACCTCATTCCGTTTCCGCCGGCAGGGGACCGTGATCCTGAAGGTGGTGCATCTCTTCCTGTTCGAGGCACCGGCAGATGCGAAAGAAGTCCTGACCGGAGAAGGCGCGATCTACGAAGGACAGTGGGCGCGGACATCGGAAGTCTTCTCTGTCAGCGGATATAAGAACCTAGACAAGCTTTTGGCGCGGGCTTTACGACTCATCGCGGAAAGATATCCACGCAACCGCCGATAGGGTCCATTCGCGCGTGGTATACTCGGGTCACGTATGGCCAATCCACGCCGGCGAAACGGAAAACGAAGAAGGACCACCATCTTCGTGACCGGCGGAGTGATGAGCGGGGTCGGAAAAGGGATCGCGACCGCAAGTATCGGCGCCTTATTGAAGTCTCGCGGATTGAGGGTCACGGCGGTCAAGATCGATCCGTATCTCAATGTCGATCCTGGAACATTGAATCCCGTTGAACATGGAGAAGTTTTTGTGACCAAGGATGGTCTGGAAACGGATCAAGATATCGGAAATTATGAGCGGTTTTTGGATGAGGACCTGACCCGGGATAATTGCATGACATCGGGAAGCGTGTTCAAGACGATCATCGAGCGCGAACGGGCGTTGGGATATGGCGGACGGACCGTCGAGTGGGTCCCGGACGTGCCGCGCGAGGTCATCCGGCGCATCCGTGTCGCGGCAGAACAGGCAGATGCGGATGTGACGATCGTCGAGATCGGCGGGACGGTCGGGGAATATCAGAACCTGTTGTATCTCGAGGCATGCCGCATGATGCGTCTCGAATCGCCGAAAGACGTCCTTGTCGTGCTCGTGAGCTATCTTCCGGTGCCGGGAAGCATCGGTGAGATGAAGACCAAGCCGACGCAGTATGCGGTCCGCACGCTCAATGGCGCAGGTCTCCAGCCGGACATCATCATTTGCCGAGCCGTTCAACCGATCGATGAACCGCGAAAACGGAAGCTATCGATCGGGTGTAATGTTTTGCCCGAGGATGTGATCGCAGCTCCGAATGTCTCCTCGATCTATGAGGTTCCGCTCGTTTTCCGAAAAGAAGGGGTGGCGGACCGGATCGTCGAAAAGCTCGCTTTGCGGAAGCGCGCACCGAAGCAGATCCCTTGGAATGGATTCGTGCGACGTATCGCGTCCGCGAAAAAGCCGGTCAAGATCGGGATCGTTGGGAAGTATTTTTCCACGGGAAACTTCGTACTGACGGATTCGTACCTTTCCGTGTTGGAGGCGATCAAACATGCGGCGTGGCATGAACATCTTCGGCCGGAGATCGTGTGGTTGAACAGCGAGGGATTCGAGCGCCACCCGCGTACCCTCGCAAAAGAACTCAAGGATCTTGATGGGATCCTCATCCCAGGTGGATTCGGGACACGTGGGATCGAGGGGAAACTCATGGCGATCAAATATGCACGGGAAAAGAAGGTCCCGTATCTTGGTCTTTGTTACGGGATGCAGCTTGCTACGGTCGAAGTCGCGCGAGATCTGTTGAAGTGGAAGGACGCGAATACGACCGAGATCGAACCGAAGACGAAACATCCGGTCATCCATCTCATGAACGAACAGGAGGAGAAGATGAAGGATAAAGAGTATGGCGGGACCATGCGTCTTGGTGAATACCCCTGCGTGCTCAAACCCGGGACGATCGCGCGTAAGCTCTATGGAACGGATCGGATCAAAGAACGGCACCGCCATCGATTTGAAGCAAATCCGGCGTACCGGTGTGAATTGGAGGAGGCGGGTCTTATCGTCTCCGGCGTGTCACCGAATGGGAAACTCGCAGAGGTCGTAGAGTTCAAGGGGCATCCATTCTTCGTCGCGACACAGTTCCATCCGGAGCTTTTGTCCCGCCCGTTTCGTCCGCATCCATTGTTCCTGGGATTCATCAAAGCGTCGGCAAAACACAAAAAAAGGTGATACGAAAAAGAGCCCCGAAGGGCTCTTTTGAATGCGATCCTTATTTTTCTGCCGGGATGACGTTTGCGAGCTTCACGGTCTTGAATGCGCCGGTGAAACGGCGGATCCGTTTGTCTGAGAATTTCACGATCCCGTTCGCGACCGCAAACAACGTGTCGTCCTTGCCGATCATCACGTTTTGGCCCGGACGGATCTTGCTCCCGCGCTGGCGGACGATGATGCTGCCGCTTTTGGCGTACTGCCCGGCGTACAACTTCACGCCCAGTCGCTGTCCCTGGGAATCGCGGTTATTTTGTGTGGAGCCTCCGGCTTTCTTATGTGCCATATAGGTCGATTTGGTCGAATATGCGCAAAGGTTACGCGAAAATACCCTCCTTGTCAAGGTGTTCAAAGCGGGCTATATTTGGCTAGATATGGCCAAAAGCAAACAAGAATTACAAACAGAGATCGATAAGGTACTTGATGTCCTCCGAGAAGGGATCGCGCTTCATGCCGGAAATGTTGAGTTGGTCGATGTAGATCCGGATTCAGGGAAGGTCAGCGTCCGTTTTCAGGGGACCTGTGTAGGGTGCCCCATGTCGGAATTGACTCTGAAGGCGGGGATCGAGGAAACCCTCCGGGAAATGGTCCCTGAGGTCACGGAGGTCGTTGCCGTCGAGTGACGTGGCGCATACACTATCGACATGACGTGGGCCGAGTGGCGCTTTTCCGCAAAGCGTGCCTGGCAGGACCCGATCGTCCGCTGGGTGAACATCGTGAGCGTCGTCCTTTGGGCCGGCGTTTCTGCGTTTTTATTGTTACGCGTGATCCCCGCCAGTGCGCGTTCCGGGATCGTGACGATGCATTATAATATCTATCTGGGGGTCGACGATGTCCGTTCCTGGCCGTGGATCTTGGCGATCCCTGGAGTCGCCGCCGCAGCGATCCTAAGCAACGCCGCCATCGCATTCGGGTCGTATCGAACGGATGCACTCGCCGCACGGACGCTTACGCTCTTGAGTCTCATCTTCATGGTTTTAGTTTCTGTCACGTCCTTTTTTCTCATCCTCATCAATCTTTGACCCTGATCTATGGATCTCTCGACCTCGACATTCGCCGTCATCCGCGTGATCGTCCTCACGATCGTCAGCTTCGTCGCGGCGATGGTGTGGGCGCCGATCCTGATCCGTTTCTTGCGTCGCGTCGGGGCAGGGAAGTCCATCCGAGATTCCGCGTCGGCACCGGTCGCCGCTGCGCTGCATGCGAAAAAAGCGGGGACCCCGACCATGGGTGGGGTCGTCGTTTGGGCAACGGTTGTGATCGCCGCGCTCGCGATCGGTGCCGGATGTGACGTCTTTAACGGTGGCTGGTGTCAGTGGAACTTCCTTTCACGTACGCAGACGCTCCTCCCACTTGGCGCACTCGTTGCGGCGGCATTGGTCGGTTTGGTCGATGACTATCTCAACATGCGCAAGATCGGTCCGGCTGGAGGCGGATTGCGGATGCGCCATCGGTTGATCGGTTATTGCTTGATCGCCGTCGGTGGTGCGTGGTGGTTCTATTCGAAATTGCAATGGGATGTCCTGCACGTCCCTTTTGTCGGGAATTTTGATATCAACGGGTGGTACGTCCTCTTTTTCGTCTTTGTCATCATTGCGACATCGTTTTCCGTGAACGAGACGGATGGACTTGATGGTCTTGCCGGCGGTCCACTCGTCGCATCATTCGCCGCATACGCTGTCATCGCATTTACCCAGGGGAAGGCGGATCTCGCGGTCTTTTGTGCGGCGATCGTCGGAGCCTTGTTCGGCTTCTTGTGGTACAACGTGACACCTGCGAGCTTTTTCATGGGAGATACGGGAGCGATGTCGCTCGGAACGGCGCTTGGGGTCGTTGCCATGGTCACGAACCAGCCCTTATTGCTACCTATCATCGGTTTGCCGTTCGTGATCGAATCCGTGTCGGTCCTCATCCAGATCACGTCGAAAAAACTCTTCAAACGGAAGGTGTTCAAGAGCGCACCGATCCATCATCATTTGGAAGCCAGCGGGTGGACCGAGTCGCAGATCGTGTTCCGTGTTTGGTTGATCTCTCTTCTGTCCGCCGGCGTTGGCGTCGTCCTTGCCCTGAAAGATCGTTTTTGACCATGCGACATCGCAAGCCTATCGATCGTGCATTTCTGTGGACCCTGACCGGGATCACGGTCTTCGGGCTGATCATGCTGTTGTCCGCGAGTGGTCCGCTCGGCCTTCAGCAATTCGGTGACAGTTGGTACTTCTTCCGACATCAGATGCTGTACGGGATCATTCCCGGCGTCGCGTTGTTCTTCGCATTTTCATACATCGATTACAAGATCCTTCGGCCGTTCGCATTCGCCGCGCTCATCGCGAGCATCGTTCTTTTGATCCTGGTGTATATCCCGGGGATCGGTCTTCACTTCGGTGGCGCGGGACGTTGGGTGCATTTTGGTCCGATCGCATTTCAACCATCCGAGTTCGTGAAGATCACGTTTCTCGTCTACGCCTCGGCATGGTTGGCGAATCGGCATGGGAAGAATGCGCACACCCTTGAAGAGGGGTTGATCCCATTCCTGGGAGCGCTTGGGATCGTCATGGTCCTCCTCATCATGCAGCCGAACACGGGTTCCATGTCCGTCATCGCCGGATCCGCCCTCTTGGCCTACTTCATCGCCGGCGCACCGCTGATCTGGTTCGGTGGACTCGCCGCGGCCGGCGTCGCCATGCTCGCGCTGCTCGTCAAGATCACGCCCTACCGCGCTCAGCGTTTCATGACCTTTCTCCATCCGGAATTGGACCCGCAGGGCGTGGGCTACCATATCAATCAGGCATTCCTTGCCGTGGGATCCGGTGGTCTTTTCGGTGTCGGATACGGACAATCCCGACAAAAGTATCTGTATTTGCCTGAAGTGGCCGGTGACTCGATCTTTGCGGTGATCGCAGAAGAGATGGGGTTCTTCATCACGGTCGTGTTCCTTGTGGCCATGGCATATCTCACCCTTCGGATCCTTCGGATCGCGCGAGAGGCGCCGGATCCGTTCGGGCGCTTCCTCGGCGTCGGGATCGGGGCGTGGGTCGCCATTCAGACGGTGTTCAATGTTGGATCCATGATCGGCCTGCTCCCGATCACGGGAGTGACCTTGCCATTCGTCAGCTATGGGAGCTCGGCATTGATCGCCTTGGCGATCGGTATGGGGATCGTTGCATCGATCTCACGACAATCTCGCTGATATGCGGATCTTGTTTTGCGGAGGAGGAACGCTCGGACCGGTGACACCGTTGTTGGCGGTCGTACGCCGGATGCGCGGACAAAGATCGGATGTCGCCATCTCTTGGGTCGGGACGCCCTCCGGCCCCGAGGCCCCGGTGATCGAGTCAGAACATATTCCGTATCACTCGATCCCGGTCGTGAAATTTCCGAGATATCCGACGTTGAAATGGTTGACACTCCTGCGTGATTACAAGCATGCGCGTCGCATGGCAGGAGAGATCCTTTCGCACGAACGACCTGATCTGGTCGTGGGAGCCGGCGGATTCACCGAGGTTCCGGTCATGAAAGAGGCTCAGCGCCACGGGATCAAGACCGCGATCCATCAGTTAGATGCGGAACCGGGTCTTTCCAACCGTCGCGTCGCCCGAGGCTGCGCGTGTGTCACGTCCTCATTCGCGTACGATCGTTCCCCGTTTGAAGGCGTTTCCGCGTCGCGGATCGCGACACCGTGCCGTTTCAATGATGATCACGTGACGGATCGACGCGATGCGGCAAAACGGTTGGATCTAGATCCGGAGCGGAAAACGGTCTTTGTGTTCGGTGGCGGGACCGGTGCCCTCGCGTTGAACCACGCATTGGAGCGGATCAAGGGGGATCTCTTGCAGTATGCTCAGATCATCCATCTGACCGGAAAAGGAAAGGCCGTGAATGAGCCGGCATCAGGATATATGACGCATGAGGACTTTGATGAACGGCAGATGCGTGATGCCTATGCGGTGGCCGAGGTCGTCATCTCCCGTGCGGGGATCGGCACGGTGTCAGAACTCGCAGCCCTCTCAAAGGCGGCTGTCGTCATTCCGATCCCGGGATCACATCAGGAAGCGAATGCGGAACGCGTGAAAGAGGGGGTCGTGATGTTGGATCAAACGTCTTCGTCGTTTGAAGCGAACCTTCGCGATCAGGTCATTGGACTTTTGGATGATCGTGAGCGACAGGAGAAACTTGGCCAGAGCCTGCACGATCTTTTTCCAACGGACAACGGCTCAGCGCTCGCAGAACGATGGATGGGTATCATCGAATGAAGTCCTACCGTTTCACCCTTCCCTTGGTTCGATCCCATAGCCTCTACATAAAGATCCCTGCATTTTGGCAGGGACTTTATTTGGTGCGCCCGGTGGGGATTTCGCTCGACCTTCGGCCTCTTACGGGAACCTTCGGGTTCCCGTAGACCCTCCTCAAACAGTGAAACCTGACGGTTTCACCCTTCCCTTGGTTCGATCCCATAGCCTCTACATAAAGATCCCTGCATTTTGGCAGGGATCTTTATTTGGTGCGCCCGGTGGGGATCGAACCCACGACCATTGGCTTAAAAGGCCACTGCTCTACCACTGAGCTACAGGCGCGAAGAGTGAGAGAAACGAGGGCCTAGCTCCATCTCCGAATGATGACGTGACTGTATCGACCCGGAGGTGAAGTTATAGGCAGTTTCTTCGCTGTCGAAAACACGAAAAATGCGCTAAGATAGTAGCTGAATTCGTCAAAGGAATCAAGATGCGTATTGCCATGATCGGCGCAAAGGGGATTCCAGCCACCCTGGCTCAGGGGGGCGGGATTGAGGCGCATGTCGAAGAGCTCTCCAAACGCCTTGTCGCACGAGGTCACGATGTGACGGTCTATGTCCGGCCGTATGCGAATCCGCAGGGTGCGAAACAGTGGAATGGGATCCGTCTGATCACCCTTCCAACGATCCGTCGGAAACATTTGGATGCATGGATCCATACCTTTCTCTCATCCCTTCATGTCCTGTTCCAACCGGTCGATATCATCCATTATCACGGTGTCGGTCCCTCGACATTGGCGTGGATCCCGCGGGTCTTCAAATGGCGTGCCAAGGTCGTCGTGACATTTCATAGCCGGGATCGCTTCCATGAGAAGTGGCGATGGTTTGCGCGCACCTATCTCGCCTATGGCGAGTGGACGGCTGTCCATTTTCCGCACGCGACCATTGCGACCTCACACGTCATCAAGACGTTGTGTAAGAAGAAGTTTCATCGAGATGTTTGGTACATCCCCAACGGGGTCGAGATACCGCTCTTGCATCCAGGGACAAGCGAACTCCATCATCTTGGTCTCAAGCCGGATTCCTATTTCTTCACGCTTAGTCGTTTGGTGCCGCATAAGGCGATCGAGGATGGGATCCAGGCGTTCGGCATGGTCGAGACGGATAAAAAGCTCGTGATCATCGGGACGGCGACGTATGACGACATCGCATACGAGAATAAGCTGAAGAAGCTCGCCGCAAAGGATCCACGCGTGGTCATGGCCGGCCGTCGAACGGGAAAAGAACTCGAGCAATTGGTCGCGAACGCCTATGCAATGTTACATCCCTCCCGGAGCGAAGGACTGTCCGTCGCAGTGTTGGAAGCCATGTCGCATGCGAAGTTGGTGATCATGAGCGATATTCCGGAAAATCTGCAACTCGTCGACCATTCGGGCGTCTCATATCCGGTCGGGAACGTACGCGCATTGGCGGATGCCATCCGTTGGGCGCTTGCGGACCCGGAGATGGTCAAAGATCGCGGGACGCGCGCACGAGGCGTCGTCGCCCGCCTCTATTCATGGGACTCGGTCCTTGAGCGGGTCGAAGCTGTATACACATCACTCGTATGAAACGATCATCACCGATCTTCACGGCACTATCACGCAGATACAACACGATGAAAGGCGCGCGGAGGGAACTGCAGGCGTTGGGTGGTGAACTGACACGACTTTCGAAGATATCGATCTTCGCCATGCAGCGGGGTGCTTCTGCCGTCACAGAGCTCCGGAGCGCGGAAACGATCTATGCCAAGGGATGGAGACTGATCGAACGCAACGCGGATCTTCAGGAAGTCGGCGCGTGGCACGCGGGATGCGAGGAGTTTGCAGAAGCTCTTTTGGTCCATGCGTTCGTCACGAAGGACCAAAAGGCATTCCGACGCGTGATGAAGATGGCGCCGGACACGGCGATCGGCGCATTATCTGATTTTGTCGGAGAACTGGTCCGTCGATCGGTCCGGGAGGCGACGGATGGTCGGGTCGATGCGGTGAATGGGATCGTGAAAAAAGCAGATGAGATCGTCTCGTTCCTCACCTCGCTTGATCTGACGGGTCCGCTACGGGCGAAGGGCGATCAGGCGCGCCAGCATCTTCGGAAGATCGAAGACATTCGATATGAACTCTCAAGACGGTCGTAACGCAATGAAAAAGGATTCTCCGATCGCGGCGATCGTCCCAGCGTTCAATGAAGAGTCAACGATCGGACCCATCGTCGAAACACTCGTCAAAAGCGGATTGTTCCGGGATGTCATCGTGATCAGCGATGGGTCCACGGATCGGACGGCTGAACGCGCGCGGGCGGCGGGTGCATCACTGGTCCACCAATTTCCATGGAAACACGGGAAGGGCGAGGCGATGATGCACGGAGTCGCACATACGGATGCACCGATCTTGTTCTTTTTGGATGCGGATCTCAAAGGATTGACCAAGGATCACCTCGTCCGGATCCTCAAACCCATTCTGGATGGCGAACTCTCCATGTGTGTCGGCATCAGGGATCGCGGTCGTTTCCTTATGAAGGTATCCGCGCATCTCCCGTTGATCGGCGGTGAACGGGCCATGGATCGCCACGTGTTCGAGGATATCCCCGATGCGTATATGAGAGGATTCATGGTCGAGTCTGCCCTGAATTACTACTGTCGTTCGCATCATTTGAAATATGGGACCGTGGAACTCCCCGGTCTCAAGATCCGTCATAAGATGCAAAAGGTCGGTTTTTGGAGGGGGTTAGGGGAGTATATCCATATGTGGAAGCAGGTCTCGGAGGCGATGTTGACGGTCCGGATCGCACACTGGACCGGTCATTTTCTCTAATATTGACAGGTTTATCAGTAAGTAGTACTTTTCAGTAAATTCATACCTTATGACCATCACAACGGATGAGGCGAACAACGGGATCCCGAATGTCATGGGCGTGACCGTCCTTGGAGAACGGGGACAGCTCGTCATTCCCAAAGACGTCCGAACGCATCTCGGCCTCAAACCCGGAGAACGTTTCGTGGTCATGGCAGGTCATGGGAGCGGACTCATGTTGGTTCCGGCCAAACGGATCCAAGGACTCATGAAACAGGTCACCAGCGACTTCAAGAAGGTTTCAGATCTTTTGGATCATAAAGATTGACCATATGGCATTTCCAAAATTCCTCAAACGAAAATCAACCTACATCATCCTTGTCATCCTGCTTGCGGGAGGATGGTGGTTCTTTGGGCGCAACAGCAATTCCGGTCCACAATATGAGACCTCCAAGGTCGAACAACGAGATCTGGCACAGACGGTCGAGGTGACGGGAGAGCTCAAGCCCGCAGCACGGATCGATCTCGCATTCAAAGGGTCCGGAACGATCGATAAGATCAATGTGAAGGTCGGTGATACCGTGAAAGCCGGGGATGTCTTGGCCACGCTGAAGGCAGAAGATGTCACATACACGGCAAATAACGCCAAAGCCGCATTAGCGGTCGCGCAAGCGAATCTCAACGCGAAACTCGCGGGGAACACGTCACAGGATATTCAAGTTTCCGCGGCAGCTGTTGAACAGGCGCAGGCCTCATACGACAAAGCGGCCGCTGACCTTGATTCGACGAAGAAGACGACGCAAGACGCATTGAAGACTGCGGCGATCAATCTACAGACCGCACAGAATAACCTGAACAATCAAGACGCGATCGTGAGTCAGAATGTGCAGAACGCCTATGACGCGGCGGTCGCGACGTTACGGACCGCGCTGGGACCGCTCCAGACCGGTTTGACGGATGGCGATACGATCACAGGCGTCGATAACTCTGCCGCGAATGCGCAATTCGTGAATGTCTTAGGATTCCTTGACGCCGGATCGATGGATCGGGCGAAGGGGGCATATAAGACCGCGAAAGACTCCCGCGCGATCGCAGACCAGGCGGTGAACGCCCTGACCGCCAATTCGACACAGGATGATATCCAAAATGCGACCGTGAAACTGCAAACAGCGATCACGCTTGTGCAGACCTATCTGACGGATGTGCAGGAAGTCCTCTCTGCCAGCTTGACCAACTCTTATTTCACGGAAGCGACCCTTTCAGCCAAAAAAGCGACCATCGATGCGGATCGGACAAGCGTATCTGCGCAGAATTCTTCTGTCTTGAATGCGCTCCAGAGCATCAAGAACACCCAACTGACAAAGACGCAGAGCATCCAGTCATTGCAAGATGCCTATAAGACGGCAGAAACAGCGTATGAGACCGCAAAGACCAACGCGGATGTGAATGTCCGCACAGCGGAGACGAATGTCGCGATCCAAAAGGCCGCGCTCGACCAGGCGAAGGCAACGCTCGATCTGAAGAAGTCAGGTCCTCGGGCGGTGGACGTTGCGCCGCTTCGCGCATCGGTGGAACAGGCGAAGGTTGCGTACGATAAGGCGGTGAATGACCTGCAGAACGTCGAGATCACGGCGCCCGTCGACGGCATCATCTCGGATGTCATCCCCGATGTCGGAGAGCAGGTCGCACCGAATGTGACGGCGATCAACATGATCGGAACGCAATCCTATGACATCGAAGCAGAGGTCCCGGAAGCAGATATCACCAAGATCCTGGTCGATCAGACCGCGACAACGACGCTTGATGCCTATGGAGATGAAGTGAAGTTCAATGGGAAGGTCACGGCCAAGGACCCGGCGGAAACCCGCATCCAAGACGCGATCTACTACAAGATCCGTGTCCAGATCGATCCGGCCGGACATGAGGTGAAACCGGGCATGACAGCGAATGTGACCGTGAACACTGGATTTGCGTCGAATGCCATCGTGATCCCGTTGCGCGCCATTCGAACGGATTCAACGACCGGACAGAAGACCGTTCGTGTCCTCGTGAACGGAACGCCGGAGACGCGTGATGTGACTTTGGGCCTGCGCGGGGATGAAGGAGAGGTACAGGTCCTTTCCGGCGTGAAAGAGGGGGAAGATGTCATCGTCGGACAGACCGGGGCGACGACACCGCAGGGATGACATGGAACCTCCGGTGATCCGGGTCGTTGACCTGAAGAAACAATACGAGAATGACGAGGTCGTCACCCGCGTGCTGCACGGCCTCACGTTCGATATCACCAAGGGAGAATTCGTCGCGATCATGGGACCATCTGGTTCCGGAAAGTCGACGTTGATGCACATCTTGGGTTTTTTGGATGCCCTGACAAGTGGAACGTACGAATTCAATGGGAAGGATGTCTCAAAACTGGATGAAGATCAGCTTGCGGATATGCGTGGGAGCGAGGTCGGGTTCATCTTTCAGGCCTTCAACCTGCTTCCGCGAACGAGCGTGCTCGAGAACGTCATGTTGCCATTGATCTATTCGAAGATCCCCGTATCAAAACGTAAAGAGATGGCGACGAAGGCGATCGCATCCGTCGGGCTTGAGCACCGAATGCATAACCTATCGAACCAACTCTCCGGAGGAGAACGCCAGCGGGTCGCCATCGCACGGGCGCTGATCCGTGACCCTGCCGTGATCTTTGCCGATGAACCGACAGGCAATCTTGATTCTAAAAGCGGAACACAGGTGATGAAGATCTTGCAGGATCTGAATCTGCACGAAGGACGTACGATCATCCTCGTGACGCACGAAACGTATACGTCGGAGCATGCCCAACGTATTTTGCGGATCAGGGATGGGTCGATCCAGTCCGATGATCAGGTGAAGAACCGCCGATTCGCGAAGGATGGAGAAGTTGAATTCCTGAAATAACCATGCGCATCCAAGACTTGCTCAACAGTTCGATCCAGAGCCTCGGACGGACGAAGGGCCGGTCGGTTTTGACGATGCTCGGGATCGTCATCGGCGTCATGTCCGTGATCCTGGTCTTATCCATCGGCGAATCAGCACAACGCCAGATCCTCGGGCAGATCAATGCGTTCGGATCGAACGTGGTCTTCATTCGGAATGGTCCAGCTCAATCCACGGGTCAACCCACCCCATTCTTCAAAGAAAGTCTGACGTATGCTGACGTGAAGAAACTCGCGTCATATCCGTGGATGTCCGTGATCGCCGGTAAGGTCATCCAGGATGATACGATCACCGCCTTAGGGATCACGACGAATGCGCAGATCACCGGAACGATGCCGGATGAACTCAAATTGACCACGACGCCCTTGCAGATCGGGTCGTTCATCACCCAATCGGATGTAGACGGACACGCTCGCGTTGCGGTGATCGGTGCAGATATCGTCAAAGCCGCGTTCGGCGCGGAAGACCCCATCGGGAAATCGATCAAGGTCAACAGCGTCCAATACCGCGTGATCGGCGTGATGGCACGTGCAGGATCCAGCGGATTCTTTAATCCGGATCGCGCCGTCTACGTTCCGGTGACTGCAGCACTCGATACGTTCAATAAGCAGTATCTTACGTACATCCAAGCGAAGACGACATTCACGGATCTGAATCAAGGAAAAGATCGGATCGCGATCGCACTCCGGTCACGTCATAATATCGATAACCCGAGCGGCGATCCGACAAGGGATGATTTCAACCTCGTCACGCAAGAGGATGCGATCAAGACCGCATCCACGGTCACGAATATTCTTCAGATCCTCCTATCGTCGATCGCGGCGATCTCATTATTGGTCGGTGGGATCGGGATCATGAACATCATGTACGTTTCCGTGACGGAACGCATACATGAGATCGGTCTGCGTAAATCGCTTGGTGCACACCGCCACGACATCTTGAGCCAATTTTTGATCGAGTCGATCGTACAGACGGTCATCGGCGGCGTGATCGGGATCTTGTTGGGCATCGGTTTTTCGTGGGTGGGCATCCGTATCATCAGTCAGTTCCAGGAAGGGTGGGAGTTCGGTATATCCATGAGCGGTGTTTTGCTCGGGCTCGGCGTTTCAGTCGCGATCGGTGTCATCTTTGGATATTTTCCCGCACGAGCGGCCGCCATGCTGACGCCGATCGAAGCGATGCGGCATGAATAATCCTTGAATCCATGAAGATCCGAGACCTGATCCCGCTGTCGTACAAAGCGCTCCTCGTCAATAAGGCGCGGACGATCTTGACGATGCTTGGGATCATCATCGGGATCGCTTCGGTCATCCTCATGGTGACGGTCGGTCAGGCGGCACAGGGATACCTTCTCAACCAGGTTGCGAATTTCGGAAGCGATTTCATCGCCGTCGAAAGTGGACAAGGGGACCAGACGCGGGGCGGACCTCCGCCGACGACCAGACAGACGTTGACGCTGAAAGACTATACCAAGCTGAAGGACCTTTCGTGGCCCGTCGCCGTGACCGCACAGGCGATCTCGCGCGATCTCGTTTCATTCGGTGGCGTGGATACCCTGACGCAGGTCACGGGTGCAGGTTCCGAAGATATGCAGGTCTTCAATGAGACATTGAAAAAGGGGAACTACTTCAGTGATGAAGACATCAATTCCCATACTCGTGTCGTGGTCCTTGGGTCGAAGGTCGCGGACAAGTTGTTTGGGCAGGAAGATCCGATCGGGAAGACGATCAAGATCACCCGACAACCGTTTCGAGTCATGGGCGTTCTGGACCCGGCAGGTACGCGCTTTTTCAGTGATGCGGATGATCAGGTATATATTCCGGTCACGGCGGCTCTGGATCTCTATAACAAAACGCACGTTGACTATATCGGGATCAAGGCAGGGGACAGAATCTCCATCAATCAAGCGAAAGAACTTGTGCGGATCGAGTTACGCGCGACGCATAACATCAGTAACCCGAATGGCGATCTTTCAAAAGATGATTTCCAGGTGACGACACAAGAGGATTCCATCAAAACGATCGCCGTGATCGGGCTTGTCCTGCAGATCCTGCTTGGATCGATCGCCGGGATCTCGCTCCTGGTCGCCGGGATCGGGATCATGAACATCATGTACGTCACGGTCACCGAGAGAACGCGCGAGATCGGACTCCGAAAGGCGATCGGCGCACATCGTGGAGACATTCTCGGGCAATTCCTGACAGAGTCGATCCTCTTGACCGTTGGAGCGGGGATCCTTGGGATCCTCCTCGGCATCTCGGTAAGCTGGCTCGCGATCCAGGCTATTTCGTATTATCAGGCAGGATGGACGTTTCTGATCCCCTGGGAAGGGGCAGGGATCGGTTTTGGGGTCTCTGCGACCATCGGGATCTTCTTTGGGTATTTCCCGGCACGACGCGCCGCTCGGCTCAATCCGATCGAGGCCTTGCGTTACGAGTAGCCGAAAATCCAAAAGCTTGACGACTTAGCAGTCTCTTATGTAGACTGCTAACCAATGGACGAACGTCTCACACAGCTCCTCCGACTCGTCATCGAGGATGTCATCGACACCGGCGACCCGGTGTCCTCACAGCGTATCGTTGATACGTATAAGCTTGGTGTGAGTTCGGCAACGGTCCGCAACTGGTTTGCGGAGCTTGAGTCCCAAGGGTACCTCATCCAGCCGCACACGAGCGCCGGCCGATTGCCGACGGAGAAGGGATATAAACTGTATGTCGACGAGTTGATGGAGCGGAAGCCGCTCGGGAAGCGGGAACTCCAACAGATCGAACAGTCGGCGAAGAAGAGCGAGAACGGCGTAAAGACGACGGCGAAACTGATGGCCGGTCTATTCAATGGCGCATGCCTCCTTGGGTTGAATGCGTCGGACACATACTACACGGGCTTGTCGCAACTGTTCGCGCAACCGGAATTCAAAGACTGGGGACGTGTCGTCGATCTTGGTGAGGTACTCGACCAATTGGATGACGTGCTCGGGACGATCCGTCGCAAGGTCTTCCATGAACCGACGCCATACATCGGATCATCGTGTCCGTTCGGCTCGGCGACGGGTTGTGTGATCGTCACCCTGCCGGACACGTCGATCGCGAGTCTGCTCGGACCGATGCGTATGAATTATAAACTCGGGATCGCCCTTCTCGACGCTTTTAAACATCAATATGTCTGAACCCATTGAAGAAACCAATGTGCCTGATATCGAGGAACTCCAAGCAAAGTGCGACGAGTACCTGAACGGATGGAAGCGGGCCCAAGCCGACTACGCGAACCTCAAAAAGGAAACTGAGTCGGAAAAAAGCGAATTCGCGAAGTATGCGAACGAACAGCTGTTATCAGAACTTTTACCCGCCTTTGATCATCTCTATGCCGCGATCGCGTCCGCGCCGGATCTGCCGGAGCATACAAACTGGTTGAAGGGACTCAAAGCGACGTTGATGGCCCTCGAATCTTCCCTCAAGAGCATCGGCCTTGAAAAGGTAGATACCAACGGGTCGTTCGACCCGACGGAGCATGATGCGGTCGATACCAGCGATGAAGATGGTGTCGAAGCCGGGAAGATCCTCACGACGCATCAGACTGGATGGAAACTGCATGGAAAACTCATTCGCCCTGCAAAGGTCGTTGTCGCGAAATGACCTGAATCATGAATCTCCTTTAAGCAAAACGCATATGTCACTTATCAAATGGTCTCCCTTCTACGATCCCTTCGAGAACATGGACAAGTTCTTCGACGGCCTCCCTTCCGTGCATGGCCGCGGTGACGGACTCGTTCCCGCTATCGACGTCTACGACAAAAAAGACGCGGTCGTGATCGAGACCGCACTTCCGGGCGTTGATCCCAAGAACGTCGACGTATCGGTTGAAAACGGCATGCTGACGATCAGCGGAACCTCCCAGCGCAAGACCGAAGTGGATGAAAAAGATTATTACCGCAAAGAGATCCGTTCCGGAACGTTCAAACGACAGGTCGGCTTGCCGCAAGGTGTGAACGAGAGCAAGGCGAACGCCGTGTTCAAGAACGGTCTTCTCACCATCGAGATCCCTAAACTCACAGAATCTAAGACTCAGAGCGTCAAGATCGACGTTCAGAATGATTGAACCCTATGCCTAAGATCCTCGGAATCGACCTCGGAACCACCAATTCGTGCATGGCTGTCATCGAAGGCGGCCAGCCAAAAGTCATTGAGAACGCGGAAGGCGCAAAGACAACGCCGTCCGTCGTTGCGATGTCCAAGACCGGCGAACGTCTTGTCGGTCAGGTCGCTAAGCGACAGTCCGTCGTGAATCCTGCCAATACCTTGTTCAGCATCAAGCGCCTCATCGGACGCCGCTGGGATGATCCGGAAGTCCAACGGGACGTGAAATGGTTCCCGTTCAAAGTCTCACAAAAAGGCGATGGTGTGCGCATCGAGATGGGCGGCAAAGACTATGCGCCGGAAGAGATCTCCGCCATGGTCCTGCAAAAGCTCAAGGCAGATGCGGAAGCGCGTCTCGGTGAGAAGATCACGGATGCCGTGATCACTGTGCCTGCGTATTTTGATGACTCTCAGCGCCAAGCGACAAAAGTCGCGGGAGAGATCGCGGGACTCAAGGTCCAGCGCATCATCAATGAGCCGACAGCCGCTGCACTCGCATACGGTTTTGACCGAAAGAAGGATGAGAAGATCGTCGTGTATGATCTCGGTGGTGGGACGTTCGATGTCTCCGTCCTGGAGATCGCGTTCGACGCGGAAGCGAACCAGAACACGGTCGAGGTAAAAGCGACGAATGGAGATACGCACCTCGGTGGTGACGACTTCGATCACACGATCATCCAGTGGATCGTCGATGAATTCAAAAAAGCCGAAGGCATCGACCTGGAAAAGGACCCACTCGCCCTCCAGCGCATCAAAGAAGCTGCGGAAAAGGCGAAGATCGAGCTCTCAAGCGCCATGGAGACGGAGGTCAATCAGCCGTTCATCACGAGCGATGCGAACGGGCCGAAGCATCTTCAACTCAAGCTGACGCGCGCCAAGTTCGAAGAGCTCGTCGGACCGCTCGTCGAGAAGACACTTGAACCGTGCAAAAAGGCGCTTGCCGATGCAAAACTCTCCGCGTCAGACATCAATGAGGTGATCCTCGTCGGTGGCATGACGCGCATGCCGCTTGTTCAACAGATGGTCGAGAAGTTTTTCGGCAAGAAACCGAACATCTCCGTGAATCCGGATGAGGTCGTGGCGATCGGCGCCGCGGTCCAAGCCGGAAACTTGCAGGGAGATCTCAAGGGCGAACTTCTCCTCCTCGACGTGACTCCGTTGTCGCTCGGGATCGAGACGCTCGGCGGTGTCATGACCAAGGTCATCGAGCGGAACACGACCATCCCGACCGCCAAGTCGCAGATCTTTTCGACCGCGGCGGACAGCCAGCCGTCTGTCGAGGTCCACGTGCTTCAGGGCGAGCGGGACATGGCGGCGGACAACCGGACGCTCGGCCGATTCACGCTCTCTGGCATCCCGCCTGCGCCGCGCGGCGTCCCGCAGATCGAGGTCACCTTCGATATCGACGCGAACGGGATCCTGTCCGCGAAGGCCGTGGACAAGGCGACGAACAAGGAACAGAAGATCACGATCACTGCGTCCACGAATCTTTCGAATGATGATGTCGAGAAGATGAAGAAAGACGCCGAAGCACATGCAGAAGAAGACAAAAAGCGCCGCGAGTTGATCGAGGCGAAGAACATGGCAGAGACCATGATCTACACGACCGAAAAGATGATGAAGGAAGCAAAGGATGTTTCCGATGAAGATAAAAAGGCGGTCGAGGAAAAAATTGAATCCTTGAAAAAGGTCAAAGACACGGACGATACCGAAGCGATCAAGAAGGCGGGCGACGAGCTTGCGCAGGCGGCACAGAAGGTCGGTGAGGCGATGTATAAGAAGCAGCAGGCAGACACATCCACGGTCGAAAATCAGGAACAGGGGAATGCCGGCGAGGAAAAGAAGGATGAGCCCAAAGAAGAGCCGAAGGAAGGTGACTTCAAGCAAGAATAATGAATCGTCGTCCCCGCGAAGGCGGGGACCTGGTCCGACCCAGATTCCCGCATTTGCGGGAATGACATAAAGGAAAGAATATGTCCGATCAAAATCAACAGCCACAACAGCAGCAAGGATTCCAAGTCCAGGCAGACCAGAAAGAGATGAAAGGACGGTATGCCAACGCGTTCAGCGTGACGTCGCAGGAACGTGACGTGGCGGTCGACTTCTTCAGTCACGTGAACAACAACGGTCAGCCGGCCCAGCTTGTGTCACGCGTGTTCCTCAACCACTTTACGGCACGGGATCTGATCTCCACGCTGAAAAAGACGCTCGAGCAATGGGAAAAGATGCGGTACGAAAACCAGAAGCCTGAATAATGCCCGGGAAGGATTACTACGCCATACTTGGCGTGCAGAAGACGGCGAGCGACGAGGACGTCAAAAAGGCGTTCCGTCGTTTGGCGCATCAGCATCATCCGGACAAAGGCGGTGATCAGCAGAAGTTCAAAGACATCAACGAGGCGTTTCAAATCTTAGGCGATAAGCAGAAACGCCAGACATACGATCAATTCGGTTCCGCGGCATTCGAACAGGGCGGTCCGGGAGCAGGAGGCGGAGGCTTCGGACAGGGATTCGGCGGGTTCCAAGGCGGAAACATCAATTTCGAAGACCTTGGCGATCTGGGAGACATTTTTGGTGAGATGTTCGGCTTCCAGAATGGGCGTCGAACCAAGACAAGGCGGGGTGCTGATATCCAGACGGAAGTCGCGCTCGACTTCCTGGAGAGTGTAACCGGTACGAAAAAGACGATCCAACTCTATAAACATACGGCGTGCGACGTCTGCAAAGGCACCGGAGCGGAACCGGGTTCAGAGATGGAGACATGTAAGACATGTAATGGGAAAGGGCAGGTCGATCGCGTGACGAGGACCATGTTCGGCGCGATCCGATCTGCGACCACGTGTCCGGAATGTCAGGGAAAAGGCGAAAAGCCGAAGGTCACCTGCAAACAGTGCCAGGGGACCGGTGTCGAACGGAAGACCGTGTCATTTGAGGTTGAGATCCCCGCGGGGATCTCGGATGGCGAAGCGATCCGGATCTCCGGCATGGGAGAATACCCCGGCGGAGGAGGCAAAGCCGGCGACCTCTTTATCCGCGTGCATGTAAAGCATCATTCGCTGTTTGCACGGGAAGGGAATGACGTTGTGAGCACGATCCGGATCCCGTACTCAACGCTTGTGTTGGGTGGCGAGGTCGATGTGGAAACCGTTGACGGGAAAGGGTCACTCAAGATCACGGAAGGGACGGAACCGGGGACGGTCTTCAAGATCCGTGGAAAAGGGATGCCATCGATCCATGGAAAGACCCGTGGGGATCAATTGATCACGGTCCAGCCCGACGTCGTAAAAAAACCGAATAAAGAACAGCGCAAAGCCCTGGAAGGACTCAAGGAAGCGGGACTGTGAACCTCGAACAGGCGTGATATACTCATGCCATGAGCGCTATCTTGAACTACTTCATGACGCTGAATTGGTCTGCGCCGACATGGGATCTATTCATTCTCCTGTTCTTCGTCGTGGGCGCTTTGTTGTATGGACTGTCACTTGGACGGGATCGGGTCATCATCATCCTCGTGGGGATGTATATGGCGTTGGCCGTCGTGTCGAATACGCCCGTGCTGACAAGCATCAACCTGTCATTGCACGTGAATGATAATTACGTGCTCAAACTGACGTTCTTCCTCGGGATCTTCGTCGTCCTCTTCTTCATGCTTTCACGCAGTGCCTTATTGAAGACGATCGGTGGATCCAATGCACCCGGATCCTGGTGGCAGACCATCGTTTTCAGCATTTTGCAGGTCGGACTCCTCATCAGCATCACGTTGAATTTCTTACCCCTGAACATGACCGCGGGATTGACGGAGATCACGAAACAGATCTTCATGAGCGACTACGGACGCAGTGCTTGGATGGTGTTGCCGATCCTCTTCATGATCGTCGCACCGAAACCGAAGAGGCGCTCGTCATACGAAGATTGATCTTTTGTCATCTTTTTGATGATTTGACGTACCCGCTTTAACGGGACAGGCTCTCCAAAAGATGGACCAAAAGCATTTCCCGAAGTTCTATCATGAGAATGTGAAGCGGATCTACCGCTTCATCTATTTTCGTTGCGGAGGGAACAAAGAGGTATCGGAAGATCTGACACAGGATGTCTTCGTCAAAGCGTTGAATGCTTTTGGATCATACGATCCGAAGATCAGCGCCTCCTCCTGGATCTTCACCATCGCTCGGAATCATTTGATCAACTATATGGAAAAACAGCGTCCAGGTGTGGCACTGGAGGATATCGAGCAGACCTGGTGGGATCGGATGAATTGGGATCAAAAAGCCGAGCGCTCCTATGACGTAAAAGAGATGATGAAGGCCATAGAGCGCCTTCCAAAGGCGGAGGCGGAGTTGGTCCGTTATAAGTACTTGGATGGCTATTCCTATGATGAAATAGCTCAAATGACCGGGAAAACCGTAGGTTCACTCCGCGTCCAATCCCATCGAACGATCAAAAACCTCAAAAAGATCCTGAAACGAAACGATACCCCTTCGGTATAACATAGCGATCATGGACTGGTTTATCTCACAAAAGCTGAAGAAGATCGGAAAAACGGCGGATCCGAGTCGTGCGTTTGTTCGTGCTCTGGAAAAGGATCTAAAGACTCGGATGGGCCACCCCGTCTGGTGGGTCCAATGGAGTAAGGTCGCGGCCGGTGCCACAACGGCGTTGGTATTGGCCGGAGGCTCTACAGGGGTCTATGCCTTCACATCAGACAATGTTTTGCCTGGGACGACCCTCTATCCGATCCGGACTGGGATCGAGCAGGCGATACAGACCGTGGATGTGATCCCCGCGCATCAAGCAAAGATCAAGACAATGATCCAGCAACGTCGCGAACGGGAGCGGGAGATCCTTTCACAGAAGCTGCAAGATCGGGAAGAGGTCCTGAAAAAGCGACTGGGTCAGATCCAAGAGCAGCAGGTCAAGAATGAGGAGGCTCGTCAGAAGCTCCAAGAGATGCGGCTGAACGCACGGAGTTCAAGCTCGACCAGTCTCCGTGATCAGGGCCTCCCTCCAGGACTCGATCAGGAGAGGAATGGCGTACCCGCTATGCTCGATGCGCATGACGAAACACAAAAGCGAGAGCAGACGGATGGTATCAAAGACCGCAAGATACAGGATCAGAACGCTTTCCAAGACCCGTCATTATCCGATACGACTACGATGCATTCGTTGGATGCGTCGCGGGATCGCTAAGATCTTCAATTTGCTACCGGCGTCACGTCGATCTCTGACGCCTGGATCTTCAAAGACGTCCGTACGTCATCCGGACTTTTGACGGTCACATGATCGCCTTTTTTGATATCTGCGATATTGACCTTGCTGCCATTTTCCATGGCGACGCCGTCACCCGTCAGGGTGATAAGACGGTCATTCGAGATATTGTCGACAACATCATCGACCGGAAGCGTCTCCTGTGAGACGACGATGCTATTTTGATAATAATTCACCACCGTTCCTGAAAAGGAGTAGATCGGATCTTTGAGTTCCGGGTAGATCTGTTCAAGCCTTGCGCGAGCCGCGCGATAGCCCTGTTGATAGGCAACGTTGTCTGATGTGCACGCCATCTGTTCTTGCGGCATGAGCTGCTTGAGCGCAACGATGACCAGGGTCGTGAATACGATGATGACCGCAAGGATCACGAGGATCTTTTGGCTGGTCGTCGAATGTTTCATCACAGGCATATCATTTGAGGACCTGTATCGATTCCGCTTGGATGTCTTGCTCCATCCGAACATTGGAAGTGGCGTTCACGATGACACGATCACCAGGCTTGATGTCGGAGAATGCCATTGCCGTATTGGTCGTTGGTAAAGGTGGGGTTGATGTCGAGCTGGGGACGAACGTAGAAAGCTCCGCCTGATAGGCTTTGGGGTCTTTATTTTGTGACAAGGAGACTTTTCCATCCTGAGCAAGCGTGACATTCCGATCGTTCGAGACTCCGTCAACGGTCGGGTCGACAGCAAGAGAATCTTGCGTGACGACGATCGTCTGTGCGTTCACGCCCTTGACCGTTCCCGTGAAGAATGTGACCGGTGCTGTTGATTGAGGGTAGAGCGCTTCGTACTGTTTGCGTGCGGTAAGGAACCCTTGCCGGTATGCGTCGATCTTGATCTGATCCTGTGTGCGAAGGTAGAACGCATTCAAACCTATCATGACGATCGAGGTGACAACGATGATCACGACAAGGATCAGCATCACGTATCTACTTGTCGAACGGGGTTGTTCCATATGAAAAAAGTATATCACATCCCCATGGATAGGGGACGAAGCACTTCCGAGGGGCTTGGGCTGTCCATTGACAGTCGGCTGGTTCTCGGATTAATTGGAAGCATTGGGGGTCTCTTATAGGCCCCGATGGGTCGGGGTTACCTCGGCTGGTTCCTTCACATCTCACGTTCAGGGGAAAGTAGGTTTCAATGGAAGATCGATGGTTCAGAACGTTCGAGAAGCTCAGCTTCACGATCGCACTTCCGTTCATCAGCGTCCTCATCGTCGCCTGTAGCGGAGGCGGTCCTACCTCAGGCACCGCTGGTGACGCCGGCCCGGGAACGGGTGGCGTAAGTGGTACAGGGGGTTCTGCGGGAGGAAGCGGTTCTGCAAGCGCTGGCGGTACGGGCGGATCAAGCGCTTGTCCGAACGGGTGCGACGACGGGCTACCGTGTACGCTCGATTCGTGCGGCCCGGACGGTTGCACGCATACGATCGGTCCCGACTCGGGTGCAACGGCGTGCGCCGTCGGAAAATACTGCACCCTCGACAAAGGGTGTGTCGCGAGCCCCGTCTGTGCGACAGATCAGGACTGTATCGACGCGTGGAAAGGGGATCCGTGCAAGGCGAACCCTCGGTGCGACGCCGCGAGCTCAGTGTGTACCTTCGACGTCCTCGACAAGGACGGTGATGGCTACCCACCGCAGGCCTGCGGCGGCGCAGACTGCGACGATAGCGATCCGGATATCCACCCAGGTGCGAGCGAGGTCTGCGACGGCATAGACAACGACTGCGACGGCATCGTCGACGGACAGAATGCCCTTTGCTCGGTGATGAAGGGTTCGGTCTGCGTCAATGGATCGTGCGTATGCCCACAGGGACAGACACAGTGCGATAACAGGGACCCCGTCTACCCTGTGTGCTCGGACGTGAAGTCTGATCCCCGCCACTGCGGCGGGTGCAGTCACGATTGCTCAAGCCAGCAGACGTGCCAAAATGGGGTCTGTACGTAAGCCACTCGTTCGTAAGAAGCGGGACCGATGAGCATGAGATGTATCTTTCGCGTAGCGATCACCAAATGTGGTTGCTACGCGTATTTTTTATCAATAATATTGCTGATGCATTGCTAATACGGATGATAAACAAAATCTAAGTTTTTGAATATTTGTCAATTTCTTGCTTTAATTTAGCGAAATAATGGCTCTATTGTCATGTTTTTTGTTATGTGGATAAGTTGACAAAATCGTGATTTTGTGTTCTACTATCGCTATCGCGAGTTTTATATAACTTGAACGCGATCGCTCAGGGGAATTCGCCCCTGTCGCACCTTCAAAAGTTGCAGAAAGGATAGAGCCATGAACAGCAGGAAGAACACCCACTGGCTCGACAGCCGGGTCGTGGTGACCTTGCTGTCGGCTCTCTTTGCCATCGCTTGCGGTGGTAACGATCCGGCTCCGAATGGAGTGTCGGGATCCGGTGGTTACGGCAGTGCGACGTGTCAGTCAGATCCCAGCTGTCAGCTTCCTGATGGAGGCGGCGTGGGCGGCACATCGGGCGCGGCAGGTACCAGTGGTACCGGCGGCGTTTCAGGAACAGGCGGTTTCGCAAGCGGCTCGGGAACGGGCGGCACGAGCGGAACAGCTGGAACCGACGCTGGGACCGGCGGCACCTCAGGTGCTGCAGGCCAAGCTGGCGCCGATGGTGGTGCAGGCACGGCCGGACAGGGCGGCTTCGCAGGTTCATCAGGCGCGAGCGGAAGCTCGGGTCAGGGCGGATCAAGCGGCGTCTCCGGTTCAGGCGGCACATCTGGTGTCGGTGGAACAGCGGGAACGTCTGGCACCGGAGGCAACTCCGGGACCGGAGGAACGTCTGGTTCGGGCGGCGTGTCCGGTCTGGGGCACTCCGACTGGTGGCTCACGCTCGCGGAACAGCGGGTGCATCGGGCACTGCAGGAACCTCCGGGACCGGAGGAACCGCAGGAACCGACGGCGGTGCTGGTTCAGCCGGTACAGCTGGAACGTCCGGTACGGGCGGTATGGCTGGTGCGGGTAGCACCGGAGGGACTGGCGGAAGCGCCGGGTCCGATGGTGGTGCTGGTACCGGTGGTACGGCTGGAACGGGCGGAAGCGCCGGCGCAGGTGGTTCGGGGGGTTCGACCCCTCAGCCATTCTCCTGCGGAACCTGGACCCGATCGAGCATCGTTCGACGCGCTCAAGCTGTCCACGCCTTCGTGGAAGACCGACCTGGCGCAAGGAAGTTACGACGTTTCGCTCGTCGGTGGTGTCTGGGGAACGAGTTCCTCGAACATCTACGTGACGACGGCGACGTACGACTTCGGTCAGATCGCGCACTGGAACGGATCGTCCTGGAGCCAGGAAGACCTTCCCGGCGCCGCCAAGGTAGCGGGCATCTGGGGCTCCGGCCCCAATGACATCTGGGTAGCCGCCACGGGCGACGGTAACCTCGGTTACATCGGTGCGCAGGTGTTCCACAACACCGGTGGGTCTTGGGTCGCGGACTCACCAAGGCCATACGCCTGGGAGTACACGACGTCTGGGGAGTGAACGGGAACGTCTACCTCCTTGGCGATAAGAGCTCCGTCAACTACCTTTGGAGGAAATCAGGATCTAGCTGGTCGAACACCGGCTTACCAGGGTTATTCGACAGGGTACGGACACTACTTCCACGTTTGGGGCTTGGATGCCTCACATGTCTTCGTGACAGGTGAGGAGGACATTCTCGTCACTACGGATGCGGGATCGAGGTCGGACCCCAACAAGGCGCTTCTGCGGATCTGGAATGGTTCGAGCTGGTCTAGCTGCGAATGCCCCTGCTGATGCGGTGTCATTCCAGTCGATCTCTGGGACGTCGATCAACGATCTGTTCGTGACGGGAAGCCGGAACGACGGAGCAGGTGTCATCTACCACGTAACCAATAACATGGCGACGTGGACAGAGTTCGCGGCCACTCAGATCGGGGGGTACTACCCCGTTTGGTCGCCGCGTGCCGGCGTGGCGTTGGCCGCGGGGAACGAAGGGAACAATGGTGCTCCCGGGATCCTGCGCCTCACGACCATGGATCAGGTCAATCAGACAGTCACTGCACAGGTCGATTCAAAGGCCTATAGTGCGGTGCAGTTTTGGACGGAGCCGGATGGTCAGACCGTTCACTTCGTTCATATCGCCCCGCCATTGGCAGGCTTCTATACAGCGAACTGCAACTGACGCAATTGCGTCTCCTAGCCCCACATCTTACGCGCAAGCGAAGAGGTGTGGGGCTTTTTCTTTTAACACTATGGTATACTTTATAAGTATGAAACGCGTTCATCTTCGAACAGCAGTATTTGGAGTAATTGGAGTACTTGCCATCCCAGCGCTCGCATATGCGCAATTCGCTGGTCCAACGAATCAACCGCCTAGTGGGAATGTTCCAGGAGTAATATGGAACGTAAAAGGCACTTCGGCTCAACAAGTGGATGCAAAAATCAATTTCGGAATTCCTTATTCAGGTGGCCCTAATTATTTGAGTGACATAGGCTTAACGAACGGTAAAGCTATTAGGGTTGATTATAGTGGCTCCGCTTCTCTAAACATGGGTAACTGGTATGGGGGCACGGCGAAACCGTTAACGTTCGCCGTGACCGGTGGCGTTAAAACGACACAAATCGCATCTCCGAACGCTATCCTCGGTGAAGATGGCCGCGTGCAAGCGTATAAGTTCTGTTTTGATCCTGCAGTGAACGGGATCAGCAACGATTGCATCACAGACTGGACGCAGGCGGGTGGGGGTGGTGCGGGAACCTACGTCCTCAAGGCAGGTGACACGATGACCGGTCAGTTGATCGCGCAAAAAGGGGTGGATGTCTCAACCAACTTCAGATATAGCCAAGCAGGTTCTGTCTTTCAATCAGGTGCGTTCATGTCTCCGTTGAATAACTCGTTCCTTGAGACGAAAGATCAGACTAATGGCAGGAACATCAAGCTCCTGACAGCGGCCGTCAGCGGGAACGTTGGAACCAATGCACTGCAGATCAGGATGAACAATACGGTGAACCCGCAGGCAAATGCGATCTATGTCGACTCCCAGTACAATGGAAACGTGGATAGATCCCTGGTCATCAATCCGAATACAGGATTGAACAACTCGGAGACGGTCATCGGGTTTGCCCAAAACACGCCAGGCACAACGAACCAACGCGGCTCGGGTGCCATGGGCGAGTGTGATTCTCTTAACGCAGGCGGCAATTGTTACGCCCTTGATCTCACTGCAAATGGATCATATGGCGAAAGTACTGGGATCAAGGTCTATCATACCTCAGGAACCAGCGCGATCATCGGAAGCGGAACGTATGCGATCAACGGTCAATCGACAAATGGCTATGGTGGATTCTTTAGCTCAACGAATTGGAACGGAATTCGGAGCCAAGGAAAATATAATGGCGCCGAACTTTATGGTGGCGCGAACCCAGGCGATGCTGGAGTGGTTGCGTCGGGTTATTACGGCGTCCAAGGAAACGGAGGACCGTTTGGGGGTTCGTTTACCGGTTATACATATGGCGTTGTAGGAAACGGGAATTCAATGGGAATTTATGGGTCAGGGCTGACCGCCGGAGTTTATGGCTATAACGTCAATACCGGCTCGTACGGATACCTTGGATATAGCGGGTACGGAGTCTACGGAAGCGGTCAGACGTATTTGGAGGCTAGCACTGATCCAGTGATGATCCTGAATCACACCGGAAGCGGAAACCCAGCGATCCATTTTCGTCAGGATGGGGCCACAAAAGCGTACATCTGGACGAATGGATCGACGGGGGACCTGAACGTCGGAAATCCAGGGAAAAACCCTGCTTTGACGGTGAATTATGGCGGTGGAGTACTGATCCCGAATTACACGAAACTCGTGTCTCCAAATGGCGCATACAATTTCCAACTAGACACGAATAATAGCGGCGACATGGAGATCTTCCCGCCGAGCGGATCAGGTAATCGGATCTGGATAAAAGGATCGACGGGTGACCTCAACCTCGTTGGTGGGAACGCATATAAACCGAGTGGAGGGTCTTGGGGCGTGTATTCCGATGCGCGTTTGAAGGATATCCACGGTACGTTCGACCGCGGATTATCGGACTTGATGAAAATCAATACGGTCAATTTCAGTTATAAAAAGGACAACCCGATCGGATTCTCGACAGAAAATCATGTCGGGGTCATTGCCCAAAACGTTCAGCAGGCGATCCCGGAAGCCGTGACCATGGAAAGCAATGGGTATCTATCAGTGAACAATGATCCGATCATCTGGACCATGTTGAATTCGATCAAAGAACTCAAAGCACAGAACGATTCACTGAAGTCACAGCTTGATGATCTAAACGCCAGAGTGAGTGCGTTGGAAGCGAAGGTCAAATGATCCAAAACCCCGCCGAGTGGCGGGGTTTTGATTTGTCCTCGCGGCTTCTGTAAGCTTCCGTCATGCTCAAGCTTTGGAATACCGCCTCCCGTTCGCTCGCGGAGTTCAAACCCATCCTCCCGGGGAAGGTCGGGTTGTACACGTGCGGACCCACGGTCTATTGGACCGCGACGATCGGGAACTTCCGCTCGTTCGTCTTCGACGACATCCTCCTCCGAACCTTGAAGTTGGAAAACTACAATGTCACGCGGGTCATGAATATCACGGACGTGGGCCATCTCACGGACGATGCGGATGCGGGTGAAGACAAGATGATCGCCGCTGCGCGAAAAGAGGGGAAGACCGTGTGGGATATCGCCAAGATCTACACGGATCAATTCATCGCGGATTCGGACAAGCTGAATATCGAACTTCCGCCTGCGCCATATCTTTGCAAAGCCACGGACCATATTCAGGAGCAGATCGATCTGGTGAAAACGCTTGAAGAGAAGGGCTTCACATATAAAACCAGTGACGGGATCTACTTTGATACCTCCAAATTCCCTTCATACGGCTCCTTGAGCGGACAAAAGCTGGAAGACAAGGAAGAGGGGGCGCGCGTTGAGATCAATACGGAAAAACGAAATCCTTCTGACTTTGCGCTTTGGAAATTCTCACCAAAAGACCAAAAACGGATGATGGAGTGGGAGAGTCCCTGGGGCGTCGGATTCCCGGGGTGGCACGTGGAATGTTCTGCCATGTCGCGAAAGTATCTCGGCCAGCCATTCGATATCCATACGGGTGGCGTAGATCACATTCCCGTCCATCATGAGAATGAGATCGCCCAGAGCGAGGCTGCCTATGGCGTGAAGCTCGCGAATTATTGGCTTCATAACGAATTTCTTCTTGCAGACGGACAGAAGATGTCGAAATCGTTGGGAAACGCTTATACCGTCACAGAACTTGAAGAGAAGGGATTCCATCCTTTAGCGCTTCGCTACTTCTACCTCGGAGCGCATTATCGGCAAAAGGAGAATTTCACATGGGAGGGACTCCAGGCCGCGCAGAATGCATTACGGAAGCTGTGGGCGTTTGCGCGAACCTGCGAAAAGCCATCTGAAGGCGATGTCGAGTTTGAATCTGCCTTTAAAGTAGCAATTGAAGACGATCTGAACACGCCAAAAGCGTTGGCAGTGCTATGGAAGATGGTCGATGCGGACCTTCCGTCCTCAGCAAAGGCGGCTACCTTGCTTTGGATGGATCAGATACTCGGCTTTTCCCTCGCGGACGTCGTCGCCCGACCGATCCCTGTTCCTGCAGAGGTCACTTCGCTGGCTCACGCGCGTGAGCAAGCTCGAACAGAAAAGAATTGGGCGGAATCAGACCGATTAAGAGACGAGATCGCGAAGCATGGGTGGTTGGTCGAAGACACATCGAACGGATCCAAGCTTGTTCCTCGCGGGTAAGAAAGCCTTCAGCCGGACGCGTGTGATACAATGGTCACAGCATGCCCGGCATCAAACCAGGGGGTCTGGAGAACCCGAATCTTGAGGCACTTCCAACACAGGAAGTGTCCAGCGTTGAGGCAGATGAAAAGACCTACGAGAACCTTCCGGAACGGAAAGATACGTTCTTAGAAGAGGAGGGGAAGACGACCGAGGTTGAATTGACCAAAGAGATCGAAGGGGTTCCGACATCCGCACCGGCGACGCCGATCGTCCAAAAGGATGAAGTGACGCTCGAGGTCGAAAAGATCCTCGAAAAGGACCTTGGTGAGTTCTATGCGCAACTTCCACCGGAAGCAAAGGAGAAATTCAGAAAAAAGGGAGAAGAAGCAGCGACCGAGATCTCTGGAATGGTCCGTTCGTTCAAGTTGAAATTCAGCCGCGCACTCCGCCTCGTTCGTGACTGGCTTTTGACGATCCCTGGCGTCAATCGATTCTTTTTGGAACAGCAGGCTAAGTTGAAGATCGATCTCCTTGAAGCGCTGGTCGATGAACGCAAAGAACAAGCAATGAACCAACCATGATGCCGTTTTTCGTCTTTCAACTCGATCTGACCTCCGGTGGCTCCGCGGGACAGATCTTTGATTTCGGTGCGTTCATTTCCGACCCCATCGTCCTGCTCGTTTTGACACTTATCGGGATCGGGATCGGCGTGACCGTGATCCTGTATCTGATCCGAGGATTGTACATCAGACGGGGACGCGCCTCGCTCGCCTTTGGCATGAAGGTTTTGTCCGTTCGCGTGCCGAAAGAGGTCCGAAAAGAAGATTCCGAAGGCTCAAAATCCACACAACAGATACAGGAACTCATTTCCGTGATGGAAACGATCTTCTCGACGCTTGGATCATTGAAGGCACAAAAAGGCTTTATGACGTGGCTGAAAGGCCGCGAAGACAACTTCTCATTCGAGATCGTTTCACATCACGCGAAGATATCTTTCTATGTCGTCATTCCGGATCGATACCGGCAATTCGTAGAAGAGCAGATCCATGCACAATTCCCTCATGCGGATGTTGAGGAGATCGCGGATTACAACATGTTCGCCGCGACCGGCGTGGTCATGGGCAGTTATCTCAAACTGCGTCGTTCAAGTGCCTTCCCGATCAAGACATACGAGAAATTGGAATCAGATCCGTTGAATTCGATCACGAATGCCCTTTCAAAAGTCGATGATCTGGATGGAGTCGCAGTGCAATACGTCGTACGGAGCGCCCGTTCAGGCTGGCGAAGCGAAGGCACGCGGATCGCACGGGAAATGCAGCAGGGAAAGAAACTTTCACAGGTGCAGGGTGGGGGAAAGCTTCTGAAATCTGTTGGAAAAGAACTTTCGAGCATGGCATCGGCAGCAAAACCGGGGACAAAGAAAGAGAGTGAAGCCTATCGCCTATCGCCACTTGAAGAGGAGATGATCAAAGGACTGGAAGAGAAGGCGTCTAAAGCAGGGTTAGATGTGAACATCCGCATCATCGCGTCATCGAACAATCCGGAAAAAGCTAAACGATATCTGAACGATATTTTGAGCGCATACGGCCAATACAATATCTACGAATACGGGAACTCGTTCATCAAGCATACGCCGTCGTTCCAGACGCAGATGATCCGGCATTTTATTTACCGCCACTTTGATGAACGGGAAAAACTGACATTGAACAGTGAAGAGCTTGCGTCGTTGTATCATTTTCCACTGCCCACGACCGAGACGCCGAAGATCAACTGGCTTCTTTCACGCAAGGCACTTCCTCCTTCCAATCTGCCGACAGAGGGGTTGCTTCTGGGACTTTCCGAATACCGAGGTCACAAATACGAGGTCCGTATCAAAGCGCAGGATCGCCGAAGGCACATGTACGTGATCGGAAAGTCCGGTTCTGGAAAATCCGTCTTTCAAGCGTCCATGATCAAACAGGACATCGAAGCCGGGCGCGGGGTGTGCGTGATCGATCCGCACGGAGATCTTGTGGACGAATGCCTGGAATATGTACCGAAGGAACGAGCGGATGATGTGATCTATTTCGATCCGGCGGACACGGAACGTCCCCTTGGATTGAACATGCTTGAATACGATGAGGAGCGTCCGCAAACGCGCACCTTCGTCATCAATGAGATGTTGAAGATCTTCGATAAATTGTATGACCTGAAATCCACCGGCGGTCCGATGTTCGAGACGTACATGCGGAATGCGATCTTGTTGAACATGGATGATACGGAATCCGGGAATACGCTCATGGACATCCCGCGCGTGCTCGCCGATGACGATTACCGCAACTATAAGCTGTCCAAATGCAAGTCACAGGAAGTCCGCGACTTCTGGACCAAGGAGGCGCTCAAGGCAGGAGGGGAGTCGTCGTTGGCCAACATGGTGCCGTATATCACGTCCAAGCTCGCATCATTCATCTACAATGACTACATGCGGCCGATCATCGGTCAGCAAAAGAGCGCATTCGATCTGTATACGGCCATGAACGAACAAAAGATCGTTTTGGTGAAGTTGTCCAAGGGGAAGGTCGGGGACATGAATGCGTACCTTCTCGGCATGATCATCATCGGAAAGCTTCTGGATGGCGCATTGCGACGCGCGGAGCTTCCACCGGAAGAACGAAAGGACTTCTACCTGTACGTTGATGAGTTCCAAAACTTTTTGACCGATTCGATCAACGCGATCCTTTCTGAGGCGCGAAAATATGGATTGAACTTGATCATCGCGCATCAGTTCATCGGTCAGCTGACCGGACCGGGCGGGGACACGAAGATCCGGGATTCGATCTTCGGTAATGTCGGGACCATGGTCTCATTCCGGATAGGCGTCGAAGACGCGGAATTCCTTGAAAAAGAATTCGCCCCTGTCTTCAATGTCAACGATCTGGTGAACGTCGAGGCGTATACAGCGAACATCAAACTGCTCATAGAGAATACCGGCTCCCGTCCGTTCAATTTCAAACCGATCATGCCTCAGAGACCTGAAAACAAGGAATTGGCTCAGATGATCCATGAACTTTCACGCTATAAATACGGTCGGAAGAGGCAATTGATCGAGGCAGAACTTGCGGAAAAACGCACGGCGATCGAGGCCGGGGATGAAGCAGGGGGATTTGACCTCTAGGTGGTTTTTTGATGGGTGTGGTATAGTCCATTGTGGATAAAACCAAACCAATGCCAAAACAGAAGGAAGAAAAGGATGCGTTGGAGCCAAGCGAGGGAACCAACGCCAGTGAATTGACCGCTTCGGTGACCGCCACCGAAACGAAATTCATTTTGGCAAAAAAGATCTTGGATCGATTGAAAGAGGAGATCGCAAATCTTGAACGACTTTTGACGAGTGAGGCAGAGCCCGCAGATCTGGAAGCGTTGATGAAGCGCCATCAGACAGATGAGGGACAGATGCTCGGCCCGGCCGGAGAAGGAAAGATCCTCGAAGGGGTCTTCGATGGACAGAACATGATCGGTTCAGATGGGAGACAGTATGTCGTTCCGCCGAATTATGCGTCTAAATCGAAGCTGGTCGAAGGAGATATCTTGAAGTTGACGATCCAGCCGAATGGAACATTCCTCTACAAACAGATCGGACCGATCGAGCGACAGCGTGTCGTGGGAACGCTCACGCGGGATGAGATGACCAACGAATGGCGTGTCATCGCCGGCGGAAAGAAATACTGTGTCCTGACCGCGGCCGTGACCTTTCATCGTGGAAACGTCGCAGACGAAGCGGTCTTATTGATCCCAAAAGCAGCCCCTTCCAAGTGGGCTGCGGTCGAAAATATCATCAAAAACGAAGGCTGACCAATGCGTGATAGACGCTAAGGGTCTGATGGTCTAAGCTACGCTCACCAGCGTATTTTTTTATGTCTCTCAGCCGCACATATCGTCCCCAAACCTTCTCCGAGATCACGGATCAGACACCGATCACCGAGACCCTTCGGGCAGAGGTCAGTACGGGGAAACTCGGGAACGCCTACCTCTTTGCCGGACCGCGTGGCGTCGGAAAGACGACCGCAGCGCGGATCTTCGCAAAAGCCCTGAATTGTCTTGATCTGAAAGATGGCGAACCGTGCAATGCATGCGCCTCATGTACAGAATTCAACGCAAATCGCGCGATCGATTTCATTGAGATGGATGCTGCGTCGAATACGGGTGTCGATAACATCCGTGAAGCGATCATCGAACACGTCCGATTCGCCCCGTCGCACCGCACATACAAGGTCTACGCCCTGGACGAGGCACATATGCTCTCCATCGCGGCGTGGAATGCCCTCCTGAAGACGATCGAAGAACCCCCGCCGTACGCCAAGTTCATTTTTATCACCACGGAACTCCACAAGGTACCGGCGACGATCCAGAGCCGATGTCAACGATTCGATTTCAAACGGATCGAGGTCAAAGACCTTGAAACGCGGATCCGGAAGATCGCGGACGCAGAAAAGGTGAAGATCGACGATGCGGTCATCCATACGATCGCGGCGAAATCAGACGGATGCGTCCGTGACGCGGAATCTTTTCTCGATCAACTGATCTCTCTCGGGGAAAAGAAGATCACTCCGGATGTTGCGAGCTTGGTCTTGCCCGTCTCCCGACTTCCCCTCGCGGCGGACCTCCTAAGACATTGGTCCACCAGAAAACTCGGAACGTCACTTGAACAGATCGAAACGCTCGAATCCCAAGGGATCCCGATCGTTCCGCTTTTTGATGATCTTCTCGAAGCAGTCAGAACGCTACTCCTTGCCGCTGATGACGCTGGTTCCGTGGGTCGTTTGAAAAACGGAGACGAAGGCGCGCAGGCGCTTGCGGGACTCGTCGGGGCGTTTGATGCCGCAGAGCTTTCAGATATGGCCTTGATGCTCATGGAGCGTCGTCGCGACGCCAAACAGGGTGCTGACCCTCGTTTCTGTCTTGAGCTGGCGACCGCCTCTGTCAGTTTGGGTATTCTTCCACACGCAACGTCGCAGAACACCTCACAACAGCCGACGATGCCAAGGAATAGCGCGCCTACGATCGAGTCAAAACCATCTGAAGTCACTCCATCCAAACCAACAGGATCATCTAAACCAACGACACATTCCACTTCAAAAAGCGCGTTGACGTTGGATATGGTTCGTGCGAAGTGGCCATCTTTTTTGAAGCTGATCGAACAACGTAGTCCGAGCCTGACCTTTGTCCTTAAGATCTGTCGTCCGCTTGAGATCGATGGGGATCTGGTGAAGATCGCTTTCCAATATCCATTCCATCGAGAAAAGACCCTTAACGACGCGAAGACCAGACGTACGGTCGAAGCGGCGTTCAATGAAGCGATGGGTGTTCAGGATGTGCATCTTGAAGGAGTGATCACCACGGAAGAGACGAAGGTCGCGAAGACCAACCTCTCTTCCATCATCGATACGTTCGGTGGTCAGGTCGTTGAAGAGGGGGGTGCGGCAGCGGTTTGACAGGCTCCCGGCCGTTTCCTAATGTGGACTTCGAAGGAGGTGAGATGCGTTTTTGTTTGTTCATTTCGGCGTTCATCGCCCTTTCGTGCACGCACGAACGGCCGGCGCGACCCGTCCAACGGCGGATGATCTATCGGAACATCCCGCCACCGTTGACCCTGTACCTTCAAGACGATCCACGGATGGGGTATGCACAACGCTCTGTTCACGATTCGGTCGATCAGATCGATCGATCCAATGATTCAGCGCAGAAGGTCCTCGACGCGATCGGTGCGACGAACATCAACGTCCGATCCGCATCCGATGGAGGCGCGGACCAGGTCAGCGACGGAGGGACAGAGTCAGCACCCGTCCATACAATGTCTCCATGACCGCGGCTCCGACCGCGGTCTTTTTTTATAAAAAACACACCATTTTGCGACGGTGTGTTTTCCTTGGCTCGGGGACTAGGGCATCTCTCACGCTTCGCGTTTGCGGGAACCTTCGGGTTCCCGCAGACCCTCCTCACCATGTGAACACTTCCGTTTTCACCCTTTCCCTGTTCGAGCCCCCGTCCCGTAAAAAAACACACCATTTTGCGACGGTGTGTTTTCCTTGGCTCGGGGACTAGGGCTCGAACCTAGATTGGCTGATTCAGAGTCAGCTGTCCTACCATTAGACGATCCCCGAACGGCTTATTTGTGCGAAGAATATACGTGCCATTCGGCGGACCGTCAAGGTTTGGCTCATCCGGCCCATCGCGTATACTACAGGCATGAAACGCCATCGATTCATCGGCCCATTTGACCTCACGAAACCCGAGGTTCGTGTCATGGACAAGGAGATGGTCCATCAGATGTCACACGTCCTCCGCTTACAGGTCGGCGATGAGCTGATCTTGAGTGATGGGGATGGAAGAGAAGCGCTCGGCGCAGTCGTCCATATCGATAAACGGGCACTGACCATCAGTCTGCAGGAGCGACCGCACCAGACCCCAGAACCGAAACGAAGCGTCACGTTGTATGCCGCCGTACTCCGGAGAGAGACCTTTGAGATCCTCGTCCAAAAAGCGGTGGAGTGCGGAGCCACCCGGATCGTCCCGCTGATCACGAAACGGACCGTAAAGCGGGGATTGAAGATGGATCGGGTACGGGCCATCGCTAAAGAAGCCGCAGAACAATGCGGGAGAGGGCGCGTCCCAGAGGTCGCGGAACCACTCACCTTTGACACGGCGGTCGCCTCGATGGGGGAAACTCAGGTACACTACTTCTGCGAGATCGGCGCAGGCCCGATCGCTGATATCAACGTACCGGCTGATCGGATCGGGATCTTCATCGGACCCGAGGGCGGATGGGATGATGCCGAGATCGCCTTGGCAGAACAGCACGACATGACAACGGTCGGCCTGGGAGATCTCGTCCTTCGTGCCGAGACGGCCGCAACGATCGCAACATATCTTCTATGTCATTCACTCTGAAACAAGACGGGAACGCGTGGACGCTCACGATAGACTCGAAGACCGTGGTCGGTCTTTTCTTTGAGTCGGTCCGTGGGGCGACCGAGCTTTTACGAAAAGATGTCCAGACGATCAACGGAAAGAAGACGAAAACGACGATCACGGCTGACGCCGCGGATCGGACGACACTCCTTGCGGCTGTTGTGTCACACGCACTCAAGACGGCACTTGAAGCCTCTTCTGTGGTCAAGAATATCTTCTTCAAGCAGTTGACTGAGACCCACGCGGAAGCAGAACTCGAACTGGTCCATGCCGAGCAGTATGAGCATCGGGTGACCTCGGCAGAGGCGATCGGAGTGGCCGAAAAGTCAGAAGAAGGCGAGTGGCACGTCGTCCTTCGCGTGACCTGATCGCATACATTCGATATCATGAAGCGTATACGACGATCTCTGACCCTCGGTATCGTCGTATCACTGTTCGTATTCGGTGCAGGTTGCTCAACGGGAACCGTTTCAACACCGCAAACGCCACGATCTACTCCCGTCATTCACATGACACTGACCAGCACAGCATTTCCGTCCAACGGATCCATTCCCACGGCAAATACCTGCCAAGGTGATGGAAAGAACCCACCCCTCATGATCACGGGTACACCGAGCGGAACGCGATCGCTTGTTCTGATCGTCCATGACCCTGATGCATCGATGGATTTCACCCACTGGGTCACATTCAACATCCCTACAGAAACCACGGAGATCCATGAGGGTGCCGGATCGCCGGGAACAGAAGGGGTGAATGGAAGAGGGGAGAATGGATATTTTGGTCCGTGCCCCCCTTCGGGGACGCATCATTACCATTTTGACCTGTACGCGTTGGATACGACTCTTGAACTGACATCTGGCGCTTCTCGCGATCAGACGGAAACAGCGATGCGTGGTCATATCCTTGAACAAACGACCCTGATCGGGACCTACGCAAAACACTGAACCTTATCCTATGCCCAAACCATTGATCGATTACGATCGGACGAACATGCGCACGACCGCCGTTGGACGGAGCGGGGTTTCGACCGCAGAACTGCAAAAGTGCAAACCGAAATTGACCAAAGCCGCGGCGCAAGTCCTCAAGGATTGGAAGGATGGTGCCCAGGGATGGTTGGGATGTCCGGATGATGAGAGCCTGATGACGAACATCGCCACACTGGTCAAAAAACACCGCACGGCGAAGACCTGCGTCGTCATTGGGATCGGTGGGTCTGATCTGGGAGCCCGTGCCGCCTACGCCGCGTTGAACAAGGTAGGGAAAGGAATGAACCTCCTTTTCGCGGGGGACAATACGGATCCTGATGCACTGAACGACATCTTGGATCGGATCGACCCAAAGACCACGATCGTGAACGTCATCTCGAAATCCGGCGGCACGATCGAGCCCATGAGCGCGTTCTTGGTGATCCGTGACCACATGATCCGTTCATTAGGTCCAAAGGGCTTTGCAAAGCGCGTGGTCGCGACCACGGATCCACACGGTGGCGCCCTGCGTGAACTCGTCCGATCTCATGGGTATGATGCGCTTGCGGTCCCGGACAACATCGGTGGACGATTTTCGATCCTGACCGCCGTCGGACTCTTCCCGCTTGCTTGCGCGGGAATCGATATCCGCTCGATGCTTACGGGAGCAATGAGTGTCCGCGAGGACTTTCGAAAGCGTCGCGGCGCAAGTGATCCAGCCCTGTATGCCGCCATGCATGTCATGGGAGACCGCAAGCGGGGACAGAAGATCCACGTTCTCATGCCATACGGTCAGAGACTCGCAGAATTCGGCAAGTGGTACCGCCAACTCTGGGCGGAAAGCCTTGGGAAGAAACGGGATCGGGCAGGGGACATCGTCCACGTCGGCCCAACGCCCATCGCAGCGCTTGGCGCGACCGATCAACACTCCCAGATCCAACTCTACACCGAAGGGCCGAATGATAAGATCGTCACATTCATCGAGATCTCCCGCTTCGATCGGGATGTACGTATCCCTTCCAGTGCCACAGACCTCCCTCCTCTTGCATATCTTTCCGGCAAACGCCTCACAGACGTCATCCACGCAGAACGCGCTGGGACGGCAGAAGCCCTCCGTGCAAGCCATCATCCGAACGGGACATTGACCATTCCGTCGATCTCGCCCGCATCTTTCGGAGCACTCGTCCTCTTCTTTGAGATCGCCGTGGCCATGGCCGGAGAATTGTACGGGATCAACGCATACGATCAACCGGGCGTGGAGGCGGGGAAACGGGCCGCAAAAGAACTTTTGACACGCAAGACACACTCTCGAAAAAATGCTAATATCCGATAAACACTAATACTATGCCAGACACCAAAAAATCTTCATCTCATCTCGGCGCTGGGCTCCTCATCGGGAGCATGATCGGCGTTGCCGCCGGCCTGTTCGTCCAGAGCAAGCAGGGCAAGACCATGGTCAAAGATGCGAAGCGACGCGCAAAATTCATGGAATCCAAGATCCTGAAGGACCTGAAGTCCACGAAAAAGCTGAGTAAAGCCAAATACGCAGAGATGGTCGACCGCATGACCGATTATTACGTCAAATCAAAAGACATCGCGAAAAAGGACGCCCCGGAGATCCGCGACTATCTTCTCAGTAAGTGGAAGGACATCGAGAAAGAACTCAAAAAAGCAGGAAAATAAACACGCATGTCCAACACGGACCTGCTCCGACGATCCGAGGCCGATCTTTTGCCTCCGGGTTTCGTCCAGGGGCAGGTCTTTCATTTTACCGTGAACGGATACGTCGGTCTCGCAGAGGTCGATGGATGGAATCCGGATACGCAAGAGGCGATCGAGGTCTGCCAAAGCGCGACGATCGGGTCGCCGAAGCCGGGACAAAAGCGGAAGATGGCGAGCGACACGCTCAAACTCGTGTTTCTGATCGACCAAGGCTTCATCAAAAGCGGACGCATCATCGTCACGAGCGAACCGATGTATACCTGGTTACATGAATCCGGTTCTTGGCTTTCTGCCGCCTGTCGTCGCTATGACATACGCGTCGAACACCGGCGCCATGACAAAAAACTTCTTCGCAGGCGCATCCGCAACCTCATGCGCGATGCACGACGAGAGCAACAAGGATGAAAAAAGAACGGGCTCTGCCCGTTCTTTTTTTACATCTTTTTGAAGGTGATCTTTCCTTTGACCGCGTCGATCGAGACGGTGTCACCTTCCACGATCTTGTCTTCCACGAGCTTCAGAGCAAGCTCATCCAGCACAAGGTCTTGGATGGTCCGCTTGAGAGGACGGGCACCGAAACTCGGATCGTAGCCCTTTTCTGCCAGAAGCTTCTTCGCCTTGTCTGTGAACGTCACCGTGACCTTGCGTGCGGCCAATCGTTTCACCACCTCGTCTAGCTGCAACCCGACGATCTTGGTGAGATCCTTTTCAGATAACGCGTGGAACATGATCACATCGTCGACCCGGTTCAAGAATTCAGGACGGAAGTTCTCACGCAGCATCTCCATGATCCGTACGCGCAGATCCTCATCCTTTGACTTCTTCTTTTCCGCTTCTTCGTCATGGAATCCGATATCGCCTCGTTTCGTGCCCCATTCGAGGATCTTATCTGATCCGATGTTCGAGGTCATGATCACGACCGTATTACGGAACGAAACGGTCCGTCCTTTTCCGTCGGTCAAGCGTCCGTCATCAAGCACCTGCAGGAGGACGTTGAAGACCTCTGGATGCGCCTTTTCGATCTCATCCAGGAGGACGACCGCATAGGGACGACGACGGATCTTTTCGGTCAGCTGCCCGCCTTCGTCGTGTCCTACGTATCCCGGAGGGGAACCCACCATACGAGCGACCGTGTGTCGTTCCCCGTATTCGCTCATATCCAGACGCACGATCGCGTCCTCATCGTCGAACATCTCAGCTGCCAACGCCTTCGCCAGCTCGGTCTTTCCGACCCCGGTCGGACCGAGGAAGAGGAATGAACCGATCGGCCTGCGCTCGTCGCTGATCCCCGCGCGGGAACGACGCAAGGCATTTGCCACGGCAGTAACGGCCTCATCCTGTCCGATGACCCGTTTATGCAGCTCTTCTTCAAGATGGGCGAGTTTTTCTGTCTCGGTCTGGAGCATGCGCGAGACAGGGATCCCGGTCCACCGCGCGACGACCTGTGCGATATCCTCTTCTGTCACGGCTGAGCGGAGGAGACCACGCTTTCCTTGGAGCTTCTTCAATCGTGCTTCGCTGGCTGCCAAGTCGGCTTCGGTCTTCGGGAGCAGGCTGTAGCGGATCTCTGACACGCGTTCCAGATCCCCGCGCCGTTCTGCGATCTCCGCTTCGCTTTTCAGCTTTTCGATCGTCTTTTTCAATTCTGCGCTTGCGGACACGACCTCCTTCTCCGCTTTCCAAGAGAGTTCAAGACCATGGACCGATTCCTGGACCTCCGCATAGTGACGCTCGATCTCTTTGAGCCGTTCCTTGGCATCCGGATCTTCTTCTTTGCTCAACGCACGCTTTTCAATATCCAAACGCATCAATTCTCGCTTTGCACGGTCCAACTCGTCCGGCATGGACTCGACCTGCATCTTGAGCGCAGCCGCTGCTTCGTCGATCAGATCGACGGCCTTATCCGGCAAAAAGCGGTCCGTGATGTATCGGGATGAAAGATTCGCGGCGGCGATGAGCGCACCATCTGTGATCCGGATCCCGAAATGGAGCTCATACTTATCCTTGATCCCGCGCAAGATCGAGACCGTGTCATCGATCGAAGGCTCGTCGACATAGATCGGCTGGAACCGCCGTTCAAGCGCCGGGTCTTTTTCAATGTATTTTTGATACTCCTTGAGCGTGGTTGCGCCGACCGCCCGGAGTTCGCCACGCGCAAGCGCCGGTTTCAGGAGATTCGATGCATCCATGCTCCCGCCCTCACCGGATGCGCCCGCTCCCACAAGCGTGTGGAGTTCATCGACGAACAGGATGATCTTTCCATCCGAACGTTCGACATCCTTCACGACCGCCTTCAAACGCTCTTCGAATTCCCCACGGAATTTCGTTCCCGCGACAAGAGCTCCCACATCCAACGCGACGATCTCTCGATCTCGCAGCGTTTCCGGGACGTCACCGGAGACGATCCGCTGTGCAAGCCCTTCGACGATCGCCGTCTTACCGGTTCCGGCCTCACCGATGAGCACCGGGTTGTTCTTTTTGCGTCGTGTCAACACCTGCATGACCCGACGGACCTCACCGTCACGCCCGATCACCGGATCGAGCTTTTCCTGTCGGGCGAGCTCCGTCAGATTCTTCGCATATTTTTCCAACGCTTGATACGAGGCTTCCGGCTCTGGAGAATCGACCTTCGCGGATCCACGGACATCCTTCAGCGCATGCAGGATGGTCTCCGTGGTCACGCCATTCCGATGAAGGATCTCCGCGATATCGTCGGATCCATCGCAGATCCCGAGAAGCAGATGTTCCGTACTGATGTATTCATCCTTGAAGTGACGCGCAGCACGCTCGGCGGCGACAAAGGCCTTCGCGAGATCAGGGGAAAGATAGATCTGCCCGATCCCGCCTTCCATGTGCTCGATGTGCGGTTGACGGGACAAGAGATCTTCGACCTGACCGGACAGATCGGACGGATCGACCTGAAGCTTCTTCATGATCGAGGGGACTGAACTCCCTTCTTGATCCAAAAGCGCGAGCAGGAGATGGGACGCCCCTACGGCCTGCTGTCCGTGATCGACAGCGATCCGATGGGCCATTTGAATGGCTTCTTGCGATTTTGTGGTGAAATTTTGCGGCATCATATGTTGTTAGCACTCTACCTAAGAGAGTGCTAATCGTCAATGCCGATGTCAATATGGACGGGCGATCACGATGATGTCGTTGTAGTCGAAATAGTCTACGGTTTCGGTTCCGCCGTCGGTCGGGATCTCGATGTGTTTTGGCAGTCCATCCGATACACAGATCGTGGTGGTCTTGGACGCGTCGGCAGAAGAGGTGACTTCATAGGCATCACAGCCATGCATCGCATCTTTCGTCTTATCGACCGTCACATCGTCCCCGAGCGTCACACCACCCGCCTTGTCCGATCCGCTCATCGCTGATGTCATCAGTTGTGTGAATTTCTCTGCGGACGCTGAGTTACCGATCTTCAGGTATTCAGATCTGCCGACACTGACATACACATCATTGGCCACGACGACCATGTCCGTTGTGGAGGTCTGTCCGCCCTCGATGACCGCATGCATCCGATCGGGCCGGGCAAACTCCATTGTCGCGATCATATTCCCGCCATTATAGACGGGTGCGACGATCTTCGCGCGAAAAGATTTGGCATTCGCGAACGCTTTCAGCGCATCTGCCAATTCCTCCTTCGGCGTCTTCGCCGGTGGGGCAGGCTTTGGGAACGTCGGATAGCCTGCCGGCGTCGAAGTCGGTTCTGGGGCGGGTGGCGGCACGACCTGCTGCATGGATAACAAGGGTTTGAAACACCCAGCGCCGAACAACGCAACAGAAGCGGCAAGGAGGAGGATCGGCGTACGTCGCATACCGTCCTAAGATATCATGCGGAAGAAGACGTGTCAGGATGATGGAGCCGCGCTATACTCCGTCCATGCGTCGTTGGCTTCCGGTCTTGATGGCCGTCTCGATCGTGCTCCCACTGCAGACACATGCGGCCGAATTGCATATCAAGGCGTCTGCACAGGACACGACGGAGACGGCGCAGATCATCCAAGGACCGCAGCGGCTCCAACGCTTTTTTGGGAGTCTCCAACGAAAAGATGATGTCGATTATTTCACGATGACGTTGAAGAAGGGGGATCCGATCCATCTCGCAATGGACATCCCGGCGAAAGATGAGAATTTCTATCCGACGATCATCCTGTTCGGACCCGGACTTCCCACGCCTGACCAGGATCCGGTCATCCCGATCGGTGATGGGAATGGGATGATCGTTACATCTGATGAGACGGATCAGCGTCCCACTCATTTCGACCTGTATGCGCTGACCACCTTTGCGCAAGGTCCGACCATTGATACGGTCGCGCCCAAGGACGCGACCTACGGCATCGCGGTCCGAAGTCCCAATGGGAACAAAGGTCGGTATATCCTGACGACCGGAACAACGAACATTTTCACGTGGTCCGATTTTATGGACCAGTTCATCGCGGCGCTTCAGGTCCTTTTCCGCATCTACTGATATGAACGGCAAACTCTCTATCGTCGCGACACCGATCGGCAATCTCAAAGACATCACGCTTCGCGCTCTTGAAACGTTGAAGGCATGTGACCGCATCGCCTGCGAGGATACGCGCGTCACCTCAAAGTTACTCACCGCACATACCATCTCAAAACCCCTTTTGGCGATCCACGTTCATTCGACGGATCGAGCGATCACCAATGCGATCACGCGAATGAAAGACGGCGAACACGTCGTCTATGTGAGCGATGCCGGAACGCCGAACCTCAACGATCCAGGTGGGAAGCTTGCCGCCGCGGCCTTCGAAGCGGGGATCCCGGTAGAACCGATCCCGGGCGCATCTGCGATCACGACGGCGATCAGCGCCTGCGGATTTCCCATGGATACGTTCATGTACCTTGGCTTTGTCCCACAAAAGAAAGGACGATCGACCTTCTTTACCGAGATCACCGGACGGACATCTCCGAGTATCTTTCTGGAATCCACGCACCGGATCGAAAAGACGTTGGCCGCGTTGGAAGAGACCCTCCAAACGGACCGTTTGATCTTCGTTGGCCGGGAATTGACGAAGCTCCATGAGACGCTGTACCGCGGAACGGCGGCAGATGTCCGACAACAGATGGCGCAGACGAGCACGAAGGGGGAATTCGTCATCATTGTCGGGCCGGCCCCGAAACGGGTACACTGATCCATATGCTTCTCGTTGACGTGCTATTGGTCATTGCGATCATCGGTTTTGCCGGCGCAGGCTGGAAAGATGGTTTTGTCCAAACCTTCGGTCGGTTGGTCGGCGCGGTCTTAGGCTTCATCGCGGCACGCGCATGGTCAGTCTATCTGACCGGCATTTTGGCGCTTTTCATGCCCGTTGGGATCGCACACCTCATCGCATTCCTGATCATCTTCGTCTTCATCACACGGCTGATCGGATTCATCTTTAAACTCGCGGAGGCTTTCTTCAAGATCCTGTCGGTCATCCCATTCCTCAAGACGATCAACGCCTTCCTCGGGGCGATCGTCGGCCTCGCAGAAGGGATCATCATCCTTGGCGGGGCGATCTACCTCATCCTTGCGTATAACCTTGAACCGCATCTCGTCACGTGGCTTTCCGGATCCGGCGTCGCGCACTGGATCAACAACACGTTCCATACGCTCCTCGGATTCCTTTTGTGAACATTCGCCTGATCGACACGCACAGCCACGTGCATTTTCCTGAATATGAGACAGACCGCGACGCGGTCCTATCGCGCATGGTGGAAAAGGGGATCGCAACCGTGACGATCGGGACGACGCTCGGCACAAGCCGAAGTGCGGTCGCATTCGCAGAAGCACACGAGTACGTCTGGGCAGCCGTGGGATATCATCCAGAACATTTCTCCTCTTCCTTTGCGTACGATGGAGAGGAAGACAAGGGGGAATATGACATCAACGAACTTGAACGGATCGCCACCTCTTCTCAAAAAGTCGTCGCGATCGGGGAGACCGGATTGGATTTTTATCGCATCGACGAAGGTCGTGACCCCGCGGTGGCCAAAGCCGCGCAGGAAGGCGGATTTCGTGACCAGATCGTGCTTGCAAAAAAACTCGACCTCGCCCTTGTCGTTCATTGCCGCGATGCGTTTGAACGCGTCGCCGAGATCCTGGATGAAATTCCCGCATCCGATCGACCTCGGACCATCATCCATTGTTTCACCGGGACCTGGACGAATGCCGCACCCCTGCTAGAACTTGGCTGTTATCTGTCTTTTTCAGGGATCCTGACGTTTCCGCCACGGAAAGGAACAGACCCGGAACACACGCTCCAGCGGGTCGCTGAGCAGATGCCATTGGATCGGATCTTAGTAGAGACGGACGCGCCATTCCTTGCACCGGTCCCGCATCGCGGCCAGCGAAACGAACCTTCGTACGTAGAAGAGGTCGCCAAACGACTTGGAGAACTCCGAGGGATCGACCTAGAAGACATCTGTCAGCTGACGACCGACAATGCCAAAGCCGTGTTCCAGCTCTAACGGAAAAAAGTGCGCCATTGACGTATTTCTCGCCGACACATATACTCTCGGCGTCTTTTATGGATTCTGACGGACGTTCTTCAACGGTTTCTGGCCTCAAGGCCCTAGGGATCGTCTGGGACGTCGTCATCGCCGTCGCGGTCCCGACCACCTTATTCGCCCTTGCCGGGCGGTGGATCGACGTACGATACGCGACCAGCCCATGGGGGACCATCGTTGGACTCATTTTTGCCCTCACTGTTTCCGGTCTCCTCGTGTATCGAAAGGCCACGGCATACGCTGAGCAGATGAAGTCCGATCATCGCAAATGACCATCCCGCTTCCAGCTGAGACCCTATTCATGATCGGGCCCATGCCCGTCTCGAATGCTCTCGTGAACTCGACGATCATGACCGTGCTGTTCGTGGTCTTCGCATTGATCCTTAACCGGTCGCTGACAGAGAAGCCGCGCGGACTCCAGAACGCCTTCGAGGCGCTTCTGGATTTTTTGTTCGGCTATTTCGATCAGGTGACCGGCGATCGTGAAAAGTCCAAGAAATTCCTTCCGCTCGTCGGCACGATGTTCCTCTTCATCTTGTGTTGCAATTGGTTCGGCCTCCTGCCGGGAACCGGCACCATCGGTATCCAGCACGGTTCAGAACTCATTCCATTCCTCCGTTCTGCGAACAGCGACCTGAATCTGACGTTGGCGATGGCGTTGATCTCCGTGATCGGCTCGAATCTCCTCGGCATGTTCACGCTGGGATTCTTCGTTCACTGGAACAAGTTCATCCAGCTTGGAAGTCTCTGGAGGGCTTTGAAGACCCTGAACCCGATCAAGATCCTTGTCGGCTTCATTGAATTCGGTGTCGGATTCATCGAGATCATCTCCGAGGTGGCCAAGGTCATTTCCCTGTCTCTGCGTCTCTTCGGAAACGTCTTTGCCGGGGAGGTCCTCATGGCCGTCATCTCATCGCTGATCGGATTCTTCATCCCGTTGCCGTTCATGTTCCTTGAGCTCATCGTCGGCGTCATTCAGGCGACGGTCTTCGCCATGCTGACGCTCGTCTATCTCACGGTCATGTCCGCGAAACCGCACGGCGCCGAGCACGAGGATGAATACGGCGCTGCGGAGGCAGACGCAGCCGAACATCACGCCCTCGCCTAAGTATGAACAGATTCCCGATAACGAACGTTGTCGGGAGCCGAATCATTCTTAGTGGAAGAACGGACGACGTTAAACATATCCCCGTCGATCCATTCTCCTCAAAACCTATGGACGCAGAATCCTTCAAGCTGATCGCCAAGGCGTTCGCCATCGGCATCGGCAGCATCGCTCCCGGTCTCGCGATCGGCCGCATCGGCGGTAAGGCCATGGAAGCCATCGGACGGAATCCGGAGGCGACCGAAAAGCTCTTCGTTCCCATGCTTCTTGGCATGGCGTTCGCGGAAGCAGTGGCCATTTACGCACTCGTTGTCGTCTTTACGTTGTAAGTCCCTGTTTCACTGGGGTCGTCTCGCGAGAGGCGGCTCCGAATGAGATATATGGAACCCCAATCAACCTCCATTCTCGCATCCCTCGGGATCAACGGCTGGCAATTCGCCGCTCAGCTGGTGAATTTCAGTATCGTCCTGTTCGTGATGTGGAAATTCGTCTTTACCCCGCTCCTCAAGCTGATGGATGCGCGCGCCAAGCGGATCGCGGACGGACTCACGCATGCCGAGACTGCGGCCAAAAAGCTGGAAGAAGCCTCCACGGAAAAAGAGCAGGTCCTGATCGAAGCGCGCCGTGCGGCACAGATGATCGTGGATGAAGGAAGAGCCAACGGCGAAGCCATTCGACAGGAAAAGCTTAAGATCGCGATGCGAGAGATCGAACAGCATATCGACGAGGCGAAGATGCAGATCAAGGCGGAAAAGGACGCAGCGGCTGCATCATTACATAAGGAAATGGCCACGCTCATCACCTCCGCAGTTGAAAAAGTCGCTGTCGGTCTTGATGAAAAGAGCATGAAGGCACTTGCCGCGCAGGCGACAGAAGAGGTCGGATCCACGAAATGATATGGCAACGGCACGCATCACATCTGACATCGCCAGCGTCCTCGTAGAGGCTGCGATCGACGCACACAACGTGACCGAGGTCGCAAAGGGCATTCGCATCGCGTTGGACGCCTTTGCTGTAGATCATCAACTCTTGATCGATCTTTCGGAGCCGACCGTTCCATTGATCGAACGACAAAACGCCTTGAAACAAGCCCTTGGCACCGATCTGCCGAAACGGGTCGTCAATACCTTGCTCGCCCTGCAGTCGCGTGGCCTGCTCGAAGAATTTCCAGCCTGTGCTGAGACCGTCATCACGCTCTTCCGGGAACGGGCGCAGCACTACGAAGCCACGATCGAATCCGCGACCCCCCTCGAAACATCGACCAAGGACGCACTCACAAAAACACTCGCAAAACGCTTCAACGGGACGGTAGAGATCCGAGAACGGATCATCCCGTCGCTCCTAGGTGGGTTGCGGGTCACGGTCGGAGACTGGCGCGCGGATGCGAGCGTCAAAGGACGGATCGAACGATTGAAACAACAACTCTATGTCTGAACAGAAACTCAAAAACGTCACAGCGGCCGCGCAGATCGCACAGCGCCTCCGCAAAGAGATCGAGTCCTTCGAGGTCTCGAGCCAGAGCGAGGAGACGGGGATCGTACGCGACGTCGGTGACGGCATCGCTTCGATCGCGGGTCTTGCGAATGCCAAATCCATGGAACTCCTGACATTCGCGTCAGGCGTCATGGGGGTGGTCCTCAACCTTGAGCATGACCGCGTCGGTGCGATGATCTTGGGAGAATGGCAGGGCATCAAAGCCGGAGACGCGGTCACAGCAACGGGACGCATCCTTTCGATCCCTGTCGGTGACGGGATCTTGGGCCGGGTCGTGGACCCGCTTGGTCAGATTCTGGACGGGAAAGGGAAGCTGTCCAAGACAAAGGACATGCCGATCGAAAAGATCGCTCCGGGTGTGATGACGCGTGAACCGGTCAACGTTCCGCTCATGACCGGCCTCAAGGCCGTGGACGCTATGATCCCGATCGGTCGCGGACAACGTGAGCTCATCATCGGCGATCGCCAGACCGGTAAGACCGCCATTGCCATCGACACGATCATCAATCAGAAAGAGACGGGCGTCATCTGCGTGTATGTCGCGATCGGCTCAAAGGAATCCAAAGTGGCAAAACTTGTCGCGCGCTTGAAAGAGAGCGGTGCGCTCGAAAATTCCGTGGTCGTCATCGCTGGCGCGTCGGATCCGGCGGCCATGCAATACATCGCGCCGTATGCCGGATGCGCGATCGCCGAATATTTCATGGACCAGGGCAAGGATGTGCTCGTGGTCTACGATGACCTCTCCAAGCATGCTTGGGCATATCGTGAAGTCTCCCTGCTCTTGCGACGCCCGCCGGGACGCGAAGCCTACCCGGGCGATGTCTTCTATCTCCATTCTCGTCTTTTGGAACGCGCCTGTCGCGTGGATGCCGAGCATGGCGGCGGATCCATCACCGCCTTGCCGATCATCGAGACACAGGCGGGGGACATCTCCGCGTACATCCCGACGAACGTGATCTCGATCACGGACGGCCAGATCTTCCTCGAATCCGACCTGTTCTACAAAGGCATCCGCCCAGCCATCAGCGTGGGCCTTTCCGTCTCCCGCGTGGGTGGCGCTGCGCAGACCAAGGCGATGAAGAAGGTCGCAGGTCAGCTTCGTCTCGACCTCGCGCAATTCCGCGAACTTGAAGCGTTTTCCCAGTTCGCGACAGACCTTGATGAGACCACGCGGAAACAGATCGAACGTGGCCGCCGCATGGTCGAGGTATTGAAGCAGGATCAATACGAACCCATGTCCATGCCTCACCAGGTCGCGGTGCTCTACGCCGTGACCCGCGGCTTCGTGGATGCCGTTCCGGTGGAAAAGATCCGAGATTGGGAACGGGGATTCCACGAACATCTCGACCTCCAAGCGAAGACGACGATCGATCAGCTTGCGGAACGCAAAGCCCTGGATGAGGAGATCGAGACGGGTCTCAAGAAGGCGATCGAAGACTGGAACGCCTCGTTTGCCGCATAATCTATGGCTGTCAGTCCGCGACTCATCAAACGTCGGATCCGTTCCGTCACCAACACGCGCAAGATCACGAAAGCGCTGGAGTTGGTGTCTGCATCAAAGATGCGCAAAGCGGTCCAGATGACGCAGGCGTCGCGGGATTACGCGAAGACGATCGACGCACTGGTCGCGGACGTCCGAAAACTTGTCCAAGCCGCGTCGCACCCGCTCCTTACAGGTCGTTCGACGGCTCGTGCGTCCCTTCTGATCATCGCGGCATCCGATCGCGGACTGTGCGGCGGTTTCAACTCCCAACTGCTGAAAAAGAGCATCGCCTTTGCCAAAGCACGTCCCGAACCGGTACGCGTCATCACGGTCGGGAAACGCGCAGAATCCGCGGTCCGGAAAGCCGGTCTGGAGATCGTGGCCGCCTTTGATGCCGTGTCCAATGAACCATCGTACGAACGGGCCCGGCCCGTCGGCGACCTCGCAGTGCAGGAATTCGCACAAGGCCGCGCCGACCGTGTCTTCTTTGCCTACATGGATTATCGCACTGCCATGCGTCAGGTCGCATCCGTCATCCAACTACTCCCCGCCACACCGGAAACGGAACTGTCCAGCGCGCGATCATCCAGCACAACGGACGAACCAACGGACGCATCCGCACTCTTTGAACCTTCACCGGATGATGTCCTCGATACGCTGTTGCCGCGTCTCATCGACACGCTCGTCTATCAGTCACTGCTCGAATCCGCTGCTTCGGAGCACGCCGCACGGATGCTGGCCATGCGAAGCGCCACCGACAATGCCAACAACATGATCGCAGACCTCACCCTTACATATAACCAAGCCCGCCAAGCCAACATCACGCGCGAGATCTCCGAGATCAGTGCCGGAAAAGCGGCCGTTGAATAATCTTCCACACGAATCATATGTCGACCAAAGAAAAACTCCGTCATGGAAAGATCACGCAGGTCATCGGACCCGTGGTCGATGTTGCCTTCGAAGGCGATCCGCCGCCGATCTACACGGCGCTGGAGATCGTCAACGGTGACACGACCCTCACGCTTGAGGTCGAACAGCATCTCGGCGGCGGGGAAGTGCGGACCATCGCCATGTCCTCGACGGACGGACTGGTCCGTGGCATGCCGGTTGCAGATACGGGCTCACCGATCCGCGTCCCCGTAGGGAAAGAGGTCCTCGGCCGCATCTTCAACGTGACAGGCCAGCCGCTTGATAGTCGTGACTTCAAAGCGAAGGAATACCTTCCGATCCATCGCGAATCGCCGTCCTTCACCGAACAGTCGATCAAGACCGAGATCCTCGAGACCGGCATCAAGGTCATCGACCTCATCTGTCCATTCTTGAAAGGCGGAAAAGTCGGTCTCTTCGGTGGCGCTGGTGTGGGGAAGACCGTCATCATCATGGAGTTGATCCGCAACATCGCACAGGAACATGGCGGCTACTCTGTGTTTGCGGGTGTCGGAGAACGATCTCGCGAGGGGAACGATCTGTACCGTGAAATGCATGAATCCGGCGTGTTGGATAAGACATCACTTGTCTTCGGACAAATGAATGAACCACCGGGTGCACGCGCCCGCGTCGCTCTCTCCGGTCTCACCATGGCCGAAGCGTTCCGTGATGAAGGTCGAGACGTCCTCCTCTTCGTAGATAACATCTTCCGCTTTACGCAAGCCGGCTCAGAGGTATCAGCCCTGCTGGGCCGCATCCCGTCGGCCGTGGGCTACCAGCCGACGCTCGCGACCGAGATGGGCGCGCTCCAAGAGCGCATCACCTCCACGAACAAAGGCTCGATCACGTCTGTTCAGGCGGTCTACGTGCCAGCCGATGACCTCACGGACCCAGCACCAGCCACGACTTTCAGTCACCTGGACTCCACGGTCGTCCTCGCCCGTTCTCTTGCGGAACTCGGCATTTATCCGGCGGTAGACCCTCTCGATTCCTCTTCCACGATTCTTGACCCACAGATCGTGGGCGAACGACATTACAACGTTGCTCGCGGGGTTCAGCGCGTCCTCCAGCGCTACAAGGACCTCCAGGACATCATCGCCATCCTTGGAATGGAAGATCTATCAGAAGAAGACCGACAGAGTGTGACCCGCGCGCGAAAGATCCAGAAGTTCCTTTCCCAGCCGTTCCATGTGGCTGAGGTCTTCACGGGCAATCCGGGCAAATATGTGAAGCTCGAAGACACGATCCGCGCGTTCGAAGAGATCCTCGACGGAAAGCACGATGATAAACCGGAACAATCGTTCTACATGAAAGGCGGCATCGACGAAGTACAAGCGTAAAGAATCTAGAAGCGAGAGAAATACCGTTTACACAAAAATATTTACCTAGATTCCAGCTTCCAGATTCTAGACTCTCTCCCTATGCCCTTCCACTTCGAACTCGTCACGCCGGAACGCGTCGTCTATCGCGCCGAGGCGGACAAGGTGACCCTTCCCACCAAGGAAGGGGAGATCACCGTGCTTCCGGATCACGCCCATCTTGTCGCGATCCTGGTCCCAGGCGTGGCGCAGATGACCGCGAACGGGAACGTGGAGGACATCGCCGTCTCCGGCGGGTTCATCGAGGTGGGTGCGAATAAGGTCCGCGTGCTGGCTGACACGGCCGAACGGGGGCATGAACTTGACCTCACTGTGATCGAACAGGCGAAAGCGCGGGCAGAAAAGGTCATGAATGAGGCGGTTCGGACGGACGACGTCTCCTACGCCCTCGCGGCGGCCGCATTGGAACGGGAATTGGCGCGATATAAAGTCGCACGCAAGCACGTCGCACGTCATGTCCCTACGATTGACAGATCAACTCTCCCAAAAGACGAAAATCCGTTATAATGAATCATGCGGCTCTTCATCGGCCTTCCCGTGCCTGAGCAGCTCCAAAAACGGCTCGCTCGCGCCTGGCACGACATTGAGACCTATCCTGGCAAGGACAGGCCGATAAAACCCTCTCTTTGGCACCTGACCCTCGCTTTCCTAGACGAGGTCAAAGAGCAGCATGTTGACCATCTCACAGAACTCATCGGTTCATCCATCCGCCAGGCCCCCGGCGGTGTTTTCGAAATAAAGGGATTTGAGACCTTTCCGCATCGTGACCCCACGCGCGTCGTTGCCCAGCTTTCCCCGGATCATGAACAGCAATGGAGCCGCTATGTGCGGACGGTCCGCGACCTCGCATCGATCGTCGCGCCTGGCGTGGATCGGAGACCGTGGAAACCACACATATCCATCATCCGGAAGGAAAAGGGATCGAAGCTCACACATTGGTCGGAAGACGTCGAACCGATCGAATGGAGACCGCGAGAGATCGCCATCATCCGCAGCACCGCGACCCCTACCGGGTCTGTCTACAAGAATCTGAAGGTTTTTAAGTTCCACTGAACCACATGTCACAGGTATTCAACTGCTTCGGACTCGTGATCCACGGGTATGATCTCGATCATGCGTTGTCAGCGATCCGTGAACGCAGCTCTCAAAAGAAACCCGTCACGGTGGTCACTGCGAATCCGGAGATCCTGCTTGCCGCACGTCGAGATCCGGCATACTGGAACGTGCTTCGCGCTGCGGATTTTCGATTCGTCGATGGATTCGGGCTCAAGATCGCCGGCTGGCTGAACGGTGCCAAACCGGCTCGTCTGACCGGCGTCACCCTGGCGGAAGCATTGGTCCAACAAGCCGCGGCAAAAGGGACCTCGGTCGCGCTTATCGGCGGGGAAGAGGGGAATGCAGACAAAGCCGCGTGGAAATTGCGGAGGTCGTATCCCGAACTTCGGGTCTTCGCTGAACGAGGTGGCGTTATCACTAATACGGGTGAGGATGACGATGCGGGGGCAGAGACGCGCTTCCGACTGACGCAATTCGCCCCGGAGATCCTTCTCGTCGCCTTCGGACACCCGAAACAGGAACGATGGATGGCGAGATACCTTCCGGATCTGCCGAGTGTCCACGTAGCGATCGGGATAGGCGGGACCATTGATTACTGGGCAGGCGCAAAACGCCGCGCACCGGACGGCTTTCGGAAAATGGGGTTGGAATGGCTGTGGCGCCTCTTCCAGGAACCGCAGAGATGGAAACGGATCTTCGACGCAGTGATCATCTTCCCGCTTACCGTTCTGAGTGATCGTCTTCTCCCACGACGACCCGAGGAAACGTCTCGACATTAAAAACATGCAGAGACGGGTTCGTGAACGAAACCCCTGCACATCAGGGGCTTTTGATATCAAAAAGCCTCCCAAGGAGAGAGGCGATCGGACGACGGAGAGTGTCGTCACTTCAGGGAAGGTACACGGTCAGCTGTCGGCGCTGATCGAGCGGGTAGGCGTGCACCCGATGCGTTTCGTCCGCGACGCGGACCTTGCTCATTTGATCCGTTGCTTCGAGGAGGACGAGTCGAACGTCGTCATCTCTGGGATCCAGACCGAGGCGTGCAACCTGATGTTTGACCGTATGAGTCCCAAATAGCCGTCGCTCTTTCTCGGTTCGAACCCAGTAGGTCGCCTCCAGCTCATGGACGAACCAGCTCGCTGGTGCCATGCGGTTGGCGACATAGTAGTATTTGAGCCGATATGCGCTGATGTCATCGACGCCAACGCTTTCGAGGACCTCCTTGGTCAACGGAGCTGATCTTACCTTGAATCGGCCAGGTATGTACCGCGACCGAGCAAGGATCAACACGTCGAGCAAAAAGGGGTACTCGAGAAGGCTGTGCCCTGGGATACAAGGGGCAACGAGCGCCTTGTACGCATGGCGATACGATCTGTAGAACCCCCACGGCGCGGCATGAGCCGATCCACGATCCGTCAGTTTCCGCTCAAAGACGATGAGGTCTCCGGGCTGGGGGGTACGACGCGCAGGCTTCGAGTTGAAGACCGGCGCATTCGCACCTATACGGATCTTACGCCCTTCCGTGACGTTGAACGTGAGATGTTCGCGCGTCATGGATGAAACGACGAAACCGTTTCCCTGTGATTGTGGAAAGGACTCGACGATCCCGATTTCCATCCTGTTTAGGTCTCCTTTCAGGAATGGGCCGTGATTCGCTTGTAACACGAATCTTTGTGGTTGTCGAGAGGGGAGGGGTGAACCCTGTAAAGCACTCCCTTTTCAACCCTATTCGACCGTTACGCTCTTTGCGAGATTCCGTGGCTTATCTGGATCGATCCCTTTTGCGACCGAGACCGCATATGCGAATAATTGGAGTGGCAAGACATTGACGACCGGTTGGAGCGCTTCATGCGTTTTCGGGACTTCGATCACATGGTCTACGAGGGAATCGAGATCCCGATTCCCTTCGGTGGTCACGGCGATGACCGGTCCGCTGCGTGCACGGAGCTCTTCGATATTCGACTTCGTCTTTTCGTACACGGCATCGACCGGTGCAATGACCACGCTCGGAAACGATGGATCGATGAGGGCGATCGGTCCGTGTTTCATCTCACCAGCTGCGTATCCTTCTGCATGGATATAACTGATCTCCTTCAACTTCAACGCGCCTTCGAATGCGATCGGCGCACCATAGGTCCGTCCCAGATAAAAGAAACTTCGAGCATCTTTCCAGGCCCTCCCAACCTCCTCGATCTGCTCACGCTTCTCCAGGACCCGCTGAACCAGCTCTGGAAGGTCGAGAAGCGCTTTTGTGAGCTCACGGCCGGCAGAGGAGGTCATTGATCGCTGGCGGCCTAAAAAGAGCGTCAAAAGCGCGAAGACCGTCAACTGAGAGACGAATGCTTTGGTCGACGCGACGCCGATCTCCGGACCGGCATGATTGTAGACACCTGCGTCGGTCTCCCGCGCGATCGTTGAGCCGACCGTATTCACGATCCCGAGTGTCAACGCTCCTTTCCGCTTGGCCTCTCGGATGGCAGCAAGCGTATCCGCCGTCTCACCTGATTGCGAAACAGCCAAAACGGCGGTCTGTGACGTCAGGATCGGGTCGCGATAGCGAAACTCGCTCGCGAGTTCGACCTCGACCGGAACGCCCGCGTACGCCTCCAGCATGTACTCACCGGCCATGCCGGCGTAGTAGGCGCTTCCGCAGGCCACGATGATCAAACGGTCGATCGTCCGGAGCCGTTCGGCAACATCCCGCAACCCTCCGAGGATCGCTACGCCGTTCTCTGTATCCACGCGGCCGCGCAACGTATTCAAAAGCACCTCGGGCTGTTCGAGCATCTCTTTCAGCATGAAATGCGGATGGCCGTCCTTTTGGACATCTTCCGCGGACCAATCCAATTCTTCGATCGGTTTTGTGATGGTGCGATTGTCAAGCGAGAGAACGCGATAGCGACCCGGTTCGATCACCGCCATCTCGCCGTCATCCAGATACACGACGCGTCGCGTGTGCCCGATGATCGCGCTCGCATCCGATGCGACAAAATGCCCTTCATCCGAAACGCCGAGGACGATCGGGCTTCCGAGACGGGCGGTCACGATCCGATTCGGTTCACGGGCATCCATGACACACATCCCGTATGTTCCGCGGACACGGGATAATGCAGAACGGACCGCTTCTTCAAGTGATCGTCCTTTTTTTCGCTCTTCTTCGATCAGATGGACGAGGACTTCAGTATCCGTCTCAGAGGCGAAGACATGTCCGTGTTCTTGCAATTCCCGCCGGAGATCGCCGTAATTCTCGATGATCCCGTTGTGTACCACGGCGATCTGCGATGAACAGTCTTGATGCGGATGCGCATTCATCTCGGTCGGAGGACCGTGGGTCGCCCAGCGTGTATGCGCGATCCCGGATGTACCGGAAAGGGGATGATCGCCCAAGCGCGATTCCAAGTTTGCGATCCGTCCGGGAGAACGCACAACGGTCAATGGTCCATTCGCCACGCACACCCCCGCAGAGTCATATCCGCGATATTCCAATCGCTTCAATCCATCGAGGAGTACAGGGACCGCCTCGTCCGACCCGACGTATCCGACGATGCCGCACATATGAAAAGACCGTACGCGACGCGCGACCGAGCGACAAGAATAAAAAAGACCCCGGTCACGTTCCGCGAGAGCGGATACATGCCGGGGTCGAGATGAGGTCAGGGGGAATTCCTTATCGCATGAGCGTTTGCGTCTGGCCCATGTCCTGCACGTACAGGTCATTCGTCCAGTCGGTCGAACTCCACGAGTGGGGGACCTCCGTCAGATCGCTCCAAAGGAAGCTTCCCATGTACGCATCCATGCCAGGCGTCGGGTAACACCCGTTGACCGTGCACAGGTGCGTTTCAGGACCCGACGCAGGGTTTTCGAGGAACGCGGTAACGGGGATCGTGTCCACAGGAACGCGATCGAACCCCAACGTGACGGAAGATCCGGGTACGGTCCCCGTGAACGTCCCGTGAACGGTGAAGACATCCCCCGAACTCGAGATCGGCATGTCGCCCAGATCGAACATCAGGACGCCGTTCGTTTCTTGCGGGAGGACGGGGTTCCCACCTCGGTCTGGATCGCTGACGATCTTGGCAGATCCCGAAAAGGTGAGCTCCGTCGACCCGCGACGCAGACCGATGCTGTACAGACTCATGCCGACGGACTTGGTCCAGGCGATCCCGAACTGCGCAAGCTCGATCGATCCCGAGAGATCCGGCGTGACCTGGAACGTGAACAGATCCTGGTCCGCGCCTTCGATAAGCGTACTCGAGACAAGCGGGAGTTTCGTGACGTAGGGCTGACTCTTACGGAGGACCATGGATGGCAGCGTCGCGGACGCCACAGGGACGTCCAGGAACGCATTCGTCTCCTTCACCCGAACGCTTGCGATCGCGAGGGACGGTGAATGACCCGATCGGGCCACCCCGTTCCACGCACCGTTCGCGCTGGAGCTGGAAACGACGTTCGCCATCTTCCCCCACACCGTGACCTCGACGGTGCCGTGCGCCGGGATCGTGAGTGGTGACAGCCCGTCGACGGACCAATTGCCATCGTTCGGGTCCGTCGCAACGCCTGACATGACACTGGTACCGTTGACCGAGAGCCCCACCATGGTGAAGTCCGCATTGTCGCCATTCGGATCGACCTGACGGATGTTTGCACTCGTCACCACGATGTCACCGCTTGATCCGTTGGTGATGTCCCAAGTACTGAAGGGGACCCGCACGTCCTTCCCGCCGATGACGATCTGCGGTGAGGGCATGTTCGTCGAAGGTTGGACGGTCAACGGATACAGTGCAGATACGACCGTGAAGGTGGCGTTGGGATCCGCCGACGTATCGTTCGACACCAAGACGCTGTATGACGCCGTATTGAGACCGATGAAATTCGCCTCGAACCGCTTGCCCGCCACATCTGTTGCCAGAGGCGACGGAACCATCATGCCGACCGCGATGTGCTTGGTCTCTCCGGCTTTGAGGGTGAACGCATCCTTGAAGTCGAGCACCGCGGGTTGGTTGCTCGCTCCTTGCTTCGGACTGGCCAGCGGCCCCATGAGCGTCGAGCCATTGTCTTGGCTCTCCACCGTGAGGTTCTGGAAGTTCCAATCCGACGGCGCAGAACACGGTGCCTTGCAGTATCCCGACTGGCTGGCCGGGTCCGTATTGTCGAAGTCCGGTGACGTGAAGATGAACGTGAGTCTGCTGATCTCAACGTCACTGCAATCGTCAGCCGAAAGCGTTCCTTTGAGGACAGTGACCCCCGCGGAACCGACGGCAACCTCGCCGTCTTGATGAGATGTCGTGGTGAACGTCACGGTCGGCGTGCACGAAGGCGCGCCAGCCGCACCGGCCTGACCTGCCGCTCCGATCCCAGCGCTTCCGCCGGTCCCGGGTTGGCCTGCCATGCCGGCCGCTCCTGCCATGCCAGCTTGTCCAGCTGCACCGGCCTGGTTGCCCTGGCCAGCTTCACCGGACGCGCCACCAGCGGACGGAGAACCGCCCATCCCGGTCGCGCCCGCCTGTCCGCCTGCACCAGAGCCTCCGGTGCCGGGCGGAACATCAGACGAGCCGGCGGCACCGGAAACGCCCGGATCGGGGGTCCCCGTGCTGTCGATCGAGACGTTCCCGCCGCACGCGACGAGACTGAATACAAGAGCGAACAAAACGAACTTATGCATGTGTGACCTGCTTTCTTTCCCTCTGAAGTTTTCGAAGGGACGAATGTGACGCTTCCGTTGCGGTGGAAGCATACCGCGTTCGAGAGGGCAGAGCCCGACTCGAAACAGGGTAAGATAGCATGAAAAGAGGCTTTTGTCAACCGATCGATGTCGTATTCTTGGCTCAATGAAGCGAAATGACGTTGGCTTTATAGAGCCGTTCTTCGACCCCCTTTCGATCTAAGCCAAAATCTCGACATTGGGATGCAAATCCCGTAGCATTGGATTCATGTCAGACTCGCGTGTTCGCGTCCGCTTTGCCCCCAGTCCAACGGGGTTTTTGCATATCGGGGGCCTTCGGACCGCCCTCTATAATGACCTCATGGCCGGTCATAACGACGGGGACTTCATCCTCCGCGTGGAGGACACGGATCAAGCCCGCACGGTAGAGGGAGGGATCGAGAACATCTGTCGTTCGCTCGAAGCGTGCGGCGTGATCCCGAATGAGGGCGTCTGGTTCGATGCAAAAGGAAATCTCACGGAACGCGGTGACTACGGCCCATACATCCAATCTAAACGCGCGGACCGGCATCGCGCCTATGCGGAACAACTGATCGAAAAGGGGAAGGCTTACTATTGTTTTTGCACAGAAGAACGGCTGACCGAGGTCCGCCAAGCCCAGCAACTTGCAGGCCAACCGACGATGTACGACGGTCATTGCCGCGCACTTCCACCTGATGAAGCGGCAAAGCGCGTGAAGGACGGAGAAGCGCATGTCATCCGGTTAAAGCTCCCAAAACAGGGGAACGTGACGGTCTACGACCTGATCCGCGATGATGTGACCTTCGACTGGTCATTGATCGACGACTCGATCATCTTCAAGTCTGATGGATTTCCGACCTATCATCTCGCCGCGACGTGCGATGATCACGACATGGAGATCTCACACGTCTTCCGTGGGGAAGAATGGCTGCCCTCGACGCCGAAGCATCTGTTCATCTACGACGCATTCGGATGGGAACCGCCGAAGTTCGCGCACCTCCCGCTCTTGTTGAATGCGGACCGTAGTAAGCTCTCCAAACGACAAGGCGATGTCGCAGTCGAGGATTATCTGAACAAGGGCTATCTCCCGGAAGCGCTCGTGAACTTCGTCGCGCTCTTGGGCTGGAATCCGACCGGTGATCGGGAGATCTACTCAAAACAGGAGCTGGTGGACATGTTCGATCCGCACAAGATCAACAAAGCCGGCGCGGTCGTGAACTTTGAGAAGCTCGACTGGATGAATAATCAGTATCTGCGTTCCATCCCGGTCGAACGATATCTTGAACTCGTCACGCCCTTTGTCGTAGATAAGAGCGATGACCACGCGTTCAGCGACCGCTGCCTCCTCCTCATCCGCGATCGATTGGTCCATCCGCAGGACGCAGAAGAGCTCACCGGCTATTTCTTCAAACCCGCATACGATTTTTCCGTATCCACACTGACCTGGAAGACCCAATCTCCGGAGGATGCGGTCGAACGGTTAAAGGCGGTTCGAAAGACCATCGCAGATCTTTCGGATGAGGCGTTCGATAGCTCGCAAACGCTCGAAGGACCGATCCGCCAGATGATCGCGGATCATGAATGGTCCAATGGAGAGGTCCTCTGGCCCCTTCGTGTCGCGCTTTCAGCCCAAGATAAGTCACCGAGTCCGTTCGAACTTCTTTGGGCGTACGGAAAGGACCGGGCTCTTGACCGGATCGATCACGCGATCACGCACCTGGGCGGGTAGCCGCAGGTCTGCGTTTCCTCTATACTTTGTACGTGCGAAGATCTCCGCTTTGGTTGAAGTTGACCTCCACCGGACTGGTGGCTGGTTTGGTGTTCTGCATCCTCGGCGGATCGGTGCGATCTGTGAACGCGGCAACGGATACGACGAGTGCGACGTCACAGGTCAATGACCTGAATTCCAAGATCCAAAAAAGTCAGGACCATGTCAATGAACTGGATGATCTGATCAGCAAATACAAGGCCAAGATCTCCCAGCAAGAATCTCAGCAGACCTCTTTGGAGAACGAGGTCTCGATCCTGGATAACCGCATCGCAGAAAAACAGTTGGATATCCAACGCGCCCAGGCCGCGCTTGAGACGACCCAGCTGGAGATCGAATCGCTTCAAGCACAGATCGAGGATCAGGATCAACGGATCGCCGCACAAAAGACCCAAGCTGCGGAGATGATCCGTACCATCGCCCGATCGGATGATGTGCCGATGGTGGAGGTCCTTCTCTCATCTAAGTCTCTGTCAGATTTCTTTGACCAGATCGAGGCGGATAAACAGGTCCAGCGTGATCTGACCGAAGCACTCGATAAGGTCAAAACTCTGAAGCAGACCCTTCAGGACGATAAGGATCAGATGGATCAAAAGAAAAAGGACATCGAAGACAACAAACAACAAATTTCAAAAGATCAGCTCCAACTCGAGGCGGAACGGAACTTCAAGGCGTCGCTTGCGGATGAGACGAAGAATCAACAATCGGGCTTTGAACAGGTGCTCTACGAGCTCCAACAACAACAGCAGTCCACAGCGGACGACATTTCTCAACTCAAGGATGCGCTGAAAGATAAACTCAATACAGCGGATACATCTCTCGCGAGCGGGGATGCGGTCCTCAATTGGCCGGTGGATCCGACGCGGGGGATCACGGCAAAATTCCATGATCCGACCTATCCCTTCAACTACCTCTTCCCGCATCCAGGCGAAGATATCCGCGCATCCGTTGGGACGCCGGTCAAAGCCGCGGCAGGTGGATACGTCGCATGGACCAAGCTCGGACGCATGTATGGGAATTACATGATGATCGTCCACCCAGGGAACATCGCGACCGTCTACGCCCACCTTTCGAAGTTCATCGCGAAACCGGATACCTATGTCTCACGCGGAGATACGATCGGACTTTCTGGCGGCATGCCGGGTCAGCCGGGCGCCGGGCTCTCCACCGGCCCACATCTGCACTTCGAGGTGCGTTTGAACGGGATCCCCGTCAATCCGGAAAACTATCTCCCTGCGATCCCATCAAACTAAAAAGACCTGCCGGTCGGCGGGTCTTTTGTCTATTTAGACGGACGCGGGTTGTCGGATGCCTCCAAAGACCTCTTCCAACTCTTCCAGCGTAGAGACACGGACGAGTTTGGAACGAAGGTCTGTGAAGTCGATCCATGGGAACTGTGTCCGCAGTTCTTTTTTGAAATACCACGGAAGATGCTTGCGCAACTTCACGAGATTCCCATATCGCGCCACGTGCAGCCGTGCGTGCTCGGACGCGACCGTGATCCGATCTTCCAATGTCGGCGGATCCACGGCCGGATACTCTTCAGGCCGCAGACCGTGCTGTAACTCACGGAAGAACCACGGGTTTCCCAAAAACCCACGGCCGACCAGCACGCCATCCGCATGCGAACGCTTCAACGCTTCTTTCGCGTCATCGACGGTCAGTATATCGCCGTTCACCAAAACCGGAAGGGACGTGTTCTGACGAGCTTCGCCGACCCGATCCCAGTTCGCGGTCCCGGCATAGCCTTGTTCCTTCGTCCGGCCATGGATCGAGATGAGGTCCGCACCGGCGTCTTCCACGACCTTCACGAATTCAAGGATCTCGCGGTCATCCGACCACCCGAGTCGCGTCTTCACAGATACCGGGACAGAGACCGCCGCTTTCATGGCCTTGATCATGGCTGCGGCGCGATCCGGTTCCTTGATGAGGAAAGAACCATTGAAGTTTGAAACGATGTTATAGACCGGACAGCCCATGTTGATGTCGATCCCATCCGGGTGAAAGCGCTCTTCGACGATCCGTGCCGCTTCGGCCATCACGTGTGGATCCGACCCGAAGATCTGCTGGATGAGAGGGCGTTCGCGCTCATCGAACTTCGCCATCTCAAGCGTCTTCGGATTCTCTCGGATCAATGCTTCGGACGATACCATCTCCCGGAACATGAGCGGAGCGCCGTGGGCTTTGCAGATAAGACAAAACGGCAGATCCGTCATATCTGCCATGGGCGACAACGCCACGATCGGGCGGGGGAGGGTCTTCCAGTCGATCATGCGCGGAAGATACCTGTTTTCATTGCAAAAAACAAGAGTTCCGGGCGAACCCGGAACGCTTTGCAATATCTGACGTTCAACCCATCAGCCGGCTTTTTTCGTCTGCTCGTGCGCGGACGCGGTCATGCGGACCGAACGATAAAGCAGGACCTGCCATGAGATGACGAAATACAGGACGAATGCCGCGAGGCCTGCGGTCAGGATCTGGTCGATCGTATTACGAACGACGACGGGCAGGCCCGGGATCAGACCGATCACCCACACGACGATGATCAGACCGATCGACAAGAGGATCGCCCAAAGGGCGGCCATGGCGATCCGGCCGAACACGGCCCACCAGCGCCCTTTGACCAATCCGTACGACCCTTTCAGGGACGTCCAAACCCCCTTATCGTTCGCGATGACCTCCATCGTGTAGAAGGTGAACATCGTGCCCAGCCAGATCCCCGGCAAGATCAGGAGGAGAAACCCGACGCCCACGAGGACGACATTGACGATGCCGGCAACGAAGACGACGAGAAGGCTGTTGAGATATGACGCGATCTTCGCATCCGGTATAGCCTTCTGTAGCAGGACCCGGATGAGCCCCATGACCAGCACGAACGTCACCAAAGCGAGCAGGACACCTCCGCCGGTCAGACGGGTCGCAAGCACTGAGAGCTGTCGCGGCGCGCTGGACACACCGATCACACCGAACTGGAAGATCAATCGTGCGATGAAGACCCCGACGACCCACCACATCGCAGCAGACCAACCGTCTTTCATGAGCTTGATAGACTCCTCTTTCAACTGTTTGCTACTGACAAGATGAGACATATGTTTGGGTGATGCGAGGCCTATCGATCCACGGGATGCTCTAACGCACTGCGATACAACGAGACCATGACCTTGAATGCGTACAGGATGCGCACGACGTTGATGGCGAGATAGAAGGCGATGGCGAGGAAAAAGAAGAAGACGCCGAGAAGAACTCCCCAGAGCCCCAAGGACGCGACTATGACATGTAGCGGTCCGCCGACAGCCATCATCCCGCTTGGAGCAATGAAGAAGGTGAAGATCACAGAACCGAACAGGACGATCGCGATCAAGATCAACGGAAGTGCCAGCAGAAGCTCACAGATCATGTAGAACAGCTTCGGCAACAATTCTCGAAGAAAGATCTGCCACCAGCGTCCACGGACATGCTTCCATGACGCCGCCATCGCTTCGGGTGCATTCAGGCCTTTATCGACGATGAAGATCCATGTGAACGAGAGCATGACCCCGAGCCAGATCGCCGGCAGGAACAGGAGGATCGCCGCCAAGAGAAGGAGCGGCGCGGTGAGGAGAACAGCCAAAAAGGCCTGTCCGACCTTCCACCACGTGCTTTTATTCGATGGTTTACCTGATTTTGCGAGGAAATATTCAGCGATCCGGACTGCGAACCAACAGACGCCGACCAGGATGGCGATCATGACCACGAAACGGAGGAGGATCGAGGGGGCACCGACGTATCGCTTCATCCAACTAGCGATGATGGCCAAAACAATGACGTATGAGATCAAGCCGGCGGTGAGATTCAGCGTTGTACGCCAATCTTCGCGTACGGCCTGCCAGCCGGCATCGAAGAGCGAGCCGACGGAGATGAGAGGATGTTTCATATATGTGTGACGGATTACTTTGTAGGAAATTGCTGGACCGTTATCTCAAAGCATTTGGACCCCGCAGGATGATCCCAGAAATCTCGTTCCCATCGTATACGGACGGGACGGCGCGTTCACATCCTGCTCCTGACTCGTATCCAAGCTGAACGTCGCACAGAGTTCATACTGCGTCGACGATCGTATCGCCGATCCGCGCATATCCGTACGGCGAGCCGGTCTCCGGGTCGATGGTGTTCCCGATGTAGATGTTCCGTTCCTGCTTCAGTTCATCAAGCGACGCGGGGAGCTGGCTATGATTCACGTTGTTGTAATACTGATCGATGGAACTGGCGATGGACTCCAGGTCATTGATGCGCTGCGTATCCAGACGGCGCGCGCGCTCCAACGACGGCGAACCGACGGAGAAGAAATCCGGCGACGACCGTCGCGAGGACGCCGAGCGAGACAAGACCGACGAACCCGTGGATGGGTGTGATCTTCATACGTTTTCTTTCTCCTCCTTTCGAAGGTCCCAAAGATAATAACCGAAGATGAGCCCGGCGATCCCGCCGACGACCAGGACCTTCAACACGAATCGCGCGGTCAATTCCCCGCCCAGCGCGTTGAAGACCAGGGTGATGAGATCACCGATGATGATCCCGGCGGCGATGAACAGTGTGATGTAGGTCAGCCACTTCCGGATCTTGGACCCGCGCTTTTCCGGATCCTTCTTCATCGCGCGTCCCAGGAGCCAGGAGACCCAGATGAACACCGGATAGGCGATGACGACAGCGGAGGTACTCCAACGGATCGCGTTGGCACGTCGTGTCGCCATATGTGAGGCTGACGGCGTCCGGATACGCGCGATTGATGAACTGGAAAAGGAGTGTCCCGATGCTTACGGCACTGATATACAGGGTCATGAAACAGGACGAGGTACATGAAGGCCTCGCGGGCCGACAGATAGGGTTTCCGACGAGGGACAGGGACGACGAATGCGAGATCCGCATATCCATCGAGGGCGTTTTTGATCTCATCGACAGGCCAACCGGCCTTCTTCAGGGCTGCCTGCATATCCTTACGCGACGCCCCTTTCCCTAAGGCCTCCCGGACGAACCGGGAGAGTTCATTTGTCATATGGCCACAGGATAGCATTTTCCACTGTTTTCTGCCAAAATGGCCTTCGTGCCAGACTTCAATATCCACCTTCCCTATAAACCCTCCGGGGATCAGCCACAGGCGATCGAGGGGTTGGTTCGTGGCGTCAAAAAAGGGGACCGGATGCAGACCCTGCTTGGAGCCACCGGTACCGGGAAAACGTTCACGGTCGCGAATGTGATCCAGCAGGTACAGAAACCCACGCTCATCATCGCGCATAATAAGACCCTCGCCGCCCAGCTCTGCAACGAGTTTCGCGAGTTCTTTCCGGATAACGCGGTCGAATATTTCGTCTCGTACTACGACTACTACCAACCAGAGGCGTATATCCCGCGTTCCGATACCTACATCGAGAAAGAGGCGATGATCAACGATGAGATCGATCGTCTCCGCCACAGCGCGACGCAGGCGCTCCTGACACGCAAAGATGTGATCATCTGCGCATCGGTCTCATGCATCTACGGTCTCGGTGCCCCTGAAGCGTACGAACAGACCGCGATCCACCTCAACGTCGGCGACGACGTAAAGCGAGACAATGTCCTCAACCGCCTTATCGAGATGCAGTTCACGCGCCTCTCGAACACGGACTTGGTCCGCGGCTCGTTCCGTGCGATCGGCGGCAACCTCGAGATCATGCCCGCGAACGAGGAAAAGATCTATCGTGTCGAAGCGCCACGTGGAACGATCGAATCCATCCTTCAACTCGACCCGGTCACGCGCAAGATCGTGAAAGAATTCAAAGATGCGTGGTTCTTTCCGGCAAAACATTTCATCACGCTCGGTCCGGAACGCGAACGCGCGATCCGCAATATCCGCAAAGAGCTGAAAGAGCGCCTCGACTGGTTCGAGAAGAACGGAAAACTCCTCGAAGCCGAACGGATCGAACGCCGCACGAAGTTCGACCTCGAGATGATCGAGAATCTTGGCTACTGCAACGGCATCGAGAACTATTCGCGCCATCTCTCGGGTCGCAAGGCGGGCGATCCGCCGGACACATTGTTCAGTTACTTTCCAGAGGATTTTCTTCTTGTCATCGACGAATCACACGTGACCGTGCCACAGGTCGGCGGGATGTATGAAGGCGACCGCTCGCGCAAAGAGACGCTCATCGAATACGGCTTCCGCCTCCCATCTGCCTTGGACAATCGTCCGCTCAAATTCGTGGAGCTGGAAAAGAAGTTTGACCATGTCATCTTCGTGTCCGCGACCCCCGGTCCGTATGAGTTCAAACACTCATCCGATATCGTGGAACAGATCATCCGTCCGACCGGTCTCGTGGACCCCGAGGTCCTCGTGCTCCCGATCACACCGAAAAAGGGGAAAGCAGGCAAGCCTGATAGCCCGTCCCAGATCGACGATGCGATCGCACGGATCGGCGAGGTCACGAAGCGCGGAGACCGCGTCCTGGTGACGACACTGACCAAGAAGATGGCCGAGGATCTTTCGGAATTCCTCGCAGAGAAGAAGATCAAGGCCCGCTACCTCCACTCCGATATCAAGACCATCGAACGGCTTGAGATCTTGTCTGAATTCCGCAAAGGAACGTACGAGGTGATCGTCGGCGTGAACCTGTTGCGCGAAGGTCTGGATCTCCCCGAAGTCGCCCTCGTCTGTATCCTCGATGCGGATAAGGAAGGATTCCTGCGTTCAGAAACATCACTGATCCAGACGATCGGACGCGCCGCGCGAAACGTACGCGGTCAGGTCGTCCTGTATGCAGACAAGATCACCGAGTCCATGCGCAAGGCCATGGCCGAGACCGAACGTCGTCGCGCGAAACAGGTCGCATACAATACAGAACATGACATCACGCCGCAGACCATCATCAAGGCGATCAAGGACTATCGCAAAGTCCTTGGTCTTGGCGTGTCCCCGGATGAGAAAGACGTGAAAGACATCCTCAAGCTTGAACTGCAAAGCCGAGACGCATGACCTCAAACAGGTCCTGAAGCAAAAGGAAGCGGAGATGAAAGCCGCGGCCACGGACCTCCAATTCGAACTTGCGGCCATCTTACGCGACGAGATCAGCGTGCTTTTGAAAGAGATCAAGAGACGGGAAAAGGAACAAAAGACCCCGGGGAGTGCGAAACCGCGCATCAAACGCCCGGCGCGACATGGGAGGGCGAGATAGATCTTCTGAATTGACATTTCTGCATCTCATTTGCATCGGACTCGGTCGTTGACACTCTCGCCCTGACAGACCAGAATGTGTCGACTATGCATGCGCTCGACGTTTCCCACATCTCCAAAACGTTCAACGAAAAAAAGGATCATCCCGTCATCGCCAACGATGCCATCGAACTGAAAGTCGACGAGGGTGAGATCTACGGTCTCTTGGGACCGAACGGCGCGGGAAAGAGCACGCTGATCAACATGATCAGTGGGATCATGCGCCCGGACAAGGGCACGATCCATGTCTTTGATACAGACATCATCTCGCACACGGTCGAAGCGAAGAAGATGATGGGCGTCGTCCCGCAGGAGATCGTGACCGAACTCGCCTTCACCGTGGACGAGATCCTCAATTTCATGGGCGGGATGTACGGCGTACCTCTGGACCGACGCGCGAAGCGCATCACCGAGGTCCTCCAGGATCTGGAACTCGAGGATAAACGCTATGAACGCGCGCGTCAGCTCTCCGGCGGGATGAAGCGCCGACTCATGATCGCAAAGGCGATCATGCATAAGCCGCGCTTTTTGATCCTCGACGAACCGACATCTGGCGTGGATGTCGCGCTCCGCCAAAAGACATGGAACCTCGTTCGGCGGATGAACAAAGAGGGGACGACGATCCTTTTCACCACCCACTACATCGAAGAGGCGGAACAACTCTGCAAAGAGATCACGCTCATCGACCACGGACGGGTCATCAAACAGGGCAAAGTGAGCGATATCCAAAAAGAATATTCGGAACACGTCGTCTCTTTCGAGCTCTACGACACCGAGGTCCCGCATCTTCCACGGGTCCACAAACAAGGCGTGGAATTCCACCTCCCCATCACGCATCTGGACGAAGACATGTCCGCAGTGATCCGCCATTATGGCGCGAATCTCAAAAGCGTGAAGAGCGAGGCCGCATCGCTCGAACAGATCTTCCTGAAACTCACCTCCGACCACTCCGAAACGGTCCCGGAAACCACGGTCTAACGCTATGACCACCAACATGACGACATACATGTGGGCGCTCTACGCCCGCGAAGTGAAACGGTTCCAAAAGCTGTGGTTCGACACGGTCGCGACGCCGATCATGTCCACCATCCTGTATCTGGCGATCTTCGGCGTGGTCGCGGCCGGACGCGCCGTCGCGGGGACGAACTACACGGCATTCGTCTACGCAGGACTCCTGGGCATGATGATGATCAACTCGAGCTTTTCGAACCCGACCTTCGCACTCATCTTGAGCAAGAACGTGGGCACGATCATCGACATCCAGCTCGCGCCCATCGCACCGTGGCGCGTGGGGATCTCCTACGCGCTGGCGGCGTTCACCCGCGGTCTCTTCACGGTCGTCATCGCTGCGCTTGTCACCATCTGGTTCATCCCGGGGATCGCGATCCTGCATCCACTCGCGTTCATCGCCGCGCTCATCTTCTCCGGCATGGAATTCGGCATGCTCGGCGTGACCTTCGGCCTGCTCATGAAGAATTTCGAGACACTCACGCTTGTGATGACCTTCATCATCCAGCCCATGATCATGCTTGGCGGCGTCTTCTACCCCGTGGATATCCTCCCGTATCCATGGAACCTCGTAAGCCAGTTCAACCCGCTCCACCACAACATCAACCTCATCCGCTATGGCATGATCGGCTACAGCGACCTCACGCCCGCGATCTCCTTCGGCGTGCTCTTCGGTCTCTGCGTCCTCCTCTTCATCGTCATGAATCACGTCGCGATGAAAAGCTTGAAACAATGACCACCCCCCTATGATCAAGATCTACGGTTCCAAAATGTCATCCGCAGGCCGTTGCTATTGGATGGCGGAAGAAGTCGGCCAGACGCTCGAGCAGGTCCCGCTCGATTTCCAAACAAAGCAGCACAAATCGCCGGAATATCTCAAGCTGAATCCGAACGGCAAGGTCCCGACGATCGTCGATGGCGATCTCGTTTTGTGGGAATCCATGGCGATCAATACGTACCTCGCGGACAAGTACAAGCCGGAACTCCTTGGCACAACGCCGGAACTCCGCGCACTCGCGAACCAGTGGAGCTATTGGTCCATGGCGCATCTGCATCACGCGGGACACGCGCTGGTCATGCAGACGTACCGAAAGACGCCGGACTCGGAAGAGACGACGAAGGGTCGGGAAGAACTTGCCACGTTGTTGCCGATCCTCGATACGGCATTGCATGGAAAGAACTATCTCGTCGGTGACATGTTCAGCGTCGCGGATCTCAACCTCGTCTCCATCATCGATACGCTCAAGTGGGCGGGTGTCGACATGGCGCCATACGCCAACATTACGCGCTGGGTCGAGACGATCTCGCAGCGCCCCGCGTACCAAAAGACGTTCAAAGGATAAGCAAGATCGTGAATGATGTGAAAAACACCACGGAAGACGAGGGGCGTGGATCCTTATCGGATTGACAAAAAGATGGAAAACTTGTAGTGTCTGCCGTCGGGTGAGGACTGACCGCGATCTGTAAAGAGAATCAGTGGAAATTATCCTCCCTGCCCTGTATCCGGGGACTGTCGGACGGATGTCGGAAGACTCCTCGCCCGGGTGTCCCCGGACCTTTTCTGCGAGAGGACTTGTATGAAGCTGTCGAAAGACTATATTGCAAATGTCCTCTCGCTCTCTTCCCGTGGTCAGCGCAAGCTGATCACGGGACCCCTTCCTTGCAACGCATGAAAGAATGTCATCTCGAGCAAAGCCGAGAGATCTTCCATTCGTCATCCCAGACCTGTTCCGGGATCCACATCAATTGCGTTTCAGAGAAGGGGAGGACTAGCGGAAACTTGTCGAATGACTTTCAAAACGTTGTTCTTCCCGCCCTGTATCCGGGGACTGTCGGACGGATGTCGGAAGACTCGTTGTCAGCTGTCCCCGGACCTTTTCTGCGAGAGGACTGTTGGTCCTGTGTCGAAAGACTACACGAATTGTGTCCTCTCGCTCTCTCCCGTGATCAGTGCAAGCTGATCACGGGACTCCTTCCTTGCAACGCACCAGACCCTGTCATGCTGAACTCGTTTCAGCATCCACATATGAGGGATATTCCTTTCATGTGGACCCTGAAATGAATTCAGGGTGACGTATGGAATGCGTTTCAGAGAAGGGGAGGACTACTCGATAAATGTTGAAAGACTAAGAGTGCCTTGTCCTCCCCGCCCTTTATCCGGGGACTCGATGTCAGCTGTCGAAAGACTATCGTGTGTTGTCCCCGGACCTTTTCTGCGAGAGGACTCATCGCGTGGTGTCGAAAAACTAGATAACCCGTGTCCTCTCGCTCTCTGCCCGCCCCTCAAAAGGAGGGCTTTTTCATGCTTCGCTTTATACAGCCAAACCCTTGACAAAAACGTAAAAATCCGCTAGATTCACCCATCCGCTTGTCGCGAGACTCTGCGGAGAAAACGGCGGATATCCCGCCATGTCCTTCCACAACCAACAAGGAGCAGTAGATGGACTATGCTTTGGCCCATGCCCTGCTTGGCGTCTCGTATGTCGCCAAGCTCAACAATGACGGACCTCCGGAGATCCTCCGGCTCACGTCCGAGGCGGCGAAGGAAGAATTCTTTCTGACCACGCTCGGCAAGGGCGACCGGCTCTTCACGGAGCTGGGCGGCGCCAACGACAAGGTCGCGCTCATCGCGGTCGCGCGCGGCGCCGAGGTCTCCCGCATCCCGACGTTCCGTATCGGCAACAAGGATGCCGTCCTCGAGACGGTCTCTGCGGCTGATTGGCCCGTCAGCGAAGAACGCGCACACGGCGGCGAAACGTCCGATGCGCTCACCGCCCGCAAGGCGCGTGCGATCGCGATCGGCGTCCGGTCCGTCCTGACGCCCGAGGACTTCCTCCCGACGCGTGACGACAACGCCACGATCCTGCGCATCCAGCACCTGTACCGCAAGTACCGGAGCTTCCAAAAGGTCCTGCTCGCGAGCTACCAGCGGCTGGTCAGCGTCTACAACGACGACTACCTCCTCGAGATCGCCTCGCAGCAGAATGCCGACCGCGTCAAGGGCGGCGACCTCACCAAGGGCGCCGTCACCAAGGTCATCAACGACCTCTTGAGCTACGTCCCCGAGGAGGAGCGCGAGGCGCTCATCGCCAAGCTCGGCATCGAGAAGATCAAGGCCGCCGGCGTCAAGCGCAGCCAGATGGGCAAGATCTTCAAGGCCATCATCGACGAGATGATGCAGGGCGGCGCCACGGCTCCGTTCCTCCGCGAGATGAAGGCGACGTACAAGCAGCTCGAGAAGGAGCTCAAGACCCTCTCGGTCTTCCAGAACGTCTTCAAGCCCATCCCGGGCTGCGGGCCGCTCATCGCCGCGCGGTGGATCGCCTCGATCGGCGACATCCGTCGCTTCCGCGCGGTCAAGAACCTCCGTGCATACGCGGGCTACCACCACTTCGAGGACGGCAGCCGCGCCCGTCGCCGGGCCGGCAGGGTCTCGAACTGGAAAGTGGAGCTGAAGCAGGGGATCTACCTCCTGTGTCAGTCGACGCTCAAGATGCCGAAGAGCCCGTTCCGCGCGAAGCTCGACCTGCGCCGCAGCTACGAGCTGTACAAACTGCTCGTGCAGCGCCAGCGCATGGCGGACGAGCAGGAGGTCACCGAGCAGATCCTGCCGGAGGCGTATCGCGATCGTTCGATCGCCTGCGTCAACGACATGAAGCCCGAAGACCTCGCGATCCTCGCCGCGCACGTCGACGCTCTGCGCAAGAAGGCCGGCGTGAAGACCTCCTTCACGGACGATGAGGAGGATGATGAAGAGGAGAAGATCGCCGCGCGCGATCCGAAGCTCGCCAAGCTCGTTCGCGGTCTCAAGCAGAACGCGCTCGACAAGGCGATGCGCTGGCTCGGCCAGTACTTCATCAAGCACGTGTACAAGAGCTGGCGCCGCGACCTCGCCTTGTCCGACTTCCCGGCCCGGTCCACGTCCGCGCCCGACCAGGCGGCCGAAGCGCCGCCGATCGCTCCTGCTCCGCGGGTCTCCAACGAGACCCAGCTCGATGCATCGGCTTCGGCCTGATGCATCTCTCGCCCCGGGGACGTCTGACGTCCCTGGGGCTTCCCTTCCTTGTTCATGACGTGATCGTGAGCAGAGAAGGGGAGGACTAGTGGGCCGATGTCGAAAGACTACAGAAATGTTGTCCTCCCCGCCCTGTATCCGGGGATTAATGGCTAGGTGTCGAAAGATTATTGGTTGTTTGTCCCCGGACCTTTTCTGCGAGAGGACTGTTGTTTGCGTGTTGAAAGACTTGACCAGGATTGTCCTCTCGCTCTCTTCCCGTGGTCAGCGCAAGCTGATCACGGGACCCCTTCCTTGGTCATGACTCGATGATGACCGAAGAAGGGGAGGACTTGGTCCTGGCTGTTGAAAGACTATCTGGGCGTTGTCCTCCCTGCCCTTTCTCCGGGGACTGATGTCGAAGTGTCAACAGACTTCGTCGACGCTGTCCCCGGACCTTTTCTGCGAGAGGACTGTTGACGAGTTGTCGAAAGACTAAATGCCAATTGTCCTCTCGCTCTCTTCCCGTGGTCCGCGCAAGCTTTCCACGGAGCCCCTTCCTTGCAACGCACCACGTGCGTTTCAGAGAAGGGGAGGACTGTCAGGCCGATGTCGAAAGACTTAAGTCCCCGTGTCCTCCCCGCCCTGTATCCGGGGACTCTGTGGCTGCTGTCGAAAGACTACGTATCCCTTGTCCCCGGACCTTTTCTGCGAGAGGACTCATGCGAGTTCGTCGAAAGACTTTTCGTCTGGTGTCCTCTTGCTCTCTTCCCGTGGTTGGCATTGCCAGCCACGGGACCCCTTCCTTGCAACGCAATAGAAATGTCATCCTCGGACTTGATCCGGGGATCTTCAACTTTCAATTGGAAGATTCCCGCCTGCGCGGGAATGACAGATAGATGCGTTTCAGAGAAGGGGAGGACTACTGGCTGAATGTCGAAAGACTTTTCAGCGATTGTCCTCCCCGCCTTTATCCGGGGACTCGATGTCTAGTGTCGAAAGACTATCGTTGGGGTGTCCCCGGACCTTTTCTGCGAAAGGACTTGGAAGAAGATGTCGAAAGACTTGTGCCACCATGTCCTCTCGCTCTCCGCCCCTGCACTACCCGGTGCAGGGGCCTTTTTTATTCTTCATCCCTTGATGTAAGGTAGCGCCATGGACGCCGTGGAGGAGATCAAATCGCGACTGGATGTCGTGGATATCGTTGGGGAATACCTCCAACTCAAACCCGCGGGCAGCGGGAGTTTCAAGGCGCTTTGTCCGTTCCATCCTGAAAAGACCCCCAGCTTTTACGTAAACCGTCCGCGCCAATCCTGGCATTGTTTTGGGTGTGACGAAGGCGGTGACTTCATCTCTTTCGTCCAACGGATGGAAGGAATGGATTTTCCCGAAGCGCTCGCATTCCTCGCGCAAAAGGCGGGCGTCGAGCTCCCCTCATATGACGGAAGGTCGTCATCCGAGAAAAAACAGCTCCAGGAGGTAAATGAACTTGCGGTCCGTTTTTTTCGTTCTCAGCTCGAACAAGCCTCCCAAGCTGAATCGGCACGATCATATGTGAAACAGCGTGGACTGGATGATCTGACCTGCGATCTGTGGAAACTCGGCTTTGCGCCTGATTCGTGGGACGAGCTGACGAAAGCATTGAAGAGTAAGGGCATTTCCGAAGATGAGATGATCAAGGCCGGACTCGTACAGAAGTCGGACCGTGGTGGCGTGTACGATCGGTTCCGCGGCCGGCTCATGTTCCCGATCGCGGATGTGCACGGGCGCGTCATTGGCTTTACGGCACGCCTGCTAGATCCGAATGCCAAAGAAGCGAAGTACGTGAATACGCCCGAGACGCTCCTTTATAAAAAATCCTTGGTGCTCTACGGCCTCGATAAGGCAAAAGGGGAGATCAAACGTCAGGATCTGGCCGTGGTCTGCGAGGGGAATATGGACGTCATCGGCTCCCATCAATTCGGGATCACGAATGTCGTCTGCTCTTCCGGCACGGCGCTGACCGAAGAACAGCTCTCTCTTTTGAAGCGTTTCACCAAAAATCTCGCGATCGCCTTTGACGCGGATGCGGCCGGTAACGCCGCCACATTGCGTGGTCTCGACCTCGCGCGATCGCTCGACTTCAATATCAAGGTGATCGCGCTGCCTCCGGAAGCGGGAAAGGACCCGGATGAAGCTGTGCGTAAAGACCCGGAGCTCTGGCACCAGGCCATCAAAGACGCGGTTCCGGTGATCGAGTGGCTCTATCGGAACGCTTTCCGTGGACGTGATGTTTCCAAGCCCGAAGAAAAGAAGCTCATCGCACGCGACCTCCTCACAGAGTTCTCCCGGATCTCGGATGCCGTTGAGCGCGACGCCTGGGTCACTCGCCTCGGGCGGGACCTTGGCGTGTCCCAAGAGGCTCTCCGGGAGGCGATGCGAAGCGCGAATACCCGCTCGACCGTGAAACACCCACGTCCGAATTCGGTATCTGAAAGCACGGAAACGTCCAAAACAGTACCCCCAAAGCCCAAACCTCTGGAGAAGGTCCTCGAAGAACGGATCCTCGCCGCCCTTGAGATCCAACCCGACCTCCGACCCCTTGCGGAATCGCTCCTTGGCACGTATCATCTGCCAGTCGAAAACCCAATAGATCTTTCAAACTATCTCGCGATCCTTGCGGACCGCGAGTTCCAGGAGCTGACTCCGGATCTGATCAAGGCGGAAGTGGAACGCGATTGCGCCCATCTCCGAAGCCTGATCGGCACTGCGGAGCGCACGCGCCTCGAAACAGAGATGCGAGACGCCGAGCGTGTCGGTGACGCCGACAAGATCAACGCGCTTCTCGCTCAATTTTCAAGACTTACCGAACAGACATCCGACGATCCGACAGAGGCATAATGCCCCTCACGTGACGTCAGACCTGTTCTTAACCCATCCCATTCCGGTGGCGTCTCTGCCCCCGATGAACTCGTTCCGTTTTGCGGAACCACATCGGGCTCAGGACGACTGTCGACTCGGGGTGCCGATGTATGGCAACAAAGGCAAAGAAACCCGTTAAGAAAACCGTACAAAAGACCGTAAAGAAGACTTCAACGAAGTCTCCACGATCCTCCATGGCACGACGTTCCGCCGCCACTGCCAAAAAACGGCCAGTTTCAAAAACCGTCAAAAAAAGTCCGGCACCGAAAAAGAAGGTCGTTAAGAAAAAGCCGGTACCACAAAAGAAGACCCCCTACGTCAAATCTCCTTCGCCCTCGCAAGAAGTGCAGGACAGACTTTTTGATAAAGCACGTGCGCGCGGATTCATCACCGAGACCGAGATCCTCTATGGATTCCCGGAGATCGAGGATTATCTCCCGACCTTCGAGACCTTCATCGATCGCCTGGATGGCGCAGGGATCCGCTTGGTGGAGATCAAGGAGGGGATCCTCGGCCGCGAAAAAGAACGGCACGAGGTCATGGAGCAGCTCCATAGCGCAGATGACAAACGAGGCAAGATCGATCCATTCGACCTGACTGCGGACTCGATCCAGATGTATTTGCGTGAGATCGGCAAGATCCCACTGTTGACCGCGGAAGAAGAGGTCGCGCTCGCAAAACGCAAAGAGCGTGGCGAAAAAGCGGCGGAGCAAAAGCTCATCGAAGCGAACCTGCGCCTTGTCGTGTCCATCGCAAAGAAGTTCATGGGCAAGTCGCTATCCCTCCTGGACCTCATCCAAGAGGGGAATATCGGCCTATTCCGCGCGGTGAAGAAATTCGAATATCGCAAAGGATACAAGTTCTCGACGTACGCGACGTGGTGGATCCGCCAGGCGATCACGCGCGCGCTCGCGGACCAGAGCCGCACGATCCGCATCCCGGTCCACATGGTCGAGACGATCAACAAGTTCCAGCAGATCGAGCGTCAGCTCATTCAGGATCTTGGCCGCGAACCGCTCCCCGAGGAGATCGCCGCAGAGATGGGGGAGGACGTGAACAAGGTCCGTCACATCATCAAGATCTCGCAGGACACGGTCTCGCTCGAGACATCGGTCGGCGAAGACGACGAGGACTCCACGCTCGAGGACTTCATCGAAGACGTGAAGAACGTCACGCCGGACCGCTCAGCCGCGCTTCAGCTCCTCAAGGACTACGTCAACGACATCATCAAGGACCTCTCGCCGCGCGAACAGAAGATCCTCGAGATGCGATTCGGCCTCACGGACGGCGTGAGCCACACGCTTGAAGAGGTCGGGAAGGAATTCGACGTCACACGTGAACGTATCCGACAGATCGAGGCGAAAGCACTTGAAAAGATCCAGCAACACCCACTCATCCGAAAGTTGGTGGACTACTGATCTGCGAACACCTCCGTCAAACCGGGGGTGTTTGATACAAAAAAGCCCCCGAAGGGGCTGAGAAGTGATTCACAGCGATTGCGGAGTGATCTGCGTGACCGTCTTTTTGAGACAATCAATGACACATCCGCCGCCTTTCTCAAGGGCCGGTAGGCGTTGATCCATGCTGAGTCGTCGTTTGAGGAATGCGGACGGGATCTCGATCGCGTGCTCATAGTGGAGGACTACGACCACGGTCTCGATCGTTCGGAGATCGTCGATCACATGAAGGACAGCATCCACGTCTACTTTTGCGCCAAAGATCGGCGGTTCAAGCGTACTACTCACCGCCGGACACACTTGGAGCATCCGGGAGATCATGACCGCCGTCTCCTCTCCATGCGGTCGGGTCGACGAGATGACCGCGCATGGTTCTGAGCCGCAAATCACGCTTGAGATCTCTGCAGACAGATGCAGGACTTGCGACATCCCCTTGGGAGAGAGTGGTTTCAGATCCTTCCCTGGGATCGGCGGCTGGTCTTCGCCATGCCGGACGAACACGACGTATCTCATGATCCTTCCCTTTCAGAGGTGTCAAATGTACCGATACGGGATATCACCACCTTTTGGCGGTGTCAATGTTAGAAGAAAGCCCCGCACGCCGAATGGCGGACGGGGCGGAGGAGATGTCAGTTGAGATCGATCTCTTCGATGCGTTGCAGCAGTCCGTAGACCGACTTGCCGTGTCGGGTGCTCAGCTCACAGAAGCGTGTCAGGACCTGCACCATCCGCGACAGGTCATATGGACCGGTCGATTCGACGGCATACGCATGATATGCCTCCAAACCGCGCATCATCTGCTGGATCTCCCCGATGGAAACGGCGAGCGGGATATCCATGGACCGCGCGAGACGGACGAACGCCTCGGTCTCCGCGACGGCGTCACTAAAGAGCATATTCATTTCATCGAACTCGAGACAGATGTGATCGTCCTCTGCACGATCTTCAAACCAGGTCTGGACCGGTTTCATGCGGGACTTGAAGTGGAAAAGAGCGTCTTGGAATTGATTCACCTTCACCTCCGGAAGCCGGAGTGTAGGAGGGAAAAAGCGCATCGTCAAGGGGAAAGATGAGCCTTGACGCGTCGAGCGTCCGTGGGTATACTTTCGCCACAATTTATCGCCATTCCAGAGTCGCCCAGCGGCAAACGATGGCGGTGAACGGCCGATCTCTTCCGGGGTAGCTCAGCGGTAGAGCAGAGGACTGTTAATCCTTTGGTCGTGGGTTCGAACCCCACCCCCGGAGCCATATTGAAAGACCACCCATCGCGGTGGTCTTTCAATATGTTTTGGAGATGTGGGGTTCGAACGGGAAAGGGTGAAAACGGGAGTCTTCACATGTCCGATGGTCTGTACTCTACCTTCCACATGAGACCTGACTTTACGCCGGAAACTGCTGGCAGGAGATGATTGAGAAGCTGTTCTGCCGTCATCCGGAATTTTTTTTCCTTTGCTGAAATTTTGACCCAACCTTTCTCATCACGAAAGTACTTTTCGGTGAATTTCTTTGTGCCCATCGAAATGATGTAGCTGTCGTTGGTTAGCTTCATACGCGAGCATGATATCAAATACTGGGGATATAAAGGTATGCGTCTGATCCATCACAGAGGTTCTAACGTCGTCTATGATGCGGAGCTAGCAAGAAATTCCACCGCAAGGTGGATGTCTTACTTGCACAGGATCGAAACTGACAAGATCCTGACATGAATGGTTTAAACGAGTATATGTAAAAAACTCATTGTTACCACGATGTTGACGCTCGACGGGGTGATGCAGGCGCCCGGAGGGCCCGAGGAAGACACGTCGGAGGGTTTCAAATATGGTGGGTGGACAGCCACGTACCATTCCGGCCATTTTGGATCTCTACGCACAAGGCTCTTCTCGTAATTTGTATGGGCAGCTTCCGCCTGACGAAAAAAAGGACGCGAGTCTTGTCTTAGAAAGTTTGACGATCATTGCTATAATCTTAACATGGATCCCATCCTTCTCCCCATCCCACATTTCTTTACAGATCTCTCCCTCCTTGCCATGCGGATCGTGGTCGCGATCGTCTTTGCATCAAGCGGGTGGAATGATCTTAAAGATCCAAAAAACCGAGCGAAGAGTATCGGCATGAGCGTGCCATTCACGATCTTCCTTGGCACGGCAGAGGTTGCCGGTGGACTTGGCCTGACGCTGGGGATCCTGACCCCGTACGCCGCACTTGGCTTGATCCTGATCGGCCTTGGTGCGATCGGAAAGAAGATATTTCAATGGAAAAGCGGCTTTTGGGGGACAAAAAGCTATGGCTGGCACTATGACCTTCTTTTACTCGTCATGAATCTGGTCATCCTCACGACCGGCGGGGGAGGGTTTGTGATATTCTAAGATCTCTGACATTTCGTGGTTCAATAGAGTTCTTACCCGTATAATCGACTGATATGAAAACACTTACATGCGACCTTTGCGACTTCACGGCGGAGGGAGAGACGTTTGAAGACTGGATGAACGCACTCAAGCCACATTATGCAGAAGCACATGCAGATGTGATGAATATGCCAAATCAAACAAAAGAGGACATGGAAAAATGGATGGCTGAAAACAAAGCCCGCTTTGAAGCAGTCTGATCCAGTGAAGAACCGGTAGGGAAGGACCGTCCGAATATTGAGACCTCCCTTTCCCATTGACAGAACGCGAAATCCGGCGTATGGTGGGTCGATTGCGAACTTACGCAGATCAACGACATCACATGCCATTCCAGAAAGGTGGGAAGAATAAAGGGTTTCAACGGGGCGGAGGAAAACGCTTCGGAGATTCGAAACCTTGGGAAAGGGGAAACGGACGCCAAAACGACCGAGGGAGTTTTGGTGACCGTGGATTTGAAAAGCCGGAAATGCACCGCGCGACGTGTGCAAAATGCAACAAATCGTGCGAAGTGCCGTTCCGTCCGAACGGGAGCCGTCCGGTCTATTGCAGCGACTGCTTCAAGCGAGACGACGACCGTCGACCTTCTTTTGACGGGCGCGACTTTCATAAGTCCGCAGAACGACCAAGCTTTAGCCGACCTTCGAACACGTACCAGCCGGATCTCAAAAGCGCGGAACTGATCAAAGAACAGTTCCGGACCGTGAACGCCAAGCTCGACGCCATCCTCAAGGCCATGGGCCCATCGATCGCGGACGAGATCGCAGAAGATGAGGCGGAACTGGACGCGGTCGCGCTCCCTGCAAAAAAAGCAGGGAAACCGAAGAAGGCGAAAAAGGAGACCACGAAGAAGAAGGCGACGAAAAAGAAAGCCTGAAGAGAAAAGCTCTTAACAGGAAAGCGACGGAGATCCCCACTCCGGAGCCGCACAAAAATCCACCGCAAGGTGGATTTTTTTTGCATATCAGGTGAGCACCTCTGGTACGTCGACCGCGTCCTCTGGCTTTCCGATGATGAGCTGGAGAAGATCGAAAAGGTCCCGAAGGATACCGAAACGATGCGAAAGGTGCTGGAAGGGACCTAGAGAGTGGCCAGTTTCAAAAAAGAGGCTTTTGTGCGATAGTGATGCCGTAAATACTATGAAAAAGCCCGAAAAAGTAGCAACCACGTCCACCTCGATCGCGAACGAGAGTCTAGAGAAGTTGCGAGCCATGTTCCCGGAGTTCGTCAAGGATGGACAGGTCGACTTCGACGCGCTGGCGACGTTTTTTGATAAAGAGGGGGTCGCAGCCGGACCAGAGAAGTATGGGCTTTCCTGGGCGGGTAAAAGCGACGCTTTTCGGGCGATCCGCGTACCGTCGACCGGGACGCTGGCACCGCAGGAGGATGTGAGCAAAGACTGGGACACGACACAAAACCTATTTATCGAGGGCGATAACCTGGAAGTCCTGAAGCTTTTACAAAAGCACTATCGAGACTCGATCAAGTTGATCTACATCGATCCGCCATACAACACGGGCAAGGATTTCATCTACAAAGACAACTTCGTCGAGAACAAGAGCGACTATTACGAACGTACGGGACAGAGCGAAGGCGGTATAAAGATGACGAGCAACCCGGAAAGCAGCGGGCGATATCACAGCGACTGGCTGACGATGATGTACCCGCGGCTCTTCCTCGCCAAGAACCTGCTCAAAGAAGACGGCGTGATCTTCATCTCCATCGACGACAACGAAGTTGCAAATCTCCGCCTGATCATGGATGAGATCTTCGGGGAGGAGAATTTCATTGTAGACATAGTTTGGGAAAAACGCTTCACTCGGAGCAACAACGCAAAACTTTTTGCGAATCTTACCGAAAAAATACTAGTTTACAGGCGAAGTGAGAACGTAAATACATTAAGAGACATCAGAACGGAGGATAACGATTCCATTTATAGCAACCCTGATAACGATCCTCGTGGACCTTGGACGAGCGTTTCATACGTGAATCCAGCGAATAAACAACAAAGACCGAATCTTTCATATGCGATACTGAATCCAGTTTCAAAAAAAGAGATTATTCACCCAACAAATGCGTGGAAATATAGCCGAGAAGTGTACGAGAGACATGTTAAAGAAAATAGACTCTATTGGGGGATTAAAAATGAAAATACCTATCCACGCCTTAAGCGATTCTTATCAGAAATGGATGGTGGAATAGTACCTGTTGATCTTTGGGATTACGAATCCACGGGTACCACGGACCAAGCGAGTAAAGACCTTGAGAGTTTAATGGGAAGAAAGCTTTTCGATTTTCCAAAACCCACAGGTCTGATTAAAAGAATGCTGAGGATTGTAACAGACGCAAATTCAGAAGATACAGTCCTCGACTTCTTTGCCGGATCCGGAACGACCGCGCATGCGGTAATGGCACAAAACGCCGAGGATGGAGGAAATAGAAAATGGATATGTGTACAGTTACCAGAAGAAACGGCTGAAGATTCAGAGGCACAAAAAGCTGGCTACAAAACCATCGCGGATATAGCGCGAGAACGGATCAGGCGGGCGGGAGATAAGATCCAAGCAGAGTTGGTCCAGAAAAAAGTACCATCCAGAGGGTTGAAAGAGGCGGCAGGTTATAACGATAGAGAGGTTAAGGAAGTAGAAGGGGATGTCGCCAGCGATCTCGATATCGGCTTTAAATCCTTTGCTCTTGAGACGTCGAATTACCGACAGTGGCGCGTGCTAACAAAAAACGACGACGTTGAAACACTTAAGAAACAGGCGAAACTTTTCGTCGAGAAACCGCTGATCGACAAATACGACGAAGAGTCGGTCGTGTATGAGGTTTTGCTCAAGGAGGGTTTTGATCTAAATGCCGAAGTGGTGAAGGTAAAGAAGGGGAGTCTCACGATCTGGACTGTCACTGCAGGCGATCGAAAGATGCTCATCACGCTCGCACCGAAGCTCACGCGAGAGCTAGTGGATTCACTCGACCTCGCAAAAGACGATCTATTCGTTTGCTTCGATTCGGCGTTGGATGATTGGTTGAAGGTGAATTTGATGAAGCATATCCTACTTAAAGTAATCTAATATGAAAAAACGCATTTCTAACTTAGATCAAAACGAAAAACTATTCGATGAGATTGAGGAAAATGTAAATCCTCCAGAAAATATCGTCGTTTTAAACGAACAACGTTCAGCGGCTGATCTTTATAGGCTGATGGCCAGCGAGGACTCCATTAATATTCAGCCGGATTTTCAACGTGACGAGGTTTGGAATGACCAAACACGTGCGCGATTTGTTGATTCACTGGCTAAGGAATTTCCCATACCAAGCATGTGTTTTGCGCTTGATCCAAAGAAACAAAAATACATCGTAATAGATGGTTTACAGAGAATGTCTACTATAAAACTTTTTTTAGAAGACGGGGAATGGGTTTTGCCGAAAATCGAAGATATAGATGAAAAACTTTCAGGGAAAAGTGTATCGGAAATTCAGAAAAATAATCCCGAAGTCTATAGGCGGATCGAGAATATCTCTTTACCTGTTACGGTCCTTAGATACGATCCTACACGTCAGGATAACATGGACTACATTTTTACAATTTTCCAACGGCTGAATACATTTGGTGAAAGGTTGAATAACCAAGAAATTAGAAACGCTATCTACCAAGGTCCTTTTAATACATTTATTAAAAACTGCGCGAAAAATAGCACCTGGCTCTCTCTTATTAAACAAAAATCTCGCGGTAGAGCAGGTAGAATGATGTCCGAAGAACGTGTTTTAAGATTCTTTGCTTTCCTCGAAGGGCTTAGTTACTACGACGGAAAACTGAATAAATTCCTAAATAACTATATGCAAAAAAATCGTTATCAAGTTGATAACGAAAAACAAAAAGAAGTTTTTGAGTCTACAACACTGACCGTAAAAAAAATGGGAGTCAGTAAAATCAGCAAGTCTACGGCATTACAAGATGCTGTGTTGTATGGAATAGCCAAGAATTCTCAATCACTAAAAAACACCTCCGCGGACGCGCTGACAACGCTACTTGAAAAAGTTAAAACTAACCCTCATTTTTCTACCGACGCCCTAGGTGAGGCGGTTATGAAGAAACGAAAGGTGAACGAAAGATTAGTAGCTGCGGAATTGATATTTTCAAACAAGGATTAAAGTATGCCGCGGGCTTGTATTTTCTCAAAAACGGAAATACTGTCCGTTCTAAAAATCCTAAATAAAGAGTATCTAAAGATTTATAATTTAGGCACTCCGGCGAGTGCCAAGCTCATGAAGGCTTACTCCCGAATGGCGGTGATCGGACTAAACGGATGGATCGAAGACGGTCGTAATGCACTTTTAAAAATTTCTTTGGACGAGCTTGAAGATACTGCAACAAAAAATAGAGCCGAGAAAAAGATAAAACTTATCCACGGTTCAGACTACAGACACTTTCAAAATGGAAACGATATAGCCTTTGGTATACATGGTACGACTGAAATCGAAAAATACGTAGGTTCAGACGATATGGCGATATTAAAGTCTTCACTCGGCAATCTAAAAACTTGGCGCGATTCAGCCGCTCATTCTCTTATAATTAAAATAGATTGTGATCCTTCAAGGATAATTGATGAATTTAAAAAAATTTTTCCAATACTTAAAAAAATGGAAACTGTCGCAAGGGCATACAGGGATACAAACTTTTGATATATATGAAATTCCGCTTCTCCAAGGATCTCGACTATCAGCTCGACGCGGTGAATGCCGTCGTGGATATTTTTGATACCGGGGAGAATGCGGAACGGATAGCGGAACCATTTCGACTTGTAGCGGCATCAGCGGTCGTTGGGAATGAGCTGGCGATCGAGGGAACACGGATACTGAAGAACGTACAGGAAGTCCAAAAGAGGAATGGGATCGACCCTGTTTCGGCCGAGTTGGACGCGATGGACTTTTCCATCGAGATGGAGACGGGGACGGGGAAGACATACGTCTATCTGCGCACCGTGCATGAGCTGTATCAGCGATATGGGCTCAAGAAGTTCATCGTCCTTGTCCCATCTGTCGCGATCCGCGAAGGCGTCCTGAAAACGATCGAGCAGACAAAAGATCATTTCCATGGGCTTTACGGCAACGGATTCGAGTATTTCGCCTACGATTCCAACCGTCTCTCGCGCGTGCGTGAATTCGCCCAATCGATCTATCCGCAGGTGATGATCATGACGATCCAGTCGTTCAACACCGACGACACGGTCATGCGCCAGACTCCGGATCGCTTCAACGGCGAAAGTCCATTGAGCCTCGTCGCTGCTACGCATCCGGTCATCATCATGGACGAGCCGCAGAACATGGAGAGCGACCTCGCCAAGTCATCCATCGCCGACCTCAACGCGCTCTTCCGTCTCCGCTACAGTGCCACACATAAAGAGAAGCATCACCTCATGTACCAGCTCACGCCGGTCGAGGCGTACCGCGAAGGGTTGGTCAAAAAGATCGCCGTCTATGGGGTCAAGGAAGATGATGCGAACGAGCTGATATTCCGGGTGAAGAAGATCGAGACAGGGAAGGGAAGTCCGCGAGCGCGCGTGATGCTCGAGGTCAAAAAAGCAGACGGAAAGTTCGAGATTAAAGAAGTGCTGGTATCACAAGATGAACAGATCGCTCGGAAATCCAAGAACGAACGTTACGACGACCTGTACGTCGTCGAGATCGACGCCCGCCATGGCCGCGTCGAGCTTTCCGATGGGAGCGTACACGAAGTCGAAGAAGAGGTGGAAGACAAGGAACCCGTCTTTCGGACGCAGATCCGCGAGACGATCAAAGCGCACTTCGACACGCAGAATGAACTCGGCGATCGCGTCAAAGTCCTTTCGCTGTTTTTCATCGACAAGGTGGACAACTACGTGCCGTCCGACGGCCTGATCCGGAAGATCTTTGATGAGGAGTTCGAGGCGCTGAAAAGCCGCTCGGCGCGATTCAAGGGCATGGAAGCCGCCACGGTCCATCAGGGATATTTTGCGAGCAAAAAGGAAAAAGGCGTCGAAACGTCGGTGGACACGACCGGCAAAACCAAGGCGGACAAAGCCGTGTACGACCTGATCATGAAAGATAAGGAGCGTTTGCTTTCGTTCGAGGAACCCGTTTCGTTCATCTTTTCCCATTCCGCGCTCAAAGAAGGCTGGGACAACCCGAACATCTTCCAGATCTGCACGCTCCGCGAGACGCGCTCGACCGACAAGAAACGACAGGAGATCGGACGCGGGTTGCGGCTGCCCGTGGACGTGAAAGGCGACCGCGTGCTCGATCGTAACATCAACGTGCTGACCGTGATCGCGAATGAAAGCTACCGCGAGTTCGTCACGCGCCTCCAGGCGGAATACACGGATGAAGGCTATCCTCTCCCGCCGGAACCCGCGGACAAACGTAAACAGCTCACGGTGAAGTTCCGCAAGCAATGGGCGGCTTCGAATGAAGACTTCAAGAAGCTCTGGGAGAAGATCTCGCAAAAGACACGCTATAACATCTCTCTCAATGCGGAAAAGCTGATCGCCGAGGCGGTCGAGAAGATCGACGCGGAGATCAAGCCACGACGCCTTGCCGTGCGCGTCGATCGCGTCAGCGTCGATTTCGACACGGAGGGGAAGATCAAGACCATCTACGAAGGCAGTGCGACGGGCGAGAGGCTCGAGCGGGAGCGTCGCGTCGGCGACGTCGTCGCACGGATCGCCCATGAGACCGACCTGACGCGCCACACGGTGCTTTCGATGCTGGAACGTGCCGAGAACCTCGATTTGCTCTTCGAGAACCCGGAGGAGTACACCAGGAGCGTCAGCGCGGTGGTCAGCGGCGTGTTGAATGAACTGCAAATCAACGAAGGCCTGGAATACGTCCCGACTGGCGACGTGTGGGATCTCGGGCTCTTCGAGGACTTCATCAGCTATAAGGACAAAACATTTGAATCTACACGGTCGTTGTATGACCATGTCGCATATGACAGCGACGGAGAGCGGGATTTCGCTAAAAGTCTTGAGGACAGCAGCCGCGTGACGCTTTTCACCAAACTTCCTGCGACATTCGTCGTCGAAACACCCCTCGGAACGTACAACCCCGACTGGGCGATCGTTTTGAAGACGGAGGAGGGTGAGAAGCTGTATCTGGTGCGAGAGACTAAGTTCGTCGGCGATCTGAAGAACCTGAGACCGAGCGAGATGCAAAAGATCCTCTGCGGCGAAAAGCACTTTCAAGCTCTTGGCGTCGACTTCAAGGTCGTGAAGGAAAAGGATCTGAGCGATCTGGGATAAGAACTTAGAAGAACACCGGTTGACCGCTACGCCCCCTTTTGATGTGAACGATACGGGGGACCCTGTTGACCCTAAGATCTTAAAGGATCACGAATGTCTGAAATGCGGCGCACGGATCACTCAATAGATAGGATACGGACACCGAAACGATGCGGAAGGTGTTGGAGGGGACGTGATTGAATGAACGCAACGAGCGAGATACGGTATCTCTGATATTTTCCCATGAAAAAAACCTATGCCGAGGGGTTAAAGCCCGGGGTCATGCCCTTCGATGTCCACGTCTTCGCTTACATCAACGGATACTTCGGCATTCATGGCTTCGCTCCCACATATCGCGAGATCACCCATGATCTCAAAGCCTATCCTGACCGGCTCAACCGCGCCATCAATCGCTTGGTCTATGCCGGCGTATTGAAACGCACGACAGCGGGCGCGCGTAATCTCTCGATCCAATCTTCACCATTCACGGACCTGCTTCACAATTGAATGAGAGGCTGGAAGGTGATGCAAAGCAGATCAAGAACGATGTTCATGGATGTGATGATGGCTCAGGAAGCTCTACAAATCACGAATTTTAATAAATCGTAATTGTCTAAAGGTTGACTCGCATTTATAGACGTACTTTTCGGATATAAAAAACTCCCCGATCGAGATCGGGGAGTTTTCGCAGCACGCTTACGCGCGCTTCACGTTGACGGCGTTCGGTCCTTTATCGGACTGCTCGACATCGAACGTAACGGCGTCGCCTTCGCGAAGCTCGTCGTACGTGACGTCGACAAGGGATCGGCTGTGGAAGAAGAGGTCCTTTTCAAGACCCTCTGCTCCGATGAAGCCAAAACCCCGATCGGTCAACTTTTTGATGGTACCAGTCATGGTGTGATCAATAAGCGGATGAATGATGCGACAGAATTTGTCAGTTCAACGACCCCTCACAAAATCTTCTGCGAAAGAATGGCATGGTTCACCCGATCCGTCAATGTCAAATTGAAGGATCGACCATTGACAGAATAGCCGAGCCCCGTCATCTCAGCCGATCGAGGCATCCTTTAAAGAGGTCAAAGCCATTCCTTTTAAGGTTCAACTCGTCAATCGAAGGGGATGGAGTGGATGAAAAATAGACTCATTCGTGAGTCTTTTTCCAATGCGATGTATCATACCTCTATGAAAGCCAAAGAGATCTCAAAACTCCTCATCGCGATCATCGTCTCGGAGGCGGCGGGCGGGATCGGCGCACTCTTTACGACGCCGTCGATCCCGACATGGTACGCCCAGCTCCCCAAACCAGACTGGACGCCACCAGGGTGGGTCTTCGGACCTGTCTGGACCACGCTTTTCCTCCTCATGGGGATCGCGGCATACATCGTTTGGATGCGCGGATGGAAGGACCGCGAGGTGCAGCTTGCACTCACCGTCTTTTGCGCGCAACTGGTCCTGAACGTCATGTGGTCCGCGATCTTCTTCGGTCTGCATGATGTGGGCATGGCGTTCGGAGAGATCATCGTCCTGTGGGCGGTCATCTTCGTGACCATGATCCTCTTCTTCCAGATCTCGCGGCCAGCTGGTTGGCTCCTTCTGCCATACCTCGTCTGGGTCGCCTTCGCCGGGGTTTTGAATGGCGCGATCCTTGCCCGCACCGTCACACCGCCGGCCATTCACACTGCCTGTACGCTTGAAGCGAAGATCTGCCCGGACGGGACCGCCGTCGGTCGATCTGGACCGAACTGCGTTTTCGCCCCGTGCCCCGCGTCTTCACCGTGATCCAAGGAACAAGCAATCCATGAAACCGAAAAAGGAACACCGTCTCCTCGAGGAGTTCCGCATCGTCGTCTCGCTGAAAGGCGCCTATGCGCTCCTAGAACTCCTCACCGGGCTGATCGCGCTCGTGGTCCCGCCCGCGGCCCTGACCAATGCAATCGTCTTTTTGACGCGCAATGAATTGTCGGAAGATCCACACGATTTCATCGCAAACGCGCTTTTGCATTGGGCACAACAACTCTCCATCGGCGTTGAGATCTTCGCCGCGCTCTATCTCATCAGTCACGGTCTCATCAAATTCGGCGTCATCTTCGGACTGATGAAGAACCAACTCTGGGCGTATCCGCTCGCGCTGTGGATCTTCGGCGCGTTCGCCGCCTATCAAACATATCTGTTCGCCTATGACCACTCGATCGCGGTCGCCCTCCTCACGATCTTCGATCTCATCGTCATGTGGTTCATCTGGCGCGAATGGCTGGTCCAAAAGGCGCACCGCCTGAAGCAGGCGGCGTAATGTGATATCGTGAGAGAAAGGTCGGCTCAAAGCGAGGGAAGCGTCTTATTCATCATCGCTTTTCTATGGAAAATCCGACACACGATCGGCTTCACGCAGTTCATTTCGGACTCGCGTGGGGATTCGCGATCGCCCTGTACTTCCTGTTCATCGGCTGTGCAGCTGCATGGACCGGATGGGGGAAGGATCTCATGACCCTGGTGGGATCTTGGTATCCTGGCGCCGGTCCGTCGTTCGCCGGCGCGATCTGGGCCGCGATCTGGGGATTCGTCGATGGATTCATCGGCGGTTTCTTGATCGCCTTCTTTTACAACAAGTTACAGGCAAAGAAGTAGGGATCTGATCAGTCCGATGAGAGAGCGGCTCGCCCGCTCTCTTTACGATGCGTGGATGAATCGTTAACGTAGCCACATGTCTATCATCAAAACCACGAGCACACTCGCTCTTATCGCCCTCTTTGGCGCAGGATGCGCCGCCACAACGCCGTCTCCGACCCCTGAACAGACCGGCCAGGTCCAACGATCGGCGACGGATCAAAAAACAACGCCCTCCACCACCGCATCAGAGGCCACCGCTACAGAACCGAGCATGGACAACACCACGCATGCCTCGGATACGGCCATGGCTGCGCCAGGCGTTGATGATACGTGGCAGACCTATACAAGTCGCTCCGGTGATTTTTCCTTCAAGTGGCCGACCAAAGGATCCTATGCCCCAACGTGGGAAGTTACACTTTTGAACGCGAGTGATCCGGAGTTGAAGGACGGATGCGACACCGGGAAAGACATTCCGCTGAAAAACGCGGAACAGATCACGACCGATGCCGGCGTGACCTTTTGCCACACATCGCAGAATGAAGGAGCCGCGGGGAGCGCATATTATACGGACGCGTTCACGACCAAGGTCGGTGATTCGTATGCGGTCATCACGCTGACGAAACACGTCTCCAGCGCCGGCGCGCTCGGATTGCTCATTCATGCATGACTATTCGTATTCGACCAGCGCTTCCGGATGCAATCCGTTCAAGCCGGATGAATACCGCGCGCTCTATACGACCATCCTGTCGACCTTTTCGCTGGGGAACGGAGCGTGATCGGTACATAAAAGAGCACCATCTCGCGTTCTGACACGGGTTTTCTTTTCCGTGTCAGAGCGGTAGACTGGCTGAACATGAAGATCCTTTTTCTCGGTGCGGAAGTGGCACCGTATGTTTCCGTCGGCGGACTCTCGCAGGTGATGTATTTCCTTCCACGGGCACTCATTGCCCGCGGCGACGATGTGCGTATCTTCACCGCGCGCTATGGAGCGATGAAGACGGGAAAAGACCAGAAGAACCCCTGGCACATCCGACAGATCATCCGCAATCTGCAGGTTCCGATCGAACACACCTACCGGCGCGGGAAGGGGACAGCGATCCTCGAACAGATGCTTGCTGAACAGGACGGAGGAAGAAAACGAAGATCGAACCGCGCTCGCGTATGGCGGCTCTGCAGGGAAAGGGGTGACCGTGAACGCCGAATCCGTGGACGGAACGATCAAATGCGGTATCTCGGTCTGCACGCCATCAAAACGCGATGCGACGACCTATTTTCTCGACAACGCGGAATACTTCGGATTGCGCAAGAATGTCTTCGGATACGCAGATGATCACATTCGCTTCGCGCTATTATGCAAGGGCGCGCTCGAGTGGCTGCTTACGTCAATCAGAAAAACGCCGCCTTGCGAAAGAAGAGGTCTGGTGGCCGGATGTGATCCATTGCCACGACTGGCATACGTCCTACTTCATCGAACTTGCACGGCGCGACATGCGCTATCAAGCATTGCTCGAAAAGATCCCGATCGTCCTGACGGTCCACAATTTCCGATTCCAAGGAAACACGAATTTCCGCTACATGGCGGAAGCCGATCGACAAGACCCCAGCGTACCGCTCGCACCGCTGACTTCGCCACTATTGCAGAAGCAGAACGCGCTGAAACGCGGTTTGATCTACGCCGATGCGGTGACAACCGTCAGCCCAGACACATGCGGCCGAGGTACTTTCACCGGAATATGCCGAAGGATTGGAAGATACCCTGCAGAAAGTGCGCGGAAAATTGACGGGGATCTTGAACGGTCTAGATTCGGACGAATTCAATCCGGCAACGGATCCGATCATCGCGAAGAATTATACCCGACGGACGGCGATGAAGATGCACGCGAAGAACAAGCTCGATCTCCAGCGCGAGTTCCTTTTGCCGCGCGATCCGAACAAACCGATCATGGCATACGCCGGACGACTTTCGCGCCAAAAGGGACTTGACCTGCTGCTCGAAGCGCTCCCGCATATCCTGACCGAGGATCCGCACGTGCAATTCATTCTCCTTGGCGGGGGAGATGATACCTACTCCCAACGATTTCTCTCGTTCCAAAAAGACTTTCCGGATCGGATCGGACTCCACCTCTTGCCCAATTTCCGCCTGCCCCGCAAGATATTCGCAGGCGCGGACATCCAATTCATCCCGAGCGTCTTTGAACCAGGCGGGATCATCGCCCTTGAAGCGCTACGGTATGGCGCCGTCCCGCTCGTCCGCCGGACCGGCGGGCTGAACGATATCGTCACGGAATTCGATCCGAAGACACGGAACGGGAACGGCTTCTCCTTCTATCACAAGGATCCGTGGGGTCTGTACGGCACCATGATCCGTGCGCTCGACCCTCTATCGTCAGCCTGTCATGTGGAATCAGGCTGGTCCAAAACTGCCTCGCGTCGGATTTTTCCTGGTCCCACGCGGCCAAAGACTACGAAAGCTGGTACCGCAAAACGTCGCGCATGCATAAACGCGTGCAGCGTAAAGCCTACTTCCCATCGTATACGACCTCACTCTGATATGCCTGACACGCTGAAAGACAACTTGGACTGGTTTGAGAAGTGGAAGGCTGGACCGGATTTTGACGACTTTCAAGCGCGGCCGATCGCGTACTTTTGCGCGGAATACGGGCTGGAAGCGCGCATCCCGATCTATGCCGGAGGTTTGGGGATCCTTGCAGGAGACGTGTTCCGCGAGATGGGAGATCGCGGCATCCCGTTCATCGCGGTCGGTCTGTATTACCGCAATGGCTATCTCTGCGACGCAGATGTCGCCAAAAATGCCTGTGTGACCGTCCTACCAGAGGATGTCGGCCTGACGCCCGTGGTCGATGCGCAGGGCCACCGCGTGACCGTGACCGTGCCCGTGGATGGGAAAGACATCGTCGTCCAAGGGTGGCAGTACACGCATAAGGATGCGAAGCTCTTCTTACTCGAGACGACGAATGAACAGAATGATCCGCATGATCGGATGATCACGGACCAGCTATACGTCGGCGACAAGGAGACGCGATTGAAACAGGAGATCATCCTCGGGATCGGAGGCCTCCGATTCCTCGAAGCACTTGGATATCATCCTTCGATCTATCATTTGAATGAGGGACACTCGGCCATGCTCGTGCTTGAACTCATCCACCACGAGATCAAAGAACGGAAGCTTGGATTTGAGCAGGTCAAACAATTCGCACGACGCCGCATCGTCTTCACCAACCACACGCTCGTTCCGGCTGGAAACGAAGTGTACAGTAACGATCTCGTCGCCCTCCTCCTCGATCGATATGCAAAAATCCTCGAGGTCCCGATCTCGGAGATCGTAAAACTCGGACTTGTTCAGGAATCGAGCACCTTTTCCATGACCATGCTGTCTTTGCGCATGGCGGGGATCATCAACGCCGTCAGCAAACTCCACGCCAAGAAAGCGAAAGAGATCTGGACCGACCATCCCATGTTCGGGATCACGAATGGGGTCAGTCTCCCCATGTGGGACAAGATCGGAACGAGCGAGGATGACCCGAGCGCGCTTTGGAAGCAGCACCAGTCACGGAAAAAGGAACTTCTCGCCGTGATCAAGGAAAAGACCGGCGCCGAGTGGGGGATGGATGATCTGCTTCTCGGTTGGGCACGACGCTTCGTCCATTACAAGCGTCCGCTCGCCCTTGTAAGCGAAGTCGAACGCCTCAAGGAACTCGCACAACGGTCAGACCGTCCAGTGCGGATCGTCTATGCCGGACAACCACATCCCAGCGACGCGGACGGCGTGGCCATGCTCAAACAGCTTAAAGATCTCATCGCGGGCGAACTTTCAGGGACGGTCGTCTATCTCCCGCATTACGACATCGATACCGCACAGACGCTCACATCCGGATGCGATATCTGGGTGAATACACCGGTCGTCGGTTTTGAAGCGTGCGGGACAAGCGGCATGAAGGCCGCACTGAACGGCGCCTTACCACTCACGACACGCGACGGATGGGTGGATGAGATCCCGCTCGAAGATATCGGCTGGGAATTGAACACGAACCGCGTCACCGACGATCTATTGGACCAGCTTGAGAACGCCATCATCCCCATGTACTACACGAAGAATGCAGAGGGCCTGTCGGAAGACTGGGTCAAACGCATGCAAGCCGCGCGTACCCTCATCCGCGACCGGTTCAGCGCCACACGCATGGTGCGGGAGTACATCCAGATGCTCTACACCTGATCGACACCGCGATCTCAGATTAAACGTTTCCGCACGACCCGTATGCCGACGACGCTGATCATCCCTGCCTATATCGCAGGCTTTTTGACATTCCTTGCGCCGTGCACCCTTCCGCTCGTTCCGGGATATCTCGTCTTCATCAGCGGAACATCGCTTAAAGACCTTCAAGACCCGAAAAAAGCTCCGATGATACGCTGGCGGATCTTTTTGAACGGGCTCATGTACGTTATTGGCTTTACGACCATTTTCGTCGGGTTCGGCCTGCTTTTCAGCGCCGGCGGGATCGCCCTCGGCGCGCAACGGATCTGGCTCGAACGGATCGGCGGGATCCTCGTGATCTTCTTCGGTCTGTATTTGATGAACGTCTTTGATCATAAGTGGTTCAGATGGATGGATATGGAACGCCGGCTCCCGACCGTGCGAGGACTGACGCCGGGTAAGCCTCTTAGTTCATTCATCTTCGGCGCATCATTCGCCCTCGCGTGGACCCCATGCGTCGGTCCGATCCTCGGGACGATCCTCCTCCTCGCGTCGACCTCGACGACGGCTTTGAGCGGCGGCTTGCTCCTCCTCGTGTTCTCGGCCGGTCTTGCGACCCCCTTCCTTCTCACCGCCCTTGGGATCGGCCAAGCCAGTCGCGTTCTCCAACGATTCACGCGTACGCTCGGGGTCGTGACCGTCGCCAGTGGGGCGTTCATCGTCTTTTTGGGAGTCCTCCTCGTGACCGGGAATCTGGCCGTCTGGAACAACATCGCCTTTTCGCTCTTCCGGGGCGTGAACTATGACCGCTTGCTGAATTATATGTGACCATATGCTATAACAGCGTATACGCACGACCTATTCATCTTACCTGCCCGATCTTACGCCTATGCCTGAAGGCAAGAAGCTGTTCGACCTCCTCGACAGCAAATCCGCACTCATCTTGGGATTCGTCACGTCGATCCTCGTGATGGGAACCCTCGGATTCATCATCCTTTTGACGATCCTCCTCCAGGGAGGCGGCCTCTCAATGGGAGCCAGTGCCAACGCCCCGGCTGCCCCGACCGCCGCTCCGTCAGCACCGACCGCCGCCCAACCGACCACCCCACAGGTCGTTTCGAACCTTGGTACCGGTGATTTCCCGGTCCTTGGTGATAAGAATGCGAAAGTCACGATCGTTGAATTTGCGGACCTCCGTTGTCCGTACTGCGAACGATTCTATCAGGACGCAGAAAAGAGCCTCGTGAAGGACTACGTCAATACCGGGAAGGTCGCATTCTACTTCCGGAGTTTTGCCTTCCTTGGCCCGGAATCCACAGCCGCATCTGAAGCCGCTGAATGCGCCAACGAACAGGGACAGTTCTGGAAGTTCCATGACTGGATGTACGAGAACCAGGCGGATGAGAGCAATACAGCCTATTATTCCAACGACAATCTCATCAAATACGCCACGGACCTGGGCATGGACAAGGCCAAATTCACATCATGTCTCAACTCGCACAAATACGCGAGCAACGTCCAAAAAGATCTTTCCGACGGGGAGGCCGCGGGCGTGAACGGGACACCGACGGTCTTCATCGATGGCAAGCCGATCGTGGGCGCGGTCCCATACGCGCAGATCAAGGCGGCGATCGATCAGGAACTCGCGACCAAGTGAGCTTTTGCACAAAAAAAATCGCTCCGCATGGAGCGGTTTTTTTGTTTCTTGACCCTCGCGCACGAAAAGGGGATAACATGACCATTGAACCTTGAACGAAAGGAGGAGCGCATGGAGGTGACGCATTGGAAATGCTATTGCTGTCAAAAGATCGGTCACGAGACGACGTTCCGGACCTCGGCAGAACACCGGTGTCCCGTTTGTGCGAGTGAAGACGTCTTTCCGCATCGGATCTACCAGTGTCGCTCCTGCGAAACGAAACAGGATCAGCACACGGTCTTCGGACCGGATGTCCCACTCGATCCGGATCCAGAGACGCTTGGCGTCGAGCCATTGGTATGCGAAGAGTGTGAAAATGTGCATTGGGTCCAGGTCCCTGTTACCACGGGGAGTACGCCGTGATCCAAACGCTTCGCACCTACCAGCGCGTCGCCATGGCCGTGCATTGGTGCGACACGTGCTGCCGATACATCCAGCCTGGCGAGTTCTACGAAGGACACGTCATGGTGACAGACCTCCGAAGGCTCCTTGTTCTAAAACGTCACATCTTTCCGATGTGCACCCCTCCGGACCCTCCAGTAGAAGAGGAGGAACGAGCAGCGTGCCTCGATGTCGAGCTCTCGAATGCCGCCTGAACTACACCCGCCTCCGCCAGCCAGCGGAAGGCGGGTCTTTCATATGCGTACCGGTCGCAGATACGGTATGCTTTTACGGTGAATAATGGCGGATCCACAGACCCGCTCTCCAGACTTTTATTGAGGTCTTATTCACGTACACGCCTTCTGTAGATCCATGGATACGCTCCTGAGCCCCTTTTTGGCCCTTATCCTGCTATACAAATACGTCGCGATCTTTGGTTTCACCTTCTTAGGTGCGCTTGCCCTCCCGATCCCATCCGGCGCAACACTCCTCGCGTCGTTCGCCCTCGCGTCGCAGGGATATCTGGATCCCACGCTTGTCACCGTGGCCGGGTTGAGCGGCTACATCATCGGTGATTGTGTTGGTTTCTTTCTCGCCCGACGGTATGGAACGACCATCTTAACGAAAGTCGGCTTTGGCCGGCTCATGAAGACGCGTCTCTTCCGCCGCGCCGAGACCGGGATCGTGACACATCCGATCAGCACGGTCTTCATCAGCCGATTCGCCACGACCGTCTCGCCGTACGTCAATGTCATGGCCGGGATCTCGCGTATGCCATTCCGGACCTTTGCCCTCGCTGTCATCGTGGGTGAGAGCGGAGAAGTCGCCTTGAACTACTTCGGCGGGTCCATCTTTGGTGAGACATGGGAGTTCCTCGTCAATCTTTTCGGTATCTCCGGGCTCGTCTTCATCCTCATCCTCCTCTTGATCACGGCCTTCACCTTTCGACGCTGGGCGATCGTTCGACAGGAACAGCCATAAAAAGACGGGGCACATGGCCCCGTCTGATCGTTACCGCTTACGTCCACCGCCGCCCGCGAACGTGAAACTCGCATAGGCGAGATAGGCCGCAGCAATGACCCCGACCCAGCTGATCCAGTAGGGGATGGCGAGGCTCCCGATCTCTACCGGCCAGCCCGCAAGGAGTCGAAACGCATGCATCACCGAGACGATCGTCATGATGATCCCGATGACGACGAAGAAGTTCTTCTGTGCGATGTTCGGTTTATGTACCTCGGCGTTCCATCCATAATGGATCAGAAGTGCAAAAAGCAGCAGATCGAACGCGATGCCCCATGGCGCGACGTCGGGTGTGATGACGAAACCTAGAAAGCGTATTGGGAGCAGCTGCGCCGTATACAACCAGACCCATACGAGGAGGTCACCCAGGATGAGTCCAGACGCGAATTTTGAGATCTCGCGCAGGGTCTGTTTATGCATGTCCATAAGATCTTTGTTTATATTTGATTTAAAAAATGAAGGTCAAGACCATCATACCAAAGATCGCAGAAATGCGCGGGTCAGGGGAGGACCGTCAACGGATCGATCCATTGCGCGAGATCTGCCTTGCGCTGAACATAGCCAAGGATGTTCACGGCCGTCCCTTTGTGGATGGCGAGATGGAGATGTTTTCGCTCGCCATCTGTTTCGGATGAATACCCCTTTCCTAAGACCGCAAACTTTTCCCCATGCATGAGCGGTTCACCGACCTTCGGCGTGATACTTGAGAGACGAAGATGCCCGTAGACCACGGTCATGGCTTGCCCATTGATCGTGCAGGATTCAACGGCCACACCTCCGTATCCGGATGCGGTCCGTTTCACGAGCAGCTCTCCATCGCAGATCGCGTGGACCGGAACGTCGATGTCCGCTTCTGCCGGGGTCGTCTCAAGATCCGCACCTGTGTGATACCCCGTGAACCGTTCTGGTCGGACCGGGGAGGTCTTGGGTGTGATGTAGATCCCAAACGGCTTTTTCGTCACCCGCGAACGGGCATCAGACACCGGAACAGAGATACCCGGATCTTCCGACGGAGACACGGTTGGATCCGTCGATGTCGCCTGCAGGGTCGATGTGGGGATCTCGGTCGAGTCTACGCCTGTGATCCGCAGACCGTTCGATGAGGCGATCTGTAGATCCGGTAATGCGGAATGCGGCATGAAGACGTATGCAAGCGCACCGGCGAGGACGACCGCGGCGAGGACGATGACAAGCGAACGGGTACTCATACGTCTATCGTATCACGAGTACAAAAGAAGGATTCCGGAAGCGAGGACCTTCGAAGAGGAGGATCGAAGGACATCGTCTCTGTTCGATCACATCATCAACACCCTCACGCGTCACTCGACACCCACAACCCGATACGTGACCGGACCACTGGGTGCGTCGAACGTGACCGTGTCACCGGCCACGTGCCCGGTCAGCGCCTCCCCGAGGGGGGAGACATGAGAGATCCGTCCGCGAGACGGATCTGCCTCACGTGGTCCGACGATGTCATAGGTCTTTTGTTTCCCATTCACCTCGACGATGACGCACGACCCCAATCTGATCTCACCACCGGTCGAGCGTTCGATCACGACCGCGCGCTTTAACCGCTCCGTGAGAGAAAAGATCCGGCCGTCAATACGCGACAAGCGTCCCTTTGCTTCCTGATACTCCGCATTCTCTGAGAGATCCCCCTTTGCCCGCGCTTCTGAGAGGTCTGTCACCGCCTGCGGACGCTGAACCGCTTTGAGATCGGCAAGGGACCGATGCATCCGCTCGATCGCTCCCGCGGTCAGGAGCTCCGGTCCTTCATCCTCGTGGATCTTCAAGGTCTGATGACGACGCTTGGGGAGTTGCATATGCACCAAATCATACCAAGCCGGAACCGACGCCGACAGAGGAGATCATTGCCATTTAGGCAAAAACGGCATATAACGAAGGTCGGCATTGACGCATCGACACGTATGTCCGAAGACCGATCAGATAACCGATCTTCTTCAACGCGACGGACCATCGCGCATCTTTCTGATCTCCACATCGGACAGGATGAACGGACGACGAGTGTCTCCGAAGCGCTCGCGCAGCATCTCGGTTCTAATGGGACGGACCTTGTCATCGTCACGGGCGATATCACGGACCACGGGAAGGAAGCGGAGTACGCCGAATTCCGACGGATCTTCGCACCACTCATCGATGCGGACCGCCTCACTGTGCTCCCCGGCAATCACGATCGCTGCACGGACGACATCGGGAACCGCTTGATGGACGGACCTGTCGAAGTCACGCGCTTCGATGGCGTGTACCTCATCCGGATCGACACGACTGCGACATACAATCGGTTCGTCATTCCCGGTCAAGGTCGCCTGTCGAGCGGGATGAACGAAAAGATCGCCACGTTGGCGGCAGACGCTCGCGACGGCGAGCTCGTCGTCGTCGGATTGCATCACCATCTCTATCCACAGGAAGAAGACTATCTCTCGGAACGGATCTCGACATTGCTCCGACTTCCATTCGCAGAGGAGCTGAAGGCCGGACCCGCGCTGCTCGGCACGTTACTGGGACGCTGCGACGTGGTCCTCCACGGACATCGGCATCGGCCGCTCGAACACATTACGCATGGCGAGCGCGATCTCCGCGTCTACAACGCCGGATCGACCACGGGGATCGGCAAATACCGCTTGTTCACGCACGCGGATGGGAAACTCGTCGGCAAACCGGAATGGATGATCCTCCCGGACGTTTGAACCGCGTCAGCCGAATTTTTGGATGAATAACTGATCCTTTGGAACCGCGTACTGATCGATCATCCGTTGGACGCCTTCGACCATGGGCGGAACACCGCACACGTAGATGTCGCTCTTCCGGAGGAGATCCGGATGCTTTGATGCGACGGTCGTGATGTATCCATGTTCGCCTTTCCACGAGTCATCTGGATGAGACAAGACCGGGACGTAGTGGAAGTGCTCGTGCACCGTCGCAAGTTGCGAAAATTCATCATTGAAACAAAGATCATGTTCTTCCGGCGAACCAAGGAGGAGCATACAGGGCTCATGCTCTTTGATCGCCTCTTGCACCATGAGAAGGAACGGGGCGACGCCGGTCCCGGTCGCAAAGAACATCTTCGGTCGATGCGTATCGTAGACAAAAGGAAAATCATCGAACGGTCCATACACGCGGACCTTCGTGCCGACAGGTGCTTCCGCGAAGAAACGTGATCCGACACCATGGCGGCTGAAGCTCACGATGAGGCGACAGGACGTCGCATCATAATCCGCGACCGAATAACACCGCGGGATGCATCCACCGATCATGGGTTGGATGTACGACCCGATCGCGAATTCCCATTTCATGCCCCGGGGAAGCCGAAGCGTGACATCCTGCACATGCGACCCGATCCGTGTGGATCGGACGATGGTCATCTCGGCATTCTGCGCCTCAAGCCGTTCCTGCCATTGATCAAAAATAGACATGGAAATTGAACTGCAGGATCGCCAACAGGACATGGATCGCCAGACCGCCACACGCGATCCAGCCGAACCAGTGGTGGAGCGGGGTGAGCGGGACCTGGTATTTCATGAAGATCTTCCAGTTGTACTGCTTGACGACCACCGTGATCATCAACAGTCCGAAGAAGAGGCCGGAGATCATGCCGGTCCACCACACGAGGTCATTGCCGAGGATGAGGGTCATAGGATTGGGGAGAGTTCGATTTCTCGCGCAGCGAATGCACGGTCTTTTGTGAGACGTCCGTCCGCTTCTACGAGGAGATAGGGGAGCGCATGGCGTTCGAGGTACGCCGCGGCGCGTCCACGACCGAGCAGACAGGCGATGGTCGCGTGGGTATCTGCGGTCTCTGCGTCATTCGCGAGTACCGTGACGCTGACGAGATCGGAAACGCTTTCCCCGGTCGTCATATCCACGAGATGATTCCATCCGTCCGCGTCGCGGACCGCATAGATGCCGGAGGTCGCGACCGCACCATCCTGGACATCGACGGCGGCGATGATCGCATTCGGATCGGTCGGGGATTGGATCCCGACACGCCACGACGCACCGGCGTACGCGCCGCGCGTCAGGATGTCGCCACCCGCATTGATCATCCACCCATCCGCATGTGTGATCTCGCGTCCGGCCGCGTCGATCGCCATGCCCTTCACGATGGACGCGGGTTCAAGGACCTGGCCGGGCGCACAGGCGATCGCACGAGCCGCGCGATCTAGACGGATGGACCGGAAATCCGGTGCAGGGATCGGAAGGACGTGACCGACCGGCAAGCCGTACCCATGAGCGGCCAATCGTCCGCCGACGCTTGGATCAAAGACGCCGTCCGTCTCGCGAGCAAGCAGGACGCATTTTTCGATGACATCGAATAATTCCGGGGAGACCACGGTTCGTTCGCCCGCAGCTGCATTCAACCGCATCAACTCGGAATCCGTACGAAAACGGGTGAAACGCGCATCCCATGTATGGAACACGTGCTCCAGCGCATGAAGATCCTCATCCACTCCATCGCGGATCCCCGTCAGGGTCGCGTGAATGGAAATGCCCATGCATTCAAAGACATGGTGTCGGACATTCTCCATATGATCAGATCCCTGCCTTTGCAATGGCACTCTCGAGCGACCGCTTGAACGCGAGACTCGTATATGTGGCGCCAGAAACACCCTGGATGTTCGCCGAGCCGGCTGCGATCGCCTGGTTGATGAGGACGTCTTTGGCATACTGGCTCGGTGGCGAGTAGGGGACGTCTGGCATGGTCACGTCCGTGATCTTGCCGTTCTGGACCGTGATCGCCGCGGTCACGTCTCCCCAAGGAATGGTATATGTGTCACCCGTCACGGTTCGGGACGCGGTCTTGGCGGGTGTGGGTGCAGGAGCAGGGGCAGGAGGTGCGGGCGCATTGGTCTGTGGCTGGCTCGGCGCAGCAACCTGTGCCGGCGTCTCCGTCACAGGCTGAAACGACGAAGGAGCGGGCGCTGACGGCGATGCAGAGGAAGGCGTTGGCGACGGCGATGTCTTTGGCGTGATCGCATCTTGGATGTTCTGCGTCCGGATACGCAGGACCCCGACGGTCAATAAGATGAAGAACGTTCCCGTGAACGCGAATATGAGGAAGTTTTGGAGGAAGCGTTTCAAGTTCATACGTCAAAAAGGGCGCGAACGCGACTACGGAGATACGCCCACCAACTACCAAGCATCAAACACTGCGCGAAAAAGACCACGGCGAGGACGACAGCGAGCTTCGTAAGCTCTTCGTCGACCGATTCGTCAGATTTGGCGATGAGGTAATTCGAGGAACCACTGTAGACGACATAGCGCTGTCCAAGGAGATCCGATTCGCGGAAGTCTCCTTGATCATCATGGACCTGCGACGGTGTCCGTTGGATGGCGACGACACCATTCGGAAGATCGACCACAGCGGATCGCGTCACATCCTCGACCGATGTTGCGGCCCGCAGATGGATGTCTCCCTGCTCGATATGCTGTGCGGTCGTGATCAGCTGTTGATGGATCTCATTCTCCTCGACCCACCGAAAAGACACCCAAACCACCGAATCGACGATGAACAGGGAGAGGAGAACGAGGAGGCCCAATCCGCGAAGCGTCTTGAGTTCGTTCGGGATATAGAGATGAGCCGGCTTTTTGCCGGTCTTTGATGGAGATTCCATGACCGGAAAGATAACAAAAAAAGATACGTCTGAACAGGACCATTTGGTTCAGCGTTTCGCTCAAATAAGCAAAATTACCCAAAAACCCGAAGACCAAGGGCCAGGCAACACGGGCGGAACGCTCATGGGAGATTGGATGCACGTCGAAAAAGGATCCATGCTCCGCCATAGACGAATTCAGACAAAGGGTAATGGCCTACGATATCCGGGGCCTTTTCCTCGCAATAGTGCAGAAGCGTACAAAGGGGGTATGCTATATGCATATGAGATCTCGACGCATCTTTGCCTTGTGTATCATCGTTGCGGCTGCCATCGCATCTGTTTTGGCGTATCCGCATCTCCCCGCGCTCATCGCGTCACACTGGGATGTCAACGGACGACCCAATGGGGTCCTCCCACGACTGTGGGGCGTGGCGCTCGTTCCGCTCATCATGACGGGATTCGTCTTACTGTTCGCTCTACTCATCCGGATCGATCCGCGGATCAAACAGCAAAAAGACCACGGCCCGCTCGAATGGCTCGTCATCGACCTCTTACTTTTCCTTGCGTACGTCCACGCATTGACCCTGGCCTACAACCTTGGTTGGCACGCGGATACGACATACTGGATCATGCCAGGCATCGCCGCCCTCTATATCGCCTTCGGAATGATCCTGGGCCGTTTGCCACCTAGCTGGTTCTTCGGGATCCGAACCCCGTGGACCCTTGAAGATGAGACGGTTTGGAAAGAGACGCACCGTCTTGGCGGCAAATTGTTCGCCGCTGGAGGGATCTTCATCCTCTTCGGCCTTCTCGCCCCACTCGCGTTGATCTGGTTTGTCCTGATCGGAACCTTCCTTCCTGCGATCATCGCCGTGGTCTATTCGTACTTCCTTTATACAAAACGTCATCCCAAACACACATGACCGATCACACCGGTAAAGAATTAGCCGACAAAGCATCGACCGAAGAGCCGTCCATCACCTGCGATGCATACAAGCAACTCCGCGCAGACGCAAAGCCGCATATTCTTTTAGACGTACGCGAGGAAGATGAATTCAACGCAGGGCACGTCGAAGGCGCACTCCATATCCCGCGCGGATTCTTGGAGTTCAAGGCGGAAGAAGCGATGCCGGACAAACACGCGCTCATCATCGTCTGTTGCGCGCATGGAAGCCGAGCCGCCCTCGCGACCGAGACCCTCGAACAGATGGGCTACGACAACGTAAAATTCCTTCAAGGCGGGTACACCGAGTACTGCCAACAATGACGGATCGCCTCAAGGCGTTGGAACGCGCGGTCCGCGCGGCCGCGGATCCAAAGAAGATCGAGGGTCTGCGACGCTTTTTCAAGACCGGAAAAGGGGAGTATGGCGAAGGCGACGTCTTCGCGGGTCTCATGGTGCCGACATCACGGCAGATCGCCGCGGATTTTTTCGGTCTCCCCCTGGCGGACATCGCGACGCTTCTCCATTCCAAGATCCATGAAGAGCGATTCATCGCGCTCGTCATCCTCGCACATCGATACGCATGCGGAGACGAAGCGCTGAAGCAGTGCGTGTTCGACTTCTATCTCGCGCAGACGTCCGGGATCGACAATTGGGATCTTGTGGACACGTCCGCCGGGAAGATCGTAGGTGAACATCTACGCCATCGTTCGAAAAGGATCCTGAAACGTCTCATCCGATCGGAAGATATTTGGGAACGACGCATCGCCATCGTCGCATCCATGGCGTTCCTTCGCGACGGCGATCTCAAGACGACGTTCGATCTTGCCCAACGACTCTTCATGGATGATCACGACCTGATGCACAAAGCGACGGGATGGGCATTGCGTGAAGCGTATAAAGCGGATCCGAAACGCGGACGCGCGTTCATCATTGAACACGCGGCATCCATGCCGCGAACGACGCTGCGCTATGCGATCGAGCGGATGCCGAAAGCGGAACGCGACCGGATCCTCGCGATCAAAAAAAAACGCCGTAGTCGGGAGACTACGGCGTGAGAGCGGTCTTAAGCGCCGCATCGATGACGACCTCGTCATCTTGGGTCCCCTCGATGGGGACCGGGATGATCGAGGATCTTCGCATTGAGCGCGCGGGGGGGAGGGTCGAGAGTCGGACCGCACGTGCGGTCTCCTCGTCCGCGACCACAGGATCAAGACCTTCATCGGCCATGAGATGAGACCGGAACCTCTCCGGATCCTTGAGCTGGAGGATGATCGCCGCAAAGCGAAAATCAGCGTTGGCTCCATGACGGGTCCGAAGGCGATCAAGGCCATCCGGCGACATCCCGACCACGGGGGTCAGCCGCCTCGAGCGGACCTGATCCACGTGCTTCTTGAGGATGTAGTAATGCGTCTCTCCTTCCTGGAAGAAGGTGAGCATTTCGTCGATCGTGTATGTCGCGACCACGTTGGGCGACATCTGCTTGTACCAGACGTCATCACCCGGTTTCGCCTCCGTCCGTGTCGTGACGGTAAGCAGGGGTGCGAAACGATCCGGAGCGGATCGGATAAGCCGTTCCAGGTGCCAGAGTCTTCCGGCCCGGCGGCTCCCTACGAAGATCACGAGTTGAATGGACGAGGCATGGCTCAAAGTCCGACCTCCTTTCCTCTGTTTCCTATCCCAGTCACTGCGCAGTCATTTGTCAAGGGGCGGGGCGTTCGCGGGGCATCGGTGAATACGGTATAGTTGAGGCCTATGACCGACGCGCACATGCCCAAAACCGAAGAAGAATGGAAAAATACCCTCACCTCCGAGCAATATCATATCATGCGGGAGAAGGGGACCGAACCCGCATTCACGGGCGCGTACTGGGACAACCACGAAAAAGGCGTATTCAAATGCGCCGCCTGCGGTGCGGTCCTATTCAGTTCAGACGATAAATTCGATAGCGGGACCGGATGGCCGAGTTTTGACCGTGTCATGGAACAGGGGGCGGTCAAACTTCAGGAAGATCACACAGGCGGCATGGTCCGCACCGAGGTCGTGTGCGCGAACTGCGGTTCGCACCTGGGCCATCTCTTTGATGACGGCCCGAAAGACACGACCGGCAAGCGTTTTTGCATCAACTCCTGCGCGCTGAAGATGGATGCCGGGAAAGCGGAAGCAGAAAAGAAAGAAGAGTAGAAAAAAGCCCTCGTTCAACGGGGGCTTTTGAGACGCGGTGATCGCGTCAGGGCTTTGCGATGACGAAGAGAAGGTCGATCGCATCTTCGGGCAGCGGATCCATGACAGGGGATTCGCCGCGGAGATACCGCGCGACATCCAACTGGACCGTCCCGTCCTCATCCTCAGCAGAAGAGAATCGGACGCGCCATCCGGCGGTCGCCGCAAGGACACGATCGAAGAAGAGCGTCATGAGCTCGTAACTTCGCAGGAGAGCCTCCGGCATCTCCGTCCCGACCGTGTCCGTCAACGCCATCCATACATCCTCAGCGTCGTCACGAAACAGCATGACCGAATCGTCAGGTCGGATCCGCACCCGGAAGCGCGTACCGGGTCTCAAGTCTTGAAAGAGCTGGATCATGGATCCACCGAGCGGCGCGTCATCTCGACCAGATAGACCAGATCGAATGCCGCACGAGGCGGATCCCACGGGATCAGGACCCGTTCCCGAATGAAACGGGTGAGTCCGAACAGGACCGCGCCGTCCTCATCCTCTGCCGCCGCGAACTGCAGGCAGAGGCCGACCGTCCCGGCGATGACCAAGTCGAGGAATCTCGCGATCTCGCGTACCGCCGCGACATTTGCGATGATATCCGACCCGACCACGTCGTGGATCTCCAAGAGATGCGCATCGAGATCATCGCGGAACAGGAACGTGAGGCCGTTGGGATGGATCCGAAAACGAAACTTCATTCCGACCCGAAGGTCTTGAAAGAGCTTTTGCATTGTTCCTCCGTATCATCCACATACCAAAAAATGAGGCTTTTGTCAATCCGCATCCGGGCATCTGACGCTTCGTGTATGCTTATCTCATGCTGGTGAACATCGCCCTCATCCTTGTCGCGGTCAGCGTCATCGCCATCGATGTCTGGCTGGTCATTCAGATACTGACCGGTCCGCCCTGGATCCCGACACGGAACGACGCGATCGCTGTGATGATCGCCCTTGCAGAGATCGGACCCGGTGTCATAGCCGCGGACCTCGGGGCAGGGGATGGACGGATCGTCATCGCCTTCGCGCGGGCTGGCGCAGAAGCGCATGGGTATGAACGGAATCCCCTTCTCGTCTGGCGCGGACGACGTCTCATTCGTGATGCAGGACTCGCGGACCGCGCGTTCCTCCATTGGAAGGACTTCTGGTCCGCAGATCTGTCGTCGTATCACGCCATCGCGATCTACGGCATTCCATATATCATGGGCCGCTTGGAACGAAAACTTCGACGGGAATCCCCAATGGGTGTCCGGATCGTTTCGAATGGATTCACGTTCCACGACCTTCCCTACGTGTCATCACAGAACGGCATCCATCTATTCGTCACAAAACCGAAGGAAGACGGTATGCTATCGTAGACGTATGCAAAATCCGTTTGAAAAAAAACCGGACCCTCTCGAAGAAGAGCGGCAGCGCATCCGAGAACAGGGCGCGCACGCTCGATCCATTGATACCACCTCGGAAGAGTCGGAAAAAGAGTGGAGAGCCTGGCAGGAGATGCGCAGCCCGGAGAAAGACACGGTCCCGGCTCCGCCCTCACTGGATGCCAAATGTGCGAAGAAGATCTCATCGTATAAAGGTCGCTGTTTCCATTACATGACCGCAGAGGAGAAGAGCGATCTGTACGCCTATCTTGGATTCTTTGAAGAACACGGGACGTCACGACAAGCACACGACGCATGGGAGCTGAGATCCCTGCTTGACCCGGAACTCGGAGAGCCCATCGATCTCTCCCCGGCTCTCTTTCAAAAACTTGCAGAACTCACAGGGTCCGACGCAACGTAAATCGCATTCTGATCTCTCAACGTATGGAATCGTTCAATACGCGAAGTCCGTCATTCACGACACCCGCACTCCTCATTGGCTTATCGATCTTAGCGAGTGCATTCGTGATCACGGGAACGATCGTGAAGATCGACAGCCTGACGAATACCATCGACGTGACCGGAATCGCTACACGAACCGTGACGGCGACACAAGCGACCTGGACGACGAACATCACGCGTGATGTGACCGCAAACGGTCTGGCCCAGGGATCGACCGATGCGCAAAACGACCTCACCGCACTCATCAACGATCTGAAAGAGCAGGGGATCGCAGAAAACGCGATCGTAGCGGATCCGATCGTGGTCACGGCCCAACGGATCTGTGGCAGCACGGTCGGGAATAGCTGCCAAAACCCGCGGATCATCGGGTATCAACTCACACGGTCCATCCGTATCACGTCCGACGACGTCTCAAAGGTCGAACGGATCGCACAGGGCGCATCGACCGCCTTGCTCGAAAAGGGAGTCTTCCTTGATCATCAGGAACTACGCTATGCGTTTCCAGATCTGACGGACATCAAGACAGACTTGATCGCAGAAGCTTCAAAAAACGCCAAGGGCCAAGCAAGCGCGATCGCCGATCATTCCAGCATCAAACTCGGGACCCTCCGAAAATCTGAGGTGCAGGTCATCGAACCGACGGGGGAAGGATCTGGTCTCACGAACACAACCTCATCGACGATACGCGTGACCCTGCGTCTCCACGCGTCCTATGGCGTGGAATGACCAACGTCCGACGCGACCGTGTCCAAAAAAGAGATCTGTGACGGCTCGAGATGGATCTCGGGTCGTTTTTGACTGATCGATCCGATCGCGTCAGCTGGCGTCATGCCATTGGAAACAAGGTATGCAGCGTAGAAAGTCGGTCCGCGGCCGTGACCGTTCTTACAGTGGATATAGACCTTCTTCCCGGCCGCGAGCGCTGCATCCAACGTCGGGATCCCGATACGCACCTGATCCGAGGTCGGCGGCGTATGATCCAGGACCGGAAGCCACAGATAGGATTCCACGCCGTACGGCTGATCCAGCATCTCACCTTCCAGAGAGATATCGACCGTCACGCCTTTGTCGAGCAATTCCTGCTTGAAATGCATCTGACAGCAGGCGTTGGTCCCAAGATAGACCTGATCATTGATCTGCGAGTACTCGAAGATGGGGTGTTCCGTCGGTACAAAAGGGTTTTCCATATGCGTAGAATACCACGGTTGCGGAGCCATCGGACCTCTTGTATGCTGACACAAAACCTATGAAACGGATCCTCGCGGCGTTCGCCGTCCTCTCCCTTTTTGGCGCCGGATGCTTCAGCACCTGGCAAGATCTTCCCGCAGGAACAGGTCAAACACCCACGAATCCAGAAGTGGGAGCGCAGGCGACCACCTCGACACCGACCTCCACAAGCGCGACCCCCGCTCCAGTGCCTGCACCGGCACCGACCCCGAAACCGGTCGCAAAACCCGCGCCCAAACCCGCACCGGCGCCCGCACATCAAACCGCCACGGTCCGTATCGTGGGCCACGCCTTCTCCCCGCAGGTCATCGCCGTCAATGCCGGGGATACAGTCGTTTGGGTGAATGATGATTCGGTGCCCCATACCACGCATTCGGATGGAGCCTTGCTGTGGGATTCCGGGACCATCACACCTGGGCACAGCTATTCGCACGTGTTCAACGCCGTGGGAACGTACCCCTACAGCTGCGGGATCCACCCGGACATGCACGGGACCGTCGTCGTCCACTGAACATGAAACGGAACATCATCATCGCGATCGCGGCTCTCGCGATCGCGGCTCTCGCATACGTGACGTTGAGTCATCGTTCGGCCGCTCCCGGAGCGGTCCATTCTTCATCACCGGACTTGGCCGTCGCCATCGGGTCTCTTTCGGGATCCGTTACGATCCAAGAAACGGACGGGTCCAGTACCGCGGCGGCCGAAGGGCAGACCTTGGCCGCGGGAGAGACGATCATCACCGGCGCAGACGGCGAAGCGTCGATCGAATTCTATGACAGCGATCGTGTTGCCCTTGCACCGGACAGCACGCTCAAGATCGATGACGCATCCGCGGACAAAGCTGTGCAATCCGTCCATCTGGAACTGACGGCCGGACGACTCTGGGCACGTGTTTTGAAGCTTCTTGATACAAGATCCTCTTTTGACGTGCGGAATAACGGTGTGGTCGCGAATGTCCGCGGAACGGCGTTCCACGTCCGGGCGGATGCCGGCAATCTCACGATCGACCAGTTTGATGGCAGCTTGAACATCGGAGGAACGGCGACGGGGACGCTGGAGACCGGATTCACGATGAGTCTCGACACCACCTCGCCGCCCCCGGAATTTGACCAGACCATCTTTCCCACGCCGGACGAGACACGGAACGACCCGTGGATCCGCGCACAGCTGCGCGCCGACCAAGATTTCGTCCAACGGGTCCGTGCCGTCCGTCGCGCGCTCGGTGACATGTCGACGCTTGATTCGGTGGGAGATGAAGCAGGACCCTATACGCTCGATGATCCCAATGCGACACATGACGGATATATGGCCGTGCAGATCATTCCGCCTGATACCGGTCCAGCACTCGTAACGGGCCAGACCATCAACTTCACAGCCTTGGCCATCTTTCAAGACCAGAACGGACAGGCCTCGAGCAGAGAGGTGACCGATCAGGCGATCTGGCAATCCTCTGACCCATCGATCCTGACCGTGGAACAGGGGAGTGCGACTGCGGTCGGGGAGGGCCCGGTCACGGTCATCGCCCGATGGAATGACGGAACACATGAGCACTCCGGCTCGATCCGTCTGACCGTCGGCGCCAGCGCGGATGGGAACGCCGCGACATCAAGCCTTTCATTCTAAAAAAGACCCCCGCAAAGGGGTCTTTTTTCATGCGTCTTTCGATCCGTCTGACCGTCGGCGCATTCCGAGTGCGAACCTTCCCGGTCCGGCACACATGAGAGCGAGGACCGTCCAGAAGAGCATGAATTCCTGACCGCCGTGGAGGATGTCCGCCTTGAAGACCATCGTGAATGCGACGAACATGTCGACCAGGAGGATCGGCGCGAAATACCGCATCAAAAAACCGAGGATCAACGCGATCCCGCCGAAGAATTCGGCGATGGCGATGACCCAGGCGAAGAACGCGGGGATCGGGAATCCGAGCCCGGCGACCATGTGCGTGAATCCATCCATGCCGGGCATGTTACCGAAGAGCTTGCCGTACCCGTGGACAAGGAAGATCAGGCCGGCGGCAACACGGATGAAGAGCAGGCCCCAATCCGCATACCTGCAGTGTCGTTCGCACCCGTTCGTACAGGTGGACATGTTCATTTTGAGGAACCACATAATAGAAAATGGTGAGTGAGTTTTTTAGATCAAAGACCCGTGACCTTACGGAAAACGCGGCGGTAGAACCGGTCGCGCAACCAGATCGCGAGTTTCGTTTTGATGATGAAGTAGGGGAGATCGATGTACCCCGTGTGCCCAAGCGTCAGGATCGTCCCTTTCGACCAGTAATGGAACGGCTTGAGGCTTTGCCCGCGGATCGACCGGATGACGTTGTCCGCAACGGCCATCCCCATCATTTCCGCGGTCTGCCCGTTCTTCGGGGCGACCACCTGCTCATGCCGGAACATGATCGCATCGCCTGCCGCGAACGTCCGTTCGTCGATCGCGAGATTGCGGTCCGTGACCAGGAATCCACCATGGTCATGCGCGGTCTCGGGTACGAAGGTGATCGGAACCGGACGGAGACCCGCGCACCAGAGGATCAGACCCGCCGGAAGCATCCCGCCCCGCGCCGTGGTCAATGATCCGTTCTCGACCTTGGTCACAGGCTCCCCGATCATGACACTGACCCCATGGCGCGTGATCTCTGATACCGCCCCATCAACGACCGAATCCGGGAATCCCGGCAACAATTGCGGCGCCGCCTGCGCGACGACAAAGGAGAGGAATTTCTGACATTCAGGGGCCGACTCTTCGATCAGCTTCTCGCAATAATTCTTGAGGGCAAAGGCGGCCTCGATCCCGGAGGCACCGCCGCCGACCACCACGAACGTGAGCATGCTCCGACACGTCGTATCCGATTTCGTCGCTTTGGAATCCGTGATGAGTTCCTGCACGCGCGCGTGGATCTTTTTGATGGAGTCCAGATCTTTCAGATCGAAACTATTCTCCTCCGCGCCATCGATGTGATAGTAGTTCGTCCGCGCACCCGGACAGATGACCGCATGATCATAAGGGAGATCCTTCTCTTTCCCGTCTCCATCCTTGATGGTCACGATCCGTCGATCACGCTTGACGGAAGTGACGGTCGCTTGGAGGAAGGTGAAACCATCTCGTTTGGCGATAGAGGCGAGATCCGCCCGATATGGGACCTTCGTATCCGGATCCTCGAGCAGATCGATGAGGCGCGGGGCAAAAAGAAAATGATCCTTCGCGTTGATGAGCGTGACCTTTGCCTGTGAACGAAGCGTCTTTGCCATCCGTCGTGCGGCGAGAACACCGGCGAAACCAGCCCCGACGACCAGGATGCGTTTTTGTGCCATATGGCACGTATCATAAAGAATCAGAGGGATTCGGAAAAGGGAAAGATCTGCACCGGAACGGAATAGGTGATAAAAAAACCGCCTCGAGAGAGGCGGAAACGCTTTCTACATGGATCCGGATCCGTGAACAGAGAGATCATGCGATCGGCTCAATGACCACGTCATATGCGTGCTGGCGGTCCTGGACCTTGCGACAGAGGAATTCGAAACCCTGTCGCCAACCGCTGATGCTGCGTCCTGCCGCCGTCGCTTCATAGATACTTGCACTCCCGTCGATATTGAACTCGACCTTGGCGACGTGATGTGACCGTGCGGACCCATCATGGAGGATGACCTCATAGGCCATGTGCAATCCGCGTTTGATGCCGCTCGCGAACGTGTTGGAGACGTCGCAACGCAGGCTGGCACGTTCTGCGGGGACGCAGAGTTTATCGATCTCCGCGCGAAGGAGATCAAATGCCTTGGACCCGTTCGGCGACGGGATGTTGATCCGTACCTTTTCCCTTTCCATTTCCCACTCCTCTCGATCCAGTGAAGGAACGAATGCACGTTTACGCGAAACGGATCGCCTGTCAAGCCATCACATTAAAAAAACCCGCCGAAACGACGGGGGAGAGAACGGGGTCAGAGGTCAGGACTTGATGGTCTTGAGCGGAAGCAGCGCTGACAGTGCTTCGCGCTTGTTCTGCAGGTCGAAGGCGATCATTTCCGTGATCTCGCGAAGGTCGATGATCACCTTTTCCGCGGCATCTCGCCACGGGAGCCCGTCGAGCATCACGGCACCACGGGTACGGATCATCGCCGTCCCGTCGTCTTCGAAGAGATACGTCCGCTCCCACAGGTCACTCAAACCTCCCCCCTCATCCACTCGGCGGCGGACACCGATGGAAAAGGTGCGCAAGGTCTTCTGATCCTGCGCATCCACTTCAATCCGTTCGGCGATGAGCCGGATCATGATCGGAACGCGTCCGAACGGCGGGGGACAGGAGCGCACGCGCGTGGCAAGCGTCTCCATCTGTGACTGCAGCTTTCGAAGCGCCCCGGGCTGAGAATGATCAGGGATCACGAGTTCGAACATCTTGCACCTCTTTGGAAAAAGAACCTTCGAAACGCTACGCAAGAATGAACGCTTTGTCAATGGACGTGATATACTTGCCATGAAATGCCGAAACGGAGATCTCATACGCGGCGTCGCACGTCGCACCCAAAGCAGCACACCCCGTCGCCACGGTCCTTGAAGCTCCATGCGAACATGTGGGCGGTGTTGACGTTCGCCTCGTTCATCATCGTCTATCTGACCGCGATCTCCATGGGTGCCGTAGGCGTCATGCCGTTCATCTATGCCGCGGCCATGCTTTTCGGTGTCCTCCTGGTCGAAAGTCTGATCCGCGGACGGTTATGGCTCTTTGAAGACGGGTATCGCCAGGTATTCGGCGATCCGGACTTGGGTCTGCGTCTCGTGGTGTTCTCCGGGATGTTCCTTCTCATCATCGAGACCATCATCCTCGTCGCGCAGATCAGCGCGAATATGCGCGCATAAGGGCGCGCTCACAATGGAAGATCGGAACTCACTTCGGAAGCGGAACGTTCTTTGCTTCCGGCGGGATCGTCGGGGTCTGTGAGGGCTGAACCGGCGGCTCCGGCGTCAGCTGTTTATCTTGTGGCGTCAGGCCGACCGGCGTAGCAGGCGGCTTCGATCCCGCGCATCCGGCGCCAAGTAGGGTCAACGTAGAGATGAGGAGAATGACGCCCGTTTTCATAGCTGCTCAAAGTATACCATGCTACACTCCTCGCGAAATCGTCCGTATGAAAATAACGTTCCTCGGCGCGACGCGGGAGGTCACCGGCTCCTGCTATCTCGTGGAAACAGGCGACCGCCGCATCCTCGTCGATTGCGGTATGTATCAGGGCACAGCGCTCGCAGATACCAAGAACTACCGTGACTTCGACTTCGACCCCAAAGACATCGATGCCGTCGTCGTGACGCACGCGCATCTGGATCATGTCGGGCGCCTCCCCAAACTCATCCGCGAAGGATTCACGGGGAAGATCTACCTGACCCCTCCGACCGCCAAACTCGCGAAGATCGTCTTGGATGACGCGGAGAACATCATGGAGGAAGACGAACGCCGCAACTATCGCCCTATGCTGTACGGGGAGAAGGATGTCGACAAGGCCGTCAAATATTTTACGATCGTCGATTACTCCCGCAAGGTCCGGATCGGTTCACTGACATTCCGATTTCGCGACGCAGGGCACATCCTGGGCAGTGCATTCGTCGAGATCGAAGAGCGGGGTGGTGCACGGGCGGCATTCAGCGGTGATCTGGGCAATCCGACGGACCCCATCCTCCGACCGACCGCCCAGCTCGCGGAACAGGACGTCCTGGTCATGGAGTCGACGTATGGCGACCGTATCCACGAGCAGGTGAATGCACGGAACAAGATCCTTCGGGATGTGATGACCACGACGCTGAAGAAGAACGGAGTCTTGATGATCCCGGCTTTCGCGATCGAGCGGACCCAGCTTCTCCTCTACGAACTGAACGATCTCGTAGAGCACAAACGCGTACCGCAAGCCGACATCTATCTCGATAGTCCGATGGCGATCCGCGCATCTGAGGTCTTCGCCGAGTACCCGCAATATTACAACCGTCATGCATTGGAGCAGGTGATGCACGGGGACGACCTCTTTGATTTCCCGGGGCTGCATAAGACCCTGACGCGGGACGACTCCAAGAGCATCAACGCCGCACCGAAGCCGAAGGTGATCATCGCGGGGAGCGGAATGATGAACGGGGGACGGATCCAACACCATCTCGTCCGCTACTTGAGCGATCGTCGCAACACGTTGCTCATCATCGGCTATCAGGCGCACGGAACCCTTGGGCATGATCTCTATTCAGGGAAAAAACACGTCAACGTCCTCAGTCAAAATGTCATCGTTCGCGCGCGTGTGGTCTCGATCGGTGCCTACAGTGCGCATGCGGACCAGGACCAACTCATACGCTGGGTCTCCTCCGCAGAACATCTCCCCGGACAGATCTATTGCACACATGGGGAAGAGAATTCTTCCGCCGCTTTGGCAACACGCCTGCATCGGGAACTCGGCGTCCAGGCGGATGTCCCGCGCCTCGGACAGACGGTCGATGTATGACCTGGCTCATCTTCGTCGTCATCGGACAATTGTGTAACAGCTTCGCATTCACGATCGACAAGATCCTGCTTCGTGAGGCGTTCACACGAAGTGCGACATACGCCGGCATGGTCGGCCTCTTGTCGACCGTCGTCATCGTCGCACTCCCGTTCGTGAAGATCTGGCCGCACGGATGGATCGCGGTCGCGGCGCTGTTGAGCGGAACGACCTTCATCTTCGCGCTTTGGTCCTTTTTCGCCGCCATGTCGCGCGGCGAGGCCACCCGCGTCGTACCGGTCGTCGGATCGCTCATCCCGATCCTCACGCTCGTCGGGACGTATCTCTTCCTTGGAGAACGGTTGACGCAACGTCAGCTCATCGGTTTCGTGCTTTTGATCATCGCGACGGTCCTCCTTTCCGCCGGAGGAGGGAAGGGGAGACTCAAACCCAAGGTCATCCTGCTCGCGATCACGGCCGGATTCTTTTTCGCGTTCTCGAGCGTGGCCGTAAAACTCGTCTATAACGACGTCGGATTCTTAAGCGGTTTCATCACGACGCGCATCATGGCCGTGACAACGGCCGCCGCACTCCTGCTCTTGGATCGACAGGCGGGCCGTGAAGCGCTCATCGTTTTACATATCATTCGGCATAAACCGCATTCAAAGGAAAAACATCCCGGCAAAGCCGCCGCGCTCATCGCCCTCCTCGGTCAAAGTCTCGGCGCGACCGGATTCCTCTTCGTCCAATGGGCGACCGCGCTCGGCAGCGTCTCGCTCGTCAATGCGCTCCAAGCCCTGCAATATGCCTTCCTCGTCGTCATCGCTTTCGTCCTGCATAAACGGGCACCTAAACTCTTAGGTGAACGTCTGACGCCCAGCGTCCTCGCCGTGAAGATCGTCGCCCTCTGCATCACGGCCGCAGGGCTCGCATTTGTCGTCTGATATGAAACGTCAGGTCGAGATGACGATCAAATTCCTCCTCGCCCTGGGGACGGCGTTACTCGTCTGTATCGGCGCATTCCTGTTCGTCGGCTGGCCGACCACGACGACGGACGTCACCTACGGCATCACATTCAGCCGCCCGTACGCCCAAAGTCTCGGTCTCGACCCGAACGAGACCCTCCGGATCGCCCTCGATGATATCGGGATCCGTCGCTTTCGCCTCCCCGCGTATTGGTCAGAGCTGGAACCCACGCAGGATCAATGGGATTTTTCCGCGCTCGACAATGAGATCGCGCAGATCAAACAGCGTGGCGGCACGGTCGTCCTCGCGATCGGGGAAAAACTCCCGCGCTGGCCCGAGTGCTGGGAACCGGATTGGTGGAAAAAGCTTCCACGCGATCAACAGGAGCAACAGACGCTTCGATACATCGAAAAGGTGATGACGCGTTATCGTGACGACCCGACGATCAGCGAATGGCAGATCGAGAACGAACCGCATTTCACCTACGGCGACTGCCCGGCGCTGGACTATGCGTTCATCTACAAAGAGACGGCACTCGCACATGGTCTGGATTCCACACGCCCCATCACAACAACGGATTCCGGAGAGTTGTCCAGCTGGGTCACCCTCGGCGTCTTTGTCGATAAGCTCGGGATCAGCGTGTACCGCGTGGTCCGCAATCCCATCCTTGGCGGTTTCAACTTCCATTACTTCTTCGTCCCGCCGTATCTTTACAAGCGAAAAGCGATCCTCTTACGTCCGTTCGGTGTCAAAGACGTCTATGTCAGCGAATTCCAGATGGAGCCATGGAGCAATACGGATCTTCCTACTACGCCGATCGAGGATCAACTTTCCAGCATGGATCTGAAACAGATGCAGGCGAATTTCGGTTTCGCAGAGCGCATGGGATTCCACACCATCGACTTCTGGGGATTTGAGTGGTGGGTCTGGATGGCTCAGAAAGGACACCCGGAATTCTTGAATGCCGCAAAGACGTTCTGGAAAGCGCATCCAACTCCATAAAAAACGCACATTCTTTGACACACGCACGGGTCACGTCATACCATTTTGACTGCACCTTCACAGGAGATGCGTCATGCCACCATTTCGCACGATCGTCGCGGACGTGTGCGTCCGCTTGCTCCCGACGCCGGCGATCATCACACCTCTGGAGTGGAATGACGCCTGCGACTGGATGGATGACGCATTAAGCGTCGCCGTCCGAACGCGTTCTGCCTTCGTTCATATCCACGTGGACAACGTCAAACAGCAGCTCAACGCGCTGATCTCGGACACGCTTGATGCGAGTCCGATCCCGGTCCGTATCCGGTCTATCAGCCGGTCACGGCATGCGGGACTCAAAGCGGTCTTCAGATCCCTCACAAAGCGCCCCCACCTACCGTCTAAAAACGGAGCGTACGGAGGGTTCCTGCGCCCCGTCGAGGACACCATGGTCTTCTGTGAGGTCTTCGTGAGAAGCCATCTCGGTAAAGGCACCTGTTACGACCTGAAGATCACCTACGCGACGTGATCCTCCCGTGTTCCACCCCGTCTCTCCAAGGCGGGGTGTTTTTCTTGACCATCCCGACTTTTTCCGCTATATTCCGCCCACTATATGGATATCCGCAATATCGCGATCATCGCCCACGTCGACCACGGGAAAACGACCCTGGTCGATGCGCTTTTGAAGCAATCCGACACGTTCAGCGAACGGGGACTCGAAGGCGAGACCATCATGGACACGAACCCGCTCGAGCGTGAGCGCGGGATCACCATTCTGTCCAAGAACGCTGCCGTGTCCTATGACGGCGTGAAGATCAATATCGTGGACACGCCGGGGCACGCGGATTTCGGCGGGGAAGTCGAACGCATCATGAATCTCGTGGACGGCGCACTCTTGCTCGTGGACGCGAAAGAAGGCCCCATGCCGCAAACGCGTTTCGTCTTGAAAAAGGCGATCGAAGCCGGACACCGGATCATCGTGGTCATCAACAAGATCGATAAGGCGGACGCCCGTCCGGACTGGGTGCTGGATCAGACGTTCGACCTCTTCGTCACCCTCGGAGCATCAGATGCACAGACCGACTTTCCGGTCGTCTACGCTTCTGCCAAGCAGGGGAAAGCGGGCCTTGAGACCGACCTCGCGGCCATGACGGACGTCAAACCGCTCTTCAAGACCATTGTCGAACGGATCCCGGCACCGACCGGCGATTCCTCCGGTCCGCTCCAGGTGTCTGTCGCGAACGTCAGCTATGACACGTACAAAGGGAAGACCGCCATCGGTCGCGTCATCCGCGGCACGTTCAAGCCTGGGCCGGTCGCGTGGATCAACCGTGAAGGAAAGGTCTCCCCGGCCAAGATCACGAGTGTGATGGTATATGACGGCATGAAGAAGATAGACGTCCCTGAAGCGCCAGCAGGAGAGATCGTCGCATTCGCGGGGATCGAGGGGATCAATATCGGCGAGACCATCGCGGACCCGGCGCATCCGGATGCGCTCCCGGTCATGAAGATCGAGGAACCGACCGTGAAGATGAGCTTCGGCGTCAACACCTCCCCCTTTGCCGGGCAGGAAGGTGAATACACGACGACCCGCAACATCAAGGAGCGGTTGGATCGGGAATTGCAGAATGACGTCGCACTCAAAGTGGAACCGGGTCAATCATCCGAAGCCTTCGAGGTATCGGGGCGCGGGGAATTGCATCTCGCCATCCTGATCGAGAACATGCGCCGTGAGGGTTTCGAACTACAGGTCTCACGGCCGCAGGTGATCTTCAAGACCGTCGACGGCGCGAAACAGGAACCATTCGAAGAGGTGACCATCGAGGTCCCTGAGAATATGGCCGGCATCGTCATCGAAAAGCTTGGCAAACGCCGCGCGGAAATGCAGGACATGCGCGTTGAAAGCAATGGCCAGGCGGAACTGGAATTCATCATCCCAACGCGCGGCCTCATCGGTTTCCGGAACGAATTCCTGATGGATACGCGCGGGCAGGGGATCATGAACTCGATCTTCATCGGATACAAGCCGTATGCCGGTGAATTCGGCTCCATCGCCCACGGATCGCTCATCGCGCATGAGACCGGCGATTCCAACTCCTACGGCCTCCAGGCTGCGCAAGAACGCGGACAGCTTTTCATCGGCCCTGCGATCAAGGTGTATGAGGGGATGGTCGTGGGACAGAATGCGAAACCCGAGGATCTCGTCGTGAACGTGTGCAAGGAAAAAAAGCTGTCGAACATGCGGTCGAAAGGAGACGGTGTGGCAGTCGGTCTGGAGACCCCGCGCACCATGACGCTTGAAGAAGCATTGGAATACATCGGGGACGACGAGCTCGTGGAGGTCACGCCAAAGAGCATCCGCATCCGCAAGTTGTACCTGAAAGACTTCGAACGGAAACGGCATTCCCCATCTGCCTGACAAGTTCAGAGGTGAAATGTCATCCCCCGGCTTGACCGGGGGATCTTCATATCAAGATCGAAGATACCCGTTTTCACGGGAATGACATAAAAAGAAAACCGCGTGCTGGAGGTGCACGCGGCTTGCGTCTCGGGCGGGGAGGGAAGTACCCATCCGCCCGAGAGGGAGTCAGATCAACCTGTGGACCAGGTCGATCGCTTGTGGAAGGAACGTTGTGATCGACTGAAGTTGCGCGGAGAACGCACCTGGTTGGGTCATTACGGCGTGATAGCCATAGACCGCCAGATACGTCAGACCCGCGACGACGATCAGAGAGATCACGACCGCCCGGGCCATCGTCTTCAGGAACGAGACGGCGAGCTTCACGATGATGATGGCGCTGACGATGACGATCGCGAGAATGACGAGTTGGTTCAAGGCACGCTCCTTGTGGTTGAGATTGAAAGGTCCTCTTGAGTCTTAGGCACGCATCGCAGAAACACGATATATGCCAGGGAAAGTTCGGCAAAACGCCGAGCGGTGTTCAATCTTGAACGTAACAATATAGCATGTTTTAACGATTTTGTCAACCATAATATGTCTATTTTTTCGCTTATTTTAGCGTTTTCATTTTGGCTTTTTTAAGCCAATATTTTGTTCATAAATACCTTGACAAAACCGACTTTTTATGCTATATTGGGTTGTTTGGAGATGGGATAGGCCCTTTTTCAAACACCTTCAAAACCACCACCCCGTAAGGAGGGGACATGAGCGAAACCAAAAAGAGCGAGAACGCGAATCCCTTCCTCAAGTTCACGGCGTGGATGACCGGCCTTGGTTGTGCCGGGATCATCGTGATCATCGCCCTCTGGCTCGTCGCGAGCTTCGCCTTCGTCCTGGTCGGCCTGTTCCTCCAGGTCACGAGCGATGCACCGGGGCATCACGCGACCGCCTCCGTCCACCCTGCGTCCTTCCACATCCGGATCCAACGTTCCACGGGAACAGATCCGAACATCCCCGATGTCGTCGACAACATCGACATCGACAAGCTGGCGCGGACCATTCTCTGGATGGAGACGCGCGGACATTACCAGACCGTCGGCAAAGACGGAGAGTACGGCGGCTACGGCATCCTCAAATGCTATTGGCCTGCACTCTCCAGACACGCCTTCGGGAAGGTCGTTCCGCAGACCCAACACAACCAGGACATCGTCGCGCGGGATCATCTCGCGGTGCTCGTTGCCAAGTACCACAGCATCCGCAAGGTTGCGATGGTCTGGAACGGCGGTTCCACGAAACCCAAAAAGGGGATCAGCCGTGGCGGTGTCCCGTACGACACGGTCGCCTACGCTGACAAGGTGCTTGCACATTATCAAACCATTTGAACTTTCAACCTCTCACCGTCGGGTCCATCTCGGACCCGACGCACCACCCGAACGCCCGTGAGCCGCACGGACCTTCAGGCGGTGCTCGAACCTTCACCATCAAACTCACAGGAGGTCGAATGACCACAACCTCGTTCCGGAATACCCTGCGCAGCATCGCTGCGATCATCATCGCCATCGCACCGGGAGGATTGGTCCTCCTGACACTGCTGGTCGTGCTCGCCCGAGCCGGCTACATCACCCTTCCCCCCGGGCTCCTCGGAGTCCGATCGATCAAGGAGATCACATGACCGAGTTCCTCAAGGATGTGTTCTCGACCATGTTCGGGATCCTGCGGGTGATGGCTCCGCTGCTCATCCTGTTCATCACCCTGTGCGCGGTCCCCGTGATATTCCTCAGCATCTGCTGCGGAGCCCTCTGGGGCCTCGATCACATCATCGCCCCGACCATCGTCCACTTGTTGGGCTGAACCCTGAACCTTTCCCTTTTCCACCCCTGCAATTCGCAGGGGTGCTTTTTATAAAAAACCCCGAACCAAGCGGAACGGGGTCATGATTTCTCCGGATTGCGAGGATGGAGAATGCGCATCCGGCCAGTCTGCCGGTGGGAGAGGGGAGCCTCCTGGAGCGCGACAAGACCACGGGCACGGAGAGCGATGTTGTCGAGATTTCGCGTCTGCGAAGTGAGGATGAGATACCGATTGCCGGTCTCTTCTTCCGTCCAATACGGGACGTTCGTCAGATCCGCATCGTCGAAGGCGCCAAGCGTCTCGGCGAACGTCTGAAACGATGGATCGACCTCGACGTCGGCGTAGACGATCCACAGCGACGTCTCGAGGACGGGATGATCGCGCATGAGGATGCGGCGTGTCTTGATCACGGTCAGACCCAGTGGCGTGGTTTCCGTGAGGACCACGATCGGCGGATTGTTCTTCCGACGCAGGTCAGAGACCGTATGCACGGTGCGCATGTACTCCTCCGGAGAAGGAGCACGATTGTCGAGCAAGCGACTTAAGTCCCCGCCGCATGCATGGATCTGACCCTCGAAGACCTTTTTCGCCACATCAGAGCGAACAGGTCCATGCGGAAATAGGACTACTTTTGGCAAGGAATTCACACATACACCTCCTTTCAAAAGGGCGATGTCTCATCTAAGCGTGAGGGACGGTTTCTCGCAAATGGGACAGCTCGTCGCTCTCAAAAAAATGTGTTACGCTCCGCGAGCAACCTATGCGCCGAGAAGTCGTCCTCGATATCGAGACCCGCAACTCATTTCATGACGTCGGGTCGTATAATCCGTCTTTATTGCAGGTCTCCGTGGTGGGGTGTTATTTCTACGAAACTGATACGTTTGAGACCTTTTTGGAAGAAGACCTGCCGAAGATGTGGCCCCGTCTCGAACGATCCGACCGGATCATCGGCTACAATCTCTTCGGCTTTGATTACCCCTGCTTGCAGACCTACTACGCAGGCGACATCATGAAACTCCCGACCGTGGATATCATGGTCGAGATCGAACGACGGATCGGCTTTCGCGTAAAGCTCGACGTCGTCGCGCAGGCGACCTTGGGAGTAGGGAAGAGCGGTCATGGTCTTCAGGCGGTCGAATTCTGGCGCAAGGGGGAGATCAAGAAGCTTTGTGACTATTGTCTGCAGGACGTTCGGGTCACCCGCGACGTGTACGAACACGCACTGACTGACCAGAAAGTTTTTTACTTCGATCGCATGGGTCAGAAAAAGGAAGTTCCCATGCCGATCATGCCACCCAAAGCCGAGCAAATAGACCCTCTCAATCTCTCGCTTGGCCTGTAAGGGTACGTTCTTTGTCACTTATCCACAGTTCTTCCTTCGACCACTATATCTTGTGGTATACTAGTCATTGAGACCACAAGATATAGTGGTCGGAGGGACCCCAGAACTTCGCACTCCTCCCCAGTAACGGGGAAGGTGACGCTTGTGCGCTGTCACGAGCGTTGCAATGAGGACACACGCATCTTCCCGACCTTGTCGGGAAACCTCATCGGAGGATCGGGGAACCTCAAAACAAATTATTCGTTTTTTGTATTCTTCTTCCCCAAGTATGAGCGACAAAATCGTGTCCAGCGCTCCGAAGACGAGCATGGACCACGCGACCGGTGCCGCCGACGCCGTGCGCGACTATCTCACCTCCGTTAAGCAGATCAAGCGTCGCAACGGTAAGGTTGAGGCATTCGATCCCGCCAAACTCGAGCGATCCCTTCGAGCTGCGTTCGAGTCTGCCGGGATGGACAAGGAAAAGGACAACGTCCTCCTCGATCAGATCGTTTCAAACATCCTATCCCGCCTGAAGCTCAAATTCGACGGGACGATCGTTCCGACGAGTGATGAAGTGCGCGAGGTCGTCGGGGTGACTTTGATCGACCACAACTTGCTGCACATCTTACGGCGCTATCTCGGATTCCGTTACGACGTCGCGCTTCGGGGTGGCACGCCGACCTTTGGAAAGGGGATCACGGTGGACCGGTTTTACAGCAAAGCTGGGGTCCATCCGTACGACGAGATCGAATGGGAACAGCGCGACGCGAGCATCACGAACGACAAGGGGAAGGTGGTGTTCGAGCAGAAGAACGTCGAGATCCCGAAGAACTACAGCCAGACCGCGACCAATATCATCGTCGCACAATACTTCCGTGGACGGATCGGCACGCCGGGCCGCGAGATCTCCATGCGTCAGGTCGTGGACCGTATCGCGCAGACCATCGCGAACTGGGGACGGATCGGCGGCTATTTCCAGACCGAAGCCGATGCAGACGCGTACGAAGCTGAACTGACTTCCATCCTCGTGAACCAGCGTGCGGCTTTCAACAGCCCGGTCTGGTACAACGTGGGCGTCAATCCGCATCCACAGTGCTCCGCCTGCTTCATCAACTCGGTACACGATGACATGCGCTCGATCTTGAACCTCGCGGTGACGGAAGGCATGCTCTTCAAGTACGGCTCCGGCGCCGGCTCCAACCTCTCCTGGCTACGCTCATCCAAGGAGAAGCTTTCCAACTCATCCGGCCAGTCTTCCGGCCCGGTCTCGTTCATGCGCGGGCTCGATGCCTTTGCGGGCGTGATCAAGAGCGGCGGCAAGACGCGCCGTGCGGCCAAGATGGTCATCCTCGACGTCGATCATCCGGACATCAAAGAATTCCTCTGGTGTAAGGCAAGGGAAGAGAAAAAGGCGCATGCCCTGATCGATGCCGGCTATCCGGGCGACCTCAATGGGGAAGCGTACTCGTCCATCTTCTTCCAGAATGCGAACAACTCGGTGCGCGTGACCGACGATTTCATGTCCGCCGCCGAGGAGGGGGGCGACTTTTCGACCAAATACGTCCTGACCAAAGACACGTGCGAGACATTCAAGGCCAAGGATCTGTTGAACGAGATCGGTCAGGCTGCGTGGGAATGCGGGGATCCGGGCATGCAGTACGATACGACGATCAACGACTGGCACACCTGTCCCAACACGGACCGGATCTATGCGTCCAACCCGTGCTCCGAGTACATGTTCCTCAATGACTCTGCGTGCAACCTCGCATCCGTGAACCTCATGACCTGTCGAGACCAAAACGGTCAATTCGACGTGAAGGCCTTCGAACACATCTGCCGCATCATGATCACGGCACAGGAGATCCTTGTGGGTTTTTCGAGCTATCCGACCCCGTCGATCGAACGCAACTCGCATGATTACCGCCCGCTCGGCCTCGGCTACGCCAACCTAGGTGCCCTTCTCATGGCCACAGGCCAGCCGTACGACTCGGATACAGGGCGCAATGTCGCGGCCGCGATCACGTCCGTCATGTCCGGCACAGCGTACGAACAGTCTTCGAAGATCGCGGAGAAGGTCGGGACGTTCGCCGGCTACGCCCGCAATCGCGAGCCCATGCTCCGTGTCATGCGTAAGCATCGCGACGCGGCGTACCGCGTGGATGCCACTGGCGTCCCGGAAGCGCTCCATGCCCGCGCGCGCAGTGCCTGGGACGATGCGCTCGCACGAGGAGAGACGTCTGGCTACCGCAACGCGCAGATCTCGGTGCTCGCACCGACCGGCACGATCTCCTTCCTCATGGATTGCGATACGACCGGTGTTGAGCCGGCCATCTCGCTCGTCAGCTATAAGTGGCTTGTGGGCGGCGGGATGCTCAAGATCGTGAACCGGATCGTCCCGGAAGCGCTTCACGCCCTCGGCTACACCGAAGCGCAGATCCGCGAGATCCTCGCATACATCGACACGAACGACACCATCGAAGGTGCACCGCACCTGAAGAACGAACACCTCCCGGTCTTTGACTGCGCCTTCAAACCGGCCAAGGGGACGCGTTCGATCCATTACCGCGGCCACATCCGTATGATGGGCGCGGTCCAGCCGTTCATCTCCGGCGCGATCTCAAAGACCGTGAACCTCCCCTCTGAAGCCACGCTGGAGGATGTCACCAAGGTCTACTTCGAGAGCTGGAAACTGGGACTCAAGGCGGTCGCCATCTATCGCGACGGATGCAAACGCTCCCAGCCGCTCACCACGACCAAGCAGGAGGTGAAGGGGACAGCGAAGAAGGAAACGGCCCCCACGGCTGCTCTGCCGTCCACGCACTCACCGGCAACATCTCAGATCCGCCGTCACCGGATGCCGGATGAACGCCGCTCCATCACGCACAAATTCGAGATCGGCGCACACCAAGGCTTCATCACCGTCGGCTTGTACGACGATGGGACGCCGGGCGAGATCTTCATCACCATGTCCAAGGAGGGGAGCACGCTTGCCGGACTCATGGACGCGTTTGCGACCTCGGTCTCGATCGGCCTTCAGTACGGCGTGCCGCTCAAGACCCTCGTGAACAAATTCGCCCACGTCCGCTTCGAACCTTCTGGCTTCACGCAGAACCCGAACATCCGCGTCGCCAAATCCGTCATCGACTACATCTTCCGCTGGTTGGGCATGAAGTTCCTCACACAGGAAGAATGCCACGCCCTGGGCATCAATGGCCTTCCACAAGCATCAACGACATCTATCGAGGATGAGGACCAAAAGGTGGAACAGTTGGCCATCTCCTCATTCACCAAGACGACATCGGAAGAAGGGGATGCAGGGCTCAATAAGCTGACGGCGACGATCGACAACCAGTCGGACGCTCCGGCCTGCGATACCTGCGGCTCGATCATGGTCCGCAACGCAGCCTGCTACAAGTGCTTGAATTGTGGAGCGACAAGCGGCTGCTCCTGATCAAAAAGCGCTGAATACGGCCAAACGGCGGGGCATGCCCGCCGTTTTGGTCTGGTTGCCCGCCTCCTGCTCGCACGCTATCCTACCCTTGATCCCACTCCTCACTTCCCACTCACATCCCTATGAATCTCTGCGTCGTCGGATCCATGCGAGACCTTGACCGTATCCAGGAGATCAGTCGAGAACTCCGCCAACAAGGCCATGCGGTCATGGAACCGCTCGATATGTCGGATCGCCGTCCGACCGAGCGCATGCAGGCAAAGAAGGAGTTCATGAAGGGCATGTTCGATCAGATCGGCAAATGCGAGGCGATCCTTGCGGTCAATGACCGCCCACGCGGCGGAATGCAGGGGTATATCGGTCCCAACACCTTTCTCCAGCTTGGTATGGGAATGTCGCTTGGCAAACCGCTGTTCTCGCTCGCCAAATGGGACGCGCGCCTCCCGTACGCCGAGGAGCTCGATGCCATGGGGATCAACATGCTTGATCTCAAGCTCCCTCACTAACACGCATGACCCAGTCCGTCCGCACGGCCACTCCTCGCTGGGGGATGGTCCAAGTCTTCACCGGTGACGGAAAGGGGAAGACGACCGCCGCTCTCGGGACCGCGATCCGCGCGGCTGCCAAGGGAAAGCGCGTGGCCATCGTCGCGTTTGATAAAGGGGGAGAGGCTCACTATTCCGAACGCACGCTCGTTCGTGAACGGATCCCAGAGATCCAATATTTTGTCACTGGCCTTGATCGGATCGATCCAAAGACGAATCTGTTCCGCTTCGGCGTCACGGTAGAGGACAAGACGGAAGGGGAGCGGGGACTGCAGATCGTTCGTGATCTTTTTGAGAAACATGCACACGACCTCATCATTCTCGACGAACTGAACTCGTGCATCTCTCTCGGGATCGTCTCGGAAGCATCCGCGCTGGAGACCCTTCGCGCCAAACCCGACGACATCGAACTTATCATCACCGGCCGAAAAGCACCGGACTCCCTCATCGAAGGGGCGGATCTTGTGACCGAGATGCGGATCGTCAAACATTATTTCTATCAAGGCGAACCGGCCCGTGAAGGGCTCGACTTTTGACCTATGCTCTTTGGTCTGGCCCTGGATCGCGACCTCTTCTTCGACACCCTGTTCAGCGTGTCCGTGGGCATCTACGTCGGATTCTGGCTCTGGGCGATCATCCATGCGGCCAGCACGCCTAAATCAAGCGTTAAACAACGGTTGTTCTGGGCCGGATCCATGTTCGTGAATCCGAGCACCGCGGTCTGGTACTGGTACATCTGGAAACGATGGGCCTTCTGGATCCTATTCACCCCGATCTTTGGCGCATTCGTCTCGCTCCCGTTCGTCGTGCGGTCCCTCCTGACGCACGCACAAGCGACCCATTTGACGGATGCGCTTTTCGCCCTTGGGAGCCAACAGGTCGTCCTCATCTTGGCCACGCTATTCATCTTCCCGCTTCTCCTCCGACTAGCGGCCCTCCTGCATCTCGGGCGCAACGCGGATCTCTCTGCCATGGATCGGAATGACTGGGTCGTGAGCCTCGCCCTTCCGGTCTTCGGTTTCGGCGCCGGAATGGCCTATTGCGCCCGCCATCGCCGCATCTGGGCCCTTGTGAGCCTTGTCTGGTGGGTCGCGCTCGCATTCACGATCCGATACATCGCCCCAAATATCTGGCACGCACTCATTCCGGCTGGCGCGGTCCGTAGACAGGAGATCCTCTTGAATCTCGCCCCACTCCGTCACCGTTGATATGTCCAGCATGATCGGATCTTGGATCATCAATAACATCAGCGCATTCGGCTATACCGGGATCGTCGTACTGATGGCTCTGGAATCAGCGAACATCCCGATCCCCAGCGAGGTCACTCTTCCGTTTGCCGGGTATCTCGTCTCTCAAGGCCAGCTCAACTTCCACGTCGCCGCCCTTGCCGGGGCGTTCGGCTGTCTGGCGGGCTCCATACCGTCGTATTGGCTGGGACGGAAACTCGGACGACCGTTTTTGGATCGATATGGAAAGTGGTTCTTCCTGAGCCACCGCGAGATCGCGCTTGGTGACCGATGGATGCGAAAATACGGCGACTCGACGGCGTTCTTCTCGCGACTCCTCCCCATCGTCCGAACCTTCATCTCGTTCATTGCCGGGGTGTGGGAAGCGCCGTTCTGGGCCTTCGCCCTCCTGAGCTTTCTAGGATCCTGGATCTGGTCCTACGCCTTGATCTTCCTCGGCGTGAAGATGGGGGAGAACTGGGCGTCACTCCAACCCTATTGGGAAAGATTCAACGTCGCGATCATCGCGCTGATCCTCGGCGCAGTGCTTGGCTACGCCTGGTTCCATTGGAAAGAGGCGCGGAAGGGGTAAGGGGTGATCTGAACAGAAGAAAAAAGCGGGGAGACCCGCTTTTCGCACTCACGTCTGACAGCCTATTCCTCGTCGTCGAGACCGTTGAACGTGGGTTCTTCCGAGACCTTCCGCTCGAGCTCTTCGAGCTCTTCGAGACCGTCCGGGATATCATCTTCATCCTCATCCTCCTCATCATCCTCATCCTCCTCATCCTCCTCATCATCCTCATCATCATCTACGGCAACATCGACCTCTTCAGGCACTTCGGCGTCTACGACGACGCTGTCATCATCGACATCATCATCACTGCCTTCAGTGAAATGCATGCCGGATGAAGCGAGCTCATCTTCCGGCTCTTCGTCAAATTCGTCGTCGGGGAGAAGAAAGGAGACCATCATATGGGTAAGGGTGATTATGTTGGAAGAAAAGATATCAGATAGTCGGGGCGGATGGGAAGGGGGGTCCTGACCGTTGCCCGCAGCGTGCGCCCGTGGCAGGCTAGACCCCATATGAACCAAGGATTCTTGATCCTGATCGCCATCCTTATCGTGGGGCTCATCGGAGCTGTCCTGTGGCTCGCGCGTTCGGTCAAGCGGCTCAAATCTACGGAAGATCCAGCCGACCGTCAAGGCCTTGTCTTATTACAGAACCAGATCGCCCAACTCCAAAAGGAGATCGGGGATCGAATGGGGGAGACGCATCAAGCCGTCCGCCAACAATTCGCGGCATCATCGAATATCGTCCGCGACGTGACCGAAAAGCTCACCCGTATGGAAGAAACCTCCAAACAGGTCCTCGATGTGACGGCCCAGCTCCAGAGCCTGCAGGACATGCTCAAGAACCCCAAACAGCGCGGCATCCTCGGCGAGTATTACCTAGAGACGCTCCTGAAGAACATCCTCCCTCCGGACAGCTTCCAGATGCAATACGCATTCAAAGACGGAGAGATCGTGGACGCGGCCGTATTCATCAAGGACAAGATCGTACCTGTGGATTCCAAATTCAGCCTGGAGAACTACAACCGTATCATCGAGGAACAGAACCCGACGGAAAGGGAAAAGTTGGAACGGACGTTCGTCAACGATCTCAAGGAACGCGTGAAGGAGACTTCCAAGTACATCCGGCCGCAAGAGGGGACGATGGATTTCGCCTTCATGTTCATTCCGCACGAAGCGATCTATTACGACCTGCTCATCAACAAGATCGGCGCGGTCGCGGAAGATACCGAAAGTCTCATCCAGCGCGCAGCAGGGAAGTACCATGTGATCATCGTCTCTCCGACGTCTTTTCTCGCATATCTGCAAACGGTCTTACAGGGACTTCGGGCGCTCAAGATCGAAGAGCAGGCCAAGGAGATCCGCACGCGCGTGACCGATCTCGGACGACACTTGTCCGCATATGATCAGTACTTTCGCAGCGTCGGAAAGAATTTGAGCACGACCGTCAATCAATACAATCTCGCCGGAAAAGAACTGGGGAAGATCGACAAAGACGTTCTCCGTATCACCGGAGATCCCGCCGGACTTCAACCAGAAACGGTCGAAAAACCCTCTCTCGACGAATGAAACGGAAAATAACCATCGCGCTGGCCATCGTCGCCCTCGGCGTCGCCATGATCGCGGCCGTGGTCGCCGAAGTGCAGGAGCAGTACATCGATCGGATCGTCGCCCTGGACCGGGCGCCGACCTCGGCTGCTACCATCGTGCTCGGCGCAAGCGTGAAAAGCGACGGCACCCCCTCAGACGCGTTGGCAGATCGTTTACGCGTGGGCGCGGAGCTGTACAAGCAGGGAAAGGTGAGCTGGGTGTATCTGACCGGTGATGATGGGCAATTCCATGCAGATGAGATCGACGTGATGCGTTCCTTCATCAAAGGTCTCGACGTACCCAGTGACCGCATCCTGATCGATGGGAAAGGATTTCGGACCTATGAATCATGCAAACATGCGAAGGAGGCGGGGATCCAAAGCGCCATCGTCGTGACGCAACGGTTCCACATCGGCCGTGCACTGTATCTGTGCAACCGCATGGGGATCGACACCTACGGCGTGACCTCTGATCTCCAGCACTATGTAGACATCGATCTGTTTTGGGTCCGCGATCTTTTTGCGAGCGCCAAGGCCTGGTGGGACATCAATATCTGGCATCCTGCGCCGCCAGTGGAGTAGGCAAATGAAAAAACCGCCCGGGATCATCCTGGGCGGTCATACAGTCAGAAGGAGCGGACTACGCCGTCGCAGCGATGGTCGGCGTTTCAGCACCAGGATCCATCGGAACCGCTCTGTGCGACGTCAGGTCGCCGCACAACTCGAGAAAGAAGCCTTCCAGACGATCCGACAGATTGCGGATCTGCTGCTCTGGAGCCGAACCCCCGAACATCTCGAGCACCTTCGGAAACGGTGCGAACTTCAGGACATCTCGAGCGTAGCTGCGCATCTTATAGACGCCGCGTTGAAGCTCGGATCGTACCTCCATGAAGCACCGCTTCTCTTCGGATTTCCTCGATCCGGCCGTGAACGCCATGCTGATGAGATGGTGCCACAGCGCGACATGCTCAGAGTCTGCCGACTCGATAACGCGCGCATGAAGCCGCCGGATCTGTGTTTTGAGTTTCTCTAATCCATCCTGATCTGTCATGCGGTCTCTTCTCCTTAAAAAGGGCGTAGGACGAGTATAGTCCGGATCCAAAGAACGTCAACCGTGTGATGATCAGGGCTGCACGGATCCATTGCCCATCACAGCAGACCGTGCTAGGGTCGGCGCAGCTCATTGAAAGGAGACGCGATGAAAGCGATCGGGATCAACGGCGCGGAGGTTAAAGCGCTCGAGATCGTCCAACTCGTTCCGACGAAAAACGTGTATCTCATGGCGACCCACACGCCAGATGTGCGTTACGCGTGTGGGCACATGGGCGCAGCGGCGTTCATGATCCACGTCCCAGAACGGCTCCACCCCCAGCTGAAGCTGAAAGGAGATCTCAGCACGATCCGTGAAGTATACGAGAACGTCGTCGCGCATCACCATCCCAAAAAAGATGACCAGTACTGGAACATCGGGAAGGCAGATGACTCAGTCTGCCCGCGGTGTCTGGTCACGGCATTGTCCGGACCCGTTCTCCAATGCTGCACGTGCGGCGAGGAGATTCTCCCCGGGGAAACGGTCTCCTTCCAGAATTTCGCGATGGAGGACTGGAAGGATGTCGCGTCATCCGTGACGCTTCGAAAGATGGGTCGCTTCGTCGGCTGTTGCCGCGATCTCTGCAAAGAACACCCTGCGCATGCACGGTGGATAGGGGAGCGATTCGAACTTTTTTGATAAACACACGCCGCGGGGTTCTCCCGCGGCTTTTTTCATCTCATCGCTTCACGTCTTCAGCTCGAATCGACCCTTCAATGCGGTGACAAGCCCTAAGGAGTCGACCTCGGCAGGGGAGAGACTGATGTATGCGTACTTTTTTACGCCTCGTTTTGGTATAATGGAGATCAGGGCGCGTTTCACCTTCGCCCCTCGATACGCATTCAACACTGTTTGAAGAAAAACGACGCCGCTCTCGCGTGCAACGAAGGGATCGAAACGAAATCTGCGATCTTTCTGAAACTTCAAACCGAACAGTTCGTATAAAGGCGGCGATGCATCCGTCACGAAAGCATGCGCATCCAACATGAACGCGTATGGATCTTTTTTCGCCATGTGAACATCATATCACCCCGCAATATTCCTATGAAATCCATCGGTGAGAAAATATCTGCGGCAGATCAAAAACACCTTTCCAATAAGCGCCATGCACTCGAAAAGGTCCATGGCGATCTCCCAGACCTCCAGACCGGGGACATCGTCTTGGTTCGGCATAGTACAGGTGGACCCATGCGGTATTTTCTCCGCCGGATCACGAATTCTTACTGGGACCACTCGGCCCTGGTGATCTTCGGTAAAGATCCGGAAAAAGGATATGCCACGAACCTCATCATCGAAGCGATCCAACATGGCATCGGAAAGGCCTATACGAGCGGTGTTGAGATCCATCGGCTCGAAAAATACCTCGATGACCCGAAACGCTACGACATTGGGATCAAACGTTTTCCATTTCTCGACGACGACCTGCGACGACGCGTCCGTGCATTCGTCCTCATGAACATCGATACACCGTATTACAAGCTCTACACATTCAAATTCCTGCTCGCCTGGCTTTCGCCAATGTTTCGAAAGATGATGCTGAACCGCCAAAGATTCTCGTGCAGTGGATTCATCCAAAAAGCATTTTACGAAGCCGTGGATTGGGAAGAACGTTCAAAGGTGATCTTCCGGAATATCGGCTATACACCGATACAGCTTCAAGAGATCACGACCCCTGCAGACATCGCTAAGAGCGATGCGTGCAAATGGATCTGGAACGAGCATTGATATGGGGCGGACGGTTTACCAGTCCCAAGAAGAGACGATCCGAAATTTGAAGGTCGGGGACATCGTCATGGTCAGCACGACGGGCCCTCTGATCTCCAGCCTGGTCAAGCGGTTCACGCGGTCGCATTGGAGCCATGTAGCGCTCGTTTTTGACGTTCCTGAGATCAGTGGAACGGAACACGACATTCTCCTCGTCGAGGCTCAGGACAGCGGGATCGAGGTTCACCGGCTCTATACATATCTTCGAAACCCCGACCGATATGAACTTGGCTTCAAACGATTCGATATCCTGACAAAGGAAGAGCGCGAACGCTTTCGCGGCTTCTTTTTGGACGCCGTGGACACACCGTATGACATGAGACGTTTGATCGGATATTTTTTACAGTCACTCGTCCTCTGGGCGGTCGGGGTGAACATACACTACAAGATGGCAAAAAAACTGATCAATACCCAAAACTACGTTTGTACGACCTTTGCACAACGTGCGTTCTATCTTGCCGTCGCTCCACACAAGCGGAGCCAAGTCCTGTTCCTTTCGGATGACAACACGCCGAATTTCCTGCTACAGATGGAAGAGATCAAGCCCGCAGATGTCGCCATGAGTAAAAACGCTGTCTGGCTGTATAACGAAAAGTATTAAGAAGAGGGGAGAGGAGCGACGAAAAGACCCTTACGGGCCTTTTTTGAGACTCAGGAGGGGATGTTCGCGATCAAGAGAAGCGAGACGTTAGTTCGGATGATCCATGCGCGAAGACGCACATCTATCGGATGTGAACGAAACGAACAGAACAGACAATGCTGATCATTAAAAAATATAAGACCAGTCAAGATGCGCACATGGGTCTTAAAGACTCAAAATCAAAAAAAATCGGTCGGGGAGGGGAGGCATACCGACCGGAAGTCGCGGTTTTGCTAGAAGTACATGCGTCGCACAATATATGTTATGCGTCGCATAGGGGGTTTAAAATCCCAATTACCTAATAGATATGCATTTTCACACGTTTATCCTTCCCAACCCCTTACGTATGCAACCTTTATCCTTTTTGATGGTACGAAACGATTCACCCGTCATGTCGAACGATTTCTATTTCACGTAGATCTTTCCAGGCACTCGAACATCGACGTATTGAGATATACGGAGATTCTTATCCTTGGACCGGAGAAAGGCTGTGTATGTCTCGATCTGAGGTCCTAGGGGTCGTGAGACGTCGAAAATAGCCTCCCAGCCTTTATCCGTGACCACGGATACCTTTGGCGAGCTTATATCGCCAAGCTTCATGTATCGGAACGTCACGCCTGCGGAGATCAACGCCCGATACGTCTCGATCCATGCTTGAACGGTCTTTGGATCCGCGACTTGATACCCAGACGTCGCCATTTCAGGTAGATCGTAAACGACGATCGGCGGACGGACGAAATCTGCGAGTGCCTTGTCCGTGAGACGGAGCTGCACTTGCACCGCGAGGTCGCTTGGAACGTCTCCTGTGACGACTCCGTTCGTATCAACACTTAAAAGCTGACTTTGCGACGCCAATACCACACTCCTCTGCCGCTCAGTGATTTTGAGTCGTAAAATATTGGGATAGGACTTTTCCACAGCTACATTTTCTGCGAACAGTCGATCTTTCAACGCGGACGCTAATGCCTGCGTGTTCAATAGGATCACGTTTCGTTTGTCCCATGGCTTCCATCCTCCTCCATCCAGGATCTCGTAGGTAGAACTCACTACCTCTCCCCTCCCCAGGGTCTGTAACCCATCCACTTGGATCTGCGATACGCTCCAAAAACCGGAAAAAAACAAATACCACAGGCCTGTCAGGGCGATACATGAAAAAACAAGCGCATACACGATCATCCGGTTCGCTCGTGTGAGACCCACGCGCTTCTCTGTGTAGACCCCACTGCGTCGGACCTTCTTCAACATACTCAATGAACAATCCTACTGATCAATGGATTGATGCGCGTCACGACCTCATAATTGATCGTCCCGATCTTTGATGCAATATCTTCTGCCGTGATCACGTCGTCCTTTTGTCTCCCAAGGAGGACGACCTCGTCTTCGACGCGGACATTCGGCACGTCCGTCACGTCCACGACGCACATGTTCATACAGACGCGTCCGACGACCTTGCAACGATGCCCGCGGATCAGCACCTGTCCGGTCGACGAAAGTCCTCGGTCGAATCCGTCCCAGTATCCGATCGGAAGGATCGCTAAACGCGCATTCCGCGTGACGCGCTCGGTCAGACCATAACTGACATGCGTTCCCTTTTTGACGGACTTCACCTGTGCGACCACGGTCTTCCACGTCAAGACCGGCTTCAATTCCAATCCGGATCTGGTGCGTTGCGCCACGGCCCGCGTCTCCTTACTTGGCCACAATCCGTACATGGCGATCCCCACGCGCGCGACATTGAAATGCGTATCCGGGAACAGGATCGCCGCCGCGCTGCAGGCCGTATGCTTCCATGGCGGATCCACGCCCTCATCACGCATCAATGCGAGCGCCTGGTGGAACCGTTTCAGCTGAAGCTCCGCGTACTTTGAATCCGTCGTGTCCTCGATGTTCGCATAATGTGTCGTCGCACCCTCGATCACCACGCCCGACGTGCGCTTCAGTGCCCGAACGAGTGACCGCAGCTCCGCACCAGCGACGCCCTGCCGCGTAGTACCCGTTTCGATCTTCATATGGACGAATGCGGCGCGCGTCTTCTTTGACGGTCGTTTTCCCAGCTTTGGCAGCTGTAACGCCCTCAAAGCTCGGACCGTTTCCTGGTTGTAGACCACAAAAGAAAGTCCGTTGTCCACGCAGTCCTTGAGCCGGTCATTGCGCGTGTACCCAAGCACGAGGATCGGCTTTGTCATGCGGTTTTTTCGCAAACGGATCCCCTCATCAACGCTATCCACGCCGAACCACGCGGCACCTGCTTTATCCGCGATCTGTGCGGTCTCGACGAGCCCGTGGCCGTAGGCGTTGGACTTCACCACGGCCATCATCTCGGCTCCGCCCAGATGGTGCTGAAACGCCCTGACGTTGTGCGTCAGGGCGGATCTCGAAATCTCAACCCATGTCTTCGATCCACGCGGCATGGAATGATTGTAGCGCAAAGTGTCATCCGATGCGATCGAAGCCGCAGTACGGCACGAGGACCTCCGGGATCATGACGCTTCCGTCTTCCTGTTGGAAATTCTCAAGGATCGCGATCATGGCACGCGGTGTCGCGACGACCGTGCCGTTCAACGTATGGACCATCCCCTTCTCTCCGTCCGCATTCGCATATCGGATACTCAATCCGCGTGCCTGAAAGTCGATACAATTCGAGCATGATGTCACTTCGCCGTACCCGCCCTTGCCCTCGTTCTTCCCCCACATCCAAGCCTCGACGTCATATCGACGATAATCTGAACCGCCCAGGTCCCCGGTACTACAATCGACGACCTGATACGGGATGCCGAGACTCTTCCAAAACGCTTCTTCGATACGGAGGAACTCGAGATGGAGCGCTTCGGATTGATCCGGATGTGCAAAGGCGAACATCTCGACCTTGGAGAATTGATGCACGCGATAGAGGCCATACGACTCGCGTCCGTACGCTCCCGCCTCGGTACGGAAGCAATGGGAGAACGCAACGTACTTCTTCGGAAGCTCTTCTCCCTTCAGGATCTCATCCATGTGATACCCCAAGACCGGGATCTCAGATGTCCCGATCAGCGCGAGGTCCTGTCCTTCGATGTAATAGACCTGCGACTCCGGACCGCGTGGAAGGAACCCTTTTCCGATGAGGACGGCCTCGCGGGCGAGATCCGGCGTCGTGAGGACCTCATATCCTTCCTTCACCAGCAGATCCAATCCGTACCGGATCAACGCCTGCTCGAGCAATGCCAACTTCCCTTTTAAAAAATAGAACTTCGCACCCGCGACCTTTGCGCCGCGCTCAAAGTCGATGAGATCAAGATCCTTCGCGATCTCAACATGATCGAGGGGTTTCGCGATCCGTGTGGGTTCGCCGACCTTCCGAAGGACCTTGTTGTCCGCGTCATTCTCCCCTTTCGGGGCATCTGGGTGTGTGAGATTCGGGAACCGCATGAGCTCCGTCTTCCACAATGCTTCGGTCTCGGTCAACCCAGCCTCGGCCTGCGCCGTCTCTTCCTTCAACTTCTTCCCTGTTTCGACCAGGGCGGGACGATCCTCTTCCCCCGCAGACTTCATCTGGTCCGCGATCGCGTTGCGCTTCGCACGCAGGTCCTCGACCGCTTTCAGCAGATCGAGCCGTTTGGCATCCAACTTCACCCATGCGTCGACATCAACGTCCGCGCGGCGCGCCGCACAATTGTCCTTGACCGCTTCCGCATGCTCACGAATGTATTTGGGGTCCAACATAGAAAAAGGAGAAGTGGATCAGATCGGCAGTCCCCGCTCGTCGTAGGTCGCTTCGGTGAAGTCCTCGTCTTCCATCCGCGCCCCGCGCAACAAGGAGGATTTGAACGTCTCAGGATGATAGGGTTCACACCGGACGATATCGGCGGACAGGCCGCGTCGCGCAAGTTCCGCGTCGATATTCTCTGTAAATGCCTCTTGATCATACCCGAGACAGATGATATCCGGCTTCACCTCTTCGATCACGCGAAATTTGTCGTCTTCATATCCAAGTCTGGCATCGTCGACAAGCGGATGCTCCTGGACCGCATGCAAACGCTCTTCCTGCGACGAACGCGGAAGATTCCCTTTGACGTCCAGCACCGTCCCGTCGCGCGCGACAACGACATACAGCTCATCCGCGAGATCCTTCGCCTGACGAAAATAGTCCTCATGTCCCGCATGAAGCCCGTCGAACGTCCCAAAGCACAAAGCGATCTTTTTCATATCAATCTTCCTTTTGTTCCGGACGCAGCGTCGGAAACAGGATCACCTCTTTTAGATTCGGAGCGCCTGTCAGGATCGCCGTGAACCGGTCGATCCCAAGCCCCATCCCGCTTGTCGGCGGCATCCCGTGCTCCATGGCGCGCAAGAAGGCGTCATCCACGCGCTGAGCGATCTCGCTCCCCTCCTCCCGCAACGCCTGCTGCTCCATCAGCCGCTCCCGCTGCTCGATCGGGTCATGCAGCTCGTGATAGTAGGCATTCACAAGCTCGGTCCCTTGGACGATGAGCTGTGCAGACGCGCTCTTTTGCGGATCCGCGTCCGAACGCGCCGCGAGCGGTTTGAGCTCGACCGGATAATCAAAGACCCAGGTCGGCTGGATCATCTTGAGACGCGCGGTCTTTTTGTACAGCTCATCGAAGTATTCCCCCAAGCCGTGACAATCGGAGAAATCAACGGAAAGCTTCTTCGCCCGTACCGCGGCTTCGACGTCTTGCGAGGTCTTCAACGTATCGATATCGATCCCGCATGCATCGTTGATGGCGTCGCGGAACGTCGTTCGCGGCCAGGGCGCCGTGAAGTCCAACTCCGCGCCATCTTCTTGCGGGACCTTGAGGCTTCCGGTCGCGTCAGTGATGGCCGTGGTCAACAACGTTTCCATGAACGCGATATACGTCTCCTTCGAGACATACGCCCAGTACAATTCGATCATCGTGAACTCCGGATTGTGCGCATGATCGATCCCCTCGTTCCGAAAACACCGGCCGATCTCATAGACCTTCTCAAATCCGCCGACCACGAGGCGCTTCAGATAGAGTTCCGGCGCGATCCGAAGATAGAGATCGACATCGAGCGCGTGATGATGGGTCACGAATGGACGCGCATTCGCCCCGCCCGGGATCGGCTGAAGGATCGGCGTCTCGACCTCGATGAAACCGCGCGCGTCCAAGAACCGGCGGAGCGAGGCGACGATCTTAGACCGGACGAGGAACCGATGGCGCACGTCCGGGTTACTCAACAGATCCATCTCCCGTTCCCGATACCGCTTCTCCACGTCCTGCAGGCCGTGCCATTTTTCGGGCAGTGGTAAGAGCGCCTTGGCGAGCATACGCCAGGACGCGACCGACAATGTCTTCTCTCCCCGCTTGGTCGTAAAAAGCGTCCCAGTGACCTCGATCAGATCACCCGGGTCCACATTGTCCCGGAACTGCTCATACGTCTCTTTCCCGATGTCATCCTCTTTCAGGGAGATCTGGAGCGATCCTGTCTCGTCCGCAAGATCGGCAAAGGTCATCGCGCCATGGACGCGCGTGGTCAAAATGCGACCCGCGAGGGCGACGGTCGTCCCGGCAGCGGCGATCTCGTCGAACCGCGACATCGCGTCGCCGCACGTCGTGTCACGTCCGGCCTCGGACGGATATGGATCCACCCCCTGTGCGATCAGTCCGTCCAATTTTTGGCGCCGTACTTCGGCTTCGTCTTGCATAACGTCTCGTGCGAGAGTACCGAAGCGGTCCCGGAGCGTCAATCGGATGCCGTCAAGAGCGACACGACATCTGACCGGATACAAAAAAGAAGGGGCACGACCCCTTCTTTGTGATCTGCCTTAGGCGATCTTCTTTATGGCGTAGACGACGTTCCCCGCCGGGGTCTCGACAGAGACCGAATCCCCGACCTTATGTCCCATGAAGGCTTGGCCGATCGGAGACTCGTTGGAGATCCGTCCGGCGATCGGATCCGCTTCGCTGGATCCCACGATCGTGTACTCGCGTGACTTCCCATTCACCTCCACCGTCACCGTCGTACCGACCTCGACCGTCTCGCCACCTCCACCCGGCTCGATGACGGAAACATTCTTGAGCATCTCCTCGATCTCGCGGACCCGGCCCATGACCATACCGAGTGCGTCCTTCGCTTCATGATATTCCGCGTTCTCCGAAAGATCCCCCAATGCCTTGGCCGCGTCGATCCGATCTGCGAGCTCGCGGCTTCGCTTGGTCTTCAGATACGTCAATTCTTCCTTGATCTTCGCAAGGCCTTCCGGGGTGAGATACGTGAGCTTGTCTGTCATAATTGATCGAATGAAACACGCGCCTCGTTGCCTCAGCGCGCTTTTACTTTACGCCAAGATGTTACGGGACGCCAAGGTCCTCGTCAAGACGAGGACACCCCTGTTCGAAGGCCGATCAGGGCGTCGGGGTCATCGCGGGCGTTGATGAGGTCTGCGTCTCTTGATACCAAGCCTGGAGGACTTTTTGGGCGACCGGGACCGCAACAGAGGACCCTTCTCCCCCTTCTTCCAGCAGGACGGTCACCACGATCTGCGGATCGTCGAACGGCGCATACGCGGTAAACCATGCGTGGTTCGGTTTGTCGTTCCGCCATTGTGCCGTACCGGTCTTGCCGGCCACCGCGACCGGAAAATTCACCAACGCACGCCCGGAACCATACGTCACCGTATCTCGCATCCCGAGTTCCACGGTCTTCATCACATCCGGTGCGGCGATCTGATCTCCTACATGTGTCGAGGTCGCAAGGAGCGTTCCGTCGGCCTGTGCACCTTCATACCACCCGAAATGTGGAATGACCCGCCAACCTCCGTTCGCGACCTCGGCGGTCCACAGTGCCACTTGGACCGGCGTCACGAGCAGATCCCCTTGTCCGATGGAAAGGTTGTACGTGTCTCCCGTATACCATCGCTCGCCCTTCGTCTTTTCCTTCCATTCTTTTGACGGGACGAAGCCAGACGCTTCCCCGGGAACATCGATCCCGCTTTGGCGACCCAGACCGAACTTCCGCATCCACGATGTCAGGCGATCCACGCCTAATCCGATGAACGATTCATACCCGCCCCCGACGTAATAGAAGAACGTATTCACAGATAAGGCGATCGCCTTGCGCACGTTCGTGATCCCATGACCACCCGCCTTCCAGTCCGGAAAGAACGTCGATCCGATCCGGAGCCCCCCGACCGAATTCACGGTCGTCTGCGGGGTGATGATCCCTTCGGACAACGCTGCGACGGCGATCGTCGGCTTCACCGTGGAACCGGACGGATAGACCCCTGCCCATGCCCGCGGCAACAACGGATGGTCCGGATCCTGGACGAGCTTTTGATATTCCGTAGACGAGACCGTTCCAGAGAACAGGTTATCGTCGTACGCCGGGAGGGAGACGAGGGCGAGGATGGAACCATCCCGCGGGTCCATGGCCACGACCGACTCCGCGCGTCAGATGGATCTTCTTCAATTCATCCGCAAGCGCCGCTTCCGCCGCCTTCTGGATATTCAGATCAAGCGTGAGATACACGTCCTTTCCATCCACGGACGGCGTATCCCGCACGACCGAAGTCACGCGATTATGTGCATCGACCTCGGACACCCTCTCGCCGGGAGTACCGCGAAGCACGGATTCATACGAGGCTTCGATGCCGGTCTTCCCGATGAGATCCACCTGCCGATACCCCTCGTTCTCGCGGGCGGCGAGCTGGGTCGGTGAGATCGAACCGACATATCCAAGGATATGCGACAGACTGGTCGTGTCATGAGATTCCGGATATAAGCGCTTACTCCCGCTCACGACATGGATCGCCGGGTCTTCGCCCAGGAAGATCTCCAACGAGACTGCACGGTCATACGGAAGATCACGCATCAACGTCAGACTCTCGGTCGGGGCTGAGGCATCGGCGATCTCCGCGTCGATCGTATCAAGGGACATCCCTGCCTCCCGTCCCACGCGCGCCAGTAGGTCCTCCCGCGTCACCGTATCGACCGGCAACAGCCATGGAACGACCTGGAGATCGAACGACGGGACATTCTCTGCCAGGACCGAGCCGTTCCGATCGCGGATGACGCCGCGCTTTGGGGTGATGACCTCGTGACGCAGGCGATTATTGTCCGCAAGCGCGCCATAGGAGTTCCCCTGGACCACCTGCATCCAAAAGGCGCGCCCCAACAGGATGCCCACGATAAGCAACGCCGCGCCGATGGCGAAAAAGAAGCGCGAATGCGGAAGGGCCGCACCAAGGAACATCGGCGCATCTTTGAGATGCGTGAATTCGTCCTCGAACAGGACCTCGTGCGACATCTCAGCTTGGATGCGCTTTTCAAGCTGCAGACCGATCCCGCCGGAAGTCCACGGGAACGGATCATGACGCGACGGTCGCTCACCCATATCTCTTTGTCGCGGTCTGCGGCCGGATCACGAAGCGACGGCGGATAGAAGAACTGATGAGAAAAGCGAGCCCGACGAGCATCATGTCCCACAGGACCGATCGCCAGACCATAGGCCACATCGCCGCGACGGTGGCGCGGATCCCCGTTGCATCGGTCAACAGCGACATGATCCCTACCCAGATCCGATCCACGCCACGCGCGACTGCGGCCATGGCGACCGCCGCATAGAACGATTGATTGGTCAGCACGGTCCGCGACAAGAGGTCCAAAATGGCGACGATGAGGATCAACCGTCCGAATGCGAAGGTCATGATCCCCGGCGTGAAGAGATCCATCATGGCGCCTGCGCATCCGCACAGGACATACGCAAAGACGGGACGGTCACGGACGACGTACAAGACCGCGATCGGCAGGACCGGCATCACCGCATCCCACGGAACGGTCAAGAACGTCGAAAATGTCGCCTCGACCAAGCCGACGAGGAGTCCGATGACCGCTGCGGTCACGATCCCTTTGATGCTCATTGTGCTGATGGCGTCGGACGTAAGGCGTCCGGTCGCAGGACGACGACGAGATCGAGCCGATCCGGCTGGATCAGCGGTTCGAGGGTCGCGGTCTTGAATGGATCCGTCTGGGTCCCTTCGATGGTGTTCACGAATCCGATGGCGAGGTTCGGCGGGATCTTCTCTTCGGTCCCGGCCGTAGTGATGATGTCATCCGGCGCAAGCGGTTCGTTTTGCGGGACGAGCGTCAACTTCGCGACCCCATTCCCCTCCCCTTCCACCATGCCGAAGAGACGGTGCTCCCCGGCCGGCGAGACCGCGATGCGACTCCGACGATCCGAGACGAGCATGACGGTCGCAACATGCTCTTCCAGCGCGCTGATCTTCCCCACGAAGACGCCATCGTTGACGATGACCGCCATCCCGGTCTCTAAACCATCCGCAGCCCCTCGATCGATCAGGACGGTCGCGTTCTGCGGATCCGCACTGCGGGCGATGATGCGCGCACCGACGTGGTCATATCCGGAATCGGTCAGGAACTTCGCCGTCTCTTTGAGAGATCGATTCTCTTCTTCCAAAGCCTTGAGTTTGACGTAATCCACGCTCATCGTACTCAAACGCGCCTGAAGGTCTGCGACCTGCGCCTGCAACGTGGACGCATCCGGAGCCGATCGGGTCTGGGAGCCGGTCTTGATCCCGAAATACGCCAGCGCCCGCGCGGCGGGTTCAAGGGTCCATCGGACCCCGTCTTCAAGCGGCCGAAGGATCCCGACAAGATGTAACAAAATGGCCAAGACGGCGACGCCGATGGCGATCAAAGCTCGATGGGGTCTTCGGATCATAGGCGCGCCTCCTCACGCCGTGTCAGGCCATGCGATCCGCTGATGGCAATGCCACATCCTGCAAAAGATGGACCTGTTCAAGTAAGGCACCGGCGCCGCGGACCACCGCCGTCAACGGATCATCCGCCAGACGGACCGGCAGACCCGTCCCATCGGTGATGGCCCGATCGAGCCCACGCAACAAAGCCCCGCCGCCGGTCAGAACGATCCCACGCCGATAGATATCCGCGACCAGTTCCGGCGGTGTGATCTCCAGGATCGACTTGATGTGCTCGATGACCGCCTTCACGGAACGGGAGATCGCCTCCCGGACCTGCTGATCATTCACCATGATCTCCCGCGGCAGACCGGAAAGCAGATCGCGCCCGCGGAGCGGGACCTCGATCTTCTCTTCAAGCGGGACCGCGGAACCGGCAGCGATCTTCACCTCTTCAGCCACGCGTTCCCCGACCAGGACGTTGAACACATCACGGGCGTACTGGATGATGTTCTTATTCAATTCGTCTCCGGCGATCGGAATGGATTTGGCCGTCACGACACCGTTCAACGAGATCACCGCGATCTCCGTGGTCCCGCCACCGAAGTCGACGATCATGTTCCCGATCGGTTCGGAGATCGGCAGGCCGATCCCGACGGCGGCGGCGATCGGTTCCTCGACGATGAAGACCTCCCGCGCACCTGCGGAGATCACGGCATCGCCAACGGCCTTCCGCTCCACCTCGGTCACATCGAGCGGCACGCCGATCACGACGCGCGGACGCGGAACGAATACGGTCTGATCCCGATTGATCTTGTCGATGAAGTATCGCAACATCTTTTCGGTCACTTCAAAGTCCGCGATGATCCCTCGCTGGAGCGGACGCGTCACCTGGATGTGCGCCGGTGTCTTTCCGATCATGTTCCGCGCTTCTTCTCCCACGGCCAGGATCTGTCCGTTGCGCATATTCACGGCGACGACCGACGGTTCCTGGATGACAACGCCTCGTCCCTTCACAGAGACCAGCGTATTCGCCGTCCCGAGATCGATCCCGAGATCCTTGGAAAAACGTCCGAACATGGATGGCAACATATCGCTGCCATCTTACGCAGGAAGACGTGGTTCCCGCAAGAGGAAAACACCCCTATCCGCGTCGGGATTGCTGGACCACGAGGGAAATGTATTCGATCACTCCGGCAACTACAATGAGTACAACGAGTACCCACCATGAAAACCAGCCTTGCGCAGAAAGGATCAATGCGATGATCGACACGAGGGAAAGGAGGAGCGCGTGTCGGAATGAGACCCGCACTTCACGGATCACGAGATCGCCCCGACGAAGGGCGTAGACCCGATATAACAGACCGGCGATGGTCAGCGTCCCGATCAGACCTGCCCACAAGGTGATATAGAACAAGACAAAGCCCACGGCGCCGGATGCGAATGGATCGATGTTGAAGAGCACGATCACCCAGCCGAGCCAAGCGATCACCGTACTCAATCCCATTAAGACGAGATATCCGCGGAATGACATGCGGACATTGTACCACGGTCAAAAGCCGACCGTCTGTATCCTGATCTCTTTGACGAGCGCAGAGCCAAGCTGACGATTGATCTCGTTCTTCAACTTCGGAGCATCGATGCGCAACTGTTGCGCTGCCGCAGGTGAACGAACATCCCATTTCAAGACACCATCCTTGAATGATCGCGGCGCGACGTACACGGCACGCTCTTCACCCCATACGCGCGTGACCACGTCTGCCCCCGCCGCAAAAACACGTGCGATGAGGAGATCCCGATTGCGACCGGGAGCGACGATGGATCGTGCGACGATCTTGCGCAGGGGTTCAAATGGCATACCGGATCATAAACGACGAAACTCACAGACATCCTTGAAATCGCAGTACGTGCAGATATACGGCGACGGGGTCGGCTGGAATCTTGAAAGCAAGATCTCCTTCATCCGGCGCACGACCTCCTCACGGAACGCATCACGCTTATCCCCTTGAAGGAGGTCGACGTCGACCGTCTCTCCGGTCAGGACATAGACATACGACAGCTTCGTGACCGACGCGCCCATATCCTCCATGGCCATCTGATAGATCCAGAGCTGCTCCTTGTCTTCGGTCCGGATCGTCTCCTCGGTCTTTGCGCGCCCGGTCTTATAGTCGATGACCGCGTACGACCCATCCGGACGCAGGTCCATACGGTCCACCTTTCCGCGCAACGAATGTTCTCCCAAGTTCCAATCGAATGGGCGTTCGAGGAACGCGACGTTCGGCGATTCGGCATGCCACGACTCCATCGCGAGCTTCACAGCTTGCTTGCCGTGTGCGTGGTACTCCTCATATCGTCCCTTCGTCTCATACCAATCATCGTGCTCACCCCAGCGCTGTTCATAGATCTTGAGCGCCTCGTCCATCGTCACGCGGAATCCGCTGATCGGCGGCGGCACCGTTGGAGCGACGAAGAGACTCCCCTGCTGCGCCTTTCCGCGTTCAAGATGGAGGTTCAGGATGTCTTGAAAGGTCAGATGGATGCATTGTCCGAAGCTCTTCTGGTAAGACCCCAGGATCGGGATCTTGTACACGTGCGCAAACTTGTATTGAAGCGGACAATTCCGGAATGCGGCCAGTTGCGTGAACGAGAAACGGCGCTTCAACGGGAATGCCTCCCGCTCGGCCAAGAGCTCTTCCATCGTGATCGGCTCCGGTGGCGCCAAAGCCAAAAGATCCGAACCTGCCCGCGCTTCCAAATGCGAGACGTCGAATCCGGTCTCGCCCAGGAAGACGGAGGGCTTCTTTTTTCGCGTACCACCATAGGACTCCGCGCCGGTGAGCGTGAGCGTCTGTTTGGCGCGCGTCATCGCGACGTAGAAGAGACGACGCTCTTCCTCCATATGCGCATTCCCCTCGTTCAGTCGCTCATTCACGAGCCCATCCGGCAACGGGATGGCGTCGTGCCGCTGACGCGTCGGGAACCGCTGGTCCACCATCGAGACCACGAAGACGTGTCGGAATTCGAGTCCCTTTGATGCATGCACGGTGAGCACCTTCACCAACTCCGGCCCTTCGCTCGGATCCGCGTTGAGCGGCCCCTCTTCCCCGCTTTCGATCTCCAGACGGAACTCTTCCATGAACCCACTCAACGTCGGCGCATTCGCGGACAGCTCATACCGCCGGATCCGATCCGCGAACCCATTGAGGACGTTGATCTCGTCGATCTTCTCCTGCTCGGGAAGCTTCATCACTTCGCCGAGGTATCCCGTCTTTTCAAGCGCGAGGTGCAGCATCCGCAGTGGCGTCTCGCGTTTCGCGGCCTCGGACAGATTCCGGACGTGCGTGACGAGCCGGTCTGCGCGTTTTTTCCCTTCTTCTGACAGATCAGCGATCACCCGTCCTTGCTCAAGTGCGGCCCACATGGAATTGCCGGCCTTACGCGTCGCATACGCGATGACCGCCGCGAGGTCCCGATGTCCGAAGTCATAGGTCCGCGATGCCATGACGCGCCAGACCGCACTCGATTCGCGATGACCGTCACACAACGAGAATAGCGCCGCCAGATCCACGACCACTGGTTTGGCGTACAGCCCGCGCAACGCATAGAAACGGAACGGGATCCCATGCCGCTCCAACGCCCGGACGAACGGCTCTGCTCCGTCGTTGGAACGCGAAAGGATCGCGATATCACTCCAACGGAGATCCGGTTCTTCCTGCTTCAGATCGCGGATCCGCTGCGCGACGCCATCCGCCTCATCTTCCAATGTCTGATACCACTGCACATCAACAAACCCACCCGGACCGCTGACGCTGTCAAGCTTCTTCACGAGCCCTGTGTCCTTTAACCGGACTTCGAGGCGATTCGGATCGTTCTTGGTGATGGAGGTGTATGCCGCATCGAGGATCTCCTGCCGTGACCGATAGTTCTGCGTCAGCATCACGGTCTTCGCCGTTGGGAAGTCATCACGGAACTGCAGGATATTCGCGAGCGACGCGCCGCGGAACTTATAGATGGATTGGTCGTCATCACCCACCACGGTCAGAGCCTGTCGCTCCCCTGCCAACAACTTGATGAGCTCGTACTGTGCCCAATTCGTATCTTGGAATTCATCGACAAGGATGTACCGGAATCGCGTCCGCAGCTCTTTCAATACGTGCGGTCGTTCTCTCAAAAGTCGGAGCGTCTCCAAGATGAGATCGCCAAAGTCGAGCGCTCCCTCCTCACGCAGGATCCGCTGATATGCAAAATAACAGTCCGCGAGTTCTTTCAACCTCGCCCGTTCGCCGGTGACGAATCCTGCCCCGGGCCCCGACCCGGGATCCGCATCCCCGTCGAGCACCGCCTGCTCCGCGAATTCCAGATACCGTTCCGGCGTGATGCCTTCGTCTTTGGCGCGGGAAAAATGTTTGAGGAGGCCGGCGAGGAACTTTACCGGATTGCCCAGCGGGCGATAGTGATCGAGCGGCAACTCTTCGATCCGCCGCTTGAGCAGGAGCCAGCCATCCGTCTCGGTCAAAAGACGAAAATGCGTGGGCAGACCGATCTCGAGTGCGTACTGCTCGAGGAGACGCTGACAGAACCCATGGAAGGTCGAGATCCAAAAATCATACGTTCCGGTCGGGAGCATCTGCAGGATCCGGTCTTCCATCTCTCCGGCCGCCTTTTCCGTGAACGTGACCGCCAGGATGTTCTCCGCTGTCAGCGGAGACGATCCCTCATCCGCCGGCGTCGTGAGCAACCGCACATACCGACGCGTGAGCACGGTCGTCTTCCCGGTCCCGGCGCCCGCCACGATGAGCAACGGCCCGTCGCCATGTTCGACGGCGGTCCGCTGGGCATCGTTCAGTCCTTCGAGAAGATCGCTCATGCGGGCAACAGTAGCGGAGCGGCGCATGGATGACAAAAAAAGACCCGTCCGGCCTGCCAAAGGGCAGATGCAGGACGGGTCAGAGGTTCAGTTGAGCAGGGTAAGCTGCTCGACGAGAAGATCGTTGATCCGCGTCTTGAGACTCGGGATCGTGATCGCGTCGAGGTAACGGGCGTTCCGCTCCGTTCCGCCGACCTTGAAGAGGAAGGCTTTTGCTTGATCAGCGAACTGGTCCAGCATCTCGAGGAGCACATCGCTGCGCTGGATCGCCGCCTGGTAGGGACCAAACGTCCGTATGACAGCGTCGAAGTCATCGTCCGATCCGGTCAGGACCGTCAGTACGCGGTACGCGTGATGGATCGCGAACGTCCGATCCACGACATCATCCATGACGCGTTCGAGGCTGGCGGCGCGAAACCGAACGTCCTCCAGATCATCCGTCTGGTTGCTGAACTCGGCGATGTCCATGAACGCCCGAAGCTGGTCGACCGGTGTTCCGATCAGTGAACGCTGACGCGCGGTCGCGACATCCTCCGTTTCCTCCATGATCTTGATGTATCCGTACGCCGGGTACTCAAAGCACAGTTGATCCGGGTCCTCGGCGATCACGTCCGCAAACCGCAGGGCCAAAGCTTCGTCATCATTCGCGAGGGCGATCTCGATGGCGAGACTACACAGGACCCCGCATGCCACGAGAGAGGACGCATCCGCCTCTTTGAGTTCATCCGCGATCCGCTGGAGGACCGCATCGGCATGACCATTCAAGAGCAGGTCGGCGATCGTGTCCGTGGCGGTCATGGCGACCGCCTCTTCCATGTCCGGATCGAGGTTGTCGATCAGGGCATCGAGCGTTTCTTCAATGACCATTGATCCTCCTTCGGTCGGTGAAAGAACGATGAATGAGCATGCCCAATTTTTCGTTCTCTGTCAAGCATCCAAGGACAAAAAAACACCCCGTCCACCAGAAACGGCGGGCGGGGCGTTGAGTCGTGTCAGAGGTCTTCGATGGTCGCGACGAGCTCGAGCGAGCGGGTGTCGCGCTTCGAGACGCTCACGTAGATCCGGAGATCCCGCAGAGCGTCTTCGTGGTAGGTCGTACGGATCTTGAGTGACAGATCCGTCCAGGGAACTCCTTCGTGATACATCGCCAGCCTCAGCGCTTCGTCGAACGCGTCACGGCTTTCTGCCGTATTCATCATCGTCCGGAGATCCGTGCGGATCGTCCGCGCGATGTCCATGGCGTGACCGATCGAGTTGCTCCGATCGCCCGGCTCGTCCTCGTACAGGACGTTCACGTGGAAGGTCACGGGCTGTGACCTGCCCACGGCGTCATCACGCATCGCGCAGATGAGCCCGTTCCGGATCAGGTATTTGGCCGCGATCCGGCACTCCTTCGTGAAGTCCGGGGAGAAGTCCCCGACCTTGAAGAAGGCGTTCGGTTCGTCGTACATGTCCCACCCGCGACCGACCAGCACCCGCGTCCCCTTGTGTCCGGCCTTTTCGACGGTGCGCAGTCCGGTCTCCATACTGCGGACCACGCCCACGTTGTACTGAGCCATCCGCGCGCACTGCCAGAGGATCTCCATCCACTGCGGACGCATGAGACCCTCGAAGCGAGGATCATCGTAGGGGTAGATCTTCATCAGATGCACGTGGAGCGCCTGTTCGAGCGCCACCCCCTCGATGACATGCGACCCTCCCCCATTGGGGTGAGCGTACTCGCGCGGATCCAGCGTCTCACCATTCATACCGACCCACACGCGCGCTTCGCTGTCCGTGAAGCTCTTGATGTGGATCGCCACCAGGTGGCGCCGAGAGACCGTCCCGTCCTGACTCCGGTCCACGTGTTCGGCGTTGAACCGGGCCACGCGCTCCGTGGCGTACTGGTTTGCGGCGGCGATATCGTGGTTCCATGCGGCGCAGGAATCGTCGTCCGGATGCGCGGTGGACTCGTGCGTGACGAAGAGGGTCAGCACCACCTTGCCGCGCTCGTGTGCCTTCTTGACCTTCCGCTGGATGTAGGCGCGGACCGGGTGATTCACCTCCCCGAGCTTGCTTCCACCGGTCTGGATGACGTTCGCCGCCCCGATGGGGATCCCCATGCACGTCTCGAAATCCGATTCGCGTTCGTCGATGCAGGTGAACACCATGAGCACCGCCGCTTCCTTGTCATAGTAGGCGGTGCGCTCGAAGCCGTAGGCCTGATACGCGGCCGAACGTTCCCGATCCTTGATGTAGAACACGGCATCCTCCTCGGGGATGCAAGCGAGGTCCACGGTCTTGTGGATGAGCGGCGGAGGGATGCTCCGGCTGCCGGTCACGTTCTCCTGAACGCCGAATCCTTTTCCATTCCCCTGCTCTGTCGCGGTCGTTTGTCCCATTCGTTGCCTCCGATTTTCGAAAGTACCCTGCTTCAAGAGTGAAACAGGGCGGGAGCATATCAATCTTTTTTCGTCAGGTCAATCCGTTTCTTTTTCCGACCTTCAACCCTCGTTTTTATCGCCGAAGTCGATCCATCAACCTAAGGTAAAATCGAAGGTTCGCCAATGTGACGAGACGGTACGCCAGCATCTCCTGGATCGAGAACAAATGTCGGACATATCCTAATGAACACTGGGAAAGTTCTTTAGCGATCTCATCATCATCATTCTTGTACTCAACGAGAGGTACTTTCGAATATTTGAATTGTTCATTCGTCAGATTGACCACTTCATAGAAATCCGGCCGGGAGAGATCGTCGTGGACGAACCGATACAGGTGTCCATGTCGGGCATTTCGCGTCGGAAGGACACAGTCGAACATGTCGACCCCGCGCCTCACATATTCGACCAGTTGATGCGGCTGCGCGCCGCCCATGAAGTACCGAGGCTTGTCCGCCGGCAAAAGCGGCATCAACGCATCAAGGGTCGTGAGCGCATCTTCGAACGGTTCACCGACAGAAAGGCCCCCGATGGCATACCCATCGAACCCGATCTTCAACAACCCTTCGGCCGATCGCTTCCGCAGTTCAACATCCGTCCCACCCTGAATGATTCCGAAGAGTTGCGCGTCCGGGTTCACACTCCCCTCTCTCGTCTTTTCGAACGCGGTCTTGCATCGCGCGGCCCAGCGTAACGAACGCTCCATCGCCTCTTCCACGTCTTTTTGCGGGGCTGGCAGGCCGATCACGTCATCAAAACACATCACGATGTCACTCCCCAGCGTCCGTTGGATCGCGATGGATGATTCAGGACTCAATGCCTGACGCGATCCGTCGATCGGCGATCGGAACATCACGCCCTCTTCAACGATCTTTTTTCGATCCGCGAGCGAAAAGACCTGGTATCCTCCTGAGTCGGTCAAAAGCGCGCCGTTCCATCCCATGAATTCATGGAGGCCGCCCATTCGCTCCATGACCTCCATGCCCGGACGGAGCATGAGATGGAACGTGTTCGAAAGCAGGATCGGCGAACCAAGACGCTCGGCATCAGCGCAGGAGATCGTCTTTACGGCCGCGCGGGTCGCAATGGGCATGAAAAAGGGCGTTTGAAGCACCCCGTGTGGAGTCGTCAAAACGCCACGGCGTCCACTCAGCCCACTCGACGTGAGTTCAAATCCCGCGTTTTCCATGCGCCGGACAATATACGAAAACGGCTCCGATGTCGAGGAGACGACCTTCTCATGAGAACGATCACGACCGATCTTCTGACATCTTCGCGAGCAACCGCGCCCTCACCCCTATAGGGCGGTGCATACGATGCCGAAGAAGTTCCCGATCAATAGGTTCATTCACTATGACCTATTGGAGCTCTTCTTTCTTTTCCTTCATGAATGCGAACCACTCCTCCAGGACACCGAGAAAGATCTTGAACGGAGCCTCGATGAGAAAGTCGAGAATGAATAAAAAGACGTTCAAGCGGGAAATGCTCCGGGAGAGCCACTTCCCCGCACGCAGGATCGGCAAGGAGAGAAAATCAAAGATCACGGTCGTGAAACGGTCCCGTCCGGCGACGATCACGTATTCCCGAGCCGCCATCCGGAGGCGAAAGGCGAAGAAACTGACCACACAGAGGAAGAAGTAGAAGATCGCGGCAGACAGCCAGGTGAAGCGCAAGGTCATGAGAACGCCTCCGATCAATCCAAAAGTGAAGACGAACATCAATCCGTATGCGCATGTAAACAGGAACTGCGCCGCCGAATTGCGCCGGCGAGCAGTCCGAAGTTCACGGAGCGGAACACCGCTCTCTGACAACAGGGCATTCACATTCGCCTGGATCCGTTCCGTATTGTTGCGACCAGGGACATGGATGAACAGGGAAACGAAGAACATGAGCGTCGGCGGGAACGCGACATTGATCGTCAACGCCGTCGTCGCGACGCTCCCATACCACAGGTATTCCAGCGGCACCTCCAAGACGAACGCGACGATCATCTTCGTGATGAAGAGGTAGAAGGTCGCCCGAACGGCCCCTCGACGCAGACGGCCCTTGGAATCCTGATATTTTCGTTGTGCGATGCGCGCAATGACCGCATCCAGCGCCTCTGGCTTGGACAACAGCACGGCCGCCTCCTCTGGCTTGTCTAACAAGGCGTCGCGCAGGACCTCCAAAGAAACTGCATAGGGTCTGACCGACCGCTGGAATTTGAGAGCTAGGCGGTGCGTCAGACTCACCTTGATCCGACGCTGAACGCCGATCAATCGCTCCGCGATGGGCACCGGATCTTCCAGCCACTCCTGCGGTCGCGTCCACTCCGGCAGATACGCACGCAACAATTTATATCCAAGAACATCGTCTCCTGCCTTGAGATACGTCCGATAACACGCGATATAGATCTGCAGACGCAGATCCCCTTCCGACATGCCGGGGACGGCGACACGGATCCGATCGGCGAGCCGCTCATACAAAAAAGTCACCAGCGCTTTCTCCTGCGTGGCATCCACGAGCATCTCCTCCAGCTCAACCGCCATCAGACGTCGGAGCCAATCCAGATGCGACTCCGGACCGACGCGCGTGCGAGCGACCGCCTGATATTTAGCGACACGGATCGCCGCATCATTGACAAGACTCTCCGCCAGTTCGTTATTCGGGAGATACCGCGCAGCGATCAACTCGAGGATGAGATTATGCGCGATCACCTCCGCGTCACTCTCAAGGATCAGCTGACGATGCAGGATCCGCAGGATGGCCGCGCGTCGGAACGTGTGCTCATCCTTCCAATCGATCGCATTGCGTATGCGCTCGTACAGCACCGAAAATCGGCTGACGGCCGAGTGGACGATGATCCGGGATCCTTCAGGGACTTCCGGGTACTGGATCGGCGCCACAGCGTTCAGGACCTGCTCCGCAAGTCCCCTGGCGATCTCTGCCATAAGTAGGATCTACCCTACCGCACTTGGGATCTTTTGGCGAGATACGAAAGGGCGGAAAGAGAGAGGGCTTGAAACGTCCTCCAGACGCTGATATCCTAGGCACTCCTATGCCCATCCCCTGGAGTCTTTTGATCGCCCTCGGCATCCTCGTCCTGGCATATGTCATCAAACACTTCCTCGCTGACGTCATTGAGGAAGAACGCCACTTCATCGGCATCGTGGTCGCCTTTATGGTCGTCTATGCAGCCGCGGCAGTCGGGATCTGGGCCGTCGGAAACAACGCATCTGCAGCGGAACCGCCCTCCTCCAGTGCACCGCTCACATCAGCTCCGGTCGACCTGAGCCAGGTCAACGTCAAAACCCCCACCCCGTTCGAAGCCTTTCTCGATCGCATCAAGGTCAAAAACATCCTGCCATGACGGCAGGATGTTTTTTTAGGAGGTCCTTTTCTGGGTCTTTGGCACACGGGGCTTCTTCGCGGCCTCGTGCATGTCGATCTCTGCGATGTACTCGTTGAACTTCTTTTGATACAGCAACTCGACCCGCTTGGTGAACTCGGCCTTTTCCAGCGTCTTTCCAGCCTCGGCCTCCACATCCTGCGCAGCGCGGTACCAGGCCCATTCGTCCGTGTACGCATACCAGGCGTATTCCCACAACTCGTCCTCCGTTTCACGATCAAGCTCTTGAAGCCGATCTTCTCCTTCACCCAGCAGCATCTCCAAGCGCTCGAGGAGACCACGCCGTTCAACGCGTTCCTGCCCCCGCTCCTGCCGGACCTCGTCTTCGACAATGGCCTTTTGGAGCAACGCAGCGTGCAGCTCCTTCAACTCCTCTCGTGACAGCTGGATGGACACGAATTCGGTCAACATATTGGACGAGCGTACCCGTCTTTTCTCCTCTGGTCAACGCGGTGCGGGCATTGACAGAACCGCTATTTCCAACTATACTCCCCGTCGAGTACAGATTGTCTCCAATCGGGAGGAGTGGAGATGCAGGCTCGAGCCTCATGACCGTCATACGAGTGGCGCTGAAGGACCGGGTCACTGACTCTCGTATGACAAACAACACCACTCCACTTCCGGAGGGGTTCTATGGGCTCGGCATCGCGCCGAAATTGCTCGAGATCCTCGACCGGCTTCAATTTAAGACACCGACGCCGATCCAACAAAAATCCATTCCTATCGGGATCGAAGGAAAGGATGTGATCGGTATCGCACAGACCGGCACGGGCAAAACGCTCGCGTTCGGGATTCCGCTTATCCAGCGCCTTGCACAGACCAAGGGGCGCGGCTTGGTGATCCTGCCGACGCGAGAACTCGCCCTGCAGGTCGAGGAGGTCTTCCAAAAGATCGGGAAATCGATCGGCCTCCGGACCGCCGTGCTCATTGGCGGCGCGTCCATGGATCGACAGATCAAGATGCTCAAGGCCAATCCCCACGTCATCGTGGCGACGCCAGGCCGGCTCATCGATCATCTGGATCAAAAGACCGTGAGCCTCAAAGATGTCCGGGTCTTAGTCCTGGATGAAGCGGACCGCATGCTCGATATGGGCTTCGCGCCGCAGATCAACCGGATCCTCACATCCGTACCGACCGAACGGCAGACCATGCTCTTCAGCGCCACCATGCCGGCGGAGATCGTCGGGATCGCACGTGGATACATGAAGCTTCCCGTCCGTGTGGAGATCGCGCGCGCCGGGACGGCTGCAGAACGGGTGAGCCAAGAGATCTACGTCGTCCGCCGTGAGGACAAGCTCCGCCTGCTCGAAAAACTCCTGCAGGAGAATCACGGGACGGTACTCGTCTTTTCGCGGACCAAACATGGTGCCAGAAAGATCGCCCGCGCCGTGAAGGTCATGGGCCATACGGCCGCAGACATCCACTCGGATCGGACGCTCTCTCAACGACGCGATGCACTCGAGGGATTCAAGACCGGAAAATATCGCGTCCTCGTGGCGACGGACATCGCCGCGCGCGGCATCGACGTCGTCGGGATCGAGCTCGTGATCAATTACGACCTTCCGGACAACCCAGATGATTACGTCCACCGGATCGGACGCACCGGACGCGCGGGACGCGAAGGTCGCGCCATCTCCTTTGCCACGCCGGATCAGGGACGTGATGTGCGTGAGATCGAGAAACTGACACGCAACTATCTGCCGATCTCCGAACTCCCGGATCTCCCCCCGCATCGTCCAGTCCCGCGACATGAGCTCCAGAGTGGACCCTCTCACTCCCGCGGTCGCTCACCTGCACGCCGTGGACCGCGTCGACGCTAAAACCGTCATCCTAAAAGACGAATAGAACGAATGCAGAAATGACCGATCGAGAGATCCCGTTCGGTCATTTTTTGTATTTTTGGATGAGGACCCAGAGCAGGACGCCGAACAGGACCGAGTTCACGGTCCAAACAAGGATCCAGAGCCACGCGACAAGTCCCGCGAGACCGAATCCGCCCCCTCCGTATCCCCACATACCGGGGTACATCATGACTTCATGATAGCACGAGGACGACTGCCTATGCGACCGAATCCACGGCTTTTCGGATAATGGCCGCCCCTTCTTCTGCCTGCTGTTCAGTCAGGATCAATGGCGGCGTGATGAAGAGCACATGGTCCGCCGTGTCAATGAGAACGCCGAGATCCGCGCACACGTCCTGGATCTTCACCGCGCGTGCGATGTCCGGCTTTTTGGTGCGTTTATCGGAAACGATATCGACCCCGATCAGCAGCCCGCACCCGCGCACTTCTGCCACATGCTTGGACTTTTCCAACGGCATGAGCGCGTTGATGAGGATCGCTCCGACCTGATGTGCATTCTCCCATAACCGTTCACGCAGGATAACGCTGACATTCGCCCGGGCGGCGGCAAGATCCGTCGCCAACCATCCGAATGTCGAATAGTGTGTTACTCGATCGCCCGCTTCATAGACCTTCTCTGAAGTCAGGACGGCGCCCGTGGTCCCGTATCCGCCGGTCAGGCCCTTTGCGAGGCATACGATGTCCGGCTCAAGCCCCCAGATCTCACTCGCAAAGAGCGAACCGCAACGACCGAACCCGGTGGCCACCTCGTCCATGACGAACAAGATCCCATTTGCCCGGCAGATGCGCTGGATGTGAGGATAGAAGTCCGGCGACGGAACGTAGACTCCGCCATTCGACCACACAGGCTCGCTTACGAATGCCGCAATATCCTTTCGCTCCCGCACAAGACTCTCGAAGGCCTGCAGGACCGTCGCCTCATCCGGTCCACGCATGACCGTGGGCATCGGGAGTTTGATCATGTCCGGAACGCACGGGGCAATGGCGTCATTACACGCGTCCCCGACCGATGCGGCGCCATAGGTGTGCCCGTGGTAGACCCCGTCGATCGACACGATCGTCGGTTTGCCGGTCGTTGCACGCGCCAACTTGATCGCAAAATCCACGGCCTCGGATCCGCTCGTACACCGGAACGCCCGGGTCAGCCGATCTCCGGGCGCAAGCTTGATGAGCATCTGCGCGAATTCCTCATGCGCCTTATTCCGGAATAATGGAGGGATATAGACCCCTTTCCGGGCCTCTTGCTCGATCGCTTCAATGACCTCTTTCCGCTTCCATCCCACGTTGCCGACACACCACCCCGCGAGCAGATCGAGATAGCGTTTACCCTGCGTATCCGTGACAAAACATCCCTCTCCATCGACGAGATCGATGGGGCGTGGTCGGTATGCCGCAAGTGCTGACTTCATGCGAGTTCCTCTATCCAATGGATGTATCATCCACATCATACACTGCTCGCTGGCATGAGCGGAAGATTTCCACATCAGTGACACGATCCCATTTGCTATACTCCCGCTCACCTATGCAAGACATCCAAGAGATCTTCAAACGGATCAACGAGACCAAGATGGAACGGAAGAAAGTCGCGGACATCCGCAAAGAAACGCGTGCGAATTCTAAACCGTACCAGGACGCCGTCGAAGAATATGAAGCGGCTCGGGCGAAGAAAAAAGAGATCGAGTCGGCGCTCGACGTCGAACTCTCGTCAGAGCTCGAACAGCTTGAACGATTCAAACAAAGTTTGGAATCCGATCAGGAAATGCTCTCAGACATCGTCCTGACAAAATTGATGAAAGGTGAGACCGTCGAACTGATGGACGAGAACGAGACAGCCTACGAGCCGGTCTTCAGCGTCCGATTCAAGAAGACGGGCTGACGAGAGTTTGCCACGCGTGCCAGGCTGGCCGTGGGGATCCATCGCTCTGGAAAAGCCCCATCGTATTGAACGGCTTCGCCACCGGCTGATCATACAGATACGCGTAGAGGATGAATTGAAGCGGCGTCCCCTTCGTCAATTCACCGAAACGCTTGAGGAAGCGCGCCTGGGTATCCGGAGAACTCTCCCATCCATCCACGACGGTCGACGCCTGCCAGCCCAACTCGACGATGACCATCGGTTTGTCCGTATGCGATGACAATGATGTGTAATAGTCATCCGGGATGTCAGCGGGGTCTTTGTAGATCAACCCGGGATAGCTTGTGAAGGCGATGAGATCTGCGTGATCGAACCGTTTGAGCAGATCCCACTGCGCGGGATGCGATGTGCCGAACAACCCTCCCCCACCCCGCATCATCTCGAGCTGGAATGAGACCAGGACCTTTGTCTGCGGAGAAGCCTCGTGCACGGCAGCGACCACGTCATCAAATAACGAAACGAAGGCATCCACGTTCTGAGGCTCTTTCAGCGCGAACAGATTCACCTCACCGCCGAATCCGAGGACCGGAGGATGGTAGCGCGCAACGAACGCCGAGATCCGCTGGATGAGCGCGGTTCGCTCCGTACTCGACGTCGCATAGGCAGGAGGCAATGAGAAGGTCTTGAGCGGTGTCGTATCGATCTCCGGCGTCAATCCGTATTGAGCCGCCAACTGGACCGTTGCCGCCGGCGCGCCATGATCGAGATCCGCAAGCTCATCCGCAGAGCCCGCCCATCGCACGATCCCTCCCGCCTGTTTTGCCTGCGAAAAGAAATCCGTGAAATCACTCCCCTGGAAGGATCTCGGCGTCAGACTGATCCCGTAACGGGGCATCTTCGGGCTCGTATCGGTCCTTGCCGTCTGGGGAGCCGCACATCCAGCTCCGACCAAAACGATCGCTCCCAATAGAGCGACGAATCTCATGCGTAGAGATCTGATGAACATCGACCGAAGGATATCACAAAAACCGGCCCATAAATGTTGGGCCGGTTATTTCATGCGGATCAGTTCCCCTGCGGAGCTGGTCGTCCACCCTGCGGAGGCGGACCACCGGCACCCGTGGGCAGATTCGGACGGATCTGGATATTCTCTGCCGTAACACTCCCATCGGCATTCGTCGTCCCCATGACCGTGACATCACTCCCCTGTTGAATATCTTCGATCGTACCGGTCGTCATCTCCCCGACCTGTGTAGAGGTCGTGTAGAACACGATCTTCGATCCGCCATCGAGCGATTGGACCGTGAGGCTCTTATCGTCCTTTGACTGTACTGCACCACTCAGGAATCCTCCGTTTGCCCGGGCTCCTGCCGCTCCCGTGCGCGCAGCGAAACGGCCGCCATTCTGTCCGGCGCCGGCCGCAAAATTCCCGCGACCTGGGAATGCCGGCGTCTGGCTCTTTTGGTACATCGTGCCGCCATAGAAACCGAGGCCTCCGGCCACGACCGCGACCGCGATGAGCGAACCGATGAATGAAGCTGACAGTGAGGATTTTTTGGATGGTTGATCCATAGAGATTTCAAGAGAATTATTCATAACGTAATGCTTCGATCGGATTCAGCTCCGCCGCGCTCCGTGCCGGATAGAATCCGAAGACAAGACCGATCGCCCCGGAGACGGTGAATGCCAATACGACGGATGAAAGGGACACCGACGTCGCTGTCCCGCTCAACCTAGTGATCAGGAGAGATGCGAGATATCCCAAGCCGATCCCGATCACGCCTCCGAGCACCGTCTGCAGGATCGCTTCGCCGAGGAACTGGGCGACGATCTCCTTCTTTTCCGCGCCGATCGCCTGCCGCAAACCGATCTCGCGTGTCCGTTCCGTCACGGTGGTCAGCATCATATTCATGATCCCGATCCCGCCGACGAGCAGCGAGATCCCTGCGATGGACGCGAGCAGAAGTGTGAATGTATTCGTCACGCTGGATGCCGTCGCCACGATATCTGCCTGGTTCAGGACATTGAAGTCAGCGAGCGATGGGTCTGAGATGTTGTGACGTTGCAACAGGAGTGCCGTGATCTCATTTTGTACCGTGGTCATGGATTTGAAATCCGCCGCTTCCACGCTCACATTGGATACGTATGCGCTTCCCGCCAAAAACCGCTGATCCGTAGAGATCGGAACGTAGATCGCATCATCCGGGTTCTGGAACCCGGACCCGCCTTTAGCGACTGTAACCCCAATGACCTTGAACTGGACATTGTTGATACGGACCGTCTGCCCGATGGCACTCGCTCCCTGGCCAAAGAGGTCGTCCCGTGTGGTCGGTCCGAGGACCGCGACCTTACTGTATGACTTTACATCCTGGTCGCTGATGAACGATCCTTGATCGATCTGCACGTTCCGCACTTCCGGGTAGGAAGCGGTCGTCCCGGTGATGTTCGTGTTCGTATTATGTCCCTTGGTCGTCACCTGATAGCGGCGCGACAGCTCCGGAGCGACGGCTTTGGCCGACGGCACCTGCGCGGCGATCGCGTCCGCGTCGTCCTGGGTCAACGTCTGCGCAGAACCGCGGCCCGCGCTCACCGATGATCCTACGCCTCGGGCGACGCCTGGCATCACGATCACAAGATTAGCGCCTGCGGATTGGATGCTCGCCTGAATGCCATCTTGCGCCCCTTGGCCGATCGCCATCATCGCGATGACCGACCCGATCCCAATGACGATGCCGAGCATGGTCAACCCGGATCGCACCTTGTTCGCCGATACGCCGAGATAGATCTCCTCCAAAAGATCTTTGGTCTTCATACGAGCTCTTTTTGCAGCCGCTGATGCGGATTCTTCCCGTCTTCCACGATCTCCCCGTCGCGCACCACGATGATGCGTTCCGCGTGTTCCGCCACATACGGCTCATGTGTGATCAACACGATGGTCCGGCCTTCGGCGTGCAAACGCTGAAACGTCCCGAGTACGAGATCGCCGGTCTTTGAGTCCAGGTTCCCCGTCGGCTCATCCGCGAGGATGATCGCCGGATCGTTCACAAGCGCCCGCGCGATCGCGACGCGCTGCATCTGTCCGCCGGACAGCTGGTTGGAAAGATGCCGATGGCGGGATTCATCGAGACCGGCGGACAACAACGCCTTTCGCGCCTGTTCTTCGCGCGCTTCTCGCGGGATATCTGCATAGATAAGCGGCAATTCCACATTCCGCAGAACGGTCGCACGAGACAAGAGGTGAAACGACTGAAAGACAAAACCGATCTTCGCCTTTCGGATCCGTGCAAGCTCATCGGACTGGAGGGAGGACACGTCCTTCCCGTCCAGTTCATATGTCCCCTGCGATGGCGTATCCAGTGCACCGATGATGTGCATCAGGGTCGATTTTCCGGAGCCGGACGGCCCCATGATCGCGATGAACTCACCGGGTTCGACGCTAAAGGAGACGCCGCGCAACACATGCGTGACCTCTTTGCCGTTCGCATAATCTTTGACGATGTCTTTGAGCGTGATCATAGATCAGCCGCCAAACCTTCCTCCGCCTCCGCCCGTGAAGGCCCGAGCGCCTCCACCTCCGCCAGTCACACCTGGGATACGGAGGGCGCTCGAACCGCCTGCAGCCGGCGCGGCCGCGGTCGTCGCACTCGGCTGGATCGTTTGGACGATGACATCGTCACCTTCATTCAATCCGCCGGTGATCACCGTATCCGTATCATTCGCGGAACCGACCTGCACGGTCTTGCGGATCGGTGTTCCCGTCAAATAACCATCCGTCGTGGTAGCGGTCGTGTTCGGATCGAGCATCTCGACGTACGACTGCGCCCCGGATGACTTCACTGCCGCATTTGGGACCATGATCGCATCTGGCTGCGTCTCCGTCACGATCGCGGCATTCACGGTCATGTCCGGGCGCACGCGATCATCCTGCGTCCCGAAGGCGATCTTCACGTCATAGTTGACCACCCCCTGGGACACGGTCCCGAGCGTGCTGACTTCGGCGACTTCGCCTGCGATGGTCAATCCGTCGATCGCATCAAAGGTGAGCGTCGCTTTCTGACCGACCTTGACCTTGGCAGCATCCACCTCGTTCAGAGAAAGGTCCGCGACCTGATTCGTCGTCAGAATGGTCGCGACCGCAGTGGATGGTGACGCACTATCCCCGACCTTGGGAGAGACAGAGGCGATGACGCCATCGAATGGGGCAACGATCGTGTAATCCGACAATGTATTTCGCGCATCCGTCAGATTGTTATACGCAGAGGTCAACGCAAGCTGCCGCGATGTGACGGAATTCTGTTGGACTTCCACATCGACGTCCGTCGGCCCGGTATGAAGATCTGCAAGCGCCTGCTTCGCCTGATCGAGCTTTTCCTGCGCGGCGGCGATATCTTTCGGATCCGCCGGCTGTTCGAGCTTGGTCAACGCATTCTGCGCCTCTTGGACGGACATGCCGGAATTCACATACGAGGTCTTCGCACTCTCGATCGACTGATCGAGCGAATTGAGGGCGGACTGTTTGCTCAACACACTGTTCCGATCCGACTGGATGGTGCTCTTGAGCGAATCAAGGCTCGACTGACTGAATGACGAAGACGTCAACGTCGCATTGAGCGCGTCCGTGACGCTCGAAAGTAGTCGCGATTCTTTGATGAGCGCATCCTGCAGCTTTCCGAGGGCCGCATCGATATTCTGCGGATCCTCCCCGGTCAATGACAGAGCATCCACCATGGATTTCGCATCCGTGACCGCGGGTTTTGCGATCAGATATTGTGCGTCCGCCTGGTCTTTTTGACTCTTATCCAAGACCGACAAGAGATTCACATAGGAGAGGTTCGAGATCGAATTATCGACACCAAGGACATCGTCCGCATCTTTGAGCGAATCAAACGCTGTCTGCGCGGTGGTGATGAGCGTATTCACGGCACTGTCATACGCATCGCGGACGACCTGCGGCGTCACACCGTCGGCAGACATCTTCGCATTCTGCTCCGCCTGCGCGACCCTGTTCTCCGCCTGCTGAACGGCAAATGGATCCGGGGGTTCGTTCAACGTATCCAACACACGCTGTGCGGCATTGACGCTGCTCTGTGCACTCAATTCCTGCGCAGCGGATGGCGGCGCCTGAAGCTTTGTGAGCGCAAGCTTTGCGGAATCGAGATTGACCTTCGCATCCTTGACCGACTGCACCGCATCCCGGACCGCTTTTTGGCCATCCGTCGCATCGAGCTGGGCGATCACATCCCCCTTCTTGACCTCCTGCCCATTCTTCACCTTGATCGAAACGATGTTTCCGGACACCTTCGGTTTGACGTCGACCTGATCCTCACTTGCGACCTGACCGGTCCCGCTCAACGACGCGATGAACATGCCCTTTTGGGCGGGTTGGATCTGATATTTGACGTCAGCCTGTTGCTTTCCGAATGTCTTATATCCGTAAATACCCGAAGCGATCACGACGATAGCGCAGAACAAGATGACGTGTTTCTTGCGTAGCCACGTACGAAGCCATTTGAACATAGGTATTGTGGGGATCTTTGGAAGATCGATCACTGCGCATCGAAGATGCGGATCAAGTGCGCTTCGATCTGACCGAGCGGATTGGGCACGCCGAAGACCGATACGTCCATATCCGGTTTCACATCATCACTTCCCCCTGTCTGAGTGCCGATCCGGATGACCGTCGAGGTCGTGACCACGATATTCTGTTCCATGCCGTCTTTCCCTTGAATGACGAACCCCGTTCCGGATGCGGATAAGACCCTTCCGAACGCACCGTTGGGGAACGGTCGTGGCGGTGGCGCCTGTTCTGGTCCTTTAGAGACGAATGTGAACATCCGTCCGTATCGGTTACACCAATCAGAGGCATGCGCCTCCTTCCGTTCGCCGATGGTCATCCCAAGCTGGAACGACCCAAATAAGAGGATCAACGACGCAAGGGCGATAAGCGACAGCGTCAGGATCTTCGAAGCATTCATAGATCAAAGATGGAGAGGGGTGATGTGCGCAGCCCCATGATTCCCGTCCTGATGCAGACGGCGAAACGATTGCCACACCGCGATGGCCGCGACGACAAAGAATGTCACAAAAAGGAAAGCGAGGATCGACTGGACCGGGAGCGCTTCGAGCAAGCCATACAATGTATCGCTCAGATTATGGAGAAAAACATCTGGATCCGTGATCATGAGATGCAGCATGGCGAAAAAGGACGTCGACTGGAGCTCGTTCCAGACGGTGCTGGTCCGAAATACCACAAAACCGATGCTTCCGAAGAACCCCGCAACGCACAATACAAGGCGGACGCGGAAGCGCTGCAACTCGATCCGACGGATCGCTGCCAGGATCCGCTCGAACAACGCGGGTGGCGTTTGGATGGCCGGCAACGGGAGGAGCCGGTGGGTGACATTCGTCTTCATGGATTCATGCATATTTACGCATTTAAAGGTCACTTAGGTTCAATCTTTTCAGTATTTTGCTTTATTGAGCTATTTTCTTCAGATATCAAAAGCGGCTCCAGCGCCTGAAGCGCCCGCCGATACCGGGTCTTGATGGTATTGATCGACTCTCCGCTCCCCTCCGCGATCTCTCGGAACGTCAACCCTTCCTCCAGGTGCAACAGGACCACGGAGCGCACTTTCGGGGAGAGCCCTTCAAGGACCTCCCGGACGCGCGTATTCTGTTCCTCGCGTTCAAGCACCTCGACGACCAATGGACTCTCATCGGGCACAGACTCGGCGATCGCTTCCGGCTCCTCTCCCCGTTCAAGCTCCGTGAACGTCTTTGGGCGCGCTTTTCGCAGATGGTCGATCGTCGTATTCCGTGCGATAGAAAGGACCCATGTACGGAATGACCGCTCCGGATCAAAACGACGCAGATGCTTCCAAGCTTTTAAAAAGGAATCCTGTGCAAGATCCTCCGCCGTTTCCTGCATGGAGACCATTCGGCGGATATATCGAAAGACCGACGACAAATGCCGACGTACGAGTTCGTCGAACGCTTCGGAATGGCCCTGGATCGCATCACGGACCAGCTCCGCGTCAGTCCTTTGTTCCATGCGGTTTCACAGCATACACACCTCCGAGGGAAAAAGCACTCGTGGGACAGAACTCAAAAAATGCGGATACATGCCAAAAACCATCCGTTCGGATGGTCATTGGCCCATGCTTTTTAGGACGCATACCTCGCAGATAGAGCCGGCGCGAACGCCGGGCACGTCTCCGTTCGAGCTAGGAGGATATCCCGCTGACAGGATGAAAGGTCGCCGCGGACGACCAGCTTCTGCAGGCGCGCGAAAAGCCGGTCGGCGTGGAAATCTCCATTGCGAATGGAGCGTCCCTTGTTTGGTGGAGTGTGCATCTTACGACCTTTCTATCTTAGGATACGGGACAGGAGTGCAGATTGGTTCACATAAAAAACCCCGCCTCTGAACTGAGAGGCGGGGGTGAGGCCCGTGCGAGAGACGAACGGGCGTGTTCAGCGGACCAGGACGAGATCCGCGCCGAGCTGTGGCTGAACCGGATCGATCCGTCCCAGATCCACAGGCTGACCATCGATGAGCACATCCGCCGAAGCAAACGCATCCATCGAGGCCGCATACGTATGGCCGAAGAAGCTCCCGGCCGGTTCTTCCGCGTCCGCAGCATCTGCGACGAGCGAAATGGTTCTGCTGCCGCGAGCCGGCAAACAGATCATATCGTTGTCGAAAGACACAACATAACCGGGGCTGCCGAACAAGTTGAGTGTGTCGGCAAGCGCGTCCGTGATCAGCGTACCGCTCTTCGTCTCCACGAGACGGAAGTGTTGGAATGCTGTCACACCGGCGGCGTCGAGCATGACGCCCCCATCAGACGAGGCGATCCGGAAATCCGGGATCTGCACCGTAACGTCGTGGCGTCCCGCCGTGATCGTGAAGCGTAGAAGCTCCACGCCGACGGTGCCGGCACGGACATCGCCCGCATCCGATCCCAGGTTGTCGACGCAGAGAGCTTCCCCCTTGCGACCACAACGCGGAAGCGGCGCATCTGGCAGATGCGGCGGACGAACGTTCGGCGTGCCGGATGATGTCGGAACCGGAGTCGCATCAGAGACGCTCGGGACGGCACCATTGACGGGGCCGCCGCATGCAACGGCCAGAAGGGCGAACAGAGGCGCAAAAACGATCTTTTTCACGTTATCTTCTCCAAGGTGCTAGCCCCAAGCATACCTGCCATGGGGAAAATGGTGAATGGCGCTATCGACACGGGTCTGCGTCAATAACAAAGAAAGATAGCATAAAATGGGCATTTTGTCAATCCTTCCACTATACGTCTGCTACCAAGAATCAATCTTTGAACGAACAGAATTATCAACGGAAATGCTATACTTTTCCGCATGTCAAAACGTCGGCCACGGATCCCGCGCAATGTCTTGATCCTTTCTTTCGTCGCGCTTGCATCGGGGTTTGGACAGGACCTCATCTCCCCTGCCCTTCCGGGCTTTCTCCTGCTCCTCGGCATGAGCCGCTGGGAGATCGGTCTCATCGACGGACTCCTCCAAGGGACGACGAATCTCTTCCGATTCATCTCGGGATGGCTTTCAGACAAGACCGCACGACGAAAACCGCTCGTCTTCGCCGGCTATGCCCTTTCTTCCATCGCGCGACCGATCCTGGCGCTCGCCGGCGGTATCGCATCCATCGCGGCGATCCGGATCGGAGATGGTGCGGGCAAAGGGATGAAGGACGCTCCGCGCGACGCGCTCATCGCAGAGGCGTCCGCGGCCGGGACGCGCGGGCGGTCGTTCGGATTCCAACGGATGATCGATACGACAGGATCGGTCTTAGGTCCACTTGTCGCGTTCGGGATCTTGATCGCCCTCGGTGCTTCACTGACCACCTATCGATTCATTTTTCTCTTAAGCGCGATTCCCGGCGCCTGCGCGCTCCTTTTGATCTGGATCGGCGTCCGAGAACGTGCACGGAAAACGCAGCCTGACACGACACCCCGTGCCATCCTCGGAACGCGCTATTGGATCTTCACCGCCGCCACGTCGATCGCGATGCTGACCAAGATCAACGATTCCCTTTTCTTGGTCCGCGCACAGGATACGGGGATCCCGAACACATGGATCCCCCTCCTGTTTGGCGGATTTACCCTCATCTACGCGATCCTCTCTTACCCGATCGGGATCTGGAGCGACCGGATCGGCAAACTCCCACTGATCCTGTCCGGATGGATGGTCCTGGCGCTGACGGAGTTCGGTTTTTCGACCGATCCCTCTATCCCTGCTGCGCTCGCGCTCTTCGCGGCCTACGGACTCTTCTTCGCGCTGACCGAAGGATCCGGCCGCGCATTCATCGCCGACGAAGTCCCCGCGGCATCACGCGGACGCGCGTATGGCATCTTCTACACAATGACCGGCGTCGCACTCATCGCCGGCGGATATTTCCTTGGATTGGTCTGGGATCGCGAGACACCGGAGATCGCCTTCCGGATCGCCGCGGCCGGTTCCGCGACCGGGTCCCTCTTGCTCTGCGCCTTATTGCTCCGATCACGGAAGCCTTCCGCTCATCGTGCCTGATCGAGGATCGCGTTCAATGCGGCGCGCGTTTGCGGTCCGACGACGCCGGGCGTCGAAAGGCCCTTTGATGCCTGGAAGCGGCGGACCGCGGACGTTGTGGCAGGTCCGTAGACGCCGTTCACGATCGCTTCGGGATAGATGGAAGGGCCAAGCGAGACGAGGACGTCCTGGAGATACCGGATCTCCACTGCAGAACCGGACGTTGGACCAAGGTCGCTCCAAAAAACGAAGTCTTTGGGGATCTCCGGAGAGAGCCAGACGGAAGCGGGAATGGGAGTAGAAGCAGAAGAAGGAGAAACAGAAGCAGAAGTCGCCGAACAGGCCGTTACGCCCGTCAGAGGCGGCTCGGAATATCCATCGAAATTAAGGTTACCGCTGATCGTGGATGGGGTCTGACCGAGGGAACGCAGGTCAAATGGCGAGATCAAAGGCGTGCTGATCACATAATCCCCGTAAAAGGCTTCGGAGATGTCAAAGATCATTTTATTCCATTTCGGCCCGAAGAGCTGAGCGGCCGTCGCCTCATCAGGGATCGGACGGAGGATGCCTCCCGTCTGCACGAGATACACCGTTGGAACGCTGGGGAACTTCACAAGACGGAGACCTGGGCGGTATTCCACATTCCGTCCCAGTGGGATCTTGGCGAGGTCAGACGCGGGAATGATGGTCACGTGCGAGAAGTCGCAATACCACGAAAAGAACACGCCAGGGTTCGGGAACGCGTGTCGGCGGCCGTCCACGCCGAGATAATAGACGGTGGAGTCGTCCTGAGTGAGCGGGTCCCCGTCATCCGGGAGCTTCACGAGCTGGTGGAAGGCGTATCCAAGCTCCTGCATGGCCGCGACCAATGCAGGGTCGATGGAATATCCGGTCGTGGCATACCCGTGTGGCGGCTGCGTCGGACCCCCTCCCCCGCCGCCGGTATTCTCGGGCGTAGATGCGACGGCCGTCAGGGTGAGCGACAGGGTCTGATATGGCGTACTGACATTCACGCTCGTCGATTTCGCATTGTACGCGTTTGTCGAGGTGAATGACGCTGTGACCGGATTGAACGATCCCGCCGTGACTGCATTGTCCGCAGCGGAAAGCATCATCACCTTCAACGGTGCGGTATATGCCGTATATCCCGTTGAATCGGTCGTGAGCGTCTCCGACGTTCCGGATGCATTCTTGAGGGTGACACTGATGCCATCCAACGGCGTGCCACCGCTCGTGATGTATGCCCGTACACTGTCATTCACGATCAGATGGCCGCCATTCGAAAATGTCGTACTCGTATGATTGAACGTGACATTTTGCAACGTATTCGCCGCCCCGGCTGCCTCATCTGTAATATCATATTCATTCGATGCGAAATAGGAATCTTTGACCACATTTCCGGTCGAAGAAGCACCTTTGAAATGAATGCCGTTGAAATTGCCGGTGGATGTCACATTGGTGAATGTATTGTTTCCGGAATCATAGACTCCGAAACCATCATAATCGAGGAGTCCGGTACTCGAAAGCGCGGGTGGAGTAGTGAATCCGGAAACGACCGTCACGCCGTTGCTCATCGCTGCAGAACTGTTATATGTGAATTTCCCATCGTCGACCATGAAGATGGATGGTATCCATTTGTCAATGGTGACGGAATACGCTGAACACCCAGTCGTGATGTCTGACGGTGAACTCGCGACGTTGTTCGGCACCATGACGGTCACTCGGGCTCCGCTGAGCGCCCCGAGCGAGACAAGCGCGAGGTTCCAATCATCCGTCGCGCCGCCCACATAACTGTCGACACTCGTGCCGTCCGCCGTAATGAAGTTGGTCGTACATGCCGACGCGTCCGACATGACGACCATTGCATTCGCCGACCCTCCGGTGGATGCGCTGTCATTATAATCATGTCCGCCATAGCGCAAAGGCGTATTCGTGATCGTGTAGTGCACAGGGGCGGCGAGGGCATTCTGTGCGGTCAAGTGTTTGAACGATGCTCCAGAGACACCACTGATCGTGAGAGCGTCCTCTTTTTTGTTTGAATTGATGATCGTCCCGCTCCCGACGCCCTGGATCGTGACGCCGCTCCCGGTCAGACCCGAATGCGAACTGAGCGTGAATGGGGCATATGTCGCGTTCGCGAGCGTGACCGTGTCCCCATCCCGGAGATCTCCCATGATCCGCGCGGTCGTCGTCGCGTCGACGGAGGAATAGTCAATGGTCCCGGACGCGTCGATATGAAAATCATTGCCGCGGGCAACGGATACGCCGCCGATATCTACCGATCCATTCACATCCAGAAAGACGCTGTACGGGACCAGCTCGAAATCATTCGTTGTACTGGTGTCATCCGTCTTCAGTGAATTGAAATCTCGTTCGATAGAACCGGTCCCGGAGGCGAAACTTGTGTTGTCGATACTATTCAATCCCGCGAAACCATTGTACTCGCTGAAAACGGTGAGCGCCCCTGCGGATCCGGGGCTGAACGTCGTGAATCCCGCCCCCGATGCGGTACTGGAGGGCACGAGACGGTCGATGAGATTATAGGTGGCCGTCGCACTTACAGGATGATCTCCCCAGCCGTTGATCGTGATGCCGTCGTATCTCGGAACGTCTCCTTCGAATACGATCGTGTTGTGCTCGATATCCGCGGATGTTGTCGCACTAGCGCCATCCAACCGGATCCCATTGAAATAATTTCCCGAAGGCAAGTCGCCGCGCACTCGGATCAGGTTATTGGTCACTGTATATCCGGTCCCTGAAAGGTGGATCATGTCCGAACCATTCGCATACGTCGAGGATGCGAGCATGATCGTGTTTGTTGCGATGAGATTCGTCCCCTGGTTGGTTTGAAGGTCGAGAATGGTCACGCTGACCGCACCAGCCGTATGAAAATTCTTGAACACGTTACCGGTGACCGTCACGCTCGTAGTATTCTGAACCAAAAGCCCCGCGTCGGTATACCCGTCGTCGGTATAGACATCATTGTTGTCGATCAAGACATCCTCCGACGTGTGGACTTGGATCCCTTGATGGATCGTGTTCCCTCCGATCTCCACGCTCGTCGCATTATCGAAGGTGACCCTCGCATTCCCGGTGAACAGATTGTTCAAGATGTGGACCAGGCTTACGTTAGTGTTCTGCTGTTGGACATTGCTGAATTTGCAATTCCGGATCGTCGTTTCGCCAGGGTTTTGCGTATTTATGTTGACCGAGGTGCTAGTGACGTCCGTCCCGATCACCGCACCGCTGTCCTGGCAATCAAGATCCACCCCCGACGGAATATTGAACGGGAACGTCTCGGTTGTCGACGCATAGGTGGCACCCACTGCAATGACATCACCCGCGCTTGGGCTGCCGGCGATGGCGGCCGTGATGGTCGTGTAATCACATCCGGATGCGCAGACTGTCGTGGTCGCGGCAGACACCGAAATGGTCGTGAACAGAAAAAAGGCACTCAACGTGATCACGAACGTTGATAGAAGATATCTCAAAAAATTCACGCAATGATGATACATGGATCGCATTATATCAAACCGTCTCATCCGCACCTATACCGATCCAGTCCCCGCGGTCAAGATGCATGTCACTTTCATCTTCGGATCGACATAGACGCATCCTTCTTCGACCTCAAAGTGTTGAGATCGCCCGTTCGTGTCTAAAACAATAGACCCCGGCGAGAGCAAGAAGAACGCCTCGGCGTGACCGTCGAGCACCTCGACCTCCCCTGTTTCGGTCGGCAACGTCGCCGATGCGACCTGTTCCACGGTCTCGGTGCGATCAGGGAAACGAACATCGCAGGTGAACATATCAGGATGATGCCTTCCCTGCGGCCTTGCCCTTCTTCGACGTCGGCTTCTTGACTCGAGTGCTCTTTGTCTTTTTCCCATCCGTCTCCTTGGTCGCGGTCTGGTTCTTCTTCGCATCATCCCCGGACGACGGCGGCTGATCCTCCTTCTTCGGACGCTTCGGTTGGTCCGCTCCGGATGCCTTAGCGTTTGACGATGTTCCGTCTTTCTTCTGCGGCAACGCACCGATCATATACAGGCTATCCAGATCCGCATCGTCGAATTCGCCGGCGATGATCCGTTCACACCCTGAAAGCGTCTCTTCAAGTGATACGGATGCACCTTTTCGATTGCTATAGCGTTCCGTCACATGGAACGGTTGCGTCAGAAACCGCTGGAGTCGCTCCGCGCGCTTGGCCACCGTCCGATCCGCGCGCGAAAGCTCTTCGATCCCCAAGATGGAGATCACATGCGACAACTCCTCGTATCGCTGGAACATCTCCTTGACCTTGCCCGCGATCGCGTAATGCCGTTCACCGACGATCTCCTTATCGAGACCGAGTGAGTGTGACCGTAACACATCGACCGCCGGATAGATCCCTTTCTCCGCAATGGAACGGGACAGCACGAGCGACGCATCCAAAAACGAGAAGATCGTCACGACCGCCGGATCCGTCAGATCGTCCGCCGGAACATAGACCGCCTCGATGGCGGTGATCGCACCCTTTTTGGTGCTCTGCATCCGTTCCTGCAGCATGGCCATATCTTTTTCAAGCGTCGGTTGATAGCCAAGTTCGGACGGCACTTTCCCGGAGATCGCCCCAAGTTCCATGCCTGCCATCGCATACCGAAAGATGTTGTCCATGAAAACGAAGACGTCCTTTTTTTGTTGATCGCGCAAATAACACGCAGCCGATACTGCGGAGAGCCCGATCCGTGCACGGACTCCCGGGGACTTGTCCATTTCCCCGAAATACAATGCAACGTCCTTCAACACGTCCAACTCCTTCAGGGTGAGATACAGCTCATTCCCCTCGCGGATCCGCTCCCCGATCCCGGCGAATACGGAATTTCCGAGATCCCTCAGAGCCAGGTTATGGATGAACTCCGTGACAAGCACCGTCTTTCCGACGCCTGCGCCACCGAACAACCCGATCTTATCTCCTTTTCGGAACGGGACCAGGAGGTCGATCACTTTGATCCCCGTCTCGAGGATCGCCTGTTTTTCACTACGCTCGACCGGTTCGCCGGCCGTCTCATGTCCGAAGATCGGCAATTTCGAATCCTTCAACGCCGGTTTCCCATCCGCAGGGTTCCCGAAGACGTCGTACATCCTCCCCAGCATCTTATCGCTCACATGAACGGTGACCGTCTCTTCGAGGAGGAGTATGTCCTCATTCCGTGCCACACCACCCAGGGGCGAGTAAGAGATGGCGCCGATGGTATTGAAATTCTTTTTTTCAAGGACCTCGAAGAGCGCGCCGCTCTCCTTCCCCTTTAGGAGGGCGTGGATCGGCGGAAGGTCGCCGTCAAAACGGATATCGACGGCGCCACCTTTGACGGAAATGATGTGACCGATGAGTTTACTCATAACATCTTGTGGACCGCGAAGCTTTCAAGCTGCTTCTGGGTCAGTGACCGACGACGGGTCTTGAAGAAATCCAACTGCGTCGCCTTGATGATCTTGCGGGTCTTTTCCGCCGCTTGCTCCGTCTCGACCGTACGCGCAGAAAGCTCTGAAAGCTTCGCTTCCAAGAGCACACGCACGAAGGCGATCTCGACATAACGCTTGAGCAACCAGGTGAATACCGCTTTCCGAGATGCGCCGAAGATCGGGAACCCAAGCGTTTCGTCGTTCTCCGGCGGTGTGAAGTCGAACGGGAGGAAGGTCGTCCGCTGTGGCGTCTGCACGGTGAGGCTGACGTATTGTGGATAGATGATATCGATCCGCCCATACGTTCCGTCCAAAAACGCCTCGATCACGAATCGGGAGATCTCCGAGATCTCCGCTTCGGTCGGAAGATCTTTTTGCGTCTCGAACTCCTTGGCGATCTTGATCCCTTCTTCGGCACAATACCGTTCCCCCTTCTTCCCGACCGCGATGACCGCGGCGTCCTTCCGTGTGTCCATCAGTTCTTCGATCAGACCGTGATTCAACCCACCGACCAACCCCTTGTTCCCGGTCAGGAGGACCAACGCCGTCGGACGATCCGGCGCAACGTGCAAGAGCGGATCATCGGTCGCGTGCATGAATTGGAGCAACCTCCCCATCATGTCAGAAATGGAGGTCTGATAGCTGATATGCGCGGCGACCGTGGACTTGAGCATATGGATATTGGATGCCGAGATCTTCTCGACCATCTTCACGGTCGAGAGGACATCGTTCAATCCGACGATCTCATTTTTGAATTCAAGATAGGGTTTCATGTGCTTGGTCCTTGGTATCGGTCTTCCCACTATCAGAGTCCTTGGTATCGGTGGACAGGAACTCTTCCTTGAAGTTCTTCACAAGATCCGCGATCTGCTGCTTGACCTCGTCGTCGAACGTCCCCTTGGTGATCCGGCTGATGATGCTACGTCCCTGCGTCCGCAAGACCTTGATCACCAATCTTTCGATCCGTGGCCATTGATCCGCCGGCTGATCGTCGAACATCCCGGTCATCACCGTGTGGAACAAGACGACCTGCTCTTGGAACGAAACGAATGTCCGCTTGTCCTGTTTGAGCAGCTCAAGCATGAGTCTTCCACGCTCGATCTTCTCCATCGATTTCTTGCTTGCGACGCTCTCGAGCTGTGTCAGCTTCTGGAGCTCGTTCTCTTGCGAGAGCGCTAAACGGATCCCCTTGGTCACATCACGTAAGGCCGGCGGCTGAGCCTGCGATCCCACACGCGAGACCGATAACCCCACGTTCACTGCGGGGAGAAAACCCTTTTGGAACAGTCCCCGTTCGAGATAGATCTGACCGTCCGTGATGGAGATGAGGTTCGTCGGGATGAAAGAGGTGATGTCCCCCTCCTCCGTCTCGATGATCGGCAACGCGGTCATGGTCCCACCGCCCTCTTTTTCAGAAAGACTCGCCGCACGTTCAAGGAGCCCGGCGTGCAAGGAAAAGATGTCCCCCGGATAGGCCTCGCGGCCCGGCGCGCGTTCGAGCAGAAGGGCGATGTCACGATAGGCTTTGGCGTGCTTGGAGAGATCGTCGTAGATCACCAGCGTGTCCATCCCCTGATCGCGAAAATACTCGGCGATCGCGCATCCGGTGAACGGTGCGAGGTATTTGGCCGCGTACGGATCGTCCGCCGTTGCCGCGACGATCACCGTGTATGTGAAGGCATCGTGCGCTTCGAACAGCGAGGCGAGTTCGTTGAGATATTCCTGCGTTTTGCCGCAGACGACATATATGCAGGTGACCGCTGGGTCCGCGTGGGCTTGATTCAAGACCACGTCTTCACCGATCGTACTTTTTCCCAACTTCCGGTCACCGATGATGAGTTCACGCTGACCACGCCCGATGGGGAGCGCGACGTCGATGACCTTGATCCCCGTGATCAATGGAACGTGGACCGGCTGACGCGCGATGATCGGCGGCGCCTGCACAAAGGCCGGTCGTTTCTTTGCACGGAGAACGGCCCTCCCGTCACGCGGGGCACCGAATGCATCCAGCACGCGTCCCTTGACCCGCGGGGTCACAGGAACCGAAATGATCTCCCCGGTGCGATACAACGCCTGACCCAGTTCGACATGTTCCCGAAAGAACAATGCATCGACATACGCATCGTCGTATCCGATCACGAGCGCGACATCATCACCCGATCCATCCTTCAAGACCTCATGCATCTGCACGGTCGGCAAACCCTGGATCTTTCCGACCCCGGCATAGAACGTGGCGATCCGCCCGATCTCCTCTTGTTTATGCGTTCTCGAGGCCATACGTCAGCTCTTGCATTAAGTGGCGTTCGATGAGCACGCCCCAGACCTCCAAACGAAACCCCGCAAGAAGTTGCTCATTCTTCACCGCCTTTACTGGTACGGGGAATGGGAAACCGAACGTATCAGAGAGCTTTTGCTCGATCGCATCGATCTGTTCTGCTTTGGGTTTGATGCCGTATTCCAATATGACCGGCCCCATCTTTTGTTCCACGAGTTGCCTGATCTTTTCCGGTGCGGTCGTGGGAGAAGCGCGCCCCTTCGTCGTCCCCTCCTGCTTTACAAGACCCATGATCTCTCGGAACAGACGCGGGGCGCTTTCTTGGACCGCAGAAACAGGGAGCTTTCCAATATCGGCGATCAACGAATCAAAGAACACGTCCTGGATCCGCAAACGCGTATCTGCCGGTACTCCTTTAAGCATGCCTTCGATCAATCGATCGGACGCCTTCTGCGATAATTCCTGCTTGTACCCGCGGATGAGCGATTCCTTTTCCGCTGTCGCCTCATCTTGCGCCGTCGCGACCGCCTTGTTCAATTCGCGCAACGCATCCTGATGCGCCTTCGTCTCGATCCCTTTTGCGACCGAGGTCGCTTCATCGATCAAACGCTCGCCCTCCTCACGGGAGCGCCGCAGCTCCTGCCTCCGCTTCTTCGCGAAGTCCGCCTTCTCGTTCACCAACTCTTCGCTCAACACCTGTGCGCGAGTGAGCTCTTTCTCATCCTTCTCAATGCGTTCGATGATGGGTCGATACAGATACCGCTGCAGGATCCATAAGAGCAAACCGAAATTGATCAACTGCGCGATCAGCAGCTGTGGATCGATCCCGATGCTCCCAAGGAACGACATACCAAGGCTCTTACGGGACGAACTTCAGGATCAGCGCAATGACAAGGGCGTAGATGGCGATCGCTTCCGCAAAAGCGATGGCGATGATCATGGAGATCTGGATCTTATCCGCGACCTGCGGATTGCGCGCCATACCGATGAGACCGGCGGCGCCGATGATCCCGATGGCGAGCGCGGGCGTGATCGTCCCGATCGCCATGGTGAAGGAAGTTGCGTCTGTTGGCATATGTTTAGAAAATGAAGAGAGAGGCGCCGAGGCGCTGTCACGTCGAGTATACACCCGATGACGTCATCACGCAGGTGTTTCCTCCGGTTTTTGATACCGCACGATGCTCGTCTCGATGAATGTCAGGGTCAGGACCGCGAAAATGAATGCCTGGATCACCCCCACGAAGATCTCGAGGATCATGAACGGCAACGGGAGGATATACGGAACAAGGAATGCGATGACGAGCAACAACACTTCGCCGGCAAAGATGTTCCCGAACAACCGAAAGGAGAAGGAGAGGACCTTCACGGTTTCAGAAATGATCTCGAAGAACCCTTCAAAGAACGCCACAGGGCTCGCGAGATTCACGAACCGACGGAAGAACTTCCAAGGCCCGAGGGTGGTGAATGAAAAATACTGGATCGACAACACAGAGAAGATCGCCAGTGCGAGCGTGGTCGTGAGATCACTATTGGCCGAACGGAACAACGGGAGGTTCCCGGAAGCCGTCTGGACGTAGAACGATCCGAGGAATCCCGGGATCATGCCCATGAGATTCGCCGTGATGATGAACAGGAAAAAGGTCGCGATGAGCGGGAGGATCCGTTTGGTGAGTTTGCGGTCCTGCGTCACGGAATCAGTCAGCTTCATGAGCTCATAGACCACGACACGAAGGCTTTCGATGAGAACACCGCCGCGCGCACCCTCCTTTCGGGAGCGGACGCGCATGTAGAACAGGATCGCCATGACCGAAAGGACGAGGGTCACGACCACGGACGTGAGGAAGCTATTCGTCACCTTCAGCCCATAGACCGAAGCGACGTATTCGGACTGGAGGGAGATGTTAAGCATGGTGATCGGGCCGCAACAGCGGCAGGATGGAGTGATACACCTCGTACCCGGTCGCCCCAAGGCCGACGAGCACGCCGGCGATGAACAGCGCCGGTCCGGTGTGCAATGCGTCGTCCAGCCACAGACCGAGGAACAGGAAAAGCGCGATCGGGATCGCGATCAAGAATCCCAGCTGCATCGCCAATGACACCGCATAGGCGATCTTGATGAATTCATTCGCTTTGGCCATCCAAGGCCAGTATATCACGCGCCTTCAGGCGGCGCGGTCACATCTTCGTATCCAGATGTTTGAACGCGTAAGCAAGCGACGCATGGACCTTCTTCCCAGGATTGAAGATCCCGTTCGGATCGAAGATCTGTTTGGTCTGTTCGAAGAGGTCGCAGATCTGTTCCCCGTACATCTTCTCTAGGAACGGGCTGCGGACCAACCCATCGTTATGCTCGCCCGTGATCGTCCCATGGAAGGTAAGGACGAGGTCATACACCTTCTCCTGAAGATCCTCGATGACCTTCGCCACGTCGGGTTTCGAGAGGTCCATGAGCGGGATGATGTGGAAATTCCCGTCTCCGACATGGCCCGCGATCGTGAACAGGAGCTTCGTCGCATCGAGGATCTCATAGAGCTTCGGGAGGAATTCCGGTAAATGCTCAGGGCGGACGGCGAGATCGTCGATGAAGGGCGCCGTGCGCAATCCGTGCATATGATGCCGAAGCAAGCTAAAACTCTCGCGACGGACGACCCAATACTTTTCCCCTTCCTTTTCGGAATGCGTGACCTGAGATTTCACATGGAATCCTTCCAGACTTTTCTGCGCTTCCCGCGCCGCGTCTTCCGCCTCCTGCCCCGTTTCCCCCGTGAACTCCGCAATGAGGACGAGTTTCGGTACGCCGCCCGTCAGGACCATCCAGAACTCAGGCAGAAAATCGAGCCCGATCTTGAAAAGACCGGCACCCATCCGCTTCGCGATGTCCGGCAAGAATTTGAGCGCGACGCGGAACGTATGATCATCGTACGACTCGAAACTCTCCGGTTTGAACTGCAACACATGATTCGCGATCTTCGCGACATCCGGAAGTCGCTTCAGGAAGATGACGAGCAATCGCGAGTGCGGCTTGGGTTTGATGAGCCCGAGCGTCGCTTCCGTGATCACGCCGAAGGTCCCCTGTGACCCCACGATCATCTTCGTCAGATCGAATGTCCCCTTCGCCTTGTCTACGACGTTCCAAAGATAATACCCGGCAGAATTCTTCGAGACGTCGGGCTTTGCCGCTGTGATCTCATCCAGATGTCCGTAGATGAGATCGGACATCTTCCGATAGATCTCCCCTTCCGCGTCCCGTTGCCTCTTTTTTTCCTCAAGCTCCTCGTGGGTCAACGGTCCGAACGTCAGCTCGGTCCCATCATGAATCACCATCTTGATCTGACGGACGAATTTCTCGGTCTTTCCGTAGGTCAAACTCTTTTCACCGCCCGAGTTATTCGCGACCATGCCGCCGACCGTGCAGATCTCTCGCGACGCCGGATAAGATGGCAAGAGAAGGTCATGCGTCAATGTATCCTTTTCGAAATCTCGGTAATACATCCCCGGCTCCACGACCGCAAAATCATCACCCATCTGCTTCAGATGATGGAAGGACTTGGTCATGGACAAGACGAGAGACGTCGTGAGCGGTCCACCGCTCATGTCCGTCCCCGCGCTGCGCGGAGTGATGGATAGGTCCATCCCCTCCTGCCTCTTTTGATCGACGTAGCGCGCGAGCTTTGCGATGTCCTCGACGTCCTTTGGCGACAAGACCAATTCCGGGCGGACCTGGAACATGCTTGCATCGCGACTGTATTCCTCAATGGTCTTCGCATCGTCTGCGATCTCACCTTTGAAGAACGTACGGAGATCCTTCTCTAGTTCTGTCCGATCTATGGCGCGCATATGCAAACGAGGGTACTCCCCTCGTTCGTGAATGAAAACCGGATTCGTGTCAGGCGCTGTCTTGTTCCTCCTGCTGCTTCTGCTGCTTCATTTGCTTTTGCTCCTGCTTCAGTTCCTTTTCTTCTTTCACGAGTTTCTTTTCCACGGTCCGCTGCGCGCGAGAGAAGCCATACAACGAGAAGATCACGAGGGAGGAGAACACGATCCCGATGAAGTTCACGGCGAATAGAGCGAACGCCTGCGCAGCCAAGCTCCAAGCACCGAGCGAAAGGCCGATCCCGATGACGGCGATCGGTGGCAACAACGCGACCGATACCGCGATGCCCGTGATCGCAGCGGAAATGGCAGGCTTGATGAGCGCGAACGATGCGGCGGCGCCGGACGCGATCGCCACGACAAGATACGCGACGGACACGGAAGATCGCGACGTGATCTCCGCGTTCAGCCCTTGACCCGAGTTGAATAATGACATGATGAGTCCTGCTGCGACCGCCAAGAGCACGGCGGCCATGATCGTTTTCGACGAACGACGGATCAATTTAAAATCTGCAGTAACGATCCCCATCCCGAAACTCAAGATCGGTGAAAGGAGCGGCGCTACCACCATCCCGCCGATGACGACGGAAACATTGTTCAGGAGAAGCCCCGGAACGACGATCAGGGTAGCGAGGATGAGAAGGAGGTAGAAATCCGCATTTGGCTGGCTATCGGCGAGCAGTTTTTTGACGGATTCATCGCGTGTCGCTTGATCGATCGTAAACATGGTTTGGATATTCATACGGGAGAATGGTGATGACTGCAGTATAACGTGCGAGGTCAAAAAACAAAATCAGCAGAATAAAGCCAAATTTATGCACATGAAACATTCTGGACGAAGAGTGGTATACTGCGTGCATTGGTCCGTGTCGGCCCCGATGTGGGCACCCCGTGACAGGATCAAAAAAATCTGTTAACGTTTTTTAACCATGAAATCCACACATACTCTCTCATCGATCGTTGCACGCGTAGGTGTCGGCAGTCTCTTTGTCGCGCTCACGTGCGCCCCAGCTCTCCAGGCATCCGCTTCCACCGTCCCGATCCCGGCAAATCCGCCGCAGAGCTACTGCGTCACGTCGTATACGAAGCAGCTGCATGCGAGTGCACAGACGACGATGGAAAAAGACATTGCGAATTACGCGGGCGACTCGTCACTCGCAAACGCGATCAGCGCCTATACGCAGGAGATCGACACTGCGTGGTCTGCAATGGAACAGCCTTATTGCGGGTACGGCGGCTATGGCATCACGTCAGCGATCCACTCCTATCAAAAAAGCGTGGAGCGCGCACGAACGGCCTTCCTCGACGCAGTGAAGGGCCATCCCACGGCGCACGCTTCGTTGATCGGCGAAGAATCCGCGACGGTCCAGGCGCAAGCGGCCGTTGCATTGAAGACACCGACGAAGACCTCCGAAGATCCGACGACGAAGACCGTTCCACAAGCCAAGCCCTCCACGACCGCCGTCGCAGCTACGGGCAAGCACGTCTACCACGGCGGCCTCCATCGTGGCATCCGGTCTGATGAAGTTCTGACCCTCCAGAAATTCCTTCTCGCCCACTTCGGCGTGAAAGCCACGTCTGACAATGCGACCGGATACTTCGGACCTCTTACCGAATCCTACGTCCTCAAGTTCCAGATCGAACAACACGTGGTCGCGGGAGCCAATTCTCCAGGCGCCGGACTGGTCGGTCCAAAGACCTCCGCCGCACTGAACGCCATCCAATAGATCCAGAACGCGCCGATCCGGCGCGTTTTTGATATGCGATACATCCGAGGGATCATCTACGTCTTCAGTCTTGACCTGGGTCTTTTGATATTCCTTTTGACGTACCACCATGGAGGCATCGGAAATGCGGAGGTCACGCAAGCGTTTGGGATCCTTGCGACCCTCTATCTGTACCTCGCCCTGCTTCCGAGTCCGTTGTACCAGGCATTCCCACATCTCCCAGGCCTTCGTCCGGCGCAACGTGCAAAGAAAGCCCTTGGGATCAGCAGCTTCTTCTTCGCATGCATCCATTCATGGGATGGTTTCTTCACGGCATTCGGCGGATTCGCGATGCTCCCCTACTGGGGCATGAGCGAGATCTGGTCACTCGAGTTCGGTCTTGCCGCGTTGATCATCCTCGCAGCTCTCACGATCACGTCGATCAAACGGATCAAGCGGGCGATGGGTCCGTCGTGGAAGCCATTGCATCGTTTCGTCTACCTTGCGGGGATCCTGACGTACATCCACATCGTGACGATCACGATCCATTCGCTCCATACGTATGTCTGGCTCGCCGTCGCATATCTTCCGACGATCTTTCTCCTGGGACTGCAAACGCTCCGATTCGATCGCTGGATCGCCCGCCAGCATCCAGAACTCAAAGGACGCGTCATGATCACCGCCTTCCCGGCCTTATCTATCGTGGTCCTGTGGTCATTCTTCTTCATCAGTCACCATCGTCACTGAAGCTTTTGAGCTCGAGACACAAAAACCTCTCTGCCGTCGATCACACCATCCGCGCAGGAACAGATCTCGTTCAACCGGTGATCAGCCGATCGAGACTGATGCTCCCCGCGCCCACGAGGAGGAGCGACACATTGGCCGCGAGGAGGATGAGATCCAGTTCCCAGCCGGTCTTATCACGTGCCGTGAATGGCGTGTGCCATTTCGTGATCTTCAAGTTCATCGCGCCAAGCATGATGACCGCAAGTCCCAAGGCGGCCCACTGGGTCAAAAACCCGAAGATGAGGGCAATGGCGCCCAAGGACTCACAGATCGAAAGCAGCTTCATGATGCCAAGCATCTGCTTCGGCATCTGCTCTGATGGCTGCATCTTCCACATGGACATCTTCTGCATGCCATGGACCCAAAAAATCGCACCGACCCCGATCCGGAGCGCAAGCAGGCCCCAGTCAGCGTATGGATGGAGAAATATGAGAATATTCATAGGCAATTAATTTATACTTTTTTCTTTAACAGACTAAGAAGGAACATGGCCGAGGCGGAAAGCACGACGGTCGGTCCGGTCTGGAAGCCGTACACGCTCGCCAACGCATACCCGATCAAGACAGCCAGGACGCTCGAACCGGCAGAGACCAGAAGAAAGCTTGGCAACGTTTCTGTGAGTTGGCGCCCGATCGCGGCCGGAATGATCACGAGCGCACCGACGAGGATCGCTCCGAGAAAACGCAGACCAAGCACAAGCGTGAGCGCGAATGCGAGGAGGAACCGGAGATTCACCCAACTCACCTTCACGCCGGTCACTTCGGCGAGATCCACGTTGAACAGCGTAAGGATCAACCGATTCCGCTCGATCCAGGCATAGAGCACGACCAGCGCGGACAGCGCCACATAGATGAGCAGTGTCGTCAGCGTGACCGTCCCCTCTCCGCCGAAGAGCGCCTCGATGATGCTGTCCGACGGCGTCACAAGCGTCCCAAGCGCGAGGGCAGATGCAAATACCACGCCGATCATGGTCTCGGTCGAGAGGCCTGTCGCTTTCTCGATCTTCCAGATGAACAGCGCACCGATCGCAAGCGACGCGGCCGCACCGATGGTCGGATCGACCCCCCACAGGATCGCCAAACCGATCCCGGGCAAAGCGATATGCGACATCGTGTCCCCGGCAAGGGTCATCTTCTTCATCTGTGCAAATGCGCCCATGAGTCCGGTCGCGACTGCGACCGCAAGAGCGAGAAGGAGGGCAGGAGTGAAGAACGTCGTCATATCAACCATGGTCATGATGCGCATGGTCATGATGCGCGGAGAGATGATGGAAGAATTTATGCGGTTCCGGATAGAGCTTGGTGAACACATCCTGCGTCAGGGTCTCTTTCGGCGTCCCAAAGCACACGGCATATTTATTGAGACAAAGCACTTTGGTCGCGATGGACGGGACGATGCTCAGATCATGCGACACGAAGATCATGGTGATCCCATGCTTCTCACGAAGTGACGCCGCGACATCATAGATATGCGCTTCGGACAGTTCGTCTAAGGACGCGGTCGGTTCGTCGAAGAGGATGACATTCGGCTCGCCAAGCAGGGCGAACGCGATGAGCGCCTTCTGAAAATTTCCGCCGGACAAGTGTCCGACCGGGGTCTTCAACGTCTGCGCGGTCAATCCAATCTCTTGCGCAACGGTCTTCACCTTCGCTTCCGAGATATCGAGGATGTTCGCCTTTGCATCAAGGAGGTTCTGCAGATTGATCGGCAAGTGCCGGTCCGCCTCGATCTTTTGCGGGACATATCCGATCCGTGCGTCTTTCGCCCATGTGACCGTCCCCGTGTACGGCTCCAGACCGAGCAAAGACTTGAGCAAAACCGTCTTCCCTGCTCCGTTCGGTCCGATGACGACCAACGAATCCCCCGCATCCAACGCAAAGGACACGTCCTGTAGGACATGGTGATCGCCGAACGTGACGTTGAGGCCTTCGACCTTCAAAATATCAGCCATGTCTTGGCGTTACGCAGCCGAATGGCCGTATGCCTCGTCCTCATCATCCGCATCCGCATCGGCCTTCGTATGATGCACACGGCCGTCAATGTGGTTGGGTGGCGCGTAGACGGTCCAGATCTGGAGCGACTCTGCACCCGTGTTTTTAAAATTGTGGCGCGTTCCGGGCGTGACGACCACGACATCGCCAGCCGCGATCGGGGAGGTCTCCCCATCCAACACCGCCTCCCCACTTCCGCTCTGGAAATAGAGGGTCTGTTCGACGTGTTCGTGCGTCTCTTCCCCGACCTCTCCCCCGGGCGGGATGCTCATGATGACGAGCTGTGACCGCGCGCCGGTATGGAGCACGCGACGAAAATCGGCATTTTCGGCCGTTTCCTTGGTGATCTGCGTATGATACGACATATGTTCCCATCTTCCCCCAAAATCGCCTCCCTGAGAAGGGGCGTCCTCCATCAAAAAACGTCCCGATGAAACGGGACGTGAGTAGAGTGGTTCATGCTTTACGCACATTCGGCGAGGCTAAGACCTCATCCCACTCGAGATCGATCTGCTCGAATGGCGTTTTGATCCCGGAGCGAGGGATCACACCGGAGATCTTCCGAGAAAACTCGATCCGCGGCGGAGGGAGCGACGGAGGAACCGTGGAGCGAGGCGGCGGCATGGAGGCGAATGATTCCCCTTTGCCACAGCTCCCACACCGGATAGCGCCGCGTTTGGCGATCTCGCCGCACGCTGCGCAACACGTCCGCACGAGGGTCTGTTCCAGAAAAAAATCCTGTTCCTCGCTGATCGGTGACGTCCGGATCGTTGGATCGTATCTCGGACACGTCTGTTCGACGCACTGCTGAAAGACGTTCAACCGCATCTTACAATGCGGGCAGAGCATATTCGACGCGCAGTCCGGCATGACGCAGCGCCCCTGCAACGTCAGTGGCGAGAGGCACATTGGGCAAATGTTCGGACGGATCCGTTCGGTACTCACTCCTTCCCCATTCTCCCCCATGTTCCAAAAAGGTGCGGACACGATTATACCACGAGCACACGCGACCCATCGACCACGCGCCTGGATAGCTCCCGTTCAGCGGAGTGTACGGATGAAGAGATCCAACCAATCTTCGAGCAAACGCGTGATCAGAAAGTGCATTCGGACATAGTCACGTCCCCGCGCACCGAACGTCCGACGCATTTTCGGGTCCTTCAACAACGCCAACGTACTGTCTGCAAATCCTTTGAGGTCTTCCGGGTCGTGAAGGAACCCGGTCACGCGATCTTGGATCTGGAGCGGGATGCCGCCGACATTCGACCCGACGACCGGCGTGCCTTTGAACAGGGCCTCAGAGACGGTCAGCCCGAATCCTTCGCGGATCGATTTTTGGAGGATGACGGCCGCGTCCGTCTGGATGGTGTTCACGAATCGATCATTCTCCTCAACGTTGACGAGGATGTGCATGTCTTTCCGCTTTCCGTATGCATTCTTGATCTTGTTGTAGATATGGATCCCCTCCGGATCGTCTGACGCCGTATTCCCAAGGAGGACAAGCTGACACGGCATACGTCGACGGACGAGTTCAAACACCTTGATCACGCCTTCCGGGTCCTTCCAAGCGTCGAAGCGAGAGACCTGGGCGATGATCGGACGCGAAGGATCGATCCCGTGGTCGCGTAAAAGCCGGTGCCGTTCGCGGGTTGGAAGCGGCGCGTTCTTCGGCGAAAGCGGATCGATCGCCGGCGTGATCACGCTTTGTGTCGGACGGACCTTCTGCTTGTACGTCTCATGCGAGACCACGACATGGTCATACGCATTGATATACGGACGGACGAGATCCCACGCTTCAGGGTCCGGATCCGTCAGATCGATATGACACCGCCAGATCCATGGCTGACGCTTACGCTTCTCCCATTTCACGATCGGGAGTGGCTGAGGATCGTGGACGACGACGAGGTCGTGATGCTGGAGATGCGTAAAGACACAGAAATCCTCATTCGTCTCTAGATACCGCGCACGTTCAGTCTTCGTGAGCGGAAGATGCGCACCCTGCAACGCGTTATGCAACTTCTTCGTGACCGTGAAGAAATCCGTACTCCCATGGATGATCCGCCAACCACATTCGACGCCGGCGTCATTCAACAAAAAGATGATCGTATTCAGGATCTCGGCCACACCACCGCCTTGATGCGTGGAACTGACCAGGACGATGTGCTTGCCGCGAAGCTTACGTGCTTTCCGCTGGATCCGATCGATGGACTCGCGGCCGACCACGGAACGGTATTGATGAAGACGGATCATAGGTATTCCAAACGTCGTTCAGGGAGCGAAAGGAGTGCAAGCGCCCCCACGAGCCCAGCAGCCTCTCCGAACGTCGCCCGCCGCAGGATGCGTGGCGCAGGATACATCGGGAAACGATCTCCCGCGTGACGGAGACGTTCATGGAGCGCTTTCAAGAGCTCCGGATGATGGAACGCGATCCCACCACTGAAGACGACTTGTTCGCTCGGACGGATGGTCAGCAGGTTGATCATCCCCTGCTCCAGCGGATCCAAGAGCTTCTCCCACTGCGCGGCGCCCAAGCGGGCGGGTTCTTTTTTGAGCCGGGCCGCGATCCCCTTTCCCGCACAACAGTCTTCCAACGACACCGTGTCACCATTGCATTGGATGCGTTGCTTCCCTGGCTCGAAGCTCGAGATCAAAAACGCATTCCCCCGTCGGTGGATCTGCGTGCCGCCGATCCCCGTGCCCCACACGAGCAAAAGAAAGTCCCCGCGCGTCTTGCCGTAGACCGCTTCGCCAAGCGCCGCGCATGTCGCATCATTTTCGACTTGAACCGGACAACGAAACGATGTTCGGAGATCTGCCCCAAGTGAATGCCCTTCCCAATCCGGCGTTGTCTGCGACCGACGCACGATCCCGCGCGTTCGGTCGACCGTTCCGGCGACGCTGACACCGATCGCGCGGAGTCGTGAAGATGCGATCGCGTGGATCTCCCTCCGCAAGACCTCGACCGCTTTTGCATACGTCTTCTCCGTCGGGACGGAACGTATGCTCCGCATGTCAAAACCGTCTTTCCGGAGGGAGGACGCGCGCGCGATGCGCATATGCGTCCCGCCGATATCGATCAATACATACATTGATCACATTCTATCACGTGCGGACCAAGAAAAAACCCCAACCGTTCGGATCCGCAATTCCAGTTCGGATCCGTTTTTCTGGATCTTTTTAAGATCGTTCTGGAACGCGTTGCACCTTACGGTGCGGACGTCATTGAGACGACCTTGACGAACGTCGCCTTGTTCACGACTTCGGCTGCCGCGTACCACAACTCATAGTCAGAGATCGTGACGGTCGCCACCCCGCTCGTCACATTCGACCCGAATGCTGCCTTGGCGGCTGAGAGGTTCCTGAAGCAAAATCGGGTATTTTGATCCGGATGGCCGATCAGGACCGGAAGTTTTGCTCGCTCAGCCGGATCAGTCAGCGTCATACACGCCATCTCGACTCCGCTCATCTCGTTCACCCCTTCGTCGTATGTTCCGGTCAGGGTCGTCTGCCCCATGAACTTCGCAAGGACATTATCCGTCCCGTACGGCAGTTGACTCGACGGGATCCCGCCGGCGGATAACACGGTCATCCCTGCGACGATGCTCCCCGCAACGTCTTTGGACGGATCGAAGATGTTCGAGGACGGCGTCTTTTCTGCCGTCGGCGATGTGGCAGGTGGTTGGACCTGCGCATTCGTAGACGGTTGAGCAGCCTCGTTCACAGCCTGTGGCGTTGTCGGAGACGGACTCTGTTTTTCTCCCTGCATCATGATCGTCTGGGTCAGGATATTCAATTGTTGCTGCTGGAGCACGACCATGGCCCCGAGCCCGAGTGCAACGAGCACGGCCAGGACGATGAGGATCTTCTGCCACATAGTGTTGTTCATATTGGAACGAAGAAGGATGCTATTGTTTACTGTTCAGTAAAGGATCGCCGCGGAACGTTCCCGTGTCGTCGGCTAGAACACGACCGCCGTATTCGGCATCGCGGCCTTGACCCGTGCGACCTCGTCCGCAGAAAGCGGATTGCCGGTCAGGTCGAGCGTCTTGAGCTGTTTCAACTGCACGACGGAATCCGGGACCGATCGATAGGTATTGTGCGCGAGCGACAGCGTCTGGAGGCCGGTCAGATGCGCGATCTCATTCGGCATCGTATCGAGCCTGTTCGAGCCGTAGTCAAGATCACGTAAATCGTTCAATTGTCCGATCTCCGCCGGGATCCCTGTCATGTCATTGTTCCTCGCATTGAGCGTCTGTAATTTCGTGAGGTGACGGATCTCTGCCGGAAGCGCCCCCGTGAGTCGTTGGCCGCTCACATCCAACGTGCACACATCGGAGGCGTGCTGGAGCGCTTGATAGATATCTGTGAATGACTCACAAGACGAACTTCCAATGGACGAGGAGGGTGTCGGCGAAACAACGGGTTCCGGGATCGCCGCTTGGCAGCCTGCGCCGAACACCGCAAGTGTAAGCAGGAGCGCACATGGTCGAAGGGAATTCATGGGTCGGTGATCCGTGATCACGGAAGGAGCATTTTCTGGACGGATGTCGTCTTCTGCGTGCAATACAACGCGTCTTCCTGCCGCGGACAGCTCGCCGTGAACGTGTGATGCGTCTTTTCGATGGTCGCGGTATGCCCTGGCTCATCAAGGCTGATGAGCTTATACGTCGTATCCGGCTCCATCAACGCCGTCCGGCGCTGCATGGTCGCGAGGTCCTCAGACATGATCTCCCCATCATTCGAGCTCGGCCCGGGCTGGGAATACATCGGGAGATCTGGCGAGCTCATGAGATAGACCATCTTGCCGTACGCGTCGTAGAAGAATGTCGCGCGGGGCGCAAGATAGACCAGGTCCTTGTTCGTTCCGTTGGTCGTCGATGCCGGGATCCAGTCATACCCGTAATCGACGCTTCCTCCGCCCGCGCCCGGCGATCCCATCCACGCATCCAAGATGATGTTCTTTTCATCCTTACTGAACGCGATCGGAACCCACAACGCGCTGGAATTCGCCCCTCGCTGAACGGCGATGTCCGCGACGACATGTGTCGCGTTCGTCGCTTCATCCTCCAGGATCAGCTTCTCCTCCCAATCGCCACACGCGTACCAGTTCCCATCGACCTGCACCCATTGATCCGGCGCGCTATTCGTTTCCGGGATCGACTGCGCACACCCGAGATAGACGCGCAGGATCGCACCGCATCCATGCTCTGCGATCGAACGCAATTTCACATAGGTCGGTGGCACGAGTGCCGCGGTCTCTGACGGCGGTTCAACGGGAAGATTCCTGCACGATCCCATGACATCCGCCGTATCCCGCGTCTGTCCGTTGGAAGCGCCGATATCCCCATCCTTCTGCCACTGGACCGAAAGCTCGTGCAGGATCTTATCCTGACCGGTCAAAACGACCGGCGCGGTCGAGGTCGGCGCCATCTCGGACGACGTCGATGAGGTCACCGGCTGGGCCGGGGGTGGCACCGTACTGGTCGAAGGGATGGGACGCGGGGCATACGAAGAGGCGCATCCGGCGCCGGCCGTCGCGATGGCGAGGGCCACAAGGAGAAGCTTTTTCATGAAAGGAGATTAACTGTTTAACCACTTAAAATCAACCACCTTTTTAGGGTATTCAGATCTGACGAAAAACCCGTCTGTTGCTTTATTCCCCTTCCGCGCTATGCTGTAAAACAGCATTTAATCATCCTTCTCTAACCCCATTTCTATGAAAGTCAGAGACGTGATGGAAGTCGATGTGATCACCGCGCCGGAACACGCGACGTACGAGCACGTCGCCAAGGTCCTGCACGATCATCGCATCAGCGGTGTTCCCATCGTCAACGACGACGGGCTGATGGTCGGAACGGTCTCCGAAAAGGATCTCTTTCGGATCATGTTCCCCTTTTATAAAAGTTATTACGAACATCCGGAATCCTATACGGATTTCGAAGCGCGTGAACAGAAGATCGACGAGATCCGCGCGCATCCTGTCTCCTCCTTCATGACGCGGGAGGTCATCGTCGTCGAACCTGACGCGCCCATCATGCGGGCCGGTGCACTCATGCTCGCACACCACATCCACCGCATGCCCGTCGTAGAAGATGGAAAAGTAGTCGGGATCGTGACGCGCGAGAACATCTACCGCGAGATCTTGAAGCACCACCTGGATCTTGAGTGAAGTCATGGCGGATCAGACCCCGTGGGATGGCACGAAGACCTCTCCTCACGCCTTGGTTTGCGAGACTTGCGTCAGGGCGTTACGATCGTTGCATGCTCACTCATTAACCAAAACGACATATGGGTTTTGAAGCACAGATGCCCTCCTCACAAGAAACAAAGAAGGACGACGCCGAACTGAACCTCACGTCCGAAGAAAAAGCGTTCATGGAGCGTGCCAACATGAATGCGGCTCAGCTGGCGCAGTACAAACGCTGGAAGAAGCTCGACGAAGAACTCGGCGGCATGGACAAGGCCGCGTAGGCCCAGACCGTCGAGAAGTCCCCTTCTCACGAAAATGCCGCGCGATCTGCGGCATTTTTGTATGCCTTCAACGCTACGGCATCTCGTTCGTCGTAACTTCTTGCAACGAGATCCGACACGCCGTACGATACGATAATGAGTCAAACGATCTCCTCCGGGACCGTACATCGCCTCCCCGCGGACCTGCGGAAGACGCTTGCATCCGATCCCAAACTGTTGACGATCTGGGAAGACATCACGCCGCTCGCGCGCAATGAGTGGATCTGTTGGGTAGAAGATGCGAAAAAGGATGAGACCCGAAAGATCCGGATCGAAAAGGCGCGGTCCAAGATGGTCAGCGGCATGCGCCGTCCGTGCTGCTGGATCGGTTGTATCCACCGCACTGACAAAAAGATCAGTCCGTCTGTAAAAGGGATCCTCAAAAAGCGATCAAAGAAATGACACTCACCGGAAAGGTGCGTGTTTTGCCTGATATCCCCCTCCCCGTTCGATCCCTGCGACCGGTTATGAAAATCCTGACGGGTGTATCCGTCAGGATTTTCATGGCAGGGGCGGCAGGAATGCTCACTCGTCGCTGGCGCTCCTCTTGCGGGAACCTTCGGGTTCCCGCAGGCCCTCCTCAGCATGTGAAAACTTCCGTTTTCACCCTTTCCCAGGTTCGATTCCTCCGCCCGACCCATTGCCATACAAAAGATCCGCCGTTTGGCGGATCTTTTTGTCTGGCAGGGGCGGCAGGAATCGAACCTACGCAAACGGTTTTGGAGACCGTTGTACTACCATTATACGACGCCCCCTTGTCTATTTAAGACCCAATCTTTTGAGCAACCCGACATATGAGGATCCAAAATCTTTCAAATGTCTTTCTCGTTGTCGGGCCAACCCTTCATCAGCATACGCTTCGAAGTAGATCAGTTCTACGGGCCGTCGATCCTTTGTCGAATCAACGAGACCGTCTTGGTGCTCTACAAATCGATCCCTCGGCTCACGTGTCGTGAATCCGATGTAGAATCCTCGATCCTTTAACGATCGAAGAAGATAGACACAGAACATATCATGAAGGGTGGAGGGCGGAAGGAATCGCCCCGCCTCTCGCGAGAGGCGGGGTTGGAGACCGTTGTACTTTCACTGACCGACGCCTGTCCCGCCGCTCGCGAGTGGCGGTGGCCCCCTCGGTCTAAAAATGTGGGCAGAATGTATCACCCCTGACCCGAAAGTTCAAGACATCAGCCGTCTTGACGGACAGGATGACCCATCATACAGTCGGCGCATCGCCCTTTCCGGAGGTTCCATGAGTACATTGACCGAGGGCATTTGCCCCATCTGCAAGGTACAGATCGCCACAAAGATCCAAGATCACATCAAGGCGTGCGCCGACCACCGCTCCGCCGAGACCCTCCCCGCGCCCCCGCCGGTCTCTGACTCCGAGTTCCCCGTCGCCGATGGCGAATACCCGCCGATGGACCTCCACTACAAGACGCGGCAAAACCGCGAATGAGACCTTCCCCGTCATACGCTGGCGGGGATTTTTTTCCCGCCTATCCCGCGTCGGTCCCATCCGCTACACTCTTCCCCATGGAATGTCCGTCCGGATCCGCGTTCGATATCGCCACTGTCTGTCCGGTGTGCGGTTCGACGCTCGTTCAGGAAAAGTGCAAGGTCGTTTGCCGGAGTCCGCAATGCATCTACCGCATCATCTTTAACTGTTCAGAATTCTGATATGAAGATCACCTCCGCCGCATTCGTCAAAAGCTGCCCCAGCGCCGACGCCCTTCCGCATGATGAACGACCGATGGTCGCTTTTGTCGGACGCTCGAACGCAGGAAAATCCTCGCTGATCAATTCCATGACCCAACGCAAGGATCTTTCGCGTGTCAGCAATACGCCGGGACGGACCCAGCACATCAACCTTTTCCTCATCAACGACCGATTCTATTTTGTGGACCTGCCCGGATATGGATACGCAAAGGTCGGCAAGAGCCAGCGTCAGCGGCTCCATCAGCTCATACACGAATTTCTCGTAAGTGCCGATGCGCTCCGCCTCGTCGTCGTCATCGTTGACGCGCGCGTCGGCGTCACCGAGCTTGATCGAGAGATGCTTGACCTTCTCACTGGTCTCAAGATCCCCACCGTCATCGCCGCGAATAAGATCGACAAGCTTTCCAAGACCGAGGCGTATGCCGCGCTTCAGGCGATCGAGGCGGAATTTCACGCTGTCATCATCCCCCACTCCGCGGTCACGGGCGAAGGCCGTGGCCTCCTCCTCGAACAGATCGAGCGTGTGATACGTCAGGACGCGTGACAGTTCGTCGCCAGAGGGTCGGCGTGATATCCTGTCTTCGATATGCCCGCAAAAAAAGGGAAGACGCCGACGACCGAACGTCATCATCATAAGAACGCCTACATCGTGTCCGTGAACATGGGATACGGACATGAGCGCGCCGCCTATGGTCTGCGCGAGCTCGCATATGGCGACATCATCACGGCCAACGCATACCGCGGCATCCCTCAAAAGGATAAGAAGCTCTGGGCAGACAGCCGGAAGATCTATGAGACCATCTCCCGTCTCAAACCCATCCCGGTGATCGGAGATGCGATGTTCGAGGTCCTCGACGCCATGCAGCGCATCCCGCCGTTCTACCCGCGGCGCGACCTCTCGCGTCCGAGTCTTCAGATCCATCAGACCTACTATTTCATCGAAAAGCTCGGACTGTGCGAACATTTGATCCAGAAATTATCGAAAAAGCCGCTTCCGTTGATCTGCACGTTCTTCATCCCCGCTTTCGCAGCGGAATATTTCGATTATCCGGGTGACATCTATCTCGTGGTCTGCGATGCGGACATGAGCCGGGCCTGGGTGCCGAAGGATCCGAAACGCAGCCGCATCAAATACTTCGCACCGAACGGACGCGTCGTCGAACGATTGAAGCTCTACGGTGTCAAAGCCGAGAACATCTACCTCACCGGTTTTCCCCTCCCCCAGGAACTCATCGGAGGCGCAAGCGGCGTGACCGTGAAAAAAGACCTTGTCGCTCGGCTCTGCAACCTCGACCCGAACGGGATCTTCACGAATAAGTATTACCGGACGCTGGAAGCGGATCTCGGCACCGGAACCTGCCCGCTCCGTCCCAATCACCCCCTGACCGTCACTTTCGCGATCGGCGGGGCCGGAGCGCAAAGCGCATTGGGCGCGACGATCCTCACCAGTCTCCGCGGTCGGATCCGAAAGAACGAGATCGCTCTCCGACTCGTCGCCGGGACAAAAAAACATCTCTTGGAATTCTTCCAAAAGAAGATCGGTGAACTCCGGCTCAAAAAACACCTCGGGAAGAATCTGTTCATCGACTACTTCGAAGATCGACGCTCCTACTTCCTTTCCTTCAGCCGGATCCTTCGCAAGACGGACATCCTCTGGACCAAACCGAGCGAGCTCTCCTTTTATACCGGCGCAGGGATCCCCATCATCATGGCACCTTCCATCGGTTCGCAAGAGCAGTTCAACCGGCTCTGGCTCGGCTCGGTCGGAGGTGGTGTGACCCAAGGCGATCCACGGTATACGAATGAATGGCTCTTCGACTGGATCGAGAGCGGCGGTCTCGCACGCATGGCATGGGACGGATACATCGAAGCACCGACACATGGTTCCTATCGCATCGAAAGTATCATGACCGGTGAGGAGATCGAGCTCGAAAAATTGCCATTGATCGTCTGAGCATTCCGCGAGACAGGTCAGGACGAAAATGGTACAAACATCTCATATGAAACGTCTCGTCGCATTCGCCATACTGGCCCTTTTTGGTGCTGGCTGCACCCTCCCCTTCCCCGCGCCAACACCCGGACCCGGCCCAGGACCGTCCGCCGCTTCCCCGCAAGCATTCGGGAAACTCCCACCGCTTCCGCAGGCGGGTCAGGTGGCAGAACCAGCGGTCGCACAGAACCTCCCGTCTGCGCCGACGGTCTCAGGCATGCCCATGCTGCAGGACGAGGCCGCGACCGCAAATGTCAGTTCCGGGGCCGTATCCGCCGGCGTCGGCGTCACGTCGCCCGGCATCATCGCACGCCCCATCCCCGCGCCATATCCGGATCAAGCGTCCGTTGAATACACGATCGACACGGATCTTCCCAGCTGGGATGCGCAAGGAAACGTTCTCTCGATCTCGCAGAAAGCCCCTAATGCATCGACCGTTTCTTCGGTCTTACAGGACACGGGGATCCCCTCGCAAGCCGCAGGACCGAATGCGACGTATACGTCGTTCTCCCTTCAATGGCAGGATACGCAAGACATGACCTGGACGTTCGACGCCTCGAATGGCGCATTGAACGTCTGGAAACAGCTTCAGCAACAGGACACATCTCCTCTGCGGACCTACCCGGATCCCAAAGAACTGATCGCGAGCGCCGACGCGTTCCTCAATGCAAAGGGGTTCAATGCGATCGCTACCCAAGGTGGGGTCCTCCAAAATCAGGACTGGCTCCTCAAGGGCACACCGGGTGCCGCCATGCCCTGCCCGATGAATGAAACAGCCCCTGCTCCGGCGCCGGGAGCGCCCGTGCAAGCCACTGATGCCGCAGGAGCCGAACCCATGATGATGCAGCCATCCGCCGATGTCGTGAGCGGAGACGCGGTAGAATCCCCGTCCGTCGCACCGGACATCGCCCCCTGCGGCTGGTGGTCACAGCAAGCGACCGTGGAATATCCATCTAGTCGTGATGGTCGGGCCGTTGTGGACCTCGGCGGACAGCCCTCTCGATCCGCGATCGTGAACGTCGAACTCAAAGACAAGACCATCACCGGCGCCAATATCCAACTCAATGGGCAGGTCGACCGGTCAGCTTACCCCCTCATCAGCACAGATGTGGCCAAAAAACGCTTACAGGCTGGAGGTCAGGATCCTGTCTGGCCATACGGCTCGGCAAAGACGATCCACGTCTCATACACACAGATCTCCCTGGTCTATCTCCGATATCAGTCCTGGACCAATGGAATGACACACACCTACGAGATCCCTGCCCTACTTGCCATCGGCACCGTCGATCGAGGGACCGGTAAAGAAGATTATCGGACGGTCGTCCCGCTAGTGGATGACGCTGCCTTCTCGCAAGATCAAGCCGTTCCGCCCCGACCGATCCCGCTCAAGGGCGAGACCGTTCCCATGGGAGGACCCATGACCGGGGTCGGCACGACACCGCCGCCCGGCATGTACTAGCGCACCATCCCTTCGCGACCTGCGTTTTGCCTAAACAGTGTACAATGACCGCATGGCTCAAACGCCGCGCGAGTCTTTTTGGCATCTGGAAGCAGACGCCCTCGTCAAAGACCTCAAGACCGATGCCCATCGAGGTCTCGTTCACGTCGATGCTCGACATCGGCTTCGGATACAGGGACCGAACGAGATCCAACAGGAACGTCCGACTCCGGCGAGTCTCATCTTTTTGCGCCAGTTCACGAGTCCACTCGTGATGCTGCTGATCGGCGCAAGCCTCATCTCTTTCGCGCTCGGTGAGCAGACCGAGACCGTGATCATCCTGCTCATGGTCCTCCTTGGCGGGAGTCTCGCGTTCGTGCAGGAATACCGGAGTGAACGCGCCCTGCGCCAACTCCGCAAAAAACTCTCTCGCAAAGCCACGGTCGTCCGAGATGGGACGACCCATCGGATCGACGCACGCGACCTCGTGCCCGGCGATCTCGTCGTGCTGAACATCGGAACGGTCGTTCCGGCGGACCTGCGACTCACAGACATCGAAGATCTCGAGATCGACGAGTCTGCGCTGACCGGAGAATCCGAACCGGTCCCGAAGGACATGGCTTCGATCCCCGCGACGCAGCTTCTCCCGCAGGAACAGACGAACATCGCCTTCATGGGCACGCATGTGGTCCAAGGAGGCGGCCACGGCATCGTCATTCGGACCGGCATGCAGACCGAGATGGGACAGACCGCCTCTCTCCTCGCGGTCAAAGCGGAAGAAACGGATTTTCAACGCGGGCTGCGCCGATTCGGGACGTTCCTCCTGAAGATCACGATCGGACTCGCACTCATCATCGCGGTCATCCTCGGACTCCTTCGCGGCCAATGGCTCGAATCCGCTCTCTTCGCCCTCGCCCTCGCCGTCGGGATCTCCCCCGAACTTCTCCCGCTCATCGTCACCATCAACCTCTCCCGTGGCGCGATCGCCATGAGCCGAAAAAAAGTGCTCGTAAAGCGACTCATCGCCATCGAGGACCTCGGTAATGCGGACGTCTTTTGTACGGACAAGACCGGAACACTGACGGTCGGGAAGCTCCGCGTCCGAGACAGCGTGGATGTCGATGGGCGGCCAAATACGTTACCGCTCTCATACGCGACGCACTGTATCGAACAGACCCCGGATGGACAGGCGACCAATCCGGTCGACCAGGCCATCGGAGACGCGGCGGATGAAGGCCATCACGTCTCCCCGCTTGCGGATACGGTCCAACGGGAGATCATCTCCTTTGATTTCAAACGACGGCGCATGAGCTGTGTCGTCGGACCACAGCATGGGGATGCGCGGACGTTGATCGTGAAAGGTGCCGCCGCAGAGGTCGTCGCTCAATGCACGCACCGTGCCGCTGGAAAGGATCACCGACCCTTTTCTGATGCCGAACGCCGCGAGGCCGTCGCCCGTGCCGACGCCTTCGGCGACCAGGGATATCGAGTCATCGCCGTAGCGCGACGCGCGATCGGGATCCAATCGGCCTATTCCCCGGCGGATGAAGCAGGACTGGAACTGCTCGGATTCGTCCTCGTGAGCGACGCCCCGAAACAGACCGCAAAAGATGCACTCATCGAGCTGCAAACATTGAATACTCGGATCGTGATCCTGACCGGAGATACGGAACGGGTCACGCGTCATGTCGCGGAACAACTGGGATTCGCGGTCACTGGCATCCTGACAGGCGATGATGTAGAGCACATGGACGATGCCCAGCTCACCGAAGCGACCGAGACGACGAACATCTTTGCGCGCATCACGCCCGCGCATAAACTCCGCATCATCAACGCCTTCAAGGCGGCGGACCACACGGTCGGATACATGGGTGATGGGGTGAATGACGCCCCCGCGCTCCGCGCCGCTGATGTCGGGATCTCGTTCGAGGATGCGGTGGATGTCGCAAAGGAAGCCGCCGACGTCATCCTCCTTCAAAAAAAACTATCCGTCCTCGCCGACGGGATCCGTGAAGGGCGACGGACCTTTGTGAATACGCGGACCTATGTCTTTGCGACGATCAGTTCCAACTTTGGGAACATGCTGACGATCACCGGCGCGGCATTGCTCCTCCCCTTCATTCCCCTGCTTCCGGCGCAGATCCTGCTTCTCAACCTCCTCTCCGACCTCCCGATGCTCAGCCTCTCCGCGGATCATGTCGCCGACGCGGATCTCGCAAAACCAAAAAAATGGGACGTGGGTCAGATCTCGAACTTCATGTACTTCTTCGGGTCGATCTCAAGCCTGGCGGATTATGCGACCTTCGCCCTGCTCATCTTCGTCGCCCATGCCGGGACCGCTCTCTTCCGTTCCGGCTGGTTCGTCGAATCTATGCTGACCGAGATCCTGATCATCTTCGTCTTCCGGAGCACCATCTTGAACTTCCGCGATCTCCCGGCGTGGCCGCTCGTGACATCCAGCGCCGCGGTCGTCGCCCTCACGTTCGCCCTGACACAGACCGCGTTGGGTGATGCATTCTCGTTCGTACCGCTGACCGGGAGGATCATCCCTTGGATCCTCTTGATCGTGATCGGATATGCCACGCTGACCGTGATGGGTCGCAAACTCTATGAGCACTATCGGACACCCGGACGCTCTATGACCGCGTGATCACCGCGTCGTGTACGACGGCGCTTTGACGTAATGAAACCCATTTGATTCCGCATCCTGCGTCGTCGCAAAACAATATCGTTCATGCCAGGAGAGTTTGTTCGGATCGATCTCGGACGCGAGGTAATAATAGGAATTCGCCTTCTTCCCCGTGCCAATGACCGCACACCGCGCAAGGTCCGCTTCGCTTTGCGGTTGGCCCGTGAAGACACCAAGCGGAACTGCAGCATCTGACGAGCCAGAAGCCGCCTGAGACGCCTTCGGGGTGGAGAACAGACCGAAACCATAGGCCGTCGATACGGCGATGGCCAACGCCGCCAGGAAAAAGATCCCTGCCGCGTGATGGTGCTTGATCCGGATGGGTTCGAGCTGATGCTTGATCATGGTCACATGATACATGGACGATCGAGAACGGGCGAGTCTGTTTGACCCCTCCCCTGCGGTCCGGTACACCATGACCGGGCGTCAAAGGACGCCTATCCTGATCCGGCAGAACCCGTCGACGCTCTGTCGACAATCGTATCGCCGTACCGACTGTACTGGGTTCCGGAAGAATCCGTACCAAAAGAACTCTATCGATTCTTCCACCTGGTCTGACCCCCCGTTTCTGACCACGTGCGGACGGGGGGATTTTTTTACAAAAAAAACCCGCTCTTCACGAAGGGCGGGACGGGTCAGGCGCGTTTCAAGACGTAACAATTGGTCTCACGAAGCTCGAACCCGAGCTTGAGATACATCTCATTCGCATCGGTTCGCGACGAGCGACTTGTAAGTTCGAGGAACTCCAATTCAAGGCGCGTGGCCTCCTCCATCACGTACTCGATCAACAGACGACCGAGGCCGAAGCCGCGAAATTCTTCATGGACGATCACATCTTCGATGTGACCTTTCATGTGCAAGGGCGCGAAACTCGGGACAAGCGTGGCCATGCCGATGAGGCGGCCAACACCAGCCTCGGGACCTTCGTCGTACTCGAGGATGAGCAAGCGCGAACATTTCGTGATCGCCATCAAGAAGTGAGCATCGAGCGGTGGGGCGCTCGCGTCGAGCTGATGAATGAGATCATCTAGCTCATGTATGACCGAGAGCGTATGCGCGTCTGGCGCTTCGATGAAACGATGACGGAGACGGGTCTTGTCGAAAGGGCGTGAGGCTATTTCTTCCATGGCACTCCTCCAAAAGCGACCCTAGCAGAAAACACGGTTCCGAACAAGGGTCGGAGCATGAAAAACCTCGCGCTAACTCTTCGTCATACCAAATACAACACCCGCCTTGCGGTGGGTGTTGTATTTGGTAGCGCCAAGGGGAATCTCACGCTCACTCCGTTCGCTTTTGGGAACCCATCGGTTCCCAACTCGTCCGCCCCGGGCAGACTCCTTCCCTCTGCCAAGGGAACCTCCCGGTTTCCTATCCCTCCCCGTTTGATCCCCTGCTTGTTCAACACCAAACAGAAAACCCCCATTTCGGGGGTTTTCTGTTTGGTAGCGCCAAGGGGAATCGAACCCCTCTTTCCAGGATGAGAACCTAGCGTCCTAACCGATAGACGATGGCGCCGTGGGAGGATCTAGAAGCTGGGTCTAGAATCTAGGCGAGAACAGTGTAGGCAGACTTACAGGCTCACTAGATTCTAGCTTCTAGATTCTAGCTTCTCTCGAGCCAATCCTTCGTATGCCTCACAAGCAACTTCTCCGCTTTTTCCGGATGGGCCATCAGCTCTTTGCTGATCCGTTCCATCCGCGCTCCTTGCGACCCTTTGACCAAGACCACGTCGTGTTCCTTCAAACGGTCCTGAATGAACAGACCCGCCTCGGAGCTCTTGGCGAATGTGAAGACCGCGTCCGAGGACATGCCCCGTGCGACCGCTGCCTCGGCAACGACGTGCGCGAGTGTACCACACGCGACGAGCATGTCAATCCCATTCTCCGCGATGGCGCATCCCATGTCACGGTGCGCCTCTTCGCTCAAGGAGCCGAGTTCAAGCATGTCCCCCATCGCAGCGATCCGACGACCACCTTCCGACACCGGGAAAGCGGCAAGATCACGGATCGCAGAGTGTGCGGCGAGCGGAGAGGAATTATAGGAGTCATCGATGAGCCAAGTGTGTTTGATCCCTTCCAATAGGCGCATCCGACCGGCCATCCCATGGAATCGATCCGCGATCCGTCCGACCATCTCATCGACATCCAGATCCATGGCATCCCCCACTGCGATGGCCGCAGCAGCGGCATACGCCTGCGGACGCCCGACCGTCCCGACCAGCCGAAACGTCCTTTGCACATTGTAGAGACAGACCGTGACGTCCAATCCGGATGATGCGGGCTGTGCCGCATCGATCGCAACTTCTGTGCTCAGCAGACGCACGATCGCGTCTTCCGCCATGCCAAACGCTGTCCGTTTGGCCGACAGGTCATTCGCCGCCTCGCGAACCAAGGGGTCATCTGCGTTGATCACGGCCACGCCATCCGGCGGTAGGACGGTGAGGACCGTCGACTCCTCTTTCAAAACGCCGTCAACGTCTCCCAAAAATTCCGTATGTTCCGGTCCGACGGCGGTCAGGACGCCCATGGTCGGAGGTGCGATCCGCGTCAGATACGCGAGGTCTCCGGGGTGATCCGCCGCCATCTCGAGGACGAAGGTCTTCGCACGGAGCCGCGCAAGACCGAATGCGACCAACTTCGCTTTTGCGATCAATACAAGCCACTTCCACACCGAACGACCCGGGGCGTCGCAGCCGAAGATCGCAAGCGGTATGCCCAGCTCGTTGTTGTAGTTCTTCGCGGATACGGCAACACGGGTTCCGAGCTCACCGGCACCCAGGGCGATCCCGATAGCGGTCTTCGTCGAGGATTTTCCGACGGAACCGGCAACGGCGATGATCAGCGGTCGCTCCCGCGCCACCGAGATGCGCACACACCATCCGAGGAACCGTTCAATGAGACGTTTCATGGTCATACGAGTCATGGTGTCGTTGTAGTCGCTGCGGGCGTCGGGGGCAAGACCGGGGCCGGCGGCGGACCCTTCAACGGCCGTTCCGGCGGCACCTGTAGATAGGTCAGCAAATATTTGGCCATCTCCCCGAACACCGGTGCGGCCGACGATTCGGCCCATTGCACGTCCCGCGGATGATCGATCTTCACGAGCATGACGAATTTCGGATCGCCGGATGGGGCGTACCCTGCGAAAGACCCGACCGTATTGTCGGTCTGATATCCCAATCCATCCGTCCGAGCGACCTGCGCGGTCCCGGTCTTCCCAGCGACCCAGTAGCCCGGGACACCCGCCTGTTTGCCGTGACCATTCTCGACCACGGAAACGAGCATACCCGTGATGAGACGTGACGCACGCGTGGAGATCGGCGTTCCGACCTCGACGGGCTTGGTCTTTTCCGTGGTCCCGTCCGGATGGATGACCTCATCCACGACATATGGGCGCATCAAGTGTCCGCCATTCGCGAGTGCCGCATATGCGGACGTGATCTGCAGCGGCGTGACCGTGATCCCTTGACCGAAGGAGGCCGTGGCAGGATAGACATCTCCCTTCTTCGACAAGGAGGAGACGTTCCCTTTGGACTCCGGTGAGAGTTCGACGCCGGTCTTCACACCGAATCCGAAGGCCTCGACGTATTTCTGGAAGAGGCTTTTGCCGAGCTGACGCTGGACGAAGATCGCGCCAGTGTTGAGCGATTCATCGAGTACCTGCGTCATGGTCTGCACGCCGTGCGCACGGGCGTCGGAGTTCTTGATCTTGAATCCGTCGATCTCTTCGAATCCGTTGTCGAGATACGTCGTTCCGGGAAGGACCTTTCCTGCATCCAATCCACCGGCCATGGTAATAGCCTTGAAGATCGATCCCGGCTCGTATGCATCGAAGGTGACCGGGTTGTTCAAGACCGAGAGATCCTTGATCTCGTTGTAATGCGCGGGATCGAAATCCGGGGCTGAACACATCGCGAGGATGGCACCCGTCTGCGGATCGATGATGATGATGGACCCCTGATCGGCTCCGTGCGTTTTGACCGCACGCTGGATCACATCACACGCCTTGTACTGGATCGACCGATCGATGGTCAGGACCACATCGGAGCCATCCGTGGCTTGAGTCATCTGTGTATTCCCGATCGTGAGCCGACGCCCGCTCGCGTCTTTTTCGGCGAACAGGGTGCCAGGCGTCCCGCTCAACGTCGTATTGTACGAACCTTCGATCCCATATTGCCCTTTGGGGATCGCATTGTCCGCCTGTGTGACGAATCCGATAAGCTGTCCGCCCACGCCTACCTCTGGATAAAAACGCGACGTCGTCTGCACGATGCCGACACCTTTGAGACCAAGGGCTCTCACGGCATCCGCCTGTTGCGGGGATGCGTCTTTTGCGACCGGTGTGTACGCGCTATCCGGCCGCGCCGTCAATCGGCTGACCAGATCGACATCGTCTACGCCGAGCGCGGATGCCAGTGAACGCCCCTCGGTGACCGCATCATCCATTTCCCGCGGGACAGCATAGATCTGGTACGTCAGTTGATTGGTGGCCAGCGGATGGAGCGCGCCGTCCGCACGGTCGCGGACAAGGATCTGTCCGCGTGTCGGGAGCAACTTCGTCTGCAGATCGTGCTGATCCGACGCCAGGAAGGCGTACAAGCCGTACTGCATGATCTGCAGATAGCCGAGGCGGAGAACGAGGAGGATCCCCAGGAAGGCAAATCCGTAGATCAGCCAGGTGATGCGATCCTTCTTGTCTCCGGCATGACGCCGGCCACCTCGGTACATCCGCATACCTCAATACACGTTCTTTTTATTCCGGATCTCCTCCTGATATGTCGAAAAGAGATCGATCTGCGGCGTACTCGGAGTTGTCGGTCGGACAACGGGCAACGGTTCCGCACGCGTCGCCGATCCGGGCAGTCCGGACGGAGCCGCTGTCCCCGTCCCAAGAAGCGCGTCACTGACATCCAATGCTCCTTGTGGGATCGTGATCGGACCGAACCCATCGGCCTGTCCGGTCTCAAAGACGGCGTGGACGAGCGAGAGGACACTTCCCGTATTATCCACGACACGCCACGAACCTTCGATCCGGACCAGGGATCGGGTCTGCGAATCGATGGTGACCTGGAATGACCCGTGTCCCGCTCCGTTCACGATCCGGTCGATCCAACCGTATGCTTCCGGTGTCGGCGCTGCGCCGGTCCACGCGCGGACCGCGGTGATGAACCATGCACGGAGATTCCCGACATCAAGGTGGAATGGCACGGTCAATACATCTCGTCCATTCTCCGTAGACGCGGTGATCCCCCCGTCCGCGCGAGGGATGCCGCCGATCGAACGGAGAGCTTCCCGGATGGAGGCGTCTGAGGCGTGAGCGACCCCGACCCCATATCCGTACTTCTTCAAAAGACCGTCCCGATCGACCCGGATGAACGTGGCGTGTGACGGATCCTGCGCAAGGGCCTGGTATCGTGCTTCCTGTTCCGCATCGACCTGCACCGGCCGCAACGCGATCGTATCCGTACTCATCACGACATCGACGGTCTCGGGCGTGGCCCCGACCTTCGGCGCCGTCGACTGGACGACCCCCAGCGCCTGCACATGCGACAGATCCGACGCGTTGATACGTCCGACAAACGTGAGCCCGCCCGTCACGCGGGTCTGCGGATCCGTCACGGCGACATCGAGCGTCATGCGATCCGCTCCCTGGAGGGCGGTCAAGGAGGTGACAGCATCACGGATCACCTTGTCCGGCGAGTCGCGCAATAGCCACCACGCTGTTCCCCCGGCCCCCACAAGGACGATAAGAAACAGAACGACGAAAAATCGCTTCATGGGGCCATGATAGCACGCAAACGTGCGCCCGTGGCCCAAGGTCAATCCTCAAGGTAGGTCCGGCCTTTCAGCTCATTGGGCAGGTAATCCTGCTCCACAGGCTCCGCGTAGGCCGGGTTGTATTTATAGCCCTTGCCATACCCCAGATCCTTCATGAGTTTGGTCGGAGCATTTCGGATGTGGAGCGGAACCGATGCGTTCGGCAAACGGCGGATATCCTCGCGTACGGCAGAATAGGCTTCGTACAGTCTGTTCGACTTCGGGGCCTTCGCAAGATACGCCACGACCTGCGCGAGGATCACGTTGCACTCTGGCATGCCGAGATAATGGCTGGCTTGATATCCCGTCGTCGCCTGCACGAGCGCCTGCGGATCCGCGAGTCCGATGTCTTCGGAGGCGAACCGCACCAACCGACGCGCGATATACAACGGGTCCTCTCCGCTCTCAAGCATCCGTCCGAGCCAATATAACGAGGCGTTCACATCCGACCCGCGCAGCGATTTGTGGAGCGCGGAGATGATGTTGTAGTGCTCTTCCCCGGTCTTGTCATACAGATGATGAGACCTTTGCAGCAGGGTCCGCAGACGTTCCAGTGTGAGTGTGATGCGCTTCTTCTTGGTCTTGGGGTCCTCGACCGCGGGCGTCGCTTTGACGAGATACTCCAACGTGTTCAACGCGGTCCGCGCATCCCCATCCGCGACGATGACGATCTCCTCACGTACGTCCGGCGGCATCACGACCGGTTGGACACCCAATCCCCGCTCCGGATCCGTCAGCGCGCGCTCGATGATGGTCTTGATATCTTCTTCTTCCAGCCGATGCACGACAAAGACCTTACACCGTGACAACAAAGCGGCGTTCACCTCAAAACTCGGATTCTCCGTCGTCGCACCCACGAGGATCATGGTCCCGGCTTCGACGTGGGGAAGAAAGGCATCCTGCTGCGCCTTGTTGAACCGATGGATCTCATCGATGAAAAGCACCGTCCGTTTGCCATTGAAATCAAGATCATTCTCCGCCTGACGGATGACCTGCCGCACCTCGGCTAACCCGGATGTGACCGCGGACAATTGGACGAATGCGAATCCCGCGATCTCGGCCACGAGTCGGGCCAACGTCGTCTTCCCCGACCCCGGCGGTCCCCACAGGATCATCGAAGGCACAGAGCCTGATTCCAACACGGCCCGAAAGGGGGATCCCGCGCGCGTCAGGTCCGGCTGCCCAAGGACCTCATCGAGAGATACCGGCCGCATGCGATCCGCCAGCGGCGCAAAGATCTTCCGCCGCTGGGCATTTGCCGCATCAAACAAGGTCTTCATATGGAACAAATGTAGAACACCCCGCTTCTTTCCGCAAGAGATTGACGGACGTCTCAACGTCGTGCAATTCTCTATGCGTTCCTTTGACAGGGAGGGTTTCATGGAACCAACAAACCGCTACGAGCAGTTTGACGCACTTTGCCGAGAGACCGTGCGTCGCCTTGATGTGGACGATATTGCTCAAGACGTCTTCTCCATCCTCAAACCCCAGATGGATGCGCGTGACTTAAGCGAAACGCACATTTACATCATCATCCAGTGCGCGACCATCAAACAGCTCTACCACCGCCTGAGAGCATTCCGTCCGGAACACGTCACCTCCCTCATCGCTCAGTTGAAGCAGGAACATGAGGTCGGCCAAGACAGCGTCGCCGATCGATTCACGGACAACATGACCGCGGCAGGCATCGTCGACCGCGTGATAGACCGCGTGCAGTACCTTGTCATGCTAGATCAGAAGGGATCACGTCACGACCTATTGAACTAAAGGGCGACGCCCCTCCTCACGACCCCTCTGCCGGCTGACAGAGGGGTTTTTTCTTCTCTCAACGACTCCCTCACACCGTTGACAGAGAGGGAAAGATCCGCTACGGTGCGAGCAGCTTTTTCAAAGGAGAAAACGTGGAATCCAACTCCGTTCTCGCCTTGCTCGACTACTGTCGTGAAGCATTCCGATTTGAAGACATGGCCGAGATCGTCCATAAGACCGCCTTGCACGTCCATGAGACCTACGGCGATCGAGTGTTCATCCAAGCAGAGGAATTGAACGAGATGATCAACGCGTTCATCGCGGACGCGACCGTCCAACATCTTCGAACGTACGATCCCAAACGGTTCGACACGTTGCGGGCGAACATCGTACGAGAGCAGGTCGGCATCATGAATCCGTTCGGACACGCGATCGGCTACGTCCTCCAGGAGTCCATGGTCGTCGAGATCATCTTCACGGCTCTCACGAAACTCTCTGGGCGAGAACCTGGTCAGCAGCTTCCCCGAGCCTGAACGGATCTCGTCACGTCACAACGCCCCGTCTTCCGGGGCGTTTTTATTTTCCGAACCGACGCTGACGGGCGGCGTAATCCTCAAGCGCCCTATCGAGCTCTGCTTCATCAAAGTCCGGCCAGTGTTTATCGCACCAATGGATCTCGCTGTAGACGCTTTCCCAGGTCAAAAATCCGGAGAGTCGCTCTTCGCCCGAGGTCCGGATCACCAACTCCGGATCCGGCATCCCCGGCCAATACATGTGTGCGGTCAGAGCTTCTTCCGTCACCTCATCGGAGGCGAGACCCTCCGCAACGATCCGTCGACAGGCGTCGGCGATCTCCGCCCGTCCGCCGTAGTTCACGCAGATGCAAAACGTGGCACGGGTGTTATCCGCGGTCTCAGCTTCGGCTTTCTCGATCGCGCGCAGGACCGAAGGCCGCAGCCCGTCCCGCCGACCGATGACACGCAGACGGACGTTCCGATCCACGTAATGTTTCAAGTCCGTACTTACCCCGTATTCAAGAAGGTCCATGAGAAATCCGACCTCATCCTCGGCCCGTTTCCAATTTTCCGTGGAGAACGCGAATACGGTCAACACCTCGATCTCACGATCGAGGCACCAATCACCGACTTGCTTCATCCGTTCGTAACCGGCGCGGTGGCCTTCGAGAGACGGTCGCCCGTGCTCCTTTGCCCAGCGACGGTTGCCGTCCATGATGATCGCGAGATGTTTCAAGGGGGCGGTCATGTCAGTAGGGTTGATGATAGCCATATGCGGACCTCAGGTCAACGGTTTTACAACCTTGGCCACAGGAGTCGCCATCCTTGCCAGCCGCCCCGTCCCTTGCTATGATTCGCGCACGAAATTGGGTCTTCCCCCATTCAGAACACCGTCGGGCTATAGCGCAGTTGGTAGCGCGCTTCGTTCGGGACGAAGAGGTCGTGAGTTCGAGTCTCACTAGCCCGACCAGACAAAAGACCGCCATCCGGCGGTTTTTTGGCGGGTCATCATATGCGCGTGAGACTCGAACGGGATCGGGAATGCGCGTATACTCACACGATATGACCGCACCCCTGTATAGCACCGTCACCCTGTTCGCCGAACTCGGCGTCTCAGCCATCATCTACACCGCCCTCTATCGCGGATACAAACATAATGCGTTTCCACGGGCCTGGGTCGCTATCGCCGTCTCCTACGAGATCCTGTTCAACATCAGCTACATGATCTATCGGACGACGACGCACACGCAGGCGACCGCAGAGCCGGTCTTCAACCTCATATTCGCAGCCATCCATGGATCACTCTCTTTGCTGATGTTCATCGCCCTCCTCATCTTCTTTTTTGTTGCATGGAAGAACTACGCGAAGGGCGTGAACTTTTTCAAAAAACACACTCCTTTGACGATCACGTTCGCCGTTCTTTGGGCGCTTTCCATCGGTTCTGGCATCTTCTTCTATCTCCTCGAATACGCCTCTTGATCACCTTTTGACCGACGCCCGCATCCAGCACACAATGCGTGAGATATGCCACGACTCTCCAAGATCCTCCTGTCCATCCTCCTCTCCTTGACCCTGCTCCCAGGAGTAGTCTTGGCAGACACCACAGCAACACCGACAGATCCCTCGGCGGCGAATTCTCCCACGATCGTGGATACCACAACGCTGAAGAACGAAGGCGGGAACACGAATTCCGCCGCGGCTGGGACGTATGAAAGTGGCATCGTGACCGCCGTGAAGACAACGACCCAAGAAACCTCCAGCGGTGAACAACAGCTGAAAAGTTACGATGTGGAGTTCCGGTCCGGCCCGCTGAACGGCCAGACCCGCACCCTGTCGAGCGACGTGTCTACGAATCCGTACGGATTGACGCCTCAGGTCGGTGACAAGGTCATCGTCAATCTCCAGCCCGATCCGAACGGCGGCGAGCCGCTCCCCTATCTTGAGAGCTATGATCGCCGTGGAGCCATCTATTGGCTCATTGCATTGTTCTTTGGGACCATGGTCCTCCTCGCCGGATGGCAGGGATTCAAGATCGCCTCCTCGATCATCATCTCCGTCCTCTTGATCGGACTCGTGCTCATCCCGGCCTTCTTGCATGGCATGGATCCGATCCCGGTCGCCATGGCCCTCGCCGTCGTCCTCGCAGCGCTCTCATCCGTCTTGAGCATCGGATGGAACCGAAAGAGTTTCGTCACGGTCATCGGGACGCTGGGCGGCGTGCTCGTCGCATATCTCATCTCGCGGATCTTCGGTTCCTGGGCGCATCTCTCCGGACTCTCGACCGAAGAAGACCGTCTCTTCTTCGATCAGAATCCGCTCCTCAATCCTAGGGGGTTATTGTTCGCCGGGATCATCATCGCATCCCTCGGCGTTGTCGAAGACGTCGCTGTCTCCATTGCCTCCGGCGTCATCGAGGTCAGACAAGCCAATCCGAATCTCGGCTTCAAACAATTATTCCGATCCGGCATGGTCGTGGGCCGCGATCACATGGGCGCCCTCGCCAACACGCTCGTTTTCGCCTACGTCGGTGCATCCCTTTCCACTCTTCTCCTCTACAGCCAATACGGCGGATCCTGGGCCAAGTTCCTGAACTTCGATTCGGTCGTGGACGAGGTCGTTCGCTCGCTCGCGGGGACGATCGGACTCGTCTTCACGGTCCCGATCACGGCCCTGCTCGCCGCGTGGTTCGCCCTCCGCTTCCGTCGGACGACGAAGACCGCCGCTGATGGTCCGCATCGCCAACCGCACATCCACGTACACTGAAAACGCTTCTATTCAGCACTTTTCCGTCTCTTCTTCCACGGGAAGGGCGGCTCGTATTCCGTGATCTCACGCGCGTATCGCGCCAACCAATCCTTCAGGTGTGCCGTCGCCCGGACATCGTCCTCGTTGTAGAGGATGATCGCATCAAGGATCTTCCGATCTCCGGTCTCGAGATATCTTTCAAAGGCATCGACGGACTGTCCGCCGCTTTTCACCTCGCTCCGCCACCGGAAGCCGAGAAATCTTTCGATATATTTCAACCCGTAAAAATAGATGGGGAAGGTCACGCTCGACGTGGTCAATGGTTTGAGATCCGTCATCCTTTCCCGGAACGCATCAAGCCAATGACTTCCTCCATACCGTTCTTCCAACGTCCGCAATCGCGTGACCTCATAGACACCGAAATGGTAGACCGTATATTCCATCGGAAGGGTCTCAAGCCACGCGAGGAATTGACGCCACATCTCCCCTTCCTGCTCCAAGGTCTCCGCGACGAACGGCAGGTATTCTTCCGATCCGTCCGGACGCCGGATCAAGAATCCGTACAGATAGTCCACGTCATTCGGTGGATCACTTTCAATATCAAAATGGATCTCCCATCCCTCCATCGGGAGCTCGACCGCTTTACGAATGAGGACGCTTTCCTCCTTCAATGATCGTGCCTGTCGTTTGATCGTCTCGAGCCCGTGGAGGGTCAATCCCGGTGCGGCGCCGACAAACGCCTGCGGATCCATCTCCGCCGCTTCATCCACGGTCCGAATACCAAGCGTACGCAATGAATGGAGCTTTTGAACATTTACGTTGTACAACAATGCGATATCTTTGTTCTTTTCCGCATCCGCTTCGCAGAGTCTGCCCCACACCCCGATATCGTGGCAGGATTTCCGCAAGACCGGATCTGGCTTGACCGCTCCCAGGATCTCCTCCGTAAGCGCACGGATGACCTTCTTGCACTCGATCTTCGTTTCAACGGGGTCTAACGGAAGGCAGACATGATCCCGGTTGATGATCACCGCTTCCGGAGGGAAGACCCCTTGAACCGCTTCCAAAAGCAATGCATAGAACGTCAGTTGAAGCTTCTGATACTTGGAGAGGTCATGGGAAGACTTCACGTCGATGGGGACATACATCCAATCCCCGAACCTACTTGTCCCCGACCTGCGTTCCAAGAGATCCGGTCGGCCACGGAGGTCACCAAAAATGAGCATACCTTGATAGATCAGCGGCGTTCCCGCCTCCATGAGTGCGATCGTCCGCGCAAAGACCGCTTCTGCATCGCCTTTGACGGCGACCTCTTCCATACGCGCTCCCGCTTCGGCGGCGTACTTTTCGATCGCTACCGTCTCGTGGACGATCCCGTCTTCGCGCCGTTGTACCTCTCCCTCCGTCGCTGCGCGCTCTTTCTTCCGTTCCGCTGGGGTCGCGTGATGATCGTAATATGGCCAATGCGGACACTGGATATACTTATAGATATCCGTCGCAGTGACGCAGGACGGTGGTTTTTCTCGCATACTCACGGGATCGATTCGACGTGTTCGAGAATGCTCTGATGCATCTCCGCCAGCGGGCCGTCCAAACGTCGTGTGACGATGTCCAGAACCGCATGCTCGTGCGCCAACTTCGCTTCTCGCCCCTGATGGAATAGCGCCCAAACCTCATCCGTCGCTTGCGACGCGCGGAGCAGGCTACCCAGATTGGCGATGCAGTCACACGCCTTGATGGCCAAAGCATCCACCGGCGCATCGGCGAGCTGTTCGCGATACTGCGCTTTTCGCTCTTCTACGTCGACGGTCTTGGGCGGTTCGCTGACCCAGGCGACCAGATCCGCGACCCGCGGCGTCGTCGCTTCTGCCAGATCCTCCTTCGTGACTCCGCAGTCCTCGATCACGTCATGCAGGATCCCCGCGGACACGACCTCATCGTCGTATCCATGACGTGCCAACAACAAGCCGACACCAGCCGGATGAGCGATGTATGGGATCTTCTCGTCCGGATGCTTACGCCATTGGCCCATATGCCATTGGGCGGCGAGTTCCAGGGAACGGAAAACGAGTTCAGGATATGGAATAGACGTTTCGGTCATACGGGATGGGTGATATCGATATAGCGAGAAAGGAGACGGACGAGGACGGCTTTCCCGAGACGCCAACCCAGACCGACACCGGTCCAGAGCGTGACAACCAAGACGATCGGGACGACGAAGCCGGACCAGGAGCGTCCACTCCACACGGCCGGCGTCAACGCCAAGGCGAGCGATGCGCCTCCGACGATGATGATGAGCCAAAAACTGATGGAAACCCCGAGGATGAACCAGACCATCCGTCGCGGCGCTCGCTGCATGGAGATGACAGGAAAACGACGTTTCGGCTTGAGGGGCGGTGGAGAAGGAAAGCGCATGGGTCCAGTATAACCGAAAACCGCCCTCAGGGTTTGGAGGGCGGTCCGTTACTTCGTCTCCTTATGTGGCGTGTGCTTTTTACACGACTTGCAGAACTTGGAGAGCTCAAGGCGTGCCTTGATGGTCTTCTTGTTCTTGGACGAGTGGTAATTGATCCTGCGGCACTGGGTACACTCGAACTTGATGAGATTGTCTTGTGACATAAGATAGGGGTATGCAACGTCCGGATAAAAGTCCTCCTGACTTCGGTGGAGCCCGCGGTGGGGATCGAACCCACGACCTACGGTTTACAAAACCGTTGCTCTGCCACTGAGCTACACGGGCTCAGGCGAAGGCGGGATGCGCCGCTGACCTTAGAGCCAGCATCCGGGATCTGCGTTGAAAGGCACGCAGAGAATAGCGGACGGCGGCCTTTCTGTCAACGGAGACGGGATTTCCGGCCTTAGACGGCCTGGACGCGCCGCTCTCCGTGCACGGCGGTCAATACCGCGCGCATGCATTCGTATTCGACCCGAAAATCCAGTGTTCCGACACACCACGATGTCGGATCGTGAAGCGCCTCCCAGAGGATGTTCTCAGGCCGTTTCCAGACAAAACGATCGACTTCGCCGGGCTGCGGGGTCAGATCCTCAATCGGTGCGTCGACAATGGCCACGAATTCCCGGACCCAGAGACGGGCAGAGGCCAGTCGCGTCGTTCGCCATGCGAGGAGCTGGGACGGGTCAAGGTCGATCCCCGACTCTTCCCGCGTCTCCTTCAGGGCATTAGACTCGTAGCTCTCCCCTTTCCCCACATGTCCGCCAAGGTGCGTACACCACGTCCCTGGAAAACGCTCTTTTTCCTGCGACCGCTGATGGCACAAGACCTCGCCTGACGCATTGAGGATGAAGACGTTCGTCGAGCGGACCCAGGCCCCGTGGCCGATGACCTCGTTGCGCGGGAGATAGATCCCGAGTGGAAGACCATCGCTCTCGCGGACGATCTCAAGTTGTTCCATAGAAAATAGGAATATCCTGCCGTGCAGGAATAAGTGATTCTTTGGACACTTGTCGGAAGATCCTCCGTCTCTCGGCAGGGTTGGATCCGCAAGGGATCCACACCCGAAAGAGTTCGATCTTCCGGCAAATATCCGTGCAGGATGATAGCACGCACCAACGACCTTCTCAAGGCCCTGCACGTACCGTAGAATCCGTGCGTATGTTGAACGTCCACCCGATCCTGGTCCACTTCCCGATCGCGCTCTTCACGGTCTACGCCGCGATCGAGGTGGCACGGATCCACCCGAAGTTCCGGACCGATTTTTGGTACCGGACCAAAGCCCTGCTCGCCATCACGGGTTCGCTCGGTGCCGATGCGGCATATCTCGCAGGAAATGCGATCAAGCCCCAGTTCCAAAGTGCGCTGACGGACGTCCACCAGCAATGGGCGACGGGAACGCTCATCATCGTCGCGCTCATCGCAGCCATCTACATCCTCTCTCTCCTTTATCGCTCACAGATCACGGGTCGCTGGGAACAGAGTAGATATGCGGCCATGCAGGCGGCAAATGAGACCGCAGCCTTTTGCGACGGTCTTGTGCGATCCGGGGCGTTCATGGGCTTCCTCGCCGTGGTCGGTCTCACGGCGGTCACGGTCACCGGCGCACTTGGTGGCGCGCTGGCCCTCGGTCCGGATGTAGACCCGTTCGCACGATTCGTCTTCGATCTACTCGTGAAGTCGTCAGGTTAGTCGTTCTGATCCTTGCGTATATGAAAACACGACCTGAGGGTCGTGTTTTCATGGTGGGCAGGCAAGGATTCGAACCTTGGAAGGCGAATGCCAGCAGATTTACAGTCTGCCCCGTTTGACCGCTTCGGTACCTGCCCATGTTCACGCTGTTCACGAGCTCGCTGCGCGAGAAGGAACACAGAGTGAACCATCTTTCCTTTTGGACCCGCTTCATCCGCGTTGACGGACGAAGCGAGATGGAGCCGTTGACCGGGATTGAACCGGTGACCTTCTCCTTACCATGGAGATGCTCTACCAGCTGAGCTACAACGGCGAGGAATACGTGGAGTGTTGAGGTTCACCTACCGATCATTTCGCGAGGCGTGAAAGACAGCTTGCTGACTTACACGTCGAGTGAAACGATCGGTCGTTCAAGCACCCATGGCGTCGATCTTCTCCTTGATCGCCTGAAGCTTCGGCCGGTCTTCTGAGGCGAGACGGAGTTTATCATACTGCCGCTGGGCTTCCGCGCGATCGCCGAGGAGTATAGCAGTCTCCAGCGAAAGTTCAAGATACCTCGCAGACTTCGGATCCAGCTCGGTCGCCCGTTCGATGAACGGCTTGGCTTTGGTGGGCTGACCTTGTTCCAGATAGAACTCCGCCAGTTCCGCGTGACGGTTGGGCAGTCGAGGGCGGAACTCGATGGCACGACGCCGCATCTCTTCGGCCCGCGACATGTTTTCCTCCGCTTCCGCGATGTCCGCGAGAGCCGCAAAACAGATATCATCCCCTTTCTTTGCCTGTAGAAGGAATTCGAACGTCTCTTTCGCCTGCGGATACATCTTTTGCTTGAGATAGATCGTTCCGAGACCGCGGTACGCTTCCCAGCAATGCTGATCGATCGACAACGCCTCGAGATACCGACGTTCCGCATCGGCATATTTGAGATCGCGACCGAGAGATCGTGCCTCATCCAACACGAGCTTCAACCGATCCTTGGACGAAGGGGAGACGAACTGGAATGGGGACTTCGCCTGCGCATAGAACTTTTCCAACTTGACGAGACGCAGATAGATCCCGTGATACCACGTCTTCCCCGCCGTCACCGCCCCCTGGAAGAGTGCCTTGATCGGGGCGGCCCTCTCTTTCCGCATCCGATCGAACCGTTGGAACATGAGCTCTTCGCGCTTCTTCTTTTCTCGCTCTTCCCGGATGGAGTCCGGATCCAGGAGGCGGATCTCTTTCCAGTGCCGCACGAAAAGCGCCGCGATGAAAACGATGGCGGCTACGGCGATGGGGAGTGTGATCCAATAGATCATGGTTCGACGCAATGCGTCAGGAAATTCGACCTAGGCCGGAATAGCGGCCCGACACAGCAACCCGAAATTCCGGGGATCCAAGGATGCCCCACCGACCAGGGCGCCGTCAACGCCCGTCGTGGTCATGTATTCCAGCACGTTCCGCGGATCCACTGATCCGCCATAGAGGATGCGAATGTGGTCAGCGGTATCACCGAACTTTTTCCGGAGGACCTTGCGGATCGTCTCGTGCATCTCTTTCGCATCCTGGGCTGAACAGGCCTTACCGCTCCCGATCGCCCAGATCGGCTCATAGGCGAACAACGCTGGCGCACGTCCGTCACCCTTCAGTTGTGCGATCGCGGCTTGGACCTGCGTCCGAACCACCTTCGACGCCTCACCTCGGCGCCGCTGATTCTGCGTCTCTCCCACACAGATGACCGGCATGATCCCGGCTTTCTGAAGTGCTGCGGTCTTTTTCGCGACCATCTCATCCGTCTCTCCGAGAAAGGTACGGCGTTCGCTGTGGCCGACGAGACAAAATTCGACGCCGAATTCGGTCAGCATTGGCGGCGAGACTTCGCCCGTGAAAGCGCCTTCTGCCTCCCAAAACGCATCTTGGGCGGCCAATGCCGGGATGGATGCACGACCCAACGAGGCGCGCGCGGCTGCCAGTGAGACGTGCGGCACTGCGACCGCAACGTCCAAGTCCTTCGGCAATCGCTCGCGTCGGAACGCGCGGACCCACGCGCCCGCCTTGATCGGACCGTAGTGCATCTTCCAATTGGCGATGATGATCTTCTTCATAGTAGCGTCATTTCCAAGTGATCAATTTCGTTACATTCTGCTTCGCCCCGAACGGACCGATCACGGCCGAAGCCATGTGTTGCGGAACAAAAAGCTGTTTGGCGATCCGACGGACGTCCGCGCGCGTGACCTTTTCATACCGGCGCATGCGCTCCTCTGGCGTCTCGACCTTCCGTTGGAACAACCATTGCTTGCCATACCACTCTGCCTGCACGGCGGAGTCTTCGAAGGCCAACGTCGTCTTGCCGCGGACGTGATCCTTTGCCCGGCGTAGCTCTTCCGTGGTCACCCCATCCTTGATGAGCTTCTTCAGCTCAGCGACGATCGCCGTGACGGCTTCTTTGAATCGCTTCTTGTCCAAGCCAGCTTCGATATAGAACGCCCCGACGTCCTCGCGTGCCTGATGCGCGGCGTGGATCGAATAACAAAGGCCGCGACGTTCCCGGATCTGGACAAAGAGCCGTGAGGACATGCTCCCACCCAGGATATTGGCAAGGATCTGCGCGGCGGCAATGTCTTTATGACCGATCTTCAGCCCATGGAACGCCATGGCGAACTGGACTTGCTCCGTCGCCTTGTCCTGATATCCGACCGCGTCTTTCGACAGAACGGTCGGGGGAAAGGGCTTGAACGGCTTATCATGGCCCGCCGGGCGCTTGACCTTGCCAAAAGTCTTGTCCAAAAGCGCGAAGATCCCGGGTTGGACTTTCCCTGCGACGATGACCGTCATCCGCTCCGGGACATAATACGCATCCCGATACGCGATGAGCTTGGACCGCGGCACGGTCCGGATCACTTCGCGCGGCCCCGCGATGTCCCATCCGAGCGTCGAGCTTGGGAAGAGTTTCGCCTCGAGGAGATTTTCGAGATGCCGCTGCGGATTGTCCTCATACATGTTGATCTCCTCGACGATCACACCGCGTTCGCGATCGATCTCTTTGGGGTCGTACGTCGAATGAAAGAGCATATCGTACAGGATGTCAACCGCAAGCGGTGTGTGTGCCGCATCCATCTTGACGTAATAGGCGGTCACATCTTTGTCCGTATACGCGTTGTACTCCGCTCCGTATCGATCGAGCTCGCGCGAGATATGGAGCGTCGTCGGCCGCTTTTTCGTCCCTTTGAACATCAGATGTTCGATGAAATGTGACGCACCGTTGATGTCCTTGGACTCATACCGGGATCCGACCCGGGTCATGACGAACAGGGTCATGGATGTGGCGCCTTTTTGCGGCACCAAGACGACGCTCATGCCGTTGGCGAGCTTTCGTGGTTTTGGTTTCATACGACGGAGTTGCGGGTGAGATGATCTTGAACAAAAGGAAGGACGTCATCGATGGCGATACGTTCCTGCGTCATGGTGTCACGGTTTCGCACCGTGACCTTGTGGTCGGAAGGAGAGTCCGGATCCGCCGTGAAGCACCACGGCGTCCCGATCTCATCCTGACGACGATACCGTTTCCCGATCGATCCGGATGCATCCTCTTCAACGCTGATGCCATGCATGCGGAGGTCTGCGGCGAGCTTCGACGTGATCGTGGTCTGCTCGTCTTTCTTTTGCAGGGGGAAAAAAGCAGCTTTGACCGGCGCGAGACGCGGCGGCAGGCGAAGGACCATGCGCGGCTCTTCGACGCCCTCCGCGCTCTCTGCCTCGTCGATATCAAGATGTTCGCACAGGACGGCGAGGACCGAGCGGGTCAATCCCCACGTCGGCTCTATGACATACGGCAAAACCTTCTGATTGGTTTCCGGATCAAGCCAACGCAGATCCTCCTTTGATGCCTCCTGGTGACGCGAGAGGTCGTAATCCGTCCGGTTGGCAAGACCGCCCAGCTCTTTCATGCCGAACGGATACGCATATTCCGGGTCAATGGACCGCGCCGAATAGAATGCGCGCTCGTTGTCCGGGATCTCACGGAACTGCGTATGCGCCGGATCGATTTTAAGCACGTCTGCGCACCAAGTCTTGTACTCCTCGAGCCAGACTTCAAATGCACGCGGCGCATCCTCCGGTTTCACGAAATACTCGATCTCCATCTGTTCGAACTCCCGAAGTCGGAAGATGAAATTCCCGGGCGTGATCTCGTTCCGGAACGCACGTCCGACCTGCGCCACGCCAAGCGGAAGCTTTACCCGCATGCTATCGCGGATATTCTTCCACGTCGTGAACATGCCAGCCGCGGTCTCCGGACGGAGGTATGCCACCGCCGCTGCGTCCTCCTTCACGCCGATGAATGTCTTCAACATGAGGTTGAAATGCATCACGTCCGTGAGCTGACCGCCGCAATCCGGACACGGGATGTCCTTGAGCTCCGCCGGCTTCTCTTTGTCGTACCCCGGCTCAGCCTGTTTGGCCTCGAGGAGATGGTCCGCACGGAACCGATGATGACAACGCTTGCACTCCACGAGCGGATCACTGAAATTCTGTATATGTCCGGACGCTTCCCAGACCTTTGGATTCTGGATGATCGGCGTGTCGATCCCGACGACATCCGGACGCATGCGGACGAACCGGTTCCACCACTCGTCGCGAATGTTGTTTTTGAGCTCCGTCCCGTACGGACCGAAATCCCATGCATTCGCAAACCCGCCGTAGATCTCGGAATCCGGATAGACGAACCCGCGCCGCTTGCAGAGCGACACCAAGAGATCCATCTTTTTTTCCGGAGAGATCGACATGGGGGAATAGTGAGGTTAGTTCTTCGATGAGACGGCCTTCCTCATACGGTCATGATCACCTCTTCCTTCGCCTTCACCTTCTCTTCGATCTTCTCGTTATATTCTTTGATGATCTTGTCGAGCTGTTCCTGCAATCGGTACTTCTCATCTTCCGAGATCTCCTTGTTCTCTTCGCTCTTGGCGATCTGCTCGCGCACCTCCTCACGAATGCTCCGGATGCTTACACGCGCCTGCTCCCCCTTCTGGCCGATGATCTTCACCGCCTCTTTGCGTGACTCTTCGGTCATCGGAGGCATCACGAGCCGGATCACCGTGCCGGCGACGTTCGGCGCCATGCCGAGGTTCGCGGCGATCAGGGCTTTTTCAACATCTTTGATGACGTTCTTGTCCCACGGTTCGATCTGAATGGTCTTCGCGTCCGGTACGGAGATCGCGGCAACACCTTTCAGCTCCATGGTCTGCCCATAGGCCTCAACCCTGATATCCTCGACGATCGCCGCATTCGCCCGTCCACTGCGGATATTCTTGAGTTCTTTGTCCAAATGATCCAGCACGCGCTGAAAGTCGGGTTTCGCCAATTCGATAGGGTTCGCCATAGGTGGAATGTGAGCGTAGTTTTCCATTTTTTTCGGTTTTCGTCAATCGCGAACGATCCCACCCTCCGCCGCTTGGGTCGTAGCACACCCCCACCCGTGACCGGATCGAAAAACACCGTAAGGTGTACGATGTTTTTTCCTTTGATCTCTCGATGGAGTGATCAATTCTTTGACGGCGGAACGGTCGTCCCGAGATACAATACGTTACTGTCGATCGGGTCGATCAGGAGCGCGGATCCGGACTGAGTGGTCGGGAGACGCTTTGGTGTCCACGTCTTGCCTCCATCCGTCGTGAACTGCAAGGTGGCGACCCCCGTATAGATAAGATGCTGCGTGTTCTTCGGATCGATCGCGAGCGCCTTGATCTTCACTGTATTCGGTGGCGATGTGAGATTCAGTGCGGTCCAGGTATCTCCCCCATCCGTGGATTTGAGGATCCCATAGCGACAGACGTCGTAGATCGTCGATGGGTCCGCCGGATCGACCACGACTTGCACGACGCGACGTCCGTCGATCAGATCCTGACCGAACTGTTTTTTGATCTGCGTCCATGTGAGTCCGCCATCGGCGGTCTTGAGGATGCCCTCGGTCTCGGTCCCGGCATAGACGACCCGGGAATCATGCGGGTCCATGGCCAGACTCATGACGCGGACGCCGTCGATCCGATCGACGCGTTGCCAGGATTTCCCCGCATCCGTGGATTTGAAGACATCCCCATCAGAAGTACCGGCATACAGATTGATCGGGTCATACCAATCCACGATGATCTGCGTGAATGACACCGAGCTACGCGGCTCGTAGAAGATCTGCTCCCAATCGCGTCCGCAGTTCTCCGTCTTGTAGATCCGATTCGCCCCCGTGGCGTAGACCGTACACTTATTCTTTGGATCCACGGCCACGGATCCAACGGTCGTCACGTTCGGGATGTTCCCCTGCTGCCAGGATGATCCACCATCCAACGAGTATTCAAGACCATGTGCCGCGGTCGCAAGATAGATCGTCTTATGATCCTGCGGATCGAATGCCATCTGGTTGATCTGGAAGGTCGCGGCGTCAGCCGTCACTTTGGGTCCGCTCACGAACGCACGCTCATTCGCCCACGTCTCTCCCCCGTCCGCAGACTTCCAGACGCCGCCGTCTGGACCGGTGGGTCCGGTGGAGCTGCTACCGAAACATCCGGCGCCGAACAGGCTTACCGCCGCAAAGAGGAGAGCGACGCGTACAAGGTTCCGCTTAGTGGTCATACGAGATTCAAAGAGAGTATATCGCAGAATACGCGCGCGGAACATGGCATGGCATGAATCGAGACAGATCCGGCTCATCCAGACGGACGGCGACGGCATCCAAAGCCAGTCGTGGAGACACGGCCCCGCCGATGGAACGGAACGCCGTCGCCAATGCGATCCCCGCGATCACGGCGTGCGCCGGTTCCTTCGGATACTGCGCAGAGAGCCTGCGCATCGCATCCTGCAACGCGTCGCGCCACGCGGCGACCGGCTCCTCTGCGCCATCGCAGGACGCGGCAAGGGCATCGACAGCCGTGATCCGTGCGCCTGGAGTTGATGCGCGGAAGAAAGCCTGGACAAATGTCGCACCAACGGAACGGCCTTCGGGCGGATCGATCGCGAGCCCGGGCCGGCCATGCGCGCCCGCCGCGCGCGCGAGCGCGTCCTCCTTCGTCATCCCGCACGCAATGAGCCCTTCTTCGATCTCCGCAGCCGCGACCGGCGCATATGGCAGGACGACCGAACGGCTCTTGAGCGTCCCCGGGATCCGTCCCGCGTCTTCAGCGACGAAGACGAAGACCGCTCCAGCTGGAGGCTCTTCGACGATCTTGAGAAGGGCATTCGTCCCCGCCTCATTCATCCGATCTGCTGCAGGGATGTACGCGACCGAGCGCGGTGCTCGCGCGGGGCGCAATGATAGCCGCTCTCGCGCATCCCGGATCTGCTCCACCGTGATCTGCGTCTTCCCTTCAAGCGGCTCGATCACCAAGAGGTCCGGATGGGCCCGCCAGGACGGATCATCCGGGTCCAAATCCAAAAGTCCGCGGGTCAGCCGCTCGGCACAGGTCCGCTTCCCCAAATGCGCGGGGCCTGTCAGCAGATAGGACGAAGCAGGGTCTCGCATCGCTGCCTCTAGGATCCGGATGATCGCCCGGTGTCCGATGATCCCCTCAAAGATGTTTTCAGGCATGCGAAGAGCATACACGAATGGCAATAAAAAACCCCCACACCGGTTCGCATCTGCGAAGCGATGTGGGGGCGAGACGAGGACAGAAGGAGTATGAGATTACGGGTGGTAGACCACCCGGCAGAACGAGACGTTCGCCGTGTACCACCACGGTTCGATGGTGGTGGGCGCGAGCTTCCCGTCGACCCAGACCTCGAACTTGCCGAGGATCACGCCGTTTGTGGATGCGCACGCCCAGAAGGCCACGCCGTTCGGCAGGATGACGTGCACGTTGGCCCGGACCGCCGTGGCGGTCTTCGGCCGATGCACCGTGCACTCTTCGTATCCGGCGAGGGAGGTGAAGCATCCGTAATTCGGACCATCCACCGCAGTCCCCCACGCGTACGAGGTGTCCTCGAGCGTCTTCCCAAAGGGCGACGGACGATCCAACGGATCGCCATTGGCGTCGTCGGCCTCGTCGTAGATGGTCAGCATGTTGGCCGCACCGTCCTGGCTCGGAAGCCAGTACTTGTATGTGACCGTGGACATGCCTGGCGGTTGCGAAGTACATCCGTTGTCCACGATGCCGTCGCAGTCGTCGTCCTTGCCGTTGCCGCAGGTCTCGACCGGCGGCTCGCAGGAGACCCACTGGCCGTTCGACCCGCACGTCGCGGTTCCGATGGACCCACAGGACGTAGCACATTTCCCGGTCTGACCGGGAGTACACACGCCGCTGCAGACGCCTTCGTCGATCTGACCGTCGCAGTTGTCGTCCTTGCCGTTGCAGACCTCGGTGGGAGCGATACATGGCCCCCAAGTCTGATCGACCTGACATCCGCGCTTTCCGCTCGAACCGCACGACGTCATACAGTCCTCGATCGTGCCGAATTGGCACTCGGGAGAACCGCCCGAACCGCCGGACCCTGCCGCACCTGCGGTGCCGGATGCGCCAGCGCTCCCGCCGGTGCCGCTCGTGCCGCAGTCCCACCGGAACCCGAGCTTCCGCTCGAGCCAGACGAACCGCCCGAACCGCCGGCCCTGCCGCACCTGCGTGCCGGATGCGCCAGCGCTCCCGCCGGTGCCGCCGTCCTGGCCGGCGCAGGTGAACGCCTTTACGGCGTCCGTCGGGATCCACAGGCCACAGGTGCAGGTCATACCTTCGCAGACCTCACCCTCACTCGTACACGCGACGAATGCATCCTGCGGGACGCAGGCTTCTACGCCGCCGTCGGATGTCCCAGCGGAACCGCCATCACCGACATGTGACCCCTTGGTCACGTCTTCGATGGACGCATTGGTACATGCGAACATCGACACCAGTCCGAGCGCCGACAAGATCGCGGCCCCCTTCTGCAGATGAGTCATTGTTTTTTCCTCCTTTGTCCTCGTGAAAATGGGAAGGAACGAATACGAGGTCTTATCATTTTCAGCCTATTGTGTCAAGGAAATCGCCTGGTTAAGCCAAACTTGTCGAGATAGAAAACAGCCCCTTCCGCAAGTGCAGAGGGGGCTGTGAGTTGAGTGACGGAGCGTTATTTACTCCGCCTGGCAGTTTTCACCCTTCCCGGACGGATCCAGGTTGGTGACCAGGAAGACCGGGTCACTCGTGGTGAACGACTCCCCCGACTGCAACATCGAGGGATCCGCGCAGGTGTACCGGACGAGGTCCGGTGCGTATCCGGCGGGATCGCCGTTGGCCTTGAGGTAGCACTGGAAGCGCACCCGCTCCGTCGACGCATCATACGGAAGCGTGCACTGGTAGTACCCGTCGAACGAGTCGCAGCCGTAGCTGGCCCAGCCGCGAGTCCACTTGGCCTGGGTGTCCGACATCTGAACGTCGGAGAGCTTCACCGCAGCGCCCTCGCACCAAACGTGCTCGGACTGCGGCGACATCACGGTCACGGTGAGCGACGTCATGCCGCCACCCGTGTTGCCCGTGTTGCCGGAGCCACCCGTGTTGCCCGTGTTGCCGGAGCCACCCGTGTTGCCCGTGTTGCCGGAGCCACCGCTGCCGCCGGTCCCGCCCGTACCACCGTTGTTGCCGGTGTCGGGACAGGCCTGATCCGCGAGCTGGTGCGGGAACCACCTGCCGCAATGGCAGACGTTCCCCGAGCCGTCGCCGCAGGCGAGACCTTCACCGCTACACGCCGCGCCGAGGAGGCACGCCGGAGGCGGAGTCGTGCAGGACTGGCCGCACGCCGGGTTGGTGTGATCCATCCACGTGCCGCAATGGCACACGAGGTCGCCGCACTGGGCACCCTCGCCGACACATGCCGTGCCGCCCTGATAGCGACACTGGTTGTCCGTGCCGTGCGTGTCGCCAGGTCCGCCGCCGTTGCGACTGGACGTGACGTCCGGGATGGCGTTGTTGGTACAACCGACGCCGCTCAAGACGATGCCGAGCGCGGCGATGATGAGAACACATACCTTGTTCATTTTCTCCTCTTCTCACCGCCTGCCCGGCGGCCGGGGTGACCGCCGATGGCGGGTTCCCCCGCCAAGGCTTGGTGGGTTGTGGGTTGACTGCCTTCGAATGTGGAAGAGCGATCCCGCCCGTCCCAGTTGGGACGGGCGGTCACATGAGGCGGCTTCGGAGAAACCGACTCGTGTGAAACCCGATCGCGATGCGATCGGGTAAGAATGTGCGCGATGGGTCCCGCACCGCCCGATCCGGAGATCAGACGATGCGGGGACCCAAGACGTTCACTGGCCTGGCGGACCCTGGTAGGTGGACTCGTACGAATACGAGCGCTGGACCTGCACCGGAGCGGCGGTGTGATCCGACGACTTCTTCGCCGTATCCTCCGCGCCCAAGCCGAAGCTGAGCGAGAGGTTGGCGAGACCGACGAACGAGAACCCGCTGTCCTCGCGGAAAGCGTTGCCCTCGAAGTAGTTCCACTTGCCGTACCCGGGCGAGAGCGCCACGCCGAAGCGTGCATGCGGGGAGAAGTTGTACTGCAGATCCAGCATGGGACCTGCGTGCCAACGCCGCCCCGTGGACGGAATGCCCATGTCCCCGGCCGACTGGACCGTGGACACATGCCCGGTGAAGAGTCCGCCCACGCCGATCCCGAGCTTGCGCTCTTCGTCGGTGTAGAAGCGGACGCCGCCGTTGAACATCCCGAACGCGGTCGTGGCCTGCGCACGGTTGAAGGACAAGCCTCCACCCATACCCATGAACCCGGACACCGTGGACTTGTTGTCCCAGAAGTGCTCGAGTTCGCCACAGATGCCCGGACCGCCGTAGAGGCCGGTCCCGCTCGAAGCGCCGAGGAGCCCGCAGATCCCCAAGTGAAGGGACGTCCGCGGGATCATCTTCTGCACTTCGTCCGCCTCGTGCTTTGCGTCGAGGGCGATGTGTTTCGCCTCGGCCGCGTCGTGGAGCGCCTGCTGGATCGCATTCTCGAGCGCCTCGATGCGACGCTCGTGATCAGCGACCTGCGGGATCAGCCCCTCGAGCTCGTTGTAGAGCTTCTGGAACTGGTCGCCGTGGAGCTTCCGCAACTCGTCGAGTTGCGTCTGCAGATCCGCGTACTTTCCGTTCAAGGCGTCGACCTGCCGCTGGAGAGCGGTAAGATCGACGGTCTCGGCTTCGCGACGCGGAACGCAGACCTTCGCGTGGAAGGTCGAACGCACCACGGCCACGTAGCCCGGGTTGCCGCACGCACAGTCGTTGCCGACGTGTTGCGGCTCCGACACCGGTACGCCTTCGCACCGGATCGCCGCACGATACGACGAGTGATGCACGACGTGATGGACCGCGGGCTTGGACCCGGATGACGGCGCCGAAGGCGCCCCCATCCCTTCGCAGACCGGGTCATGTGCGGCGATCCGCTCGGGCGTGCAGTACGCGTCCTGGCAGCCCTTGAACTTCTCGAGGAACTTCTTGGCGTTGCCTTGCGACGTGGTCAGCTCGGTCTTGCATTCCGCAAGGGTCATCGCATCGTTCGGTCCTGCGGTCTGCTCGTCGGGGTTGACGTTGTCTCGCTGCTGCGCGAACGCAGCGCTCGGCATCATCGCGACGAAGAGAGCCGCGATCAGGATGAGCTTCTTCATACCTTCCTGTCCTTTCTGGGCTCGCGGCCCTTCCGGGGCCGCACCTTTATATGTGCGTCCCCGGCCATGTGAACGTTGTTGTGTCAAAAGGCCGACTGTGGAATCCCTACACCATGCAAGGAGTCCGAAGCCGTCCCGCCGGGGCGACCCAGGTAGGAGGAGAACCTGGTTCGTCGTCGGAACGGCTTCGATACCCTTGGAAATAACGTGCTTTCTGAAGTCCGCGCAAGGTTCTAGGAACGTAGGACCATACCATAATGAGCCAATATTGTCAATAGATGATGCGCAACAATAAAACGGCCTTTTTCAGCCGTTTTTTGCCATTTTTGAGCGCTTTTTTTAGGAAAATTGGGAACCGGCTCAGTGCGTGAACCCTCCGGAGGACGCGTGATTCCCCCCTTTTGTACGACCTAGGATCCAGGCACACGCGATGAGAAATCCAGCGATCGCCCCCAAAAGACCGTTCCGAAGAAAATCCGGCTTGGCAAAAAACCGTGACGGTAGCGGGTCATCAATGATCTGCACACGGACCGAATAGCCGAAGTAATTCGGTGCCACGGCCGCGAGCTGTTTCGCCACCTGCACGGACAATTCCTGAGCCTGGGCCCGATCTGGGTGATACGCGATGATCGTCATCAGGCCGGTCCCGGTATCCACCTTTGTCTCAATGGTCTTTTGCCACATCTTTCGACGGTCGATCTCATCCTGCGGGAAATAGTTCGCATCCACGCCTTGTGCATTCGCCATCACCTGATTGAAGAAGCTCGACGTGTAGATGATCTCTGAAAGATTCTGCGCAATGCGTTCCGTTGATTTGATGGCCGTGTACGGATCGAACCCCGTGGCATTGGTCTGCGTGATCAACACCCGTTCGGTCGAGGAATATTGCAGCGGCTGGATGAACGAGAAGAGCAGCGCCAAGCACAAACCGATGATCGTCAAAATGACGATGGATCGCCATGCGCGCACAAAGAGACGGATATAATTGGTCGTTGGCATGGAAGGGGTCAACGCGATCTATTTCAACAGTTCGCTCGTGACGGCTTGACCGAGAGTGACTGGAACGTCCACGTCTTGCCCATCACGGAGGACGCGAAGCGTGACCTGCGCTTCAGGTTTGTACTCCGTCAGGACCTCACCGAGGTCTGCCGTCCCGTCTAGGATATCACGTTCGACACGCAAAATCACATCACCGTCCTTCAGCTTCACGGCTGCGGCGGGCGAATCTTTGGCAACGCCGGGTTTTCCACTCACGAGATCATCATGGATGAGCGCTCCGCTCAGCGGAAGTCCACCCCGATCCCCGTCGAGTCGCATGGTCGTGAGATCGATGGTCCGCACACCTAACACCGCATGATGGATCTCACCCGTGGAGAGGAGCGATGCAAGCGACGTTGCGATGCTCGTTGCCGGAATGATCCGGACCCGCTCCCCTTCCTTGCTTGCGACGAGGCCGACCAATGATCCGTTCGGATCCCAGGCCGCTCCACCACGATCGCCCATGATGCTCGTCCCATCGAGAAGGATCCTCCGCGAGGCGACCTCGCTCGACAACGGTTGTGCCGCTGTAATGGGTGATGCGAGCGACAGGACCACGGACGGGGCGTACTGATCGGGTCGAGCTTCGACCCAGATCTCCGCCCCAGGGATCAAGTCCGCCACGTGGGCGAAGGCGGACGGCGTCACATCCCGTGCACCGGTCTTGAGGAAGACCGTTCCGTTCGCTTGATCGATGACCGCCTGAAGGACTGCGAGGGACTCACCGTCATGAAAGACCTCGAGATCCGCGAGACGCATCCCTTCGATCGCCGCATTCGTCGTAACGAACCATCCGTCGCTTGTGACGGCGACCGCTTCACCGAGCAGACGGTCATCAGAGAGCTGACGATCCTCGAAGGTCGTCCCTTTCGGCTTGCGGAAGACCATGCCCACGGAAGAGACGCGGCGCTTGGCGAATGCCGGCGGAAGCACCGGCGTGACCGGCCGATTCTCAAGCGGAACGATCTCGAAGGTCGTCGTCGCGGCCGGCGTGGCGCCGGTCGATGTGACAGACGTCGACGGCATCGGGACCGCGACCCACGTGGCCGTGAGGTATCCGGCGGATCCTCCGGCGAGACCGCCAGCCACAGCTGCAAGGAGGGTCAATGCGATGGTGACAGGAACGGGTCCAAAAGAAGTGGAGGGTCGAGACATAGATGATCAGAACCAACGTGCGGTTGAGAGAGCGAAGATCAAGGAAGCGAGGAAGGCAGTCCCTTCACTGACCGCCATCCGATGTGACGGCTTGGGATCATAGAGATACCGACGCACGCGCAGGACCGCGCTGAAGATCGCGGCAGCGACAAAGCCTTGGATGGCCAAACTCACCGGCATGAGCAATCCGAGGACCGCGATCTCAACGCCGGTCGCGACCCCGATCAATGTCCAGATCCGATTCTGCGCTTCGGACGCCCCGGGGTGTCCGGTCGTCCGGAACAAGACCGCACCCAAGACGGCACACAAAACGACATGCCACACGCGCGGTGAATGGATGAAGGTGATCAGACCGATGGACGTGGACACCGCATACCACACGATGAGCGGCACATATCCGATGTTCACCCGGGAGATGCCATTCACAGGATACGCGGTCGGATGATGTGCAAGGAGGAACAAGACCTCAAGCGACAAGAGAGAGCTGACGCCTGCGAGAGTGATGAGGATCCGCAGGGTCCAGATATTCTCGACGAGCAGGAGTGCGAATGCGAGGGCGGCGAGCAACAGATAGGTCGGTGCCATCTTTTCAAGCAGATCATTGAATCGAACATGCTTCCATGCGATCAGGAACGACGCAACGGGCAGCCACAGGACCCCGATCCCCACGAGCCAGGGGTAGACGGATGGATGAAGCCGCTGCTGCCAAAAGACGAAGACCTCGATGAGGCCCGTGAGGATCGGCAGGACGCGGATCAAGAGGATCATGTTCGTGAGTATTGTGTCGTGCGCGCACGGTCACTTCAAGCCCTCTCGGGATCGATCCGCGGTCAGCGTCACGGAACCGTCTTGGAGTTGGAGGTCCGTCAGGTGCGCATCACCGAATGTGAGCGTGAATGTTCCGAAGTCGCGCGAGAATATCGCTCCAAGGATATTGAGTCCAAGATGCGGAGAGATGGGATAGTCGCCGATCCGGAGAGAGGAGAGCGCAAATGAGACGCCGCCGTCTTTGATCTCCGGCACGACATGCGCAAGAAGATCGACGCGCGTCCCTCCATGGATGAAATGCCCATACAGTTCGAGGTCCGTCGGACGGATCGCTAATTGAACACCCTGTACGTTCCACGATGGATCACGCAGAGCCTGCGTGATCGCATCCACAAGGACAGCGGTCAACTCCTCCTCCGAAAGCTGGACCTGATATGGCGGTCGCTTCCCCGCCTGAACAAGGGAAAGGAACCGGGAACCGACAAGGATGCGGAAATCCGACACGCTCATCGGCGTCGCAGAGATCACGCGTATCGGCGTGGGACCATGATAGAACGCGGAGAACAACGGAACATTGACGAGTCCGGTCTTCGCGATCGCGAACGCGATCACGGAAACGATGACGAGAACGACGCCGGCGATGATCCCGAAGATCGTCAGGGCATTCTTCCCCCGTTTCGGTTTCACACGTTTGGATCCGTCCTTTTCCATGTGATCAGTGGTTTGCATCGACGACGCTCCAAGGGACATCCGCCAGAGCCGCGTCGTACTGATCGAAAGCGCCCGATTCGCCGCGCTCCATCGCCAGCAGACCCATCACCAGCTTGAGATGTGTCTCGCGGTCATCGGCGGTCACGCGCAGATCCAACAATTTCTTCTTTGCCGTCTCGATCGCCACCGGCGTGGAGGTCGCCCCGATCCCCCGCGTCGCATCGATGACCCCTTCGACCCACGCAACGCGGATCTCCTGCTGGGTCAACGGTGGTGGAGGTGCCGGATGCGTGACCAGGATCAGAGCATAGGCCACCGCCACGATCGCGACCGTCGCGGCCGCCAACCAGAGGATCGTCACGCCGACATGCGTCCGAGCCGCCATATCACCGCCGTGCGGTCCGGATGCGATAGAGTTCGCTCAAGACGACGGAAACGGCCGTCGCGACCGGGATCGCCAAGAGCGCCCCGACGATCCCATAGAGCTTTGCCCCGACGAGTAACGCCGTGATCGAGACGAGCGGGTTGAGTCCCACGGCCTTTTGCATCACTTTCGGGACAATGATGTGTCCTTCGGCTTCCTGAATGATGAAGATGACGAGGAAGGTCAATGCGACCATGACAGGAGAGATGCTGAGCGCGATGAGCAAAGCCGGGATCGCACCGAGGATCGGCCCGAGGTATGGGATGAATTCCGTGAAGCCACCCCACAGCGCAAGCAAGAGTGCGGCATGTAACCCGATGATGCTAAGGCCGATATAATAGAAGAGTCCGATGATGAGACAGAGTGACAGCTGACCGACGAGCCAACGACTGATCTTCTCCTGCACGCGCTTCAGGACCGCGGAGATCGACTCCTGCCAATCTTCCGGAACGAAATTCTTGAACGCGTCGCGCGCGTCCTGCTCCTGCACGACCATGTAAAACGCCATGACCAAGACCACGATGAGGCCGATGAGGCCGCCGAAGACATTCGTGACCGTTCCGACGAACGCGGAAGCGGCGCCGGAGAATTGACCACCGTTCAACAGTTGCATACCTGCCTCGATGTTCTGACGGAGGTCTTCCGGTGAAAATCGCTGTAACCACTGGACGGTGCTGGAGATCGTGTCACCAGAGATCCCGAGAGTACGGAGCAGATTCGCACTCTGGTCGATCAAGGTCGGAAGCAGAAGACCGATCGTCAGGACCCCAAGACCCAAGAGGACGATATATAACATGATGACCGTGACCCCTTTCGGGATCTTGACCTTGGTCAGCGCCACCGCCGCCGGATTCATGATCGCGGCGAGGAAAAGCGACACGAAGAGCAACGCGAGGATGTCACGGACGAGGTACGCGAACCACAACACGAGGAAGACCCCGATGACCTTGAGGATCGTCGAGGTGTCGATGATGATGCGGCGTTCATTGGATGCAGGCATAGAGGGAGTATAATGGAAGAATGCAGAAGAGAGAACGTTTGATCCAAGTGGCCGGTTGGTACGGAGTCCTGGCCATCTTATGCGCATACATCCTCCTCAGTCTCGGGATCCTCGCGCCGACCGCACTTCCCTATCAACTCCTGAACCTCACGGGCGCCCTGGGCATCATCATCGAGACGAGATATCGGAGAGACCTTCAACCACTGGTCCTGAACATCGTCTGGCTCTGCGCGGCCGCCGTCGCCCTGTTCCGTTCCGTCCTTTTCTGATGAACTGACGTGATGGCTCAGCATGTCTCCGGCCGATTCTCTGAGAATCGCAAGGCCCGCCATGACTTTGAGACCCTCGAGAAATTCGAGGGCGGTTTGGCGTTGACCGGTCAGGAGGTGAAAGCGATCCGGGAAGGGGGCGCCAAGATCGACGGCGCACACCTGGTGATCCGTCATGGGGAGCTGTGGCTCGTCGGCGCCCATATCCGTCCGTACTCAAAAGCCGCGAATCCTGAGACCATCGATCCGGACCGGACCCGAAAGGTCCTGGTCCATAGCAAAGAATTGACCCATTTGGCCGGAAAAACGCAGGAAAAAGGCTTGACATTGGTGCCATTTTCGCTATACTCTGCAGGCCGTCAGATCAAACTCGGATTCGGGCTCTGCCGTGGCCGAAAGGCGTACGATAAAAAGGAAGAGCTCAAACGCCGTGACGTGACGCGGGACATCCAGCGACATCTCCGCGGTGAAGTCGAGTGAAAAGAAAAAACCCTTTTGATCCTCAGGACATTCCGATCTGGATGCAGGACGAGACGTTCGCGAGGAGCGGAGCAAGCCGTACTGGAACGTACGGCGGCGAGCACCGGAACGAACAACGATGTCATGCGCCGGATCGGGAGGTTCTCCCACGGGGATGACGAGTTTCGACGGTCGTTACTTCCACACCATGCAGGCCGAGCTGGGTCATCTCGTTAAACCGATCCACGAACAACAACTGCCAACGTTGTCTCAAAGGTGAAGAGCGCGATCGCTTCGGCGTTCCGCGTCTCGGCACCTGCCATGGTTCTCGCCTAATACAGGTTCGAGGCCACGTTCCCCCGCTCCGCGTCTGACGGACGGGTCAGAACGCCATCTTTCAGACTCGACCCTCTGCGCTCGCATCCCGCAGTCGGTGACATTGGCGGATGCGTAGGCTCGCGCGCCTCGTCCGTTTTGCCGCGCGCGCCGAGATATTGAGCGGACCAAGCCTGTGGACGAATGAGGTGCCGGTGACGGACGGACGGGGGTGCGACTCCCCCCATCTCCACCATGCTCGGCGACGTCGCCTTGCGCCACGCATGCGCCTCCAGCGCCTGTTTGCGCCCCGGCGACCGCCTGCGCTTTGCCCCGACCTTCGTCGGAGCAAGACGATCAGCGAACACAAACCGAGCTACCGCCTACTATCCCAAAACCCAATGCGCATCCATTATCGCCGGCGTAGTCCGGTCATCCCCCAGAATCAGATCTACCGTGCGAACGAGCAGATCCGCGTTCCCGAGATCCGTCTCATTGATGAGAACGGAGCGGCTTTGGGGGTGATGAAAACATCAGACGCTCTCGCTCTCGCACGGGAGCGAGAATTCGATCTGGTCGAAGTCTCTCCGAAAGCCCAACCGCCCGTCTGCAAACTCCTGGACTTCGGTACATTCAAGTATCAAAAAGCCAAAGAGCAGCAGGCGCAAAAAGCACACGCGAAAAAGGTGGATGTCAAAGGCGTTCGTCTATCTGTGAAGATGGGTGCGCATGACCTCGAGACCCGAAAGAAGAAAGCGCTCGACTTCCTTGAGAGCGGCCACAAGATCAAACTCGAGATCCGCATGCGCGGCCGGGAAAAGGCGCACGGAGAGCTCGCATTCCAGCGCATCACGGATTTCGTGAAATTGCTCGAAGAGACCTATCCGGTCGTGATCGAACAGGCGCCGAGCCGCCAGGGCGGCAACGTCAACGCCGTCATCGCGCGCAAATCCTGATCGGTCGCAAAGCCACCTCTGGACAAGATCCCTGACATCCGCTATTCTCAGCCGCATCAGAAACCCCTATGAAGACGCACAAAGCCACGGCCAAGCGCATCCAGGTCACCAAGCGCGGTAAACTGCTCAAGCGCAAAGCCGGGCAGGACCATTTCAATAGCCGCGAATCCGGAAAGGTCACGCGCAACAAGCGCCGCGACATGAAGGTGGGCCCTGCGTTCGAGAAGAACATCAAGACCCTGATCGCTTCCTAATCCTATGCCACGAGTCAAGCGCGGTACCCACCGCATCAAGCGCCGCAAGAACATCCTCGCCCGCACCAAGGGCATGAAATGGGGGCGCAAATCCAAGATCACCCTCGCAAAGACGGCCGGCATCAAGGCAGGCGTCAACGCGTATCGCGACCGCAAGCTCAAGAAGCGGAACAACCGCGGCCTGCAGCAGATCCGCATCAGCGCTGCCGCGCGTGAGCTGGGGATCTCCTACAGCCGGATCATGGGCGACCTCAAAAAGCGCAAGATCGAATTGGATCGCAAGTCGCTTTCCGAGATCGCGCGAAAGTACCCGGAAGTCTTCACCAAGATCGCCAAGGTCTGAACCACGGATGGTCAAACAACGCCCCGTTCGCCAGAGCGGGGTGTTTTGTGTTATCCTAGCCGATAACCACAACTTCTATGCCCCGTTCAAACGAGAATGCCGCGCGGCGAAACGCCGCCCATCCCCAAAAAGAACATACGCCGTCCCCCAACGCCCGGGTCGGCGCAGAACACGTCCCCACGCTCAAAGAGCTGACCGAACGGGCGCGTGAGACCCGCGAGATGCGAAATCTGAGCGATCAGGAGGCTGCACAGCGGATCTCTGACATCGAATCCAAGCTCCGCGAAGGAGCGGATCCGATCTCCATGGCCGAATCTTCCCTGCGGAAGTTCGATACCATGTTCCAGTCCTCCATGCAGCACGGGACTTTCAACCGTCCCTCCATGGAGATGACCGCCCACAACCTCACACAGGCAAAACAGGGCATCGAGGGCATGCAGGCATGGCTCCGCCAGAGCAATGACCCGAAGGACCAACGACAGATGGAGGCGAATTGGAGAACGCTGAAGCAACTCGACCATGCGCTGGAGCTCCTGCATATGGACCCGAACCAAGCGTTCCGAGAGTATGCGATGGATCACTCGCCGGAGAAGCAGAATATCGAAAAACTCACTGCGCGCGAACGGACCTCACGACAGCAGCTCGAACGGCTGAACGCGCGTGCGGATGAACTTTCCGCTCAGCTTCAACGCGAGTACGGCATCTCCCCCGAACAGATGATCGCCGGCGCCAGACCAAAGACGTTTGGGAACCGATTCCGTCTCTGGCTCAATCAACTCACGGGAAGCGATGCATTGTTAAAAGAATGGCGAACGAATCGGGATAAGGCGAACGCACTCGACGAAGAGATCGGGCCGTCGTTGATCGGTCGTCCCGCGGGAAGCACGGGCGCAGAAGCTATCGTATCCGCTCGCCAGACGACAGCGAACGATGCGGCGGAAGCCGTACGCCGTGAAGGCCGTCTCGCAGCGGAGGAAGAGTTCGGTTCAGCACGCGAAAAGACCGCTGCCCAGCTCGAAGCCGAATATCTCGGCGAACCGGAAGAGGTTGCACCGGAAAGTGGGACGCGGGCCAAGCGCGCAACTGAGGCCGCCGAAGCCGCAGAGCGCGAACAGCTCACGCTTGCAGAGCAGAGACTCGCGCCTGGGCAGGCGCATCAGATCTGGAATGAAGTGAATTTGGCCATGGGCGTGAAGGATGAATCCGCCGCGCGAAAGAAGTTTGGATTCACCCCGACGGAGTACGTCATCGCCGCCGCCGAATATGTGAACGAGCTGCGCCAAGGACGTGAGGCGGAAGAATTCCGGACCAAGAAAGAAGCCAAGGAGCATGAGAAGGCCGCGGATCAAAAAAAGAACGAGCTCGACGCATGGACCAAGGCGCTGAACCTGCCGCACGATCCGCTCGTGGGACTGGGCGCAAGTCGCCTCACTGAAACGCGCGCCCTCGGACGAACACGTTCCCGAGAAGCGTTGAAACGCGAAGCGGGCCAGCTTGCAGGCCTCACAGAGACACCGGTCAAGGAACGTTCACCAAAACGAACCCGAAAGACCGAACGACCGGCCATCACGATCCAACCAGAGGTCGCAGAAGAGGAAGAAGAAGTCTCCGGGATCCGCAAAAAGGCGAAGCGCGAGGTCCCGAAGCCGCCGGAGTCCGTGATGCGCGCTGGGAAGCAGGTCGAGCGCGAGATGTTCGGCATGCCCATGGATATCGAGACCGCTCGTGTCCTTGTTCCAGATGCGGCAAAACTGTGGGACCTTGCGGCAAAGGCGGTCAAGAAACATCCGGACGCCTCTCTCTTGGCCGGCCCACTCCGCAACCCAGGCACGACAGGCACAGAGACGGATCCCGCGACCCAGTATGTCTACACGGTCGCCCGCTACATCTCCGCCCTGAAGGCGGGGAATGAGGATGAGATCCAGCGCCAATTAGCAGATGTGAAGCGATGGAATGATGCGCTGGGCCTTAGCGGGAACGCTCTCGTCCAGAAAGCGCTAGCAGAGAAACGCGGCGTGAAGGACGTGATGCGAGGCTCACGACAGCGCGCCCAGGCGACCACACGTCGCAACCGTCGCATCTCAGGTTGAACGATCAAAAAAACGCCCCGCTTTAGCAGGGCGTTTTTGTTTTACCCGATCTTCAGGCGCGGCGAGAATGGATCTCGTCGGTCAAGTCGGCGATGAATGCATCCTTGGCAACGGTCTCCTGATCTTTTGCACCACGGCGCCGGACCGTAAGCAGATCCCCGCTCGCCTCCTTGTCCCCCACCACCAGCATGACCGGGACTTTCGCCTTTTCCGCATTTCGGATCTTCTTCCCGACCGATTCGGTCGTCTCATCCACCTCGACACGAAAGCCATGTGTCCGCAGTTCGGCGGCGAGCGTCCGGGCAAAGTCCAGGTGCCGATCCGCTACGGGCAGGACACCGATCTGGACCGGTGCGAGCCAGCTCGGGAAGGCGCCGGCATAATGCTCGATGAGGATGGAGAGGAACCGCTCGACCGAACCGAGGATCGCGCGATGGATGACGACTGGCGTCTGTCGCGACCCATCCTCTTCCACATACGCGAGTTCGAACCGTCGTGGCATCTGGAAATCGAGTTGGACCGTCGCAAGCTGCCATTTACGTCCAAGGACATCTTTGACACGAATGTCGATCTTCGGACCGTAGAATGCGCCATCTCCTTCGTTGATGCCGAACGGGATACCTGATGCAGCTAGTGCCGCTTTCAGATCCTGCTCCGCCTTGTCCCAGGTCTCTGCCTCCCCAAGGAACTTCTCCGGACGCGTCGAGAGCACTGCTTCGGCGATCGGGAGGTCAAAGGTGTCATAAACCTTGCGGACGCGCTCTAAAAGCGCCACGACCTCCGCCTGGACCTGCGTGGGGCGAGCGAAGATGTGCGTATCATCCTGACCGAACGCACGGACGCGGGATAAGCCGCCCAACGTTCCAGACAATTCATATCGATGGAGTGTGGTCACTTCTGCATACCGGATCGGCAGATCGCGATAGGAATGAAGCCCCATCTTGAACACGAGCATGTGCGCCGGACAGTTCATGGGCTTCACCGCCATCTCGCGATCATCTACGTTCATCCGAAAGAGATCGTCCTGGTAATGTTCCCAGTGTCCGGACGTCTTCCACAGCTCCGCATCGAAGATCTGCGGCGTGCGGATCTCTTTATACCCGTCGCCGTACGAGACCTCGCGGACGAACGTCTCCAGCACGTTGCGAATGGTCGTACCGTGCGGGAGGAAAAAAGGCATTCCTGGTGCGTACGGATGGAACGCATAGATCCCGAGTGCGGGACCCAACACACGATGGTCGCGCTTCTCCGCCTCCTCTAACAGCTTCTCGTAGGCTTTGAGTTCTTCCGATGTCGCAAAACACAACCCGTAGATCCGCTGCATCTGCGGATTCTCCTGTTTTCCGCGCCAATAGGCCCCGGACACCTTGGTCAACTTCCACGCGCCGATCTCGGATGCACGACCGACGTGCGGCCCGCGACAAAGATCCAGAAAATCACCGGTATGATAGACCGATGCATGCGCAACATTGACCGGATCGAGATCCATCCGTTCCTCCTCGGTCATCTTGGTCGTTCCTCGCGTCTTCAGGTCGTTCAGGAGCTCGACCTTGTACGATTGACCGAGTTTTCCGAACAACGCGATCGCCTCGTCGATCCCGACCTCCTCACGCGTAAACTCCGGATCTTCCTTCACGATCTTACGCATCTCGGTCTCGATCGCCTCGAGATCCTTCGGTTCGACCGTACGACCGATGTCGATGTCATAATAGAATCCGTGCTCGACCGTCGGTCCAACACCGAATTTGGCGTCTGGAAACAGACGCTTGATGGCCGCAGCCATGACATGGGCCGCGCTGTGGCGGCGAGTCTCTATGGGATAGTCCATATCTGGAGGTGGTAATGAGTGAATGGGAGGCGATCGCGTAGGTCTTTGAGCCCTACATCCTGTTGCCTACATCCTTTTTTCATAAAAAATACCCGACGATCCGTCACGTCAATCGTGACCTTTCGCCGGGACGATCCCGTCAAACAGGACCGCGGTTCCACCCGATTTCCCTCCGTTTCCGGAGGACGCTTTCATCTTGAGATTTTCTGACGCCAGGTGGTGAATCTGGCTGGCGAAAAAAGGATAGGTTGGCGACCGTCCCCCGTCAAGCGGATCCGACTGAAGCGTGAGGAGACCGCCCGTATCTCGACTCACTGAACGGTCAGATCGATATGGTCCTTCATCCCCGGCAACTTCCCGATCCACGTCGGCCGGATCTCGATATCCACAGAATCCACACCGTCGACCGCCTGCAATTTCATCTTCGCGGCATCGACGGACAACCCGGCGATCGCATCCTTGGAGATGGACGGACTGTCTGTCGAAAGCTGCGACGCCGCCTGCGCCGAAACGTCCAATCGCGACGTTTCAACCGTTGGATCCGCGCGTTCGATGCTGAATACCGCGGTTTTCGGATCGAAATTGGTCAGATCGTATCCATCCGGGAGACGCTCTTTCAGCTTGGTCCGCAACAGGGCCTCCATATCTTTGTTCGGATAATACACAGCCGTGACATCAAGTTTGACGGAGACGAGGAAGGAGTCAGACTGCTGACCCGGCTGAACGTTGCTCTTTTCGTCTACGACCTTCTTTTGATACACGACGCCATAGTCCTGACCGACATTCGCCTGTGCGGCCAAGGTAGACTTCGCCTGTTCGAACACCGCATCCTCCAGCGCTTTCTCTGATTGACTCACATCCAGCTGGGTCACGATCTTCGTCGAAGCGCTCCCCCCTTGGAATCCGCTGACCGATTCGGCATAGATCCACTTCTGCAGATCTATCCACAACCCAGGGATCGAAAGTTTGGTCCCGACGGGAATGACGTACTTCGCACCATTCTGATCACTATGAGCCAATACGGTCACGGATCCACCGGACGGGACGACGACCGTCTTATCTAGACGGTAAAGGCGGCCATCAGAGGTCAACAGCCGCGTCGTACTCACGAGCGTCTGCTCCTTCGAATAGCTATTGACGATCTTCACGGTCCCCACGACCGGAGTATCCACGACCGGCGCATTATTGGCCTTCACGGAGAATTCCTGGATCTTCTCGAACGTTCCTTCGACGATCCGGCCGGGCAATTGCCCTTGTTCCGGTGATTTTGAGACATCGACGGTGGTCTGGAGATTCGCAGACTGCTTCTTCACGTGAATGGTGACGCGGGCCCGGACCGAGGAGATCCACAATGCACCGATGACAACGAGGACCGCGAACGCAAAAAAAGAATAGGCGATCCGGCGATAGATGGCAGGCGTCGGCGGCCGGGAGAAGCCTTCATGCGCCCCGTGACGATGTGGTCGAATGGCCATAGTTAGGAAAGATCATAGCATAACCGAGCCCTTTCCGCGAGATGTTACGCAGCCTTCGTGATCTGTTCGCGGAGTCCGGCGATCTCCTCTTTTTCCGCCTTGGCACTCACGAGCGCCTTCCGAAGATCCGCGACCCGTTCATGCTCAGCTCCGAGTTTTTTCGCTAAATGTTCCAACTCCTCTTCCAATTCCGCGATCTGCAATTCATTCAAACTCAGGCGGATATCCGTCTCGACCCCATGCTGGAGATCCGTCGAGACCTCGAAAGCCGCTTTCCCCTTCATCTCCAGCTGTTGCGTGACGAATGGCAGGATCTCCTTTTGGATCAGTTCTGCGACCGTGCGTTCGCGCTTGAGCAAACGTGGGATCCACTGAGCCATACGCCGCTTCCCCTCCTCCCCGAAGATGGATTTCTCCGAATAGGCCATGAGCGTCTTGAGCGCCATCTGCTTTGCTGGGCGCTCTTCGTCGGATGCACGCTGTAATTCGAGCGAACGGGTCAGAAGGAACGCGAAACGGCGGATGATCTTCTCCCCTTCGATCTCCTTATCCGCCAACTGATTGAGCGTATCGGCCATGAACCGCCGCTCGCTCGTCGGATCCGCTTCCGGAGGAGTTTGGATCCCCTTTTTTGCGAACGTCGCTCGAAGATCATCCGGCGAAGCAGCCGAGGCGATACCGATGTTGAACTGGAGTGCTTCCGGCGGGTAGGTCTGCAGCGCTCCTTCGAACGCCGGGATCTTCCCGACGCGTGCCTGTTCGACGCGGATCTTTCGGGTCAACGCATCAAGGACCTTTGGATCCGCAGATCCGACGGACAGGGCGAATTCGTCGCCGCCGACCCGATGCGCTTCGACCGGGATGCCCGACGCTGCCGCTTCCCGCGCGACGAAGTCGAGGATCCGTCCCGCGGTCATGATCGCGATGTCACCGGTCTCCTTTCCGCCTTCTTTATCAAACAGTTTCAAGAACGCCATGTCGATCGAGATGACAGAAACCGGCTGTCCTTCTGCGATCCGCTTTTCCAAAGTCTGATAGTACACCCCCCGCCCGGTCAATCCGGTCAGTGCATCGCGTTTACTTCGTTCGATCTCCAAAGCGAGCTGGGCTTTCCGTTGTTTCGCTTCAGCGACCGGCCCTCCCCCCGGTCTTCCACGACGGCCAACTCCAATTCACGCAACCGTCGTTCCCCTGTCGACTCGCCAAGATGATCGATCCGTTTTTCAAATGCGGCGATCGCATCCTCCGAGACCTCGGCAAGACGCCGTTCGCTCGATGGCGGGGGCCCTTCTCCGAGCTCTTCCGCCAACGCACCTCCCTGGGAACGGAGATCACTCAAAACGCTCTCGAGGATGACCTGACTGTTCCGACGGACCAACGCGGTCCGCGTTTTGAACATCCGCAAGGCTTCATCCGACGACAGATTGAATAATTTTTTGTTCCATTGGAACCCATCCTCTTCGAACGCGCCTCGCTCATCCAGCTCTTGCGTAAAGGCGTCGAACTCCATGGCCGGCGCATCCGGTTCCGCGAACAGCGTCCCCAGTGTCTTTTTCAAATACTTCCCATACAGCTCTTCTGCTGACATCCCCTCCCCTCCTGTACGGATCTTCGTCGCCATCCGTTCGACGCGGGAACGGATCTTATCAAAATCACTTAAGGTCAAAAGCTTCTCTCGCAAGGCGGCGATGAACAAGGTGGCTTCGGCGCCATCTTCGTGGTCAGGAACCGGACGGATCGCTTCCATCATCCGCGCGGCATCGCCGACATTCACACGCATGGCCGAAAGAGGCGCAGGTTCCTGCCCGGCTTTCAATCCCGAGACATCGAGCGATCCGGACATCGCTCGCCTCACTTGCTCCGCCGTCTCTTCGGACGCGTCACGCAGGACCAACGAAAAATCATTTCCCGCGGTCCGATAGATATCGTATTTCGAAACAAGGCTCGTCTCGTCTTTTGCTAACGTTCTGTCCTGTTCGATGAGCGCGGAACGGACCGCCTCCTGCATTCGCGCAAACGTCAGATCCAGTGCCTTATCCCCGAGGTCGTGGTCTCCGGATTCATTCAACCGATCAAGTTCGCCCATGTTCACGAGAAGAAGATGCGTCCGTGACGCGGCCTCAGACCGGAACTGTGCTCCTTCCGGTGCGCGCTCGAATCCGAGATCCTCATACATCGTCCGGAGATCTTTCCCGAAACGCTCGGCCTTCCACGCACCGGTCGTGTCGTGCTGCCAGAGGAACAATTCCTTCTCGGAACGGACATTCTCCGCATCGAGCGTGAGCGATTCGACCTCTTCCGCGGACGCCTGCTGCGCCTCCGCTGCGTTGACCGCCGCATCGGCCTCGGCGATCCGCTGATCAAGCTCGCGCGCGCCATGCGCCAGCTTTGCGCTCTCGCGGATCCGTAGCTGTTCGCGGGTGTCCATATGCGCCTATTGTAGCGGAAAAACAAAAAACCCGCTGGATCAGCGGGTCGGAGACAAACACGTTAGGCGGCGTCCGATGGACGCACGTCGAGCAGGCGTGGAATGAGATCGCAGGCGGAACGGGCTTCCGCGTCCGTGAGCGTGGCAAAGTCATCGAGAGACGCAAGCGCCCCGCGATATCCGCACGCATGAAAGAGTTCATCGCCCAGCATCCCGAAGAGAATGACCGGGTCCAAAGCGCCCGGCGCGTCTTCGATGAGCTGGAGGAATACCTCTTGTGCCCGTTGCTGCTCTGTCATCTCCATTCCTTGGGGGTGACCCCCATGTAAAGTTCTATTTGAGACTCCCATACTCAACGCAGACTGTCAAGCCCTACCCCACGCGGACCGTCCCCTTCCCCAGGACCGCTTCGATGCCGGTCACGAACGTCTCCCCGAATGAGACCTGTGCCGAGGATCTGATCTTCCGCTTGCCATCCACGTCATCGATGAGGAAATAGACCTGATGCATGCCCGGATGCGCATCAAAGACCCTGCGTAGATGGATGAGTACGGTCTCCGGCAGGGTGGCCCGGACGTGGATCACGACCCCGAGCGGGGTGGTCTGCCCTTCCGTCGTCGCACCCACTTCGGACGCTTCTACCTCAGGAGACTCTCCGGGCGCTGGCGCAGGGGTCGGCTTCTCTGCTTCCACCTGTCGCGGCATCCCGGAAGACTGTGCAACGATCTCATCGATATTCTTGGGCGTGACCTCGTAAGAGGTCTCTACGAGTACCTTCATCTCTCCGTCCTTATCCTGCGGTCGGCCGCTCACGACCAAGACACGGTCCACGGCCCACAGATCCCCTACCTCCTGCAAAACGCGCGGGAACAGGATCGCCTCGCATGTTCCCGTGAGATCCTCGACCTTCGCGAACATCATCGGTTCCCCGTTCTTGGTCAGGATCTTCTTCGCTTCGGTAAGCACCCCCGCGATCCGGACGGACTTTTCCTTGACCTTGGACCCCAACTCCAAGATCGGCGTCACCATGTGCGCCAGCTTGCTCTCATACGCACGGTACGGATGATCCGAGATGTACAGACCAAGGAGTTCTTTTTCCCATGCGAGCAGCTCATACGGATCCGCGGGCGGTGCCGCCTTGAGATGAAGCGCCGGCGCGCTCGTCGGCCCGGTCGCGAATAAACTGAACTGCCCAGACGCCGCCTCGTGCTCGCGCGCTCGTGCGTATTCAAGGATGACATCGATGTTGAAAAGAAGCTGATTCCGATCGCCGAACCGATCCATAGCACCGGAGCGGATCAAACTTTCGAGTGACTTCTTGTTCATCACCCGACCCGCGAGCCGCGTGGCGAAGTCGGTCAGATCCGCGAACGGTCCGTTCTCTTTACGTTCGCGGATGAGCGCCTCGACCACGTCCTGCCCAAGATTCTTGATCGCCAACAAGCCGAACCGGATCGTCGGGGTCGGCGCGTCCTTCACGACCGAAAAACTCGCGAACGACTCGTTCACGTCCGGCGGGAGCACGGTCATGCCCATGCGCCGGCACTCATCGACCTCGATCGTGATGCGGTCGAGGTTCGTATGATCCGAATTCATCAGCGCGGCCATGAAACACTCCGGCCAGTGCGCCTTCAGATATGCGGTCTGATACGCGATCATCGCGTAGCACGCCGCATGCGACTTGTTGAATCCGTACGCGGCGAATTCCTCGAACTGGTGGAAGATCTGTTCGGCGATCGGCTTGTCCACGCCGTTCTTCACCGAACCCTCGATGAACCTCTCCTTCATCTCGGCCATGAGCTTGGCGATCTTCTTCCCCATCGCCTTGCGCAACGTGTCGGCCTGGCCGCCCGTGAAGCCGGCCATGTCCTTGGACACTTGCATGACCTGCTCCTGATAGATCGGAAGGCCATAGGTGTTCTCCAGCGCGTTCTTCAACAGCGGATGCGCATACGTGATCCGCTCCTTGCCGTGTTTGCGCTTGATGAACGAATCGATGAACTGCATCGGCCCGGGACGATACAGCGCGACCATGGCGATGATGTCCTCGAAGACCGTGGGTTTGAGCTCCTTGATGTAGCGCTTCATGCCGTCGGATTCAAGCTGGAACACGCCGGTCGTCTCTGCGCGGCGGAAGAGCTCGAACGTCTCCTTGTCATCAAGCGGGATCGCATCGATATTGACCGTTTCGCCGTACACGGCCTCCATGATCTCGAGACAGTCGCGGATGATCGTGAGGTTGGAGAGTCCGAGGAAGTCCATCTTCAGCAGGCCGCTCACCTCGGCCGAATGATTGGCATATTGGATCACCTGATCCACGTCGCCGCCCTGCGCTTTTTGCAGCGGCGCATATTCCACGAGCGGCCGCGGCGCGATCACGATGCCGCAGGCATGCTGGGATGCATGTCGCGCGGTCCCTTCCAGTCTGATCGCGAGTTCCACGAGCTGGCGGATACGCGGTTCCGCCTCGATCATGGCACGCAATTCCGGCGCGTTCTTCGCCGATTCCGCGAGCGGGATGTGGCGCCCCTGCACCGGCGGCGGGATCACCTTGGCCACGCGATCGACCTCTTGGAAGGTCAGTCCGAGCACGCGCCCGACATCGCGCACGGCCGCGCGCGCGGCCATGGTCCCGAACGTGATGATGCCGGCGACGCGATCATGGCCGTACTTCTCCGACACGTAATTGATGACATCCGCCCGCTTCACATCGTCGAAGTCCATATCCACATCGGGCATGGAGATGCGGTCGGGATTGAGGAAGCGCTCAAAGAGCAGGCCGTACCGGAGCGGGTCGAGGTTGGTGATCTGCAGGGTGTACGCGACGATGGACCCGGCGGCGGATCCGCGGCCCGGACCCACGACCACGCCATTCTCCTTCGCCCATACGACGTAGTCTTGGACGATCAAGAAGTATGCCGCGAATCCCATGCGCTTGATGGTCTCGAGCTCGAACGCGAGCCGCTCGACCGCCTCTGCCGGCGGATGCGACCCGTATCGGAAGACCATCCCCTCGTCGCAGAGCTCTTTGAGATATGCGTCCGCGTCTTTGCCGTCCGGCACTTCGAAGACCGGAAGGTGGTTGTGTCCGAGCTCGAGCGTCGTCGTGCACCGATCCGCGATCTTGCGCGTATTCTCGACCGCTTCCGGAATGTCCTTGAATGCCTCGACCATGTCTTCCGGCGCAGACATGGAGTGATCGACCGTATTGATGCTGTACCGATTGTTGTCAGACAATAGCTTGCCGTCGTGGATGCACTGCAGCGCGTCCTGCGCCTCCGCATCGTCCGGATGGAGATAATGCACGTCCTTGGTGCCCACGAGCGGCGCGCCGGTCTTCTTCGCCAGCTCGATGAGTCCCTCGTTCACCTCGATCTGCGTCGCATTCTCCGGATGATGGACGATCTCGAGGAAGAAATTGTCCGTACCGAAGATCTCTTGATACTCGCGCACAAGCTCCTCGGCCTTTTCCTGATCATGGAGCTGGACCGCCTTGGGGATCTGTCCCTTCATGCAGCCGGACAACGCGATCAATCCCTCGTGATGCGCACGTAGGATCTCCTTGTCCATGCGCGGTTTGTAGTAAAACCCGTCGAGATACGCCGCGGACACGAGCCGGAGCAGATTCTGATACCCCTCGTTGGTCTCCGCGAGCAGGGTCAAGTGTGCGATCTGATCGTCGATGCGCGGCCGCTTGTCCGTGAGCTTGTTCGGCGCAAGGTACGCCTCCACGCCGATGATCGCTTTGATGCCCGCCTTCTTCGCGGCCTCGAAGAACTCGACCGCGCCGTAGAGCCCCCCATGGTCGGTCAGGGCGATCGCGTCGTATCCCAGCTCTTTCGCCCGCGCGACCAGATCCGCCGGATCCCCCATCGCATCCAACAGCGAATACATGCTGTGCGCATGCAGATGGACGAAGGGACTCTTTGGTTGGGTCTTGGGGTCGGACATAGACGGGTCTCTGCTGACGGCGCAAGGCCTGCGGAGACGTTATGCACAAGTTGATTGGAGCTTAGCGACTGCGCTCAAGAATGCCAAATACAAAATAATTGTCGTCCCGAGCAAAGCCGAGGGACCTTCCAATTGGAAGATCTTTCGACAGGCTCAAGATGACAATCACTTCTACTCCTCGTCTTCGTCGTCTTCGTCGGACTTCTTTTTGCGCGTGCGGCGGCGCTGTTCCTTCTTCTCCTCCTTCGTGTGCAGGAAGGACAAGAGCGATTTCCCCCCTTCGGCGATGGCCCCGAGATATGTCGCAGAGGATTCCAATTTCTCTTTGACAGCCATCACGGCGTGTTCCAACCGCGAGATCTTCTCGCGCGTGTCAGTCACGAGCGCATTGGCCTGATGCAATAATTTCGCGATCTCATACAACATCCAGCAGATGAAGATCGCGATCCATCCGGCGGAGATCGCCAGGACGAGGTACAGCACGTCGAGCGTGGAGTTAAGCGTCATGGAAACAGTATACCACGCCCTGGAATCTTGACCGAAATCCCGCCAAGGAGTAACCAGCGAACAGGTCTTTCCCTCAAAGGAGGTTCCCATGGGAAAAGAGACGGATCTGGAACTCCCAGACGACCCCTACATCGCCGGGCTCAGCGAAGAGCTCGATCTCCTCAAGGGAGAGTTGGCGCGTGCCACGCGGCGCAAAGACGAGCTCAAAGCGATGCTCCGCGGACTCCTTCGCGCGATCCTGCGTCCGAACGTCGGGACTGAATCCACGGCGCCATCGGTCCAGCTCAAGCGAAGGCTCGGACGGTTCTACGTCGTGACGATCGAACGCGTCCTCCTCGAACCGTTGAAATCCGAGATCCGCGCAGCGATCGCCTACGAGATTCGGATCAAGAATCGGGTCGAGCGCCAGCAGCAGACGCTCGACGCGTCGATCCGCTATCAGACCGAGATGGCGAACACCGAAAGACCCTCCCTCCCATGAACACAACGCCCCCGGCTCTTCACCGGGGGCATATTTATTTACCTTGGATACTACGCGCGGAGCGTGGCTTTGAACTTCTCTTTCAATCCGAGGATCGCCTGCTCGAGCAACCCGTCCACGTCCCCGCTCTCAAGCGTGCGATCCGGTGCGCTCATGGTGAGATGCATGGCCACGGACTTCTTGCCGTCCGGCAGATTCTTGCCCTGATAGGTGTCGAACCAGGTGACATCCGTGATAAGCGCACTGGTCCGCTGGATCTCGCGCGCGATATCGTCGTATTCCACGCGGTGGTCCACCACGACCGCGAGATCGCGCTTCGCCTCCGGGAACACGGACACCGGGACGTAGGTGTGCGCGGTCGTCGCGTGTCGGACGAGCATACCGAGCGGCATGTCCACGAGTCCGACTGGGCCGTCCAGTTTGAAATTCGCCGCGATCTTCGGCGAGACCTCGCCGACCGTGGCCGCGAGGTCACCTTTATAGAACGCCTGCACCGTGCGTCCGGGATGCCAGAACGAATCGTTGTCCAGTCGTTTCCATGAGATCTCATCCATGCCCATGGCGTGGAGCACGTGCTCGACAAATCCCTTGGCCTGACGCCACGGTTCCTCGACGCCAAAGAACAGTGCGCCGAGTTCGAGCTGTTCTTCGGGTAGCTCCTTCCACCCCTCTCCCTTCGGGTAGTACACCTTCGCGATCTCAAAGAGACGCTGAACCTCCGCACGCTCCCGATTTTCGGTAGCGACCTGCAGGAGCGAAGGGAGGAGCGTCGTGCGCATGACCGCGAACTCTGCGGACAGCGGATTCTGCACGTGGAGCAATGGTTTTGCGTCGTATTCCGCTTTGCCGAGCAGATCCACGGACACGAAGGAATACGTGTACGTCTCGGTCATACCTGCGCCTTTGGCGGCTGCACGCACGTGCCGTTCCCAGACAAGCTCCGGATCCATGGACCGCGTGGCGAGACCGACCGGCACGACCGCCGGGATGTTCGCGTATCCGTCGACGCGCGCGATCTCTTCGACCAGGTCACGACCATCCTCGATGTCATGATCGCGCCACCACGGCACGGTCGCAGTGATGGTCTTTCCTGCCGTCGCGACGTGAAATCCGAGACGGCGCAGGACGTCCACCATTTCTTTTTGCGGACGCGGCACGCCGATGAGCGCATTCACCTCATCCGCGGTCGTGGAAAATTTCAATGGCTTGTAGGCGGTTGCACCGACGTCAGCGATGGACCCGGCGACCTTCCCTCCCGCGATCTCCAACACCATCTCGATCGCGCGTGCCATGGCACCCGGCAATGCGGCCGTGGAAAGCCCTTTTTCATACCGCTGATGCGCATCGGTCTGAATGTTCATTTTGCGCGCGCCGCGACGAATGGTGACCGGGTCGAAATTCGCGACCTCGATCACGATGTCCGCGGTCTCATCCGTCACGCCGGTCTGTTCCCCACCCATGACGCCGGCTATGGCGATGGGCTTTTTCGCATCCGCGATCACGAGGATCGAATCATCCAATTTGTATTCCCGTTCATCGAGCGCCTGGATCGTCTCTCCCATCCGCGCGAGCCGCACATCGATCCCGCCGTCGAGCGTCGCGGCGTCGAACATGTGGATCGGCTGTGCGAGTTCGAGCAAGACGAAGTTCGAGATATCCACGATGTTGTTGATGGGACGGAGTCCGGCGGAAAGGAGCCGGCGTTTGAGCCACCACGGCGACGGACCGACCTGTACGCCTTCGATCCGGACGGCCATGTACCGCGGGCACTGCTTTTTCGCGGAGATCTTCACGCTTGGCGCATCCTTTTTGTTCACGCCCGTGCCTTTCGGCAGCTTGATCTCTTCCCAAAGGAACTTCTTGTCCAAGATCGCGGACGCTTCGCGCGCCATCCCGACCATGCCCATGGCGTCCACGCGGTTGGACGTGACCTCGATGTCCATGATCACGTCGTCGGAGAATCCCAGCGCATCCGCAAGCGGTGTACCCGCCTTGAGCTTCATGTCCGGGATCTCATTGCCGAGATCGAGGATCTCGCGTTCGCCGTGCGCGAACGCCGATTCCAGTCCGACCTCGTTCGCCGCGCAGATCATGCCCTCGGACTTCACGCCGCGGATCTCTGCCGGTTCGAGCGCGATCGGATCACCTTCGCCATGCCACTTCACATGCGCACCGACGAGCGCGACCACGACCCATTGTCCATCCTTGAGATTCGACCCGCCACAAACGATCGAGACCTTTTTGGATCCGATGTCCACGGTCGCGAGTCGGAGCTTATCTGCGTTCGGATGCGCCTTCACTTCGAGAACGTGTCCGACCACGATCTTATCGAGGCCTTCGGCCGCCGGAAGGATCTTTTCCACGCCCGGACCGGAGAGCGAGACGCGCGACGCGAACGCCTCGGGCGTCACGCCTTTCAGGTCGACGTATTCTTTGAGCCAATCGTAGGAAACGAGGGTGTTCATATCAGGTCCAAGCGTACAGAATCAGCGCGGAGTTGTCAGGCCTTACCGTTCTCCTCGAACGACCGGACGTTGATGCCGCGGCGCTGGTTCTCGGACGCGATACCTATCAGCGCCTTCTCATATTCGCCGGACTGAAACCGCTTCAGTGTCGCTTCATCAACAAAATAGACCTGCACCCCGTTCTCGATCATCGCATCGAGCGCGGAAGGATAGACCTCTTTCGTCTTCGGACGGACCGTGCGATCGCATACCCACTCATCCTTCCCCAATCCTTTTTCTGGATCGCAGGAAAATGCATCGGCCGGAAGTTCGTAGATCGTCCCGCCCTTGTCAGCATGCATGAAGGCGTTGCGGTCCTGCGCGACAAGGAAATACGGGATGTCATTGATCTTCCCGCTCGAAGACCAACGATCGGTACTCGAAGCGAGGAAGACGGTCGCGAGCGCGCGGTCCGGCGTCGCGAAGATCGCCGACCCTTCAGCCGGATCGCGGATGGTCTTGTTCCGCGGTTCGATCTGCTCAAGGTCCGCGACCGGCGACGCGTGATACAACGCCTTCGGTCGTTCGCGCTGTTCCGAAACGGAACCCGTAAACGGGTTCTCCATGACCATAGCTAGAACTGTTCCAAGAACCGCAGGTCGTCCTTGTAGAGCGTGCGGATGTCGTCGAGTTGGAGGCCGGACTTCATCATGGATGTCCGCTCGACGCCCCAGCCGAAGGCGAAGCCAGACCACTTCTTCGGATCCACCTTGCACGCCTTGAGCACATTCGGATGCACCATGCCGGCGCCGCCGATCTCCACCCATCCACGCTTGCACACGCGACACTTTTGCCGCTCCGCATTCACACCCGTACCGCCGCACACGCCGCAGGACACGTCGATCTCGAAAGACGGCTCGGTAAAGCGGAAATGGAACGGACGGAGGCGCGTCACGCGGTCAGGTCCGAAAAATTCCTTCGCGAAATAGTCGAGGACGCCACGCAAATGCGTGATCGAGACGTCGCGGTCCACATACAACCCTTCGATCTGGTGGAACATCGGGAGATGCGTCGCATCGATCTGACGGCGATAGCACTTGGCGATGTTGATCATCCGGATCGGCAGGTTCCCCTTTTCCAGCTCGTGGATCTGCCCGTTCGAGGTATGCGGGGTAAGGACCATCTTCCCCTTTTTGGATTCCGGCGCATCCATGAAGAACGTCTCCCATTCATCACGCGCCGGATGGTCCTTGGGCATGTTCAATGCTTCGAAGGCATACCAGTCCCAATCCACTTCCGGATACCGCGTGCGCGTGAATCCGATCTTCTCGAAGATGGACGTCATCTCGTCGATCGCCTGCGTTGTCACGTGCAGATGCCCTTCGGGCGGACGCGTCCCCGGCTCGGTCACGTCGACGCGCTCCGTTTCCGCGAGGTTCGCGAGCTTTGCTCCTTCGAGTTCGCGTCGCTTCATGTCGATCGCGTGTTCGATCTCTCCCTTGATCTCATTGGCCAATGACCCGATGAGGGGACGGTCTTCCGCCGGAACGCTCGACAACCCTTTCAAGATGGATGTGAGTTCTCCTTTCCGTCCGAGATATTTGATCTCCAGATCCGTCACCGCCTGCTCATCCGCGACCTTTGCGAGCGCGGATGTGACCGCGAGTTTCAACGCCTGCAATGCATCTTCCATATGCGTCGGAATGTACCAGATTGCCCGAAAGATGGACAGAGCTTATCCTGTACGCATGGCACGAGAATACCCGATCCCTTTCGCCCCGCAGACGCCGCCTCGACGCCGCGTGGAAACGCCCGTCGGCGATGGAGCTCATTGGCAACGAACCGTTGAGGCGAGTCAGCGCATGCGCGCGAACCCGTCATATGAACCACCGGACGAACGCACGCCGCCTTCGCGTCGCTCCGAAGCGCCGTACGGTCGGTTCAGCGGGCGTCCCATCATTGGGAGCCACATGCCGCGCATCATCGGCGGCGTCTATCTCGGCGGCGGTGCGCGCGAAGCGGTCGTCGTGGATGATCGGCGTTCAGACAATTCCGGGGATGTCTTTTTACGCGAGGTCTATGATGAAGGCCTCCTCCCCCGTCTCAAACAGGCGAGCGAGGCATCACAACGGTCTCCGAAAACACATGCACTCCACCTCGTTTTCGACACGGTCCGCTCCGAGATGCCCTATGACAAAAAAAGGGTTGATGAACTGGTCGCGCGGCTTTCAAAGGGCGCCCCGGACACGAAGATCCATCTCGCGGTCTTTGCGAAGAGTCACGCCGGCGTCTGCCGACATCAAGCACTCCTCGCCGCCTATCTTTTGGAAAAACTTTCGGAAGAGACCGACCCGCATCTCAAGCTGAATGGGCAGATCTCCGTCGAACGGAATGCGATGGCCATGAAGAACGCGAACTCGTCGAAGGCACATGCCTGGGTGCGGTATACGACGTCCAAAGGCGTGCCATATATCATCGACACGGCCCAAGGACGGATCGGCAAACTGCAAGATCTCATGAAAGACGAAAAGGCGTGGGAATACGCTCGGCCGGACGAACGCGCACGCTACGAGCGAGGTGAAAACGTCACGATCGTCGGCTAGAGGCCGGTCACCCCTCTGATCCCGCCAACGATCGCATCGCTGTAGCGCGACAGATCGTGTGCGGTGACGAGCAGGATCAGGATGATGAGGAGGAGGAAGGCGATATTGTGGATCCCGATCTCCAACGTACGGCTCACCGGACGGCGGCGGATCTTTTCGATGATCAAAAAGAGGATGCGACCGCCGTCGAGCGCCGGAATGGGAAGGAAGTTGATGACCGCGAGATTCACGGAGAGCATGGCCGCGAATGAGAGCAAGGCGGCCCAACCCTCGCGCGCGACCTGACCGGTCATGACCGCGATCCCCACCGGACCGGACACGTCCTGCGGGACTTGATGCGCGGTCGCGAGTTGCCGCACGATATCGCCCAGCGCATACACGATCGAGACCGTCAGCGATGCGGTCACGCGCACGGCCTGAACGAATGCTTCGGTGAGCGGGAAGGAGACGGTCCCGGCATCCGCGAGCCCGACGCCGACCGCCGGTCGGCCGATCTCCTGAATGAACGTCGGCGTTACGGTCATCTGCGTTTCCGTCCCATCATGCCGGACCAGAAGCGTGACCGGCGTCTCCCCGTGCGCCTGGATACCGGCGCGTGCCGACGACGCGTCTGCGATCGCCGAACCGTCGAGGCGCGTGATCACATCACCTGACATGATGCCGGCCTGAGCCGCGGGTGAATGGTCCAACACCTGGGTCACGAGGATGTGCTGATCCGATACGTGTGCGCCCTGCGGCAGATCCTCGAGGATCGCCGTGGTCCCGGATGAGAAGATGATGGTGAAAAGCACGATCGCAAGCGCCCAATTCATCAGGACGCCCGCGACGATGATGATCGCACGCTGCCACACGGGTTTGGCATGGATCGCATCCGCATCCTCGAGCCCGTCCGGCTGTTCACCTTTCAAACGCACAAAGCCGCCGAATGGCAGCCAATTGAGGGACCAGATCGTGTGGGTGTAGCTTTTCCGATCGCTCGTCGAAACGCGTTTCCACTTCCCGCGTTCGCGCACCCACCCGATCGCGCGCGGCGGGAATCCGAAACCGAATTCCTCGGCTTTGACGCCGAACGCGCGTGCCGCGAGGTAATGGCCGAGCTCGTGGATCAAGACGAGGACCGAAAGGACGAGGAGGAACAAGAGGATGGTCATGGCACATAGGCTATCTGATTCCCCGCACGGCAACAAGCGAAAAAGAAAAGCCCCCGTCATGCGGGGGCCGGAGTTTCGGAGTCGCGTCGTGCGCGTTCGGCGATGAACCCGAGGGACAGTGCGATCTCGTCCCGACGGTCCTCGATGTACTCCCGCCATTCAAAATGTTTTCCGGCACGGGCCGGGTAGGTCCGGACGAGGACCGTTTCGAAGGACGAGCGCTTGAAGTCCATGATCTTGACGACCGCCGTCGCCGAGATGGGTCGTTTCTTCTCGATCTTTCGATAGGCGACCACGTATCGGTCCGCCGATGGCAACGCATCCCAGAAACAGATGTACAGACCGGGCAGGTCATGACCTTCCTGCTGGGAATGGGCACGCAACGCGGCGCGGACAGCCGACGGTGCGCGGAAACGCCAATGCCCTTTCATATCCACCTCCTTTGCGAAAAGGACCTTGTCCAACATGGCAGAAATCGCCCGCTCCGTCAATCCATCACGGTTGCCACGGCCGCCGTTCTCCTCTACGATGCGGCTGATGAAAGCGACCCGATTTCGCGTCGGCGAACGATCCATGGACCAGGCGACCGGCACGGTGTCGTTCGTGTATATGGTCGAATTCGAAGACGGAGCTTCCGAAACATTCACAGAACGGATGACCTTGGATGACGGACTCCGTACGGCGCTGCCCGATGCAGGTCCGGCGGGCGACGCATGCTTACGCGCGATCCATATTGCGGCCGGCATGAGCTATTGGAAGATGCACTGTGCACCCTCCATCATCGCAGACGGAATGACCGCCGATGAAGCCGCGTTCTGGAACGACATCTACACCAAAGGTCTGGGGGAATTCTTTTATCAGAACCAGATCGATTTCCGGGGTCTCGTCGATCTTTCGACGGATCCAGAAGCCCCTGCTCCGACGCCGGGCACGGTCCCGACCACGGATCGGGTGATCGCCAACGTCGGTGGCGGGAAGGACTCGATCGTGGCCATTGAACTCTTGAAGGGTTCATCAATGGATGGAGATGCGTTCACGTTGAATACATCGGATGTTCAAGAGCGGGTCGAGCAGATCATCGGCTGGCCTGTCCGCCGGATCACACGGACTCTTGATCCAGAGATGGTCCGACGGTCCAAAGCCGGCGAAGTCTTGAATGGGCACGTCCCGATCACCCTCCTCTATACCCTGACCGCGACGCTCGTCGCGATCCTGACGCGGTCCAAATATGTCGTGCTCGCGAATGAACGAAGCGCGAACGTCGGAAACGTCGAATATCTCGGTGCACAGATCAACCATCAATGGAGCAAGTCCGAGGAAGCAGAAAAGATGATCCAGGATCACGTGCGGACATTCATCACCCCGGATGTCGTCCCCTTCTCCCTCCTGCGCCCGATGAGCGAACTGGAGGTCCTGCGTCGGTTTGCAGAACATCCTGCATACTTCCACGCGTTCTCCAGCTGCAACCGGAACTTTGCGATCGAAAAACCGCTTCCGCAACGTGAGGGTCATGCGTATTGGTGCGGATCCTGTCCCAAGTGCGCATTCGTATTCGCCGGGCTCGCCGCCTTCCTTCCGAAAGCGACCGTCGTCGACATCTTCGGCAAGGATCTCTTCGCGGATCCGGATCTCCTTCCGTTGTATCGCGAACTCCTCGGCATCAAAGACTTCAAACCCTTCGAATGCGTCGGCGCACCGGAAGAAACGATCGTCGCATTCGAACGTGCGCATGCCAACGGCGCCTATGAGGAAGATGCGTCCATGCGGATGTATCTCGACGAAGCCCGTCCGGATGAGAATGCGTTGAACGCCCTCGACACCGAAGCATTCCGGCTTGGTGATACTTCTCTTCTCCCTGAACCCTTCCGTCCACTCTATGAAGCTCGCTGACCTTGAAGGAAAACGGATCCTCTTGCTCGGGTATGGCATGGAAGGGCGCGCAACCGAGCGCTTTTTGCGTGCGCGGCTGAAGGATCCGCAGATCATGATCGCGGACCAAAAAGACGGTCCGGATTACCTCACGAAACAGGAAAATGCCGACGTGGTCATCCGGTCTCCCGGCATTCCGCGGCGTCTTGTGACCAAACCCTGTACGACCGGCACGAATCTCTTTTTTGAGACCGTGACCGATCCCGTCATCGGTGTGACCGGGTCCAAGGGCAAAAGCACGACCGCCGCGCTCATCGCCGCCATGCTCACGCGCGCCGGGAAGAAGGTGCGGCTCGTCGGCAACATCGGTCACGCCGCGCTCGATAGCTTCCTCGACCCACCGACCCCGGACGAGATCTTCGTGTTTGAACTTTCGAGTTATCAATTGGAAGACATCGAGTACAGTCCGCATATCGCGGTGTTCACGACCTTCTTCCCCGAACACCTGACCTATCACGGAGACCTTGACGCGTACTTCGCGGCCAAGGCGAACATCATTCAGTTCGCGAAGCCGGACGATCTCTTCATCTACAATCCGAATGACGCGCGCATCGCGGCGCTGGCCGGATCTTGTCCTTCGAAGACCATTCCGTTCGTCTCCGACCTTCCGTTCAGCGCTGCAGACGCCAAGCTCAAAGGCGTGCACAATCTCCTGAACATCCGCGCGGCGTATACAGTCGTTCAGACCCTTGGCGTAGACGCGGACACGGCGGCCGCAGCGGTGAGAGACTTTGAACCGCTCCCCCATCGCCTCACGGACATCGGGACCTTTCACGGTATCCGCTTCGTGGATGATGCGATCTCGACCGCGCCCGAATCCACGGCGTTCGCCATCGAGACCGTCGGGAACGTAGGGACGATCTTCCTCGGCGGCGAAGATCGCGGTGTCGATTTTTCGCTCCTCGCACAAGCCGTGAAGCAGGCAAAGATCACAAATATTGTTCTCTTCCCCCCGAGCGGTGAGCGGATCGCCTCTGCGCTCGACGTCGCCGGGTGCACGGACCTGAACATCCTGAAGACCTCATCCATGGAAGAAGCTGTCCGCTTTGCGTTTGAAAGAACAGACCCGGGGAAGGCCTGTCTTCTCTCGACCGCATCTCCCAGCTATTCGCTCTGGAAGAATTTCGAGGCCAAGGGCGATGATTTTACCGCCTGGGTCACGCAGCTTGGTGGATCTTCCCCTCCAACTCGCTAAGGCGCGCACGCATCACGTCCTCGGTGCGCGCTTCGACGTTCAAGCGCAACAACGGTTCAGTGTTCGATGCACGCACATTGAACCACCAATCCCCGGCCGGGTCCTTTGGGTCGCGGAATTCGAGACGGATCCCGTCGAGCGTACTCACGGACGACGCTTTGGATCCATACACCTCCTTGAGCAACGCGATCACCGCTTTCTTATCACTGACCTCGAAGTTGATCTCATCCGAGTGCGCATAACGACGTAATGGTGCCCAGAGTTCGGAGAGGTTCTTTCCCGTCCGCGCGAGTCGCCGGAGCATGAGGAGCATGGCAAGATCCCCGGATTCGCAGTTCCACAATTCCTTGAAATAGAAGTGCATGCTCACTTCGCCCGCGAAGATCGCCCCGTCCTGCCGCATGAGCTTTTTGATGTTCGCATGGCCGACTTTGCAGGGCTCGGACGTCCCGCCCGCTTCGGCCACGACCTCGGGAACGGTCCATGATGAACGAACGTCGTAGTGCACCAACCCGCCCGGATGCACCGAGAGCATCTCCTGCGCAAAGAAAGCAGTGAGGAGATCCCCGGGGATCTGCATCCCCGTCTCGTCCACAAAACCGACGCGATCCGCATCACCATCGAATGCCACACCCAGTGCACAATGCTCGGTCGTCACCGTCTTTTTGAGATCGGTCAGTGTCTCCGCCTTCAAGGGATTCGCTTCATGATTCGGGAACGTCCCATCCAGTTCGAAGAACAACGGGAGCGCGTCGATCCACGGACACTTGGACAACAGACGCGGCAGGATCGCTCCAGCCATGCCGTTCCCTGCATCGATCGCGACCTTGATCTTCGGCATGCTCGCGGGTAAACGCGCGACCGACAGGATGTGTTCGATGTATCGCTCCATCGCCCCCGGGTCATCGACTGCGGTGCCGCTCCGAGACGAAGGGGATTCCTTCTCTTCCAGAAAAGCGTCCCGGAGCTCCTCCATGCCATTCCCTTCCCCGACCGGCAAACAATCTCCGAGCGTCAGTTTGAACCCATTGTACTTGCCGGGATTATGCGACGCCGTGACCATTACCCCCAGATCGTACTCATGGTTGGCCAGTCCCAGGAGGATATTGAACATCGGAGTTGAACAAAGACCGATCCGGACCACATCCACACCGGAGGCGGTCAGGGACTCGATGAGTGCGGCCTCAAGCGGGAACGAGGTCGTCCGCATATCCCGGCCCACAAGCACCTTTTTCGGCTGATAGCGATAGGCGATGGCCTTCCCAAGCCGCCTCGCAAAGGCAGAATCAATGGTTTCGGGAGAAAGGCCCCGGATATCGTAGGCTTTGAACGCGGAGGCGAGGGTGCGATCCATAGAGGAGAAGATGGGGGTTGGACCGTCGACAAAAGTGGACGGTTAAGCTATGGTGATGAGCGTAACATCCGCTAAACCATTTTCCAACTATATGAGCCTGACGGTGTGGATCATTATCATCCTCGCCGTGATCGCGTTCTGGGTCATCATGACCTATAACGGCCTGATCACGCTTAAGAACCGGACCGACGAAGCTTGGTCGGACATCGATGTCCAACTCAAGCGCCGGTACGACCTCATCCCCAACCTGGTGGAGACGGTCAAAGGGTATGCCGCTCACGAGGCCGGCACGTTCGAAAAAGTGACGCAGGCCCGGTCTGCGGCCATGAACGCGTCTGGCATGGCAGACAAGGCCCAGGCCGAGAACATGCTCAGCCAAACGCTGAAGAGCATCTTCGCGCTCTCCGAAGCCTATCCGGAGTTGAAGGCCAACCAGAACTTCCTCGATCTCCAGCAGAAGCTGACGGACACGGAAGACAAGATCCAGGCTGCACGCCGCTTCTACAACGGCAATGTGCGCGACTTCAACACGAAGTTACAGGTGTTCCCCACCAATATGATGGGCAACATGCTTGGCTTCAAATCCCGCGAGTTCTTCGAAGCTGCAGAAGCAGAAAAAGCCAACCCGCAGGTGAAATTCTGAACCCATTGGAGACGGCAGACCGTAGACGGTTCCAGACGGCCTGTCCGTCTCCGTCACGCGGCTGCCGTCTTTGTATATGTACGCCCAGATCGATGCTAACAAACGACGTTCGTGGATCCTGATCGCCCTCTTTACAGGATTTTTGGCGTTCGCGGGCTGGGTCTACGGATATGTCGTGACAGATACCGGGACCGCGCCGCTCATCATCGCACTCGTGATCTCTATCGGTATGACCCTCGTCAGCTGGTTCGCCGGCGACAAGATCGCCCTGTCGACGAACGGCGCGGTCGAGCTCACGGATCGCACCCAGTTCCCGACGCTCTGGAACGCGGTCGAGAACCTCTGCATCACGGACGGTCTTCCCATGCCGCGCGTCTACATCATTGAAGACCAATCCCCGAATGCGTTCGCGACCGGACGCGATCCCCAGCACGCGAGCGTCGCGGTCACGACCGGCCTCCTCCTCCTAATGGACCGGACCGAGCTCGAAGGCGTGCTCGCACATGAGATGTCGCACGTGAAGAACTTTGATACGCGATTCATGATGCTCGTCGTCGTGCTCGTCGGCGCGCTCACGCTCATCGGGCATCAATTCCTCCGCTTCGGCTTCGGCCGTCGCCGCGGACGCGACAGCTCCGGCGGGGTCCTCGCGATCATCGGGATCCTCTTCCTCGTCCTCTCCCCGCTCATCGGCCAACTCATCAAACTTGCGATCTCCCGGCGACGCGAATATCTCGCAGACGCCTCGGGCGCACTCCTCACCCGCTATCCCGAAGGTCTGGCCCGCGCGCTTGAGAAGATCCGCGATGCGGCGATCCCCATGCACAAGACCTCGCCCGCAACGAATCACCTCTGGATCTCGGAACCCTCGTCACCTTCGGTCTCCCAACGTCTCTCCGGACTTTTCTCCACCCATCCACCGATCAACGAACGTATCGCCAAGCTCCGCGGGATGGCGGATAATCGCTAGTCAAACCCTTCATATCACGCTAGTCTTCAATCATCGGACGTGGGCGTTCGGATGCAGAACGCGAAGCGAGCGAGGATCATGCGAAGCGTACTGAAACGTACGATGAGCACGAACCGCAGCGAGCGACACTGTTATGCGCCGAACGCGCGCGTCCGCAACCTATGCTGACTCCTGACCTCCTCGACCGATTCACCACCCACCTGAAAGAAGCGCTCCAAAAAGCGCTGAGCTTTGCGATCCTGAATGGCCGCGAGCTTGTCGAGCCTGGCGATCTCATCGTCGGCCTTTTACATGAAAAAGGCTCGATCGGCGCGGAGATCCTGTTGAAGCAGGGTGTGGCGCTCGCAAAGGCGGAAGACGCCTTCCGTGGAACGCCGTCCCAAAGTGACGCGGTCGCGACCCCGGATCTCTCCCCGGCCGTCAAACGCGTGATCGAAAAGTGCGTCCTGACCGCACATCTGTACGAACATAAATACGTCGGGACGGAACATCTGCTCGCCGCGGTCCTCGAAGGCGGATTCACGGAGCTGAACGTCTTCCTTGAGGCGCAGGGCGTCAATCTCGGCGCGTTGCGCGAGCAATTGATCCAGGTCCTCAAGTCGACGTCGCGCTTCCCGGAACTCGGCGGCGTGAACGAGATGCCGGAAGAACCGGACGCGCGCATCGGCGACCTCCCTCGTCCGGCACAGTCGCAGCGCGCCCCGCGCGTCTCCGCACTCGAATCGTTCACGCGTGAACTCACCAAACAGGAGATCGCAGACTCGCTTGATCCGGTGATCGGACGCGAGACCGAGTTGGAACGCATGGTCGAGATCCTCTGCCGTCGCACCAAGAACAATCCCGTCCTCCTCGGCGAACCAGGTGTCGGGAAGACCGCGATCGTCGAAGGACTGGCCAAGCGGCTCGCCAGTGGCGATGTGCCGGACATCCTGCGCGGGAAGCGCCTCCTCTCCCTCGACCTCGCACTCACCGTCGCCGGCACCATGTACCGCGGTGAATTCGAAGCGCGCTTGAAGCAGATCATGGATGAAGCGCGGAACGATCCGAACGTCATCCTCTTCATCGACGAGGTCCACAACATCGTAGGTGCCGGCTCCACCACCGGTTCGCTCGATGCGGCCAACATCCTCAAACCCGCACTCGCTCGTGGCGAGATCCGCTGCGTCGGCGCGACGACCTGGGCCGAATATAAGAAGTTCATCGAACCGGACGCCGCGCTGGAGCGCCGTTTCCAAGCCGTCACGGTCGAGGAGCCATCCACGGAAGCCACCCTCGGGATCCTCAAGGGGGTCGTGGAGTTCTATGCCGAATATCACAAAGTGACATACGAGCCCGAGGTCCTACCGGCTGCGGTCCTGTTGGCCGAACGATATCTCACGGACCGACATTTCCCGGACAAGGCGATCGACCTCATCGATGAGGCGGCCGCGCACGTCAACGCGCGCCGAAAATCGAGTGAACGGATGGAACGACTGACCTCGCTGGAGATCGCTTTGCGCGCCGCGGAAGAAGCCAAGGCAGAAGCGGTGAACAATGGCGAATTGCAGGAAGCTGAACGGTATGCGGAAGAAGCAGAGCGGTACGCCAAGGAACACGCCGCACTGGCCAAGGCCGCGGAGGAAGCGCGCAGCAAGGACCGTCCGAACGTGACCGCAGAAGACGTGGCCCGCGTGGTCGCGCGCGCGACCGGGATCGATCTTGAGACCGTCCTCGCGACCGAACGTCAGCGGCTTCGTGCGCTCCAAGCAAACCTCCAACAGACGATCGTCGGCCAAGACGAAGGACTTGCGGCCATCGCGGACGTGGTCACGCGTTCGCGCCTCGGTCTCGGTGACCCGAACCGGCCGAAGGCCGCGATCCTCCTTGTCGGTCCGTCCGGCACAGGGAAGACCGAGACCGCCCGCCTGCTCGCGAAAGAGATCTTCGGTCGCGAAGGCGCGCTCATCAAGATCGACATGACCGAATTCTCCGAAGGACACACGGTCTCAAAACTCATTGGCGCGCCCGCGGGGTATGTCGGCTACCGTGACGCGAATAAACTTTCGGACACGGTACGCAAACGTCCGCACAGCGTGGTGCTCTTCGACGAATTCGAGAAGGCACACGGCGATGTGCAGAACGTCCTGCTCCAGATCCTGGAAGACGGAAAGATCACGGACAGCACCGGCCGGCCGGTCAGCTTCCGCCATACCTACGTCATCCTGACCTCGAATATCGGCAGCGATCGGCTGGGCAAAAAAGCACTCGGCTTCGGCGATGCGAATGATGAATTCGAGTCCGTGGTCAAAGACGAACTGGCCCAGCGACTCCGACCGGAGCTCCTGAACCGCCTCGACCGCGTCGTCGTCTTCAAACCGCTGAAGAAAGAAGTGATGCGCGCCATCCTCAAACGGGAACTGGATGAGATCCTCGTGCGCGTCGAAAAAGCTCAGCGCGTCGCCTGCTCCGCAGGGGACGACGTCTTGGAGTGGCTTCTCCAACAGCCCATGCCGCCGGAGGAAGGCGCGCGGGCCATCCGACGGATCGTTGAACGCGAGGTCACGGCACTCATCTCCAAACTCCTCGCTGAAAAACCTCGCAAACGGAAACTCGCCCTGACCGCGACCGCCACCGGACTCAAAGCGCGGTAAAAGACGGCTGATCCCGAACGGAAGCGAACCTCGCTTCCGTTTTTGGTCTCCCCTCCTCCCCACATCGCGCGCAGCGGGTATAATGATCACGGCATGGACAATGCCGCATTTCAGCCGCTGGAGTCGCTCGGAGATAGCGTCGATCAGATCTCCTCGCTCGGTGCTCGGGCGAATCTCGGCCTCGACAAATACGCAACGCCCCTCGATGGCATCGTGGGGAAGTTTGATGATGTCTCCAGATCCGGCACGACGAATGCGGATAATCTCGCATCGCGCACGAGCGCCGGCTTCACCCAATTCGGATCCGTGGTCCGAAATCTCTCCAATGACGTCCAGAGTAAATGGAATCCGGAACTCGGCTCCCTGAACAGCTCCCTCGCCGGTTCCTTCTTCGATCTCCAACACGCGCGCAAAGCCCTGGAAGACACACAGAAGCTCAAAGGCAAAGCGGGCCGCGCGGAACGCAAACGCGCCGCAGACCGATTCTCGGAACGGTTCTCTGACTTCAAAACGCGATATCAGGATTGGAAGTCATCGCAATATCAGAACTGGGACGAAGATCGAAAAAAACTTGCCGCGGGACGACGGACGGCCGTCAACGGCCTCAACAGCGTCCGCGAGAGTTTGCGGAAGATGGTCAACGATCATCCGGATGACGCGGACCTCAAAGGTCTCGTCGGTTCACTCACGAACGTGAAGAAAGCCCTCCTCCGCGGAGATCTGACCGAGATCGAATTACCAGGCGGAGGAAAATTCGACCCCGACAAACAGACCTTTAAAGACTATGTCCGTTCCTGGCGAGGTGCCGTGGAACACAAGCAGGGTGAGCTGAAGAAGGAGGCGCAGAAGGAATCGTCAGAGGCCGCGACCAAAACACCTCCGACCGCGACGCGTCCGGCGGAAGCGTCTGCCGCTCCGACGGAAGCGGCCGCGCGGGGCGAGGCCACGGACCGAACGGTGCGGGGCGAAACGCCCGCCACACGACCAAAGACCGAACAGGACCGCTCCCTTGAAGCGATCGACCGTGAATGGACCCGGATCACCGAAGAGACTGCCGCCGGTGCACCGGCACCTGCCGCCGTTTCCGTTGCGCCCAAAGACGAAACGGACGAACGCATCGAGGAACTCGCGACCGAAGCGAACGAGGCCGTCCTCAAAGGACCGGATCTCGACCGGGAGAACACGCAACGGATCGAGAACACCCTCGCGACCATGCGGCGCGTGTCCACGAACCTTCAGACCCTTTCCGACGAGACCGCGACGAAAAAGACACCGCAACGCGCACAAAGTCCCACGAATACAGCGATCGATGAGAAGCTCGAAAAGATCGCGACCCTCCGGAAAGGTATCGATGACTACGCGACCAAGGTCGATCGATCCTCGACGCGCGTCGTGACGGCGCCAGACGGCACCAAGGCCGTCGAACGCGTTCTGTCATCTGATGCGAACGCCGAGGCGGAGGATGGTCTCCGACAAGCAGTCGAACGCGCGGCGCCGCAGACGAAGGTGGCGCCGCAGGCACCGGAGGCCGTGACGCTGAGCCAGATCCAACAGGAATCTGCCGAGGTCGCGCGCGTCGCGGAAGAACAGATCCAAAAACCGCTTGACGCGACATTGCGTTATTCGGATCGATTACCGACCTTCCAAAAAGACGTGGACACGAAGATCGCCGCGCTCTCGGACGTCGATCAACGGATCATGGACCTCCAGCGTCGGATCAAACAGACCTCCTTTCCATCCGGGATCGTCTCGGGATCTCCGGCTGCGGCGGCAGCCCTCGGTCGGCTGAACGATCTCCAAGCGAACATTCAACGCGCGTTGACGCGGCTTCCCGAACTCCGCATCCCTCCGCCAGAGGTACCGAACATCCCGGCCGCGATCGCCGCGGACACGGAGGTCATCGCACACATCCAGGCGCCGATCGCTCGATCCGCCTCCGTGCTTCAGGCAGCCGCGACGATCACCACCCCTTCGGTCGGCACGGCCCTCGCCCCGCTCGCTGCGGTCGCAGGCTCGGCGCTTGCCGCTGCGTCTGCGCTGACGGCACAACAACAACGGACAGCGACCGCCACGTTGAACGGACTTGCCCAACAAGCGAACACGGTCCTTGCCCAGGTCCGCGCGAATGCGACGACCGGCGCAGGCGGTCATCTCGTCGTGCCGGAAGCACGCCGCTCCGCGATCCGCGACCAGATCCGGAATGTCCGTTCGCATATCCGCGACGCCGCGGCGTCCGGACCGGTGGACCAGCGCTTCCAGGATCTGGATACCTATCTCCAGACCTATCAAGACGGCGTGGTCCATTTTAACGGCCAGCTTCCGGAAGACGCGGCTTCGCTTCAACGGATCGAGACCTGGGAACAGGACCAATCCCTCCCAGTCGTTGCTCCGTCAGCCCCGATCGGTACGGAACTGGAAACGAACGCACCCGCTCCGCCGACCGCCGTAACCCGCGGTGAACAGGAGCAGGAATTCGCCTCCGTCCTGGATCAGACACGCGCGCGCATGACGCACGCCCAGCAGCGTCCCGGGCCGCAAGCCCCTCCCCCACCCGAACTCGGGCGCATGGGCCCTCAACAGATCCGCGGGATCGGCCCAGAAGGCGCACCGCTCGGTGCGGCAATGGGGCTCCTCGCCCTGCAACGGCGCTCCACGGTTGCGCGCGAACGCGGAGGGAATACAGAGATCCCGACACTCTCCAGAGATACTCCCCTTTCAGACAACAGCATCTCCTTTGGCGCTGGTGGTGGAGGTGGCGCCGTCGAACAGCCGCTTCTCGGTTCCACATCCATGGAAGAACCGTTTCAGAGTTATGCGGCCGGCGGAGCAGCGATCCCCCCTCCGATCGCCGGAGCAGGGGTCGGAGAGACCCTCACCCCGGAAGAAGAGACAGAACGCGCCCGTGCGCTTCGTGTCCAACAGATGCGGACGCAACGTCAGTTCCTCGGTCAGGCAGAAGGAGCTCCAACGGCGGAAGCGCTCCCTCCATTTGAGGTCACACAAGCCGAAGTTCCGTATATCGAAGAGATCGAAGAGGAGGAAGAGATGGAAGGACCGGACGAGAGTGCACAGGCGCGACGATACGAATCGCAGCGTCAACGAGATTTCCAAAAGAAAGCGCGCGAACGCGTCCAACAAGAGCTGAAAAAACGCGTTCTCAAACTCACTCAACAGGCGGCAAAGACGGGAGCGAAAGCGACCCAAGCTGGCGCCCGCGGTGCTCTGGAAATGACAGAGCTCGGAACGGCGCCGGAAGATGTGGGGATCTCACTCCTCGTCCTTATCCTTCAGTTGAATCTGCAGTTCGTCTATAAATACTTCGTCAAAGGCATCGGATTCGCCGCCAAACAATCGAACATCGAGGATCCGCTTATTGCATCAGGGGTCCAAAAAGGAATGGCCCTCGCCGAAATGTTCGAGCAATCGTGTCCAGAAGACATGCTGACCGTTTGTGTCGATATGGGGATCTGCGCGAACTCGCTGTTCATGCCTCCCCAATGCTGCTGCACATTCGTCGTCATCATTGTCGTCGCGATCCTCGGGTACGCCGGCTCGCTCCTTTTCCATATCACCAAGTTGTTCTGATGCGACCACGCAAAGTCGCTACCGTTTGCCCGTAAAAACCGCTATACTGAGGCCATATGTCTGAACGGATGAAAAAGATCCTCTTCGCCGTCTTTTTTGTGACCTTTTCGGTCGCGATGGGATACCTCCTCTACTGGCTCTTTTTCCGGGCTCAAGTACCGACGGCCCCGACGCAGACCGCGACCTCAACGCCAACAGGAAATCTTCCACAGGCTGGGACGGGAGTGCCGATCAGTACGACGTCGACGACGGGTGGCGGACTCCCGCAAGCCGGTGTTCCGACCGTCAATGTCCAACCGACCACGGCACAGGCTTCATCCCCAGTTCAACTCCTCCTCGACAGCCAGACCATGGACATCTCCCCATCTCCGGACAAGAACGGAACCCGGTTCTATAACCCGGGTGACGGCCGCTTCTACCGGATCGCCGATGATGGAACGGTCACCGCTCTGAGCAATAAACAATTCTATAACGTCTCGAACGTGAACTGGGGGAACGTGACCGACAAGGCCATCGTCAACTTCCCAGATGGATCCAAACTCTATTACGACTTCAATACGGATCAACAGGTCAATCTCCCCGCGCACTGGAATGACTTCAACTTCTCACCGAACGATACAAAGGTCGCCGCCAAAAGCGTCGGCGTCGATCCCAGTAACCGCTTCCTGATCGTTTCGAATCCGGACGGGACCGAGGCAAAGGCCGTTCAGGAGTTGGGTGACAACGTGAACAGCGCTCAGGTCTCTTGGTCTCCGTCTGGACAGATCATCGGATATGTACCGGACAGCAACACCCTCCCTGGCGGTTCTCTCCAGCAAGACATCCTGTTCATCGGACAGAACAAAGAGAAGTTCCCGTTCCTGACCGCTCCCGGGGCAGACTTTCTCCCAAGTTGGTCGCCATCCGGCAATCACCTCCTGTTCAGCGTCTGGAGCCCTGAATCAAATGCAAAACCAGACCTGTGGATCGCCTCGTCCAACCCCGCGTCCATCGGTGCCGACCGGACGAACCTGCATATCGAAACATGGGCAGATAAGTGCGCTTGGGCGTCTGACTCGGTCATCTACTGCGGTGTGCCGCGCAACCTGCCGGCAAACGCGGGCATCCAACGCTCGGACTTCGTGGATTACCCAGATGACGTCTACAAGATCGACCTGAACACGGGGGTCTCACAAAAGGTCCCGATCCCGGATCAGAACATCCCCATCTCAGCGCCCGTCGTCTCCGCAGACCAAAGCAAACTCATCTTTACGGATGCCGTGACCGGACAATTGTATAGCTACAAACTCCAGTAACGTATGAACCGCCAGCGCTTCATCATTCTCGCCGTCTTCGTGGTCCTCTCCCTCGGGGTCAGCGGCTGGCTGATCACGCGCGCGGTCCTGACCTCGCAGAACACGTTCTTGGGTGGTCTCCCGCCCCAAGATGTTCGCTCCATCTTGTTGCCGAAGCAGGTCGATGCGTCACAGCTCCATCCCCCGGCACTTTCCAGCACGGATCAGATCCTCTATGGAAGCCCGACCTCTGTCGCCTCGGTCATCGAATTCGGTGACTATGAGTGCGACACATGCAAAACGACGGACACGCTCCTCCGAAAGGTCGTTGCCTCATACGGCGGCCAAGTCCGCTATGTCTGGAAGGATTTTCCCGTCTATAGCGTTCATCAGAATGCCCTTGAAGCTGCGGCCTTTGCGATCTGCGCAGGAGAACAGGGGCAGTTCTGGAACGCGCACAATGCGCTTCTGTCAGCGAACGGCCTGAATAGCGGAGTCTATCAAACCATCTCGAACGCGCTTCATCTCAATACGGACCAGATAAGCACCTGTAAGAATGACCCCAAATTACGAGATTTTCTCATCTCAGAGACGGATCAGGCGCGCAGCGACGGCCTCGACACCGCACCGACGATCTTCGTCGGCACGAAGGCATTCGTCGGAGCCGTGACCGAAGAGGAAGTCCGTGCCGCGCTCGATGCGTTCATCAAGTCCTGATATGCGACGCTCGTTCCGTCAGGCATTCGCCCTCCTCCCGTTTTCCCTGATCTCACTTTTCTTGGCACCGAACGTCGCACTCGCGACGTGTTGCCGGTGTGAGACCGTATCCGTCCAAGGATATCTCTGCCTTCAAACGACCGCGACCTGCGACACGATCAAAACGGCCGTCCTGAATCCGAACCTCGCGAACGTGAAGTGCTCAGCCCAGCTGGACGACCAGGCGTGCCAGCCAAAGGATAACGGAGGTGCCTGTACAGAGGTCGCGAACGCCGAGACCTATGGGTCAACGGTCGGCACCAAAGAACCCACCACGCACATCCCCATCGAACCGAATGTCCCCATCCCGGGACTCACCTTTCCGACCGAGGTCCCTGCTGGAGGAGGCGTGGCCCAGACGCCATATCTCGCGCTGTACATCCAGGCGGCCTATAACTATCTCATCGGCGTTTCCATCATCGCGGCCGCGATCATGATCATCTACGGCGGGTTCCGCTATATCCTCGGTTCGACCGCCGGGAGCGTGTCTCGCGGGAAAGAGATCATCTGGGACGCGCTCATCGGCCTGATCCTCATCCTGGGAACCTACACCATCGTCTCCGTGGTCAATCCGACCATTGCAAACCCCTCCATCCTCAACGTGGACCTCACGTCCCTCCAAGCCTTCAGCAGTCCATCTGCCGAGGTCAACCGCGTCACTGCGGCGTCAACCGTTCCGGCACCGACGACCGGTAAACCCGCTCAGGTCGTCGTGCCGGGCGAGACTCCGCCCTCACCGCAACCCTCGTCGACCCCGACCCCACCCTCTCCCGGCACTGTCGTCAAGGATCAAAACGGCAACCTCATCGCCCAGACCTGTCCGAGCGATATGGTCCCCGTTCCATATAGCTCCGCATACGAGACGCATGAAGCGAAGGCACACGCGACCTCGGCGCATGTGAATTCCTTCTGCATGGACAAGTTCGAGGCTCCGAATCAGGCCGGCGTAAAACCATTCAACGGCGTGACCGAGATCGAAGCCGAGTGGTACTGCTCCTCTCAAGGGAAGCGTCTCTGCACGTCGAACGAGTGGACGCGCGCTTGCCTCGGTCCGGAAGGGACGAATACCTACGGGTACGGGCCGGATTATGTGAAGGGTCAAGCCTGGGTGTCGAACGTGAAGAAAGGCGGTCCCGGCGGATATATCAAGACCATCTCCAAGGATATGAGTCGGCAGCCTGCGCCATGTAACTACGATCAATACGTCCGTTCTCTTGTTACCTGGAGCAAACTCCACTCCATGCTCGATTTCTATGCGCTGGAAGAATACAACCCGCTGGAGAGCATCCTTGCGCATCCGGATTTCGATGCGTACATCCAGCAAAAGATCGATGCGGCAAATGGGGGCGGGAACGCGTCCCTCGGGACCAAGCTCAGCCACATAAAGAGTGAGTACGACACCATGCGAAAGGAGGCGGGTGACAAGTGGTCCCAATATGTCATCCCGAGCGGCTCTCGACCCACATGCGTCACGCCGGAAGGTGTCTATGACCTGAACGGGAACGTGACCGAGATCACGGTCAAAGACGCGGACGCGAAAAAGACCTCCCAACAGCGGATCAACGAAACGCTCTCGAGTCTCAAGAGCTCGAGTTGTATCCAGAACAACAGATGGGTCTGCGGTAAAGACTGGTCCTGGCGCGGGTATTACTTCAATCCCCTCTTTCACCTCGGCGATCCGGGGACCCAGCCTACCTGCTACGCCTCAAGCGGCGGACCGCATGCCCCGATCGGATTCCGAAGCTATGAGATCGGCTTCCGGTGTTGCATGGATCTCCAACCCGCGGACACGGGTTCCGCGTCGCCATAACACAGAGGTAGCACAACGACCGCCTCTTCATTACTTGCATTCCTTCGCCTCTCGGGTCGCCATCGATCCAGGGAAGACGCAGGAGTTGCAGTCAACAGCGTAAACGCCTTGGTAGTCGAAATGCCACACCTCCTGACACATATGTTTGAATCCCGCAGAAGCCATGATCTGCTCTAAGGCTGATAGCTTGTCTGCACCAAGATATTTCTGGTTCGAAACCTGTCCGCAGATCCCGCCCGTCAACGTCAAAAGATGGATGCGGCCGTTCTCCAACTTAAAGAGGCCGATATCGACTGCAATGCCCAATTGATGATTCGAATATCCCGGCAAGGCGAGACCAAGCGCACTACCTTTGGTCTTTATACGCGAACAGTATGCCTCCGCCTGTTGTTTGACGGATCGTGTCCCTGACCCGATCACGAGAAAATACCCCTCCTTCTTCGCCTCTGCTCCTGCGCGGATCAATGCATCACGCGCCTCTGGCTGGAAGACCATCGTCCCGTCCATCCGCCATTTCAACGTCGCCTTCGCACGCGGCCCCAAGATGTCGATATCCATGTACTTCGATGCATCGCACCCCGCTTTGCTATAACACTGCGGATTCGTGGGAACGACGAACGTCAAACCCTTCTCCGTGATCTGCTCGCCGAATGTGTTCGGAAAGATCCCCTGGAACCCGACCATATTCGTGATCGATGGAATGCCAGGAATGTTGTAATCCTTATTGACGCAAAACCTTGTCTGACACGCCGCCCCAGAACAGCCGGGGCCTGGGAGGTGGTACTTGGAATCGACCGTACACCCCTTGCCCAAGCCGGAGACATCTTTTCCGGAAAAGGCCGGAGCTGCGCCACCACCTGGACTTGGCGGGATCTGACTGGTCGCCGTCACGGCAGTACTCGGCGTCGGAATAGACGCATCCGGATGTCCACTCACGACCTGACCGGTCTGATATTCGATCGGCACGCCACCGCTATCGATCTGCGCCTCATACTGTTCCTGACTCACGATATCGAGATTCAACGGCTGAAACGTCGTCAGCGACGGACCTCCGAGTGTCGTAAGCAGCGTGTAGCTTCCGAGGATCAAAAAGAGCCCGATGATGGCGTCTTTGATCTTCTCCTTCCCCGCCTGTGCATCTCCGAGCGTTGAACCGAGCAGGTAGCGAAAACCACCCCAGATGATCATGATCGCCGCCGCGATGATGGAAACGCCGATAAGATAGTTATAGGCGCCGCCGATATACGTCGCGAGGTACGGGACTGAGATCGTCCCATCTCGGTAGACCAACGGATTCGACGCGAGATCCACCCCCGGGATCGGAACGCCGAGGTTCGGAACTTGATACGTCGCGTCCTGTTGCGCGAAGACAGGGAGCGCGAACGTAAACGACGCGATGATCGCAAAACAAAAAAGACAGCTGTGCGAGGCACGGCGTTCTGAAGCCTTCGAATGAGACGAACGATACTCATGTGTCCATTCCTGCGGATATACGATATTATACGCGATAAATGGGCCTTCTGTCACCGAGGATATCTTGGAAGATCCCTGAACGACGTCGAATCCCCACCGGCGGTCTTTCCGGTCCGACGAAATGGTTCCTGCACCGCGTCGGGATCCTAGCTCTCTGTGTGCTCATCTTTCCCTCGGCCGTCTCTGCCGCCTCATGCTGCCTATGCCATCCTGCGGCGGATCAGAAGGCGAATGTCTGCCTCTCCAGTTCAACGGTCACATGCGATGAACTCGTCTCCAAAGTCGATAACCCTGCGCTAAAGACTTACACCTGCGAAGGCTCTCCACTATCGACCAAGGACTGCACACTCATATCGAACGGAGGAAAGTGCACGATCGGACCCGTGAATGCGGCGGTGTATGTCGAGCCCGGGGCCCAGGTGAAGATCACCCAAGGAGATAATACGTTCCAAGCCATCGTTCCGACGCTCGGGATCCCGATCCCAGGCGTCAACTTCACGGCGGACGTTCCGTTTAGCAGTGGGATCGCATCACTTCCCTTTCTCGCCCAATACATCGGAGGCTTCTTCAACTTCGTTCTCGGCGTCACGCTGATCGCCGCAGCGATCCGACTCATCTGGGGCGGATCACGGTATCTCATGGGCGTGACCATAGATGATACCGAGGCCGGCAAACGCGCCGTACGAGATGCCCTCTGGGGCCTCGTCCTCGTCCTCGGAACATATACGATCCTCCGGACCGTCATCCCAAATCTGGATACATCTCTCAAATCTCTCGATGTCCAGGTCGTCACCCCGGAAAATCTGGAATACATACCCGTGGACGACTGGAAGCAGATCATCAAGAATGCGGGGACGCCGAGTGGAAGCGTCACAAACCCGGGAGACACGACTCAGTTCCAAGAACAGAATCAAGAACTCGGTAGCCAACCCCCCGTACAAACGCCTGTACCCACTTCCCCTTCCCCTTCCCCTTCCCCTTCGTCGCCATCCGCACCCGTCCCACAAAGCGCGATCGCGAATGGATACAATCCATCTGAATGCAACATCGTCTATGGTGTCGGTGGCCTTCCAACATTGCAATCCGAGATCGACTGCGCCACGACGATCGGCAAACGGTTTGGGATCCCTTCCTGCTACGCGGTGACCGCGTTCAATTATGAAACCGGGGGCTCAGCACTGCCTATGGTCATCGGACATGACGAATTTGCCTATGGCATATGGGTCTCCGGGTGGAACGCGGCAAAATTCCTGGCATCGAAAGACCCGGATACGGATCGAAAATATCTCGCATTCTGGAGCGGGTCTGGAAAGAGATATCTAGAGTCTGGAAAAACCTATAGCGGTAAGTCATTCCCTGCCTGTACGAAATCATGCGGAGGACGCGGATACCCCAAATGCGCGACGGGAGCGGATCTTCAAGCGAGTGTAAAAAACTACGACAATTGCTCGAAGGCCGCACCGAGAAACGATGATCATTTCGACGCATCCCAACCGCAATTGGGTCTTGACTGGCGATTCAGCCACGGAATCGGCGGTGGCCAAACGACCGTCTTCCAGCCAGGTACCTGGTGCGAAGGTGGTATTCCGTCCGTAAAGATCGCAGGGATCTGTTTTAACGCACCACAGTTATTGAGCGTCTACGGAAGCATCTGGAGTACGATGATGATCGTCAAAGCGAACGTCGGGAATGCGAATCCTTCACTTCCCAGCACGATCAGCCGTGTATGGGCCCATTTTGCGGGCCAAGCGAGCGGGCAATCGGCGCAACGGGCGGCGATGACCCTCAAATGCATCAAAGACAATCCAGAAAATCCGATAATAACGATCAAGAAGCAAGCGCTGAGTATCTGTCGAGGCGACTGGGGATTGGATCGCGCAACATGTGAAACGGAGAATCAAAGACGTGCAGAAGTGAACGCGGCCACGACCGATCCGAACAAGAAACTCCCATCGATCGATTGTACTTCGGCCTGCACTTCATGGGGGCTATATCGCTCGTCTGGTATCCGCGGGGCCGCCTGCAACCCCACCCTAAAAGACTGTCCCCCGTTGCAAAAAAAGTGACGAACAGCGAGGATGGACGCATGGCCAAGACCTCGACCCTCTACGCATGTACGAAGTGCGGCGCCCAGACCAGTAAATGGTCCGGGCGCTGTCTTGAATGCGGCACGTGGGGCACGCTGACCGAAGAGGCAGAAATGACGGCGACGGATCAACCCGCCGCACGTCGGTCAGGGAAGGCTGTTCCGCTCGTCAGCGCCAAGACCGAGCCCTCCGTCACCGCAGATGCGCGCAAGACCGGAATGGATGCGCTGGACGCGGTCTTGAGCGGCGGTCTGGTCGACGGATCCGTGACGCTCCTCGCGGGCGAACCTGGGATCGGCAAATCCACGATCCTCGCGCAGTGCGCGATCGCTGCAGCCAAAGCGGGACGCAAGGTCGTCTACGTGACAGGCGAGGAATCACCGGCGCAGATCCGCCGACGCCTCCTCCGCCTCTCCGCGCAGATCCCCGACACCCTGCACTTCCTCGACGATACGGATGCGGCCGCGATCGCGGCGACGTTGGACGCCGAACGTCCATCACTCGTGATCGTGGACTCGATCCAGTCGTTACGTCTCACGGACATGAACGGGGAACCGGGAAGCGTCGCACAGGTCAAAGCGTGCGCCGCGACCCTGGCCGAGACCGCAAAACACAGCAACATCCCGATCATCCTCGTCGGCCAGGTCACGAAAGACGGCGACGTCGCCGGCCCGCGCGTGTTGGAGCATCTCGTCGACACCGTCCTCTTCCTCGAAGGCGACGGACAGCATCGGGCGCGTCTGTTGCGAGCGCTCAAACACCGTTTCGGACCGACGGACGAGGTCGCCCTCCTGCGCATGAACGAACGCGGTCTTGAACCGGTCCTTGATGCATCAGAAGAACTCTTGCGCGACCGACCACGCGAAGCGCCCGGTTCCGCGGTCGCTTGCCTGTTGAAAGGGCACCGGCCCATGTTGATCGAGATCCAAGCGCTCGTCTCCCCAGCCGGCTACGGGACACCGGTCCGTCGCGCGACCGGCGTCGACACCGCACGCCTTGGGATGCTGCTCGCCGTCCTGGCACGCCGCGCCGGCATCCAGGCATTGGACAAAGATGTCTACGCGAACGCGGCGGGAGGGATCGATGCGCGGGATCCGAGCGTGGACCTCGCCCTCGCGGTCGCGATCGCGAGTGCGGTCAAAGATATAACACTGGATCCACGGCTCGGCGTCATGGGCGAGATCGGTCTTGCCGGTGAACTGCGACCTGTCCCGCTCCCGGAGATGCGCCTGAAAGAATTCGCGCGCATGGGATTCGCACGCGTCATCGTGCCGAAGGGTCAGGGAAAACGCGCTCCGACCGGACTCGCGGTCATCGAAGCCGCAAGCCTCCGCGAAGCGCTTGCAACGGCGTTGAAGGCATAAAAATGTCATCCTCCGGCTTGACCGGAGGATCTTCCACTTCCTTCGCCCTTTGATCCTGTCATCCTGAACTCGTTTCAGGATCCACATCAAAACGATCCCTTCCCTAGGAACCTTTCCCCAGCAGTGGCAACCGATATCGAATTCTCGATACCCGACCCTCACTCCTGATGGCTCTCTGCCCGAAGCGCATCCACGACCGCGGCGAGTTTCGGGTGCTGTTTCAATCCTGGATCCATGTCGATGATCTGCGCCGCAGCCTCGCGCGACAACGCCATAAGCTCAAGATCGTCGGGCCGCGCGGTCTTGAAGACCGCCTGTCCGCTTTGCTGGACCCCCAGCAGATTCCCCTCTCCCCGGATCTTGAGATCCTCTTCAGCGATCTCGAATCCATCATTCGTCCGTTCAAGCACGCGCAATCGCCGCGTCGCATCCACGCCATCCGAAGCCACGAGGAGACAGTGGGACGGATGTGATGAACGGCCGACACGTCCGCGGAGCTGATGCAGTTGTGCGAGACCGAACCGTTCCGCGCCCTCGATGAGCATGACCGTCGCATTCGGCACGTCCACACCGACCTCGACCACCGTGGTCGCGACGAGCACATCGATCGCTCCACGGACGACATCCTGCATCCGTTGTTCTTTTTCCGCGGACGACATCTTTCCATGCAACATCCCGACGCGCAGGCCGCGCAAGGGACCGCCCTGCAACCGACGCGTCTCTGACTCGACACTTCGCGCGCCGAGCGCATCCGACGGATCGATGAGCGGACACACGATGAATGCTTGGCGCCCATCAGCGACCTCCCGACGAATGAGATCGTATGCCTGCTCACGCCCGGCTTCACCGACCAGGACCTTGGTCGCCACGGGTTGCCGGCCCGCGGGCTTTGTCCGAATGATGGAAACATCAAGATCCCCATGGAGGGTCAACGCAAGCGACCGCGGAATCGGCGTCGCGCTCATCGAGAGCAGATGCGGGACCAACTGGTCACTCCGCGCATCGACGGACAACGCCTCCCGTTGCGCCACCCCGAACCGATGCTGTTCGTCCACGATCGCAAGGGCGATATCCGGCGGCGCCTGGCCGCGCTCCAATAATGCATGCGTGCCCACGGCGACGATCCGTCCGCGCGCCAAACGTTCACGTGCTTCCGCGGTCGTAAGCTTCGCCTCTTCCCCGCCCTCCCACAGGATCCGCGCAGATGACGTTAGGAGCAGGACCGGGATCTGATGCGGCGTCAGCGATCGATGGAACGTCTGTGCGTGTTGATGCGCGAGGATCTCGGTCGGTGCCATGAACGCTGCGGACGCGCCGCTCCGCGCGACGAGCGCCGCAAGCATGGCCGCGACGGCGGTCTTCCCGCTCCCGACATCCCCCTGAAGGAGACGGCGCATCGGCCGCCCCGTCTCCATATCTTTGACCGCCGCCCAGACAGCCCGCTTCTGATCCGCGGTCATCTCGAACGGCAACGATGCAGCAAAGGCTTTGGCGAACGGCTCATCGAATTTCACCACGGGCGCACCATGGACATCGGCCTCCTGTCGCGCCGCGCGCATGGCCAATTGATACGCCAACAATTCGCCGAAGGCGAATCGCCGACGCGCACGTTCCGCATCCGTCATGGACTCCGGCCAATGGATCATGCGATACGCCCACCCGATCTCCGAAAGATCGGCGCGCACACGCAACGCCTCCGGGATCCACTCTTCTGGAAATGCGACCTCTTCGATCACGAGTTTCGTGATCTTCCGCAGGGTCTTTTGTGCGATCGCCCCTTTCAACGGATAGACCGGAGCGATGTTGCCGGCCGCAAGCGTTGCTTCCGTCGCCGGCTCCCATAAAGGAGACGTGAATCCTCGCCCAAAGCGCGGACGCTGGGTGACGGTCCCGGACACGAAGATCTCATCTCCGGATTTGAGTTGCTTGAGGAGCCATGGCTGGTTGAACCAGGTCACGCCGATGGACCCGCTCGCATCATTCAAGATCCCTTTGATGATGGCGATGCGACGACGGAATGTCGGCGCCGCCTTGAGTTCCTGCACGGTCGCGCGCACGGTCACCGGTTCGCCGGTCGGCGCCTGCGCGATCGGTGTCACATGGGAGTAGTCGTCGTATCGGCGCGGAAAGGTATCCAAAAGCGCCCCTACGGTCTCAAGCTCGAGCGTCTTCAGGGCCTTGCGCGCCTGCGGCGAGAGCCCGTGGATGAAGGAGACGGGGTCCGACCAATTCAGCATGCCAAGACAGTACCGAACCGCACGGATTTGGCCAAACCGTCAGGCGCTTGGCGCGTTCCGGAGATGGACCACGCGTTGGGGAAATGGGATCTCGATCCCCTCCTGATCAAAGGCAGTCTTAAGCCGACGGCGGTATTCCCCGGCCACGTCCCATTGCTTGAGCGGAGCGACATCGCCGAGGACGCGGATCATGACCGCGGAATCCGCGAATTCCTCTACGCGGACGAACATCGGCGCGCTCCGGATCGCATCCTTGTATACCGGGTCCTCTGCAAGTTCTTTCCCGACCGCATTCATGATCTCGGAGACCTTTGAAAGCTCCGCGTCATATCCGACACCGATCACCAGATTCACACGGGCGAAGTCGCGGGACATGTTCGACGAGATCGATACTTCCCCATTCGGGATCGTGTGCACGGTCCCGTCGAGGTCGCGCAGGATCGTCACGCGGAGATTGATGTCTTCCACCACGCCACTCACCTCGTCGATCTTCACGACATCTCCCACGCGGTATTGATTCTCGATGATGATGAAGAGTCCGCTCAGGATGTCACGGATCAGATACTGTCCGCCGAATCCCACGGCGATCCCGACGATGCCCGCACCGGCGATGAGCGGCGCGATGTCCAACCCGAGCTCGGAAAGCACGAGCATGAGGACGATGAGCCAGAAGACGACGTTGAAGGTCGTGGAGAAGACCTTGATGAGCGTATCCTCGCGCTTGACCTCCGCCTCTTTCGACGCATACGCGTCCGGACGGACCAACTTACGGATGACGCGTGCGAGGGATGCATGCACGATGCGTTTGGCGACGTACGCCCCGGCGAGGATGAGGAGGATGCGTACCCACCAGATGGTGAACCACGGCATGGCCGCAGAGATCGGATCAAGATTCATACGCCTGTAACCTAACGCGCTGTGCCTCATCCGTAAACCGTGACGAGTTCGATACGAAAAGACCCGCCATTTGGCGGGCCTTCCCTCTGGTGCGACCGAGACGATTCGAACGTCTGACCTCCTCCTTCGCAGGGAGGCGCTCTATCCAGCTGAGCTACGGCCGCATACTCGGCGTTGTCGTCTTGCACTGCGCATCCGCCTCCAGCGTTTGCTTGTGCCCCGGCGACCGCCTGCGTTTTGTCCGCCAGGGGCGGACAAGGGGTACATCTTAGATCCCTAAGAGCCGGCCGAATATATCAGAATAATGCTCTCCTCGCAAGTCCGTATCCTCGTCCAGATATTGGAGCAAATGCGCCCTGATCGCCACGGGGTCCTGGTCCTCAAGATCGATGCGGAGCCGGGGAAGAACGGCGTTATTCGGTTCAACGTATAGGACCTTGGTGTGGGGTGGGTGGTAGATGATCGCAAAATTATGTAACTTGTCGAACTGATAGAGTTTTCCGTTCACGACGATCCCATTGTCACCGATCTGGATGAGGACCGCTTTGGGATTCTCATTTCCCGCCAAGACCAAGATGATCGCGGTCAAGAAGATGATAAAGGCAAAAAGATAATTCGACGTGAAGACCGCATAAGCAGCAAAAAGAAAGGCGATCCCGCCCATGATCAGATACCAGCGTGGATGACGATCAGCTTTTTCCCATGCAGGCGCTTCCCAGACGAAGATGTCTTGCGCTTTGGCCATCTGATCCAAAAACTCGGTGGAAGGCATATAAAAAGAGTATACCACGCGTGATAGGCCACGCGTATCCTTGAAAAAGGACCTGCAAGCTGGTACGTTTGCGCAGGCTTGTTGCGTCTTTGTGAGCGAAGCGAACAAACCGGAGCTGACGAACTATGGCGTAATGAGGCCTTCGAGGCTGAATGGAGCAAGCTCGTTGAAGCGAGGAAGGAGGGGTGGCTGAGTTGGTCTAAGGCACCGGACTTGAAATCCGGCGTAGCCGCAAGGTTACCGTGGGTTCGAATCCCACCCCCTCCGCCAGGATAAAACCCGCTGAACGGCGGGTTTTGTGATACGTCCAAGATGACGACGAAACTGTAGTACAATGTGATCAATGGACATCAAAGCGATCGATAGACGGCTGATCCACTTCTTCCAACGCATCAGCATGCCGATGGCGCGCTTCGGCCTCTTCGTCGTCTTCTTCTGGTTCGGCGCGCTGAAGGTCGTGAACTGAGCCCCGCCGGTCCGCTCGTCCAAGATCTCTTCTCGCGGACGATCCCCTTCATCCCCTTTGACACCTGCTACCTCCTCTTCGGTCTGTTCGAATGCCTCATTGGTATCCTCTTCCTGATCCCCAAGATGGAGCGCCTCGTGATCCCCCTCCTCGCGCTCCACATGATCACGACCTTCATGCCGCTCTTCCTCCTCCCGTCGATCACGTGGGCCGGCTTCTTCGTCCCGACGCTCGAAGGGCAGTACATCATCAAGAACCTCGTCATCATCGCCGCGGCCATCGGCATCGCGGCACAGCTCCATCCGCTCCCCGGACATCCATCGCCCGCAACACAGCGAAAACGCACTCGCTAGGGACGAAGCGACCGGACATGAACCCATCCCTGGGCTTGTTCCGTATATCCCAATGCAAAGCCAATACTCTTTCAGAACGACCCACTTCTATGCGTAAACGTACACACCTCCTCACCGGGACCGCGATCGCCGCTTCGGTCATCCTGCCGATCGCCGTATCAGCCCAAGTCACAGGTCACGGAATCCCTTTTGAACGATGGATGACACCGCATGCCACACAACGCCCAGCACGGGCCCCAGGTGTCAGCGGAACGGTCGCATCGATCAACGGAACGATCATCACGCTCACAGGACGAAATAATACGACGTATTCAGTCGACGCATCGAACGCAAAGGTGACGAAGGGTTTTGGCCCCAATGCTGCCACAGCCGCCCTGACCGACGTCACGACCGGAGCCCATCTCATGGTCAAAGGAACCGTGAATGATACGAACGTCACCGCCACAGAGATCGACCTGCTCACCGCCGAGAACGGGACACGGGGTCCTGGGTTCCGTGGACGAGCTCTGATGGGTCCCAAAGGCGTCGTCGGCACAGTCGCATCGATCAACGGAACGACCTATACGTTGACCGGGAAAGATGGAAAAACCTACACCATCGACACGAGCAAAGCGTCACTTCTCTCCAAACCAGAAGATGGTCTGACACTCGCCGATATTCAGACCGGTGACACGATCATGGTCCAAGGCACCGTCACGGACACGGACGTCGCCGCCAACCGGATCAGCGACACATCCTTCCAGGGTCGCAACCTCTTCAACGGAAAGGTCACGGCGATCAACGGCTCCACCATCACGATCCAGGACGGGAAAGGCACGTCATACACGGTCAACGCTGCGAACGCGAAAATCTCAAAAGGATTCGGACCGAATGAGGCAGCCGCCGCACTCTCGGACATCATGACCGATGCGCACGTCTCCGTTGTCGGGACCCTTAACGGCTCGAGCGTCACCGCGATGCATATCGACATTCTCCCCGCCTTCAAGTCCTTTCTGGGAACCGGCTTCCGCGGCCGCGGCCCTGGCATGGGACACTTCCGACATTAAACATCCTCTGATGAAACATCCGCTCACCTGAGCGGATGTTCGCGTTCAGTTGCATTCTTGCTCCAAATCCGTAAAAATCCGTTCACTCCTATGGACCAAACGAACAACACCCCCGTCGAAAACGACACGTCTCATACGTCACCGCATGTATCGCGAACTGCCGCCAAACCATCCAACGGAAAATTATTCATGATCGGCGGCGTGATCATCGCGGTCGCCGGGATCGGGGCATACGTCCTCCCGCACGGCTCTCCCGCAAATGCGGACGCATCGACCGGCAACACCTCGGCTGTCTCGTATAAAGACGGGACCTACTCCGCGAACGGAAGCTATCGGACCCACGCGGGTCCGGAGCAGGTGCAAGTCACGCTGACCCTCAAGAACAACATCGTCACGGATTCGCAGTTCTCCGCCACGCCGAATGCGCAGATGTCCGCCCGCTATCAGGGCATGTTCGCCGCAAACTACAAACCCATGGTCGTCGGAAAGAACATCAACGACATCCATCTCGGAAAGGTCTCCGGATCGTCTCTGACGCCGATCGGCTTCAACGACGCACTCGCAAAGATCAAGGCGCAAGCGGCCAGATCCTGAGCTTTACGCATGAACGGTAAGCTTCCAGTGCGCGATGACGCACTTGTCTTTGATGCGATCGGCACGCGATGGCAGATCGACATCGACGACCCGCTGACCTCGACCCAACGGGAGCGGCTCCTGAATCGTGTCCGCGAACGGATCGCCGTCTTTGATAAAGACTATTCCCGTTTCCGAGAAGACTCCCTCGTGACGGCGATGTCCCGTCATGCAGGGACATATCGTCTCCCCGAAGATGCGGAGCCCATGTTCACGCTGTATCAGGACCTGTACCGACGGACGGACGGCGCGCTCACGCCCCTCATCGGAAGCGTGATGGAAGAGGCAGGATATGACGCCCGCTACTCTCTCATCCCGAAAGAACTGCACACGCCTCCCGCCTGGGACGACGTCCTCGACTATCACGCACCGGAACTGACCCTCAAACAGCCAGCGCTGTTGGACGTCGGTGCGGCGGGCAAGGGTCATCTCATCGACATCATCGGCACTGAGATCACGCGCTTCGGCATTGGATCGTTCTGCATCGATGCGGGCGGAGATCTGCTCCATCACAGCGCGAAGGGCGATCCGCTCCGTATCGGTTTGGAACATCCGGATGATCCGCAACAGGTCATCGGCGTGGCCACGATCTCGAACGCGAGCCTGTGTGGATCAGCAGGCAACCGGCGCACCTGGGACCGGTTCCATCACATCATCGACCCCCGGACCCTGACATCGCCACGGGAGATCGTCGCGACCTGGACCACGGCCACGGACGCGCTGATCGCGGACGCGCTGGCAACCTCCCTCTTTTTCGTTCCAGCGGAACGGCTGACGGACGGGTATGATTTTGAATATCTCGTTCTACACAAGGACTTTTCCGTAACGCATTCTCCCGCTTTCCCTGCAGAATTGTTCACAGCATAACGCTCCGTCCACGAGCCATGCGTTGACACCATATTGTTAAGGTGCTAAACAATCTGCTCATGTCCGATCGATCCCGACTCCTGACCGAAGTGGCCGACGGCCTCGTCGCATTGCGCAGGCACGCCGCCGGTACGTCTGCGCATGCCTGCCCTGCCAAAGGCCTGCCCACGCGGGCGCAATTCGGTATCCTGATGTTCCTTAGCCATGCCGGACCGCAACACGCCAAAGACCTTGCCCATCGGATGTGCATTTCCCCCAGCGCCGCGACCCAGCTCGTGAATGCGCTCGTCAAAGACAAACTCGTCTCCCGATCGCCGGATGCCGCCGACAAGCGACAGATCCGGCTCGCGCTCACGGCCGCGGGCAAACGCCGCCTCTCGCGCGCCCGCACGCACATGATCGCCGCATTCGCTGCGCATCTCTCATCCCTCACCGACGCCGAACTTCGCGAGTGGCGCCGGCTCCAACAAAAAGTCCTCACTTCCACCCCACGATCATGAAGCCTCCCAAAATGACCAAATCCCGTAGACCCGCAGGGCCGAGTCTCTTCGGTCTCTTGAAGCCATACCGCGGCTTCATCGTCCTCCTCGCGCTGATGACGGTCTTGGCGAACACGATGAGCCTCGCGATCCCCAAGATGATCGCCTTGTCTATCGACGCCTTTACGGCCGGGACGTTCATGCTGTCGCGGACGGCCGTGATCCTCGGGTTCATCGTGCTCGGGATCTTCGTCTTCACCTATCTCCAAAGCCTCCTGCAGACCTACACGTCTGAACGGGTCGCGCGCGACCTTCGGACCCGCCTCGCGGCGAAGATCTCGGTCCAGGAATACGCGTTCATCCAGCGCATCACGCCCGGAAAACTGCTCACCAATCTCACATCCGACATCGATGCGGTCAAGACCTTCGTGTCCATGGCCGTTGCATCGATCGTGTCCTCTGGCTTTTTGATCATCGGCGCGAGCATCCTCCTCCTGACGCTCGATTGGAAGCTCGCACTCATCGTGCTCTGCATCGTTCCCGTCATCGGCATCACGTTCTTTGTGGTCATGAAGCGCATCCGCGCGCTCTTCATCCGCTCGCAGGAAGCGATCGACTGGCTGAACAAGGTGATCAACGAGAGTATTCTCGGCGCCGCGCTCATCCGCATCCTCAACTCCCAACAGCCCGAGACACAAAAGTTCCTCGCGGCGAATACGGAGGCGATGGACGTGGGCCTCAAGATCCTGAACCTCTTCGCGTCGCTCATCCCGGTCATCACGTTCGCGGCAAACATCGCCACGCTCTCGATCTTGCTCGTCGGTGGACGGTTCGTGATCAACGGCGACATGACGATCGGTTCGTTCACCGCGTTCAACAGCTATCTCGGCATGCTCATCTTCCCGATGATCGTCATCGGCTTCATGAGCAACGTGATCGCCCGAGCATCTGCTTCATATGCGCGCGTCCATCAGGTCCTCGACGCGCCCGACCCGGTCCCGTCCGGCACACGCGACGCGCCCGCGGACGGCGCTGTGACCTTCAATGACGTGTCCGTCGTGTATGGAGAAAAGACCGTGCTCAAAGATGTGACCTTCACGGTCACAATGGGATCGCGCACCGCGATCATCGGTCCCACGGCCGCAGGGAAGACCCAGCTCCTCTACCTCCTCGCCGGACTCATCGTCCCAGCGAAAGGTACGATCGCGTATGCCGGCGTCCCGCTTGCGGACTATGACCCGGTCTCCCTCCATGCGCGTATCGGTTTCGTCTTCCAAGACAGCTCCGTCTTCAACCTCACCGTCCGCGAGAACATCGCGTTCAGCGACACGGTCACGGATGCATCGCTGAAGAAGGCGATCGACACGGCCGAGCTCCGCGATTTCGTCGACGCGCTCCCAGAAGGCCTCGACACGGTCGTGTCCGAGCGCGGCACGAGCCTTTCCGGCGGACAGAAACAGCGTCTCATGCTCGCCCGCGCACTCGCACTCGAGCCAAGCGTCCTGCTCCTCGACGACTTCACGGCACGCGTGGACGCAGAGACGGAACAGAAGATCCTCCATAACATCCGGACCAACTACCCGGGCATGACCATCATCTCGGTCACGCAGAAGATCGCGCCCATCGAACACTACGATCAGATCCTCCTGCTCATGGAAGGCGACCTCTTGGCCAAGGGTACGCATGCCGAACTTCTCACAACGTCCCCAGAATACGTCCAGATCGCCGATTCCCAGCGCAGTACCAGCTCCTATGAATTACAAGCTGAATAAGACCCAGAACGGCGGCATGACCGCTGCGGCCAAACGACTCCTCCCCTTCCTGAAAGAAGAGAAGGCGCAGCTTGCGACCGCGACCGTCGCCATCATCGTCAACGCGGTCTCGACCCTGCTCGCACCGGTCGTCATCGGGTATGCCGTGGACCACTTCATACAGAACCATGACTTCCATGGCGTCCTTGTGGCATCCGCGACGCTCTTCGTCCTCTACCTGTTGGCGCTTGGGAGCGGCTATCTTCAGACCATCTCCATGGGCAGCATCGGTCGGCGCGTGCTCTTCCGTCTCCGGAACGCGATCTTCCTGAAACTGCAGGAGCTTCCCGTCGCCTTCTTCAACCAGAACAAGACCGGCGACCTCATCTCGCGTATCAACAACGACACGGATCAGCTGAACCAGTTCTTCTCACAGGCGCTGATGCAGTTCATGCGGAACTTCTTCCTCATCGTCGGCGCCGGCATCTTCCTCCTCACGCTCGACCTCCGCTTGGGAGCCGCAGCGCTCACGCCGGCAGTCAGCGTGTTCATCGTCACTCAACTCATCTCCGGATGGGTCAAGCACCGCAACCTCCTCAGCCTCCAGAGCCTCGGCGGTATGAGCGCGGAAGTGCAGGAGAGCCTGACCAACTTCAAGGTCATCGTGGCCTTCAATCGCCTCGATTATTTCCGCACGAAGTTCGGCGAAGCGAACGAGAAGAACTTCGGAGCGGCGGTGCGCGCAGGGTACGCCAACAACCTGTTCAATCCGATCTACTTCTTCGCATCAAGCGCGGCCCGCGTCATCGTCCTCATGTACGGCATCACGCTCATCGGCGCCGGCCATCTCACCATCGGTCTCCTCATCAGCTTCCTGCTCTACGTCGACAACTTCTACATGCCGCTCCAGCAGATCGCGAGCGTCTGGGCGACGTTCCAGCAGTCCCTCGCGGCCATGGACCGCATCTCAGAGGTCCTCACACTCTCGACCGACATGCCCGTGCTCCCCGCGGAACCCGAGGCATCAAATGCGGTCATCGAGTTCCGCAACGTGCACTTCCGATATCCGGCGGGCAAAGAAGTGCTGACGGGAGACTCGTTCGCCCTTGAACGCGGGAAGGAATACGCGCTCGTCGGTCCGACGGGCGGCGGCAAGACCACGACCGCCTCACTTATGGCGCGGTTGTACGATCCGACGGAAGGCTGCATCCTCCTTGGAGGGAAAGATATCCGTTCCTACACGACCGCGGAGCGCGCGGACAAGATCGGCTTCATCCTCCAGGAGCCATTCCTCTTCACTGGCACTCTCCTCGACAACATCTTCTACGGTCATCCGACGCTCGGCGGTGCCACGACGGAACAGCGCATGGCCGCCATCAAAGATGCAGGGCTCGACGAACTGCTCCAAGGATTCTCGCAGGGACTCGATGTGGAAGTCCAAACAAGCGGTGAGACCATCAGCCTTGGCCAGCGCCAGCTCATCGCCTTCGTGCGCGCCGTGCTCCGCAAACCCGAGATCCTGATCCTCGACGAGGCTACGGCGAACATCGACACGGTCACGGAACAATTGCTCCAGGCCGTACTGGAGAAACTCCCGACCGAGACGACCAAAGTCGTCATCGCCCACCGCCTCAACACCATTGAGAACGCAGACGAGATCTTCTTTGTGAACGCAGGAGGCATCACGCCGGCCGGCTCCCTCGAGCACGCCGTGGACATGCTCATGCACCATAAACGTGCATCGTGACACAGACCCGCTTCGGCGGGTCTTTTGTCATCGATCTACCCGCTAGACGTTCCGCCCGGCCTGTGGGAAAATCAGAGGGAAATGAAGGCGCGTTTCCGCATCCTCCTCGGCATCCTGATCGCCCTTGCGGCGATCATCCTCATCAGACTGCTCATCGGGAACAGCCTCGTCGCTTTACTGACTCCGCAAGGGACCATCGCCTCGCAGGAACGCGATGTCATCGTGTATTCGATCCTCGCCATGCTGGTGGTGGCGATCCCCATGCTCATCCTGCTCTACACGTTCGCGTGGAGATACCGGGCGGACAATACAAAAGCGACCTACGAACCGGAGCGCGTGCATAGCCCCTGGGCCGAGGCTGCGCTGTGGGTTATCCCGGCTGCTGTCGTGGTCGTCATCGGAATGATCTCTTGGCAGAACACGCCTCGACTCGATCCATACGCATCGATCCCATCATCTCAGCCACCGCTCACGATCCAAGTCATCGCATTGCGATGGAAGTGGCTCTTCATCTATCCCGACCAGCACATCGCTACCGTGAACCAGATCGTGTTTCCGGAACAGCGGCCCGTCCATTTCGAACTCACGGCCGACGCGCCCATGAGCTCATTCTGGATCCCACAGCTCGGCAGCCAGATCTACGCCATGGCCGCGATGCAGACGCAGTTGAGCCTCATGGCCTCCTCGACCGGCGAATATCTAGGCCGCGACACGGAGATCAATGGTGCGGGATATGCGGGCATGACGTTTACCGCGAAGTCCGTCACGTCCGAGGATTTCGATGCGTGGGTCCACCAAGTCCAGCGTTCATCCGGATCCCTTGATCGACAGACCTACGCCACGCTCGTCAAACCCAGTACGGATGTCCCGCCCGCCGTCTATACCTTAGGCGACCCGAACCTCTATGGCTGGGTGCTCACGAAGGATATGATGCCAGATATGTCTTCTTCCACGCCGTCGGATCAAACGGTGCCCGCCCCGATGCCCGCCGGCTTGTCCATGTAGTATGTGGCATTTCCTCTTCGGCAACCTGACACTTGATGCCCTGCCTCACCATTGGTACACGGTCGGGGGCACGGCATCGATCATCGCGATGCTCGCGGCTGCGGCGTGGTTCCTCACGGCGAAGAGGAAGTGGAGACGGCTTTGGAAAGAGTGGTTGACCGCGACTGATCCGAAGAAGATCGGGGTCATGTACATCATCGTCGCTGGGCTCATGTTCTTCCGCGGGCTCATCGACGCGGCCATGATCTGGTTCCAACAAGCGATGTCGTCCGGCGCATCGCACGGTTACCTCACGTCTGCACACTTCCAGCAGATCTTCACTGCCCATGGGGATGTCATGGTCTTTTTCGTCACCATGGGCCTCATCGTGGGACTCATGAACCTCATCGTCCCGCTCCAGATCGGCGCACGGGACCTCGCCTTCCCGTTCCTCAACTCCGTCGGCTTCTGGCTCTATGTCGCGGGCGCGATCCTCATCAATCTCTTTTTCGTCTTCGGCGGATCGTTCGCGGCCACAGGCTGGCTCTCGCTCCCGCCGCTCGCCGAGCTCGCATATAGCCCGGGTCCTGGCGTGGATTACTGGGTCTGGAGCCTACAGATCTCCGGCCTCGGCAGCCTACTCACGGGACTGAACTTTTTCGTCACGATCCTCAAGATGCGCGCGCCAGGCATGAAGCTCATGCGGATGCCCTTATTCACCTGGACATCGCTCTGCGCCTCGGCACTCATCACGGCCGCGTTCCCCGTGCTCACGGTCACAACGCTCCTCATCTGGCTCGACCGGTTCTTCGGTATGCATTTCTTCACCACCGGCGCAGGCGGCAACCCCATGATGTATGTGAACCTCATCTGGATGTGGGGCCATCCGGAGGTATATATCCTCGTGCTCCCCTCCTTCGGCATCTTCTCCGAGGTGGTTGCAACATTCTCGCAAAAACGCGTCTTCGGCTATGTCTCCATGGTCCTCGCCGCGATCGGGGTCACCTTCATCGCGACGCTCGTATGGCTCCACCACTTCTTCACCATGGGCGCAGGCTCGGACGTGAACCTCATCTTCGGCCTCTCGACCATGCTCATCGCGATCCCCGCCGGCGTCCAGGTCTTCAACTGGATCATGACCATGTGGCGGGGACGCATCCGCTTCTTCACGCCCATGTACTGGTTCCTGGGATTCGCCGCACTCTTCACGTTCGGTGGCATGGCGGGCGCGCTCCTCGCCTCTCCGACCGCGGACTACCAGCTCCACAACACGCTTTTCCTCGTCGCGCACTTCCACACCATGATCGTTGGCGTCGCGCTCTTCGGTATCTTCGCGGGGATCACGTACTGGTTCCCCAAGGTCTTCGGCTTCACGTTGAATGAACGCTGGGGCAAGCGCGCGTTCTGGCTCTGGCTTTTCGGCTTTTTCCTCTCCTTCGGCCCGCTCTACATCCTCGGCGCCATGGGGGCGAATCGGCGCCTCGACCACTACGCCGCCTCGTCCGGATATCAGCCGCTCTTCATCACGGCCGCAGTAGGTATCTGCGTGCTGACGCTCGGTGCGATCACACAGATCATCCAGATCGTCGTGAGCGTGAAGGAACGGAAGCAGCATCGCGATACGACCGGTGATCCGTGGAACGGCCGCACGCTCGAATGGTCCGTCCCCTCCCCTCCGCCGTTCTACAGCTTTGCCGTCACGCCGCGCGTCACGTGCCGCGACGCATTCTGGGAGATGAAGAAAAAGGGCCTGGACAAGGCACCGACAAGATACGAAGACATCGTCATGGCCCGGAACACCCCGCTCGGCATGTACATCGCGGGCTTCGCACTCCTCCTCGGATTCGCTCTCGTCTGGCACATCCTCTGGCTTGCGGTGCTTGGCTTCGGGGGCATCGTCGCATGCCTCATCGCCCGCTCGTTCGACGATGACACGGAATATATCCTCACGGCCGCAGAGGTGAAGCGGCTTGAAGCGAAACGTGTATGACCACGGATGCCCGATCGGAAAAATTAGCCTTCGGATTCTGGGTCTTCCTCCTGACCGACCTGCTCATGTTCGCGGTGCTCTTCGCATCGTACGCCGTCCTACGTGGCGCGACGTTCGGCGGCCCGGGCGCCGGCGATCTCCTCAACCTCACCAACGCGCTCTGGGAGACGCTCGCCCTCCTCACGAGCAGTCTCACGAGCAGTCTCGCCATGCTCGCGATCGGAAAAAAGCGCGCGGATCACGCGGTCGCGTGGCTTGCGGTGACATTCCTTTTGGGCGCGGCCTTTCTCGGACTCGAGCTTTCAGAATTCGCGCATCTCATCACCACCGGCAACGGCCCCCAGCGCAACGCGTTCCTCTCCTCCTTCTTCACACTCGTGGGTGCGCACGGTCTCCATATCACCCTCGGTCTCCTCTGGATGTTCGTGGGTATGATGCAGATCCGGATCCGCGGACTTAGCCGGTTCGTGGTCTCACGTCTCCAGCGCTTCAGCCTCTTCTGGCACTTCCTCGACCTCGTCTGGATCTTCATCTTCACAGCCGTGTATCTCCTCGGCCATGTCCGCTAAACCTATGGAACGCACCTCCAGTCTGACGCTCAAAAACGTCCTCATCGGCTACGTCCTCGCGATCGCGCTCACCTTCGCCGCGTATCTGGCCGTGATCCAGCACTGGCTCTTGGGGTGGGCGTTGGGCGCTCTGATCCTCACATTTGCCGTGATCCAGCTCGGGGTGCAGATGCTCTGCTTCATCGACCTTGGCTTCGGCGCTGGCCGACGGTGGAAGATCGGGACATTCATCGCCACCATGGGCTCGGTCCTCATCATCGTCGGCGGCTCCGTCTGGATCATGGCGCACCTGAACTACAACATGATGGCGTCACCGGATGCCATGACGCAATACATCAACGGACAACAAGGATTCTGATATGGCGTCGCTCTGGGACTACGTCGAGATCACGAAGCCCGGCATCATCGCGGGGAACGCGGTGACGCTCATCGGCGGCTTCTTCCTCGCGTCGCGTGGCCGCATCGACGCGCATCTCTTTCTCCTCACGTTCGTCGGCATCGCGCTCGTGATCGCGTCCGCGTGCGCATTCAACAACGTCATCGATCGGGACATCGATACGAAGATGGAACGGACGAAGGATCGGGCGATCGCCAGCGGACGCATCTCGCCTGCCGGCGGGACGATGACAGGCTTTGTCCTCGGATTCACCGGATTCGCGACGCTTGCGCTCTTCGTGGACCTCACAGCCGCCGCGGTCGCCGCGGTCGGCTTTTTCTTCTACCTCTTCCCGTACAGCCTCTGGTCCAAGCGCGAGACGTCGTGGTCCACGGTCATTGGCAGCGTCGCCGGCGCCACGCCGCCGGTCGCGGGCTATGCCGCCGCAAGCGGACGGATCGACTTCGCGGCCTTCCTCCTCTTCGTGATCATGATCGCGTGGCAGATGCCGCATTTCTACGCGATCGCGATCCGGCGGAGGAATGACTACGCGGATGCGCGCGTCCCAGCACTCCCGGTCGGACACGGCCTCAAGGCGACGAAGATCCAGATCCTCCTCTACATCATCGCGTTCACCCTCCTCGCACCGTCGCTCACAGTCTTCGGCTACACCGGGATATTCTATTTCACGATCGCGATCGGTCTTTCCCTCCTGTGGCTCATCCTCGCGATCCGCGGTCTCCTGATTCCGGACACGTCAAAACGGAACATCGCCTGGGCGCATCAGATGTTCAACACGTCTCTCATCGTGATGATGATCCTCTTCCTCACGATCGCAGTGACATCGATCTGATGCGGAACATCCGCCGTTCGGCGGATGCGTTTAGGACGAAGCCGAAGGCTTCTCGCTCGGCGGTCTCGCGTCTTTGGGCTTCCACAGGCGATCGACGATCGCATACCACACGATCACCGAGACGATGGCGATGAGGATGCTCGCGAGGATATCGATCGCGTGATGGACGCCGGTATACACCCGAGCGCTCCCCACGAGGACCACGATCACCCATAAGACGACACCAAGCCACTTGTTCCAATACGTCCCGACCATCGCAAGCGCGGCGACGAGAAGCGTATGGTCTGACGGAAAGCCGTTGTCCGCTGCGTGTTGGATGAGCGGGGTGAAGTGTCCGACGACGAACGGGCGCGGGTCGTAGTAGAACAGCCGAACGAGATATCCGATCGAGAATGTCAGGATCCCTGCCGGGATCGCAAAAAGCGTCATGCGCTTTTGCGCGGGCCATTTGCGTGTGAGGAAGTATGCCCCAAGGATTACCAGAGGGAGGAGGAATAGATATTTCGCAGAGAAGATCTCGAATGCGTCCATAGATGTTTAGATGATCATGAGATGAAAGGCACCGGAACGAAACCGTTGTACCGACCCGACCGATAGGACGCAACTCCTAAGGAGGTCGTCGTCCGTCCATGGATGGACGGAAACAGTATACCAAAAACCCGCCGTTCGGCGGGTTTCGTGCATGGCGGAGAGGGAGGGAATCTCACTGCTCGTCACTTCGTTCCCTGCGCTAGGAACCCATCGGTTCCCAACTCGCTCCGCTCGTTCCCTCCGCCACGGGGAAACTCCCGTTTCCCCGACCCCTTTCCCCGTTGGATTACCGTCCCTACATAAGATAAGACCCGCGTGAATGCGGGTCTTATCTTATGGCGGAGAGGGAGGGATTCGAACCCTCGCGCGGTTTTACCCCCTAGGAGATTAGCAATCTCCCCCCTTCAGCCTCTTGGGTACCTCTCCGTGCTCGACCCCTGCGAGCTTGGCGACCCTCGTGCGCCTTAGCGCCCTCGGTCGCTCTACTCGCGGGTCGGCGCTTTGCTCACTTCGTTCGCAAGAGAACGCTAAATTGAGCCACCCGAGCTTACTATCTTTGAAGGTCTATTTCAAGACTTTATGCGTCGTCTGTAGATATTGGGTATACTGGGTCTAGATAGCCCTATGAACCGCTTGAAATACGCCTCGCTTAGCTTAATAGCGCTGTTCTTTTATATTCCGATCGCCCATGCCACATCGGGAGCATGCTCATCTCACCAAGGGGTAAACTGCAGTACATTTGATTTGAATGATCTTTCGGTTATTTGCAATGATGGGTGGCCAGATAGTTCAGTTTCAATTCTAAACTCCTGCGACCTTACTCTAGATCAACAACTTACAGACATAGCGCTTTCTTATTGTAGGAATCTCTTATCAGGCGATCAGGCTACTTTCAGCGATTGTGTCCAGAACAACTATTTCGTTACGGCTCTTAAATTCGACCCAACCTGTAAAAAGGGTATGCGGATAGCAGACAACGATGTTTGCCAATGCCTAAACGCCGAAATTTGGAATGGAAGTACATGTGAAGATTATAGTGGTCCTCAAATCCAACAACTTATTGAAAATGAAAATATTAAATATTGTGGCGTCCCAGTTGATGACACACGAGAAGAGATACTTGCTTTGGGGGTCCTAAATACCCACTCGTTTGATTATCTTTACCAAAACATCTCGCTTAACTGCAATGTCGATCCAGAAGCATATCCCAGGCTATCAAATACGCTGGCCAACGGTATCAACAATCCCAAACCAAACAAATGTTACTTCAAACGAGGTAACATTTAATTCAGCTGCTTTTCCAATTCATGGTAGCTTTGATCCTCTTAAAAAAGATTCAACGCTCATCAACAGACTTTCTGGACAAATCCTCTTCAAGTCCAAGATCACGGCGAAGCGTGGTACATCAATCCAGCAGACCAGACACGTTATTACATGCGTGATGGAGCGGTTGCGTACAGCATGATGCGATCATTCGGACTCGGCATCACAGATACAGACCTCGCAAAGATCCCGATCGTCGCTGATACACAAAGTATGAAAGACGCTACAAGTGTCTGTGCTTCAAATAGCCTCGCAAAGCAGACCAAAGGTAAGATCCTGTTACAGATTCAACAACACGGTGAGGCGTGGTATGTCGATCCATCCAAGTGCCGTCGTATTTATATGAAAGATGGCGACGCTGCCTATCAGATCATGCGCTACCTCGGTCTCGGAATTACGGACAGTGATCTTGAAAAAATTCCGAGTGGAAGTACGGATCGTTGAGCTTAAGACACTAGAAGCTACCTAATATGAACTCTGCTCAATATAAAAAGATCGCAAAGCTTAAGGGCATAGATTTCATAAAAAAACTGCTACAGCTTGAAGAGCTTCGCTTTACTAATAAAAATTTTTTAAAGGGTTCAACATTTGAAGACATAAATACTGATTTTGGGATCTTCCCACGTTATCCTGTCTACCCCACTTATTTTATTGGAGATATCACGAACCCAAGGGACAAGTACATTTTTATAGGCATTAATCCAGGCTATAACAGTAACAACAGTTTAGAAAATGCCTATCTTAAAAGACGGGGTCTTTTTAACGGTTACTGTCATCTCTTTTCGGACTTTCATTACAGCAAACCTGGACTGATCCCTTATTACGCAAATATCAAAGGCTTTCTCAAACGCTACGATGGAATAAAGGAGAAAATTGATTGGGAGTGGTTTCAGAAAAATGTTATCGCGCTTGAATTCATACCATATCACTCATCCGATGCAGCAGGCCTACGAATCAATGATCTAACGAAATATCGTGAAATTTATTTCGAAATTCTTTTAAAGATCATCCGTCATATTAATCCAAAAAAAACTATTTTCATTGTAGGCTTCCCAACGCTTAAACCTTATCTAGTAAAGCCAGAATTTAAAAAAGTGATTCATTTTGAAGACAAATACAATTTTAGCCTTGGTAAAATTGACGGACGTTATGAATTTATCGGTCTCCCGTTTTTAACAAGAGTGTCTGGAGGGAAGGATAAGTTGGTGCGCAATTTAAAAAGAATCGTAAAATAAGCTGTACTTGCTTATATACAGGCCCGTTGGGTTTTCTTAGAACACCCACGGGATCAGGCGTTTTACGCGCTTGGCGTAGGCGGGATACTGGTCCGGGAAGGTCTTCCGCATGAAGGCCTCTTCTTTTTTCAGCTTGACCCAAAAACCATAGAACATTGCCGCGAGGCCGGCGATTCCGCCAAGGTTCCCCAACGTGAGCCACGTCCCCACGAACATCATGAGCATCGCCGTGTAGATCGGATGACGGACGAACGCGTATGGACCGCGCGTGACGAGCTGATGATCCTTCTTGATCGTCACATCTCCGCTCCAGTTCCTGCCAAGCGTGGTCCGCGCCCAGATCGCGAGGGCGAGGCCGAGGATCGCGAGGATGAGACCGATGAGTCCGGTCATCGCGGTCGGGGTGAAGATCTTGTCACCGAATGGGACAGCGGCGAAATCGAAGAGATTCGATCGTCCGGTCTTGTCGGAGGGGAACTGGCCCTGGACCAACAGCAATCCGGAGATCATGAGCCAAACGCCGTACATCGTGCGGTTGAGGAACGGTTCGCGCACCTTGGTCTTTTTGACCGACAGCGCCATCACCGCCCAAAACGCCAAAAACCCGACCCAACACCATCCGATCCAGGAGAGATACAGTTGCATAGATTCATTCTCCGTCCCAATAGTCGAGTGAATCTCCAGCGCGGCCGAGGAAACGGAACCCTTCGGTCATGACGCCGAACTTCTTGGAATCCGGATACTCCGCGATCTCGGGAGATTCTTTCGTGCTCACCGCAAGATATTTCAGCTCTGCATCCGATGTGTTCACGATCTGATGCGCGAGCTCGGGACCGCCGGGCGGACACGCGATGAAGTCTCCTTTTTTGATCGGAAACGTCTCTCCCCCGATCCGCACCTCCCCCGCCCCTTCAAGCACGAAGAACATCTCCTCGTTCACGCGATGGCTATGGAATAGGGAACGCGCGCTTGCCGGGCGGCAGGACCGTGACGTTATATCCGAGCTTCTGCGCGCCGACCCGAGGCCCGACCCACCCGAGGGTCGCGCCCTCGAATGTGTCTTTGACCCTATCGGGCATGGGTGCCGGAAACGGCTTATATTCCAATTCCGAAATGTTGAGGATGTATTTGGACATATCGAAAGCATAGCGGTCTGCCGTGTACGTAGCAACATCGATCATTTCCCCACGGCTATGGCAAAGCCGAAGACGCGTTCCGCGCCAGTGGCTTTAAGGGTGCGGGCGGCTTCGCGCATGGTCGCGCCGGTCGTGACCACGTCATCCACGAGGAGAATGGTCGGCGCGACGGGACCGATCGCGTCGTAGGATCCCAGGACGTTCGCCTGACGGAGCGGACCGGGATCGAGCGACGATTGAGGCGTGTGTGCTCCTTTCCGCTGAAGGAGGTCGACGGATGTGGCCCAGGGCACGATCGTCTCATGGACCAGGCCGGCAAGGAGCCGCGCTTGATCGAATCCGCGGGATCGATCGCGCCGTACGCTCGTGATGAGCGGTTGGATCGCGAGGCCCGTCGCACCGGCCCATGGCCACGGTTCAAGGCGTTCTGTCGCCCATTGTTTGAGGTATGCGCGGATCTCTGGGAGCACGCAGGTCGCGCCGTTGAACTTGAGCGCGTGGATGACGGCGCGCAGGCGCGGATCATGATAAAAACCGGTCGCTATCAGGCCATCGAGCCCGTCCGCGACGGAACCACTTAGAGCTGACGCTTCCCCTTTCTTTGCAGAAGCGAGTTTTTCCTGTTTCACATTCCAGCGGAATGGCTCGACCGCGTGCTGACAATCACCGCACCACCACGCGCCAGCGACATGGCAGGAGACACAACGCGTCGGGAACGCGGTCTCGAGAAGGAGGTCAACGGCGCGATGTGCCATATACCACCGCTGCCATGAAAAAGGCGTCGTCGTCAATACGTGGATGATGAAACGAGAAAAAAACGTAATTCACTTAAAAAGCGTCATCCTGAGGGAAGTGGAACGACCGTGAGGATCTTCCTCATGAGGACCTCTACCGAGAGTATCAAAGTATGTTCAATTCGAAGATGTCTCGACTTCGCTCGACATGACACGTTCTTTAGCTGTTTCCCTCCTCTACAACTGCAGGTCAGACCACTGGATGTCGTCGACCAGATAGGAGCCGTCAGACTGACGTTGGAACGTCACGTCGACCTTCTTCGATGTCGTGACCGGTGCGGCATTTCCCGCAGTCACGGTCTGCCGCGCCTGCACCTGCATCACGATAGTCGGATCTCCATATGTATCATTACTCGAAGCTGACGCGGCGAAGGTGGAAATACTGTACAACGGCCCGGTTGCCGGGTGTAGCTTCTGCATCGCCGCCATGTCAGACAGGAGGGTCGCACGATACGAAGGCGTGGCATCGTAATACTCGTCTTGATAACCGAGGAAGCCGTTCTCGTTTGAACCTGATCCAACACGTCCAGCTGCTGCCTTTGCAGCATGCTCAAGAGCCAACAGGTCATCCGCTTGTGCCGGCTGGGTCGTGGTCGCTCCGCCGGCTGTTGGCTGACCCTGTGCCGGTGCGGAAGGCACATATGGCGTTCCGCCAGCAGGTGTCGGCGGCTGTGCCGGTGGTCCGGTGCGCTGGACGAGGAATGGACGGAAGAAGATGTACAACCCCAATAACAGGAGAAGGATCCCGACGATGATGAGGATGAGGATCTTGCTGCGACGGGTCATACGGCAGGTGTTGGCGGCTCCGCCGAGATCGGCGTTTCAGGTGCTGGTGCTGGGGTTGGCGCCGGTTCCGGAGCCGGCTGTGGTGCCGTGGCCGGCGTTCCTCCGCCTTGTCCGCCTCCGCTCCCTTCACCAAGCGCTTGGATGAACTCTTTCTTCGCCTGTTCGATCTTGAGGAGCTGATTCGGGTCGGTCGTCACGATCTGATCTTCCGTGTACGACGCCACGACCTGGATCGCGGCGTGTTTTTGTCCGGCAAAGAAGATCCCTTCTCCGCGTCCGGACTCGAGCAAGAGGTATTTCTCGGATTGTGTGAGGAGGAAGACGCGCGCGACGAGGTCGATGGATGCCGGCGACTGCTTCAGCAACAGTTGCATGGATGAGTTGGTCACGATCGCTTGGCCGTATGGAGACGTCAAAAAGTCATTCACATCCTGCGTGATCGTCGTGATACCGAGGTAATACTTACGGCAGCGTTTGACGAGTGCGAACACGAATTTCGCCGAGTCCTCATTCTGCATGAGCCACCATGCCTCATCGATGGCGAGGATGCGCTTCTTCCGCTCGGAACGCACGACATTCCAGATGTAGTTTATGATCGTATAGATCGCCATCGGCCGGAGCTCATCTTCCAGATCGCGGACCGAGAAGATGACGAGCTGATTGTTCATGCGCACGGTCGTCGGCGAGTTCAACAGGCCGGAGAACGTCCCTTCGGTGTATTTCTTCAAACGCAGGACGAGATCGCCCGTGCCTTCCATCCCTTCAAGGATGTCCTGGAAATCCTGCAGGATCGGCGGCTCGATGGCCGTCAGGTCGGCACCCGGCACGATGTCCTTTTTCGCATACGTCTCAAGGAGCGCGCGATCAAGGATGGAGTCTTCCGCGACCGTGAGCTTGCCGAGCATGAGGCGTAATAGCCCTTTGATCGTGATGACCGCGGATCGGATGATGTCTTCGGTGGACGTCGCTTCTCCGGACGGCCGCGGAAGGTCGAACGGATTGATCTTGGCGTCGGAAGCGAGCGAGATATTGATGTACGTTCCGCCCACGGCATCAGAAAGATGCTTGTACTCCATTTCCGGATCGATGACGATGACATCGACGCCAAGCATGAGCGACCGCAGGATCTCGAGCTTCACGAAATATGATTTCCCGGCACCAGAGGTGGCGAACACGACCGCGTTGGCGTTCTGGAGCGAGAAACGGTCGAAGATGATGAGCGAATTGTTATGACGGTTGATCCCGTACAAGATCCCGTTGTCTGACGTGAGTTCCGCAGACGTGAACGGGAAGGACGACGCGAGCGGCGACGTGCTCATGTTGAACGTGATCATGAGTTCGTCATTGCCGACGGGCAGCGTGGAGTTGAAACCCTGTTCCGCCTGGAAGTACGCACGCTTCGTATAGATCAACATGGAGCCGAATGTGGATTCGACGGTGTTCGACAACTGCTCCAGCTCCTCGAGGGAGGTGGAGTAGAACGTGCAGTAAAAGGCGAACTGGAAAAAATGCTCGATCCCCTGCGTCAGGTCGTCCCGCAGCTGCTCGATGTCGCGCAACGCCGTCTCAGAGATCGGATCGCGCGGCTTCCCGGCTTCGGCATCCGAGGTGATCTGCGCCTCGAGCACACCGACCTTCTTCTTGAGCTGTTTGAGGATGACGTCCGCCTTGATGGGATAGAAGAACATCGCGATATCCATCTGGGCGTTCAGGTTGATGATCGGCGATGCCCAACCGACCGTGACGTAGCGCGGATACGTGATGATGAAGAGCGTACGCACCCACACGTCACCGAGCCGGACGAACCCCGGATCGACCTTCATCGAGCTCGGCGAAATGAGGTCTTTGATGGACGTGACACCCTTTCGATAGACCCGTTCCTCTTCCAACGCGACGCGTTCGGTGTCGTGCTTCTTCTTTTGCTCGGCCTTGGAGGGGCCCTTTTTCAATCCGATACCTCCCGCGGTGAGGGCGGAAGCGTCGAATCCTTTTTCCTCTTTGATCTTGATCGCCATAGGTCAGCCTTCGACTTGAAGTTTCTCGGTCGGGACCATCCGTTCGTTTTCGAACAGTTCCGGGTTGTAGACCGTGTAATACAGCTCGATGAGGCTCTGCGTATCGAGCATCGCGGCGTTGAGCGACATGGACTGAAGCCCGCCGATGATCGAGTTCACCCGCAACATGAGCGACTGCTTATTGCTCTTGAACTTATCTTCCGACAATTTGATCGTCGCGGCAGGCGAGAGGATCGCGGACAGCCGCCCGAAGAACCCCTTCTGCTTATCCGTGGACGGATCGAGCGGCACGGTGATGAAGAACTTCTTCTGCATGATGTCCCCGAGTTCGACGAGTTGACGGATGTATTCGCGATAATCCGCGATCTGCCGACGCAGAAGATCGTTCGACTGCGTCTTTTCTGACGCGCTCAGCCGTCGCAGATAATCGTCGATGTTCATCCGCCGCGATTGGACGACCACCTGGATCGGGAAATCGAGCGAGTTCAGGAACTGCATGTACGCCTGGACGATGGCATTCTGCTCATCCACGGACTTGAGCGCAAAGTTGATACTCGACACGAGCAAGACCGCACGGATGGTGCCGTCCTTCATCACCACGACGTCTTCCTTGATCTCCGCGATATCGAGATATCGCTGAGACGGAACGCCCGGTTTGGATCCTGCGAGTTTCTTGCTTTGCATACTACTCTTCCTCCGGCTTGTATACGCCGCCCGTATTCACCACGAGTGACAGATCGCGGAGACGGCTCGACGGCGGATGCTCCTTGTGCGGCGTGACCTTCACCGGAGCACTGGGTGCGACCGCGAGGAACGCGCGGATCTCCGCATCGTTATAGGTCTTGTCCCACACCCGGAGCGCCGGACGCGTGAGGGTCTGGAGGGCGTTGATGAAAAAGACGTGGAACGGCTGGCCATTGATCTTCATGAAGCCGAACGTCCCGCCGATCGCAGCGATCAGGATGGCTGAAGCGATGAAATACGGAAATGCGAGGAGCTTATAGAAGATGAAGATGAGAAATGCCGAAACGAGCATGATCAAAAACTGCCGAACCGTGATCGGCCCCAGGATCTGGTCCTCTTTATCGATGAATTGGGGAACGATGAATTTTTCGGGCATGTTGGGCTGGAAGCTGGAAGTGAGGATCTGGAAGCTAGGAGGGGCGCGGTCGGATCCGTTCCCCTGCTAAATCCGAGATTCTCGATTCCAGATTCTTTCATCAATAGTGTAACTTAGAATTGAGCGAAATGATAGCCGCGACCTCGGGCGGAAGCAGTGTATCCTCGCCCCCGGTGCGTTTCTGCTCCGCGATCTCGGTCACCGGCTTTCCGGAGCGGAACGACTCCCCTACCAGCGAGACATAGGCTCGCTGTAACGGACTTTGCTGCCAAGCCTTGATCCCTGCAGACCGTTTTTCGAACGACTCCTGTCCGAGCGTATCGATCTTCTCCATGATCTTCGTCGCCGCCTCCTCCGGATCGCTCGACAGACGCCGGAATGTGGCCAGGGTCATGTTGTGCAGCTCCTCAGCCGGACCGACGAGCTTGGGAGACGTGCGCGCAATGTCCTGCATCTTGGGTTTCAGGGCGATCGGGGCTTCGGCTGCGAGCTTCGCGGTCGGCGCAGAGACCTTCACCTCCGGTCGCGCGGCCTTGCCCGTGCTTGGCGCCGTCCCCTTCTCGGCAATGGCCGTTGCGCCGGCGGCTGCGGCCGGGACCATCGTCCCGAATCGCTCTGTCTCACGGCGCTGTTCCTTCGCCTCCAAGGGGTGTGCGCCCGCGAGAGGCGTCGTCGGCCCCGCGATGTACGCCTGATAGGTGCTCTTCATCTGCGCGGCCAACTCTTTTTGCTTCGACTCCGTCTCTTTCTTGGCCAGGATCCGCTCCTCATACCATTTGGCATGCTCCTTTGCCTCGCGTTCACGCCGTTCATCGATCTTGATCTTCTGCTCTTCTTTTTGCTTCACGAGTCGCCCTTCCTCTTCCTTATATATCGCATCGTGATAGGTCTTGTATGCATCCTCGATCTCATGCGTGAGCCGGTCGGCCAACCCTTCATCCAAGCTCATGCCACCGACCTTGGAGTCCCGCATGAGGAGCTGTTTGACCTCGAGCGACGTGCGCACATCGCGGAATCGGGATGAGATGATGTGACGCAACCGATTGGAGAGGTAATTATCTGCAACGTCATATCCGATCTGATCGAACGTCTTATCGATCGCCTGCTCGAGCACGGTCTCCGGTGCTTTTGACGCTTTCGGCATCTTCGCTTTGATCTGGGCGATCTCCTGGTCTTCTTCCGTCAGTTCCGCCCCCTCTTCTGCGGGGACCTCGGCCTTTGGTTTCGCCGATTCGGCCAACCAGGAGGAATATTCATCCTCGGACATGACCTTCACGCTCGACAGGATATTGTTCATGACCGCAAGCGTTTTGTCGGCCCCGGCTCCATCCAGGCCAAGCCCGCCGAAATCGCCCGAACGCGTGAGGACATCGCGGACTTGCGCATCGGTCCGAACGCCTTTGGATTTACTGACGATCAGATCGCGCAACCGTTCACGCATCTGCGGACCCATGAGGGTGAATCCGGCCATGGATGCGGTCTCGGTCGCCGCGCCACTATACGACAAAGGCTTGAGGAGAACGCGCTCCGTCGGCCAACCGCCGGTCCCGATCTGATGCTGATTCAACACATCGGTCAATTCGGACCCGAACAACTCCCGGATCGGCCACAGCTCGAGTTTGACCATATCGGCAAGGAACGTTTTCCATTTTTCTTCCGGCAGCGCGGCGGGAACGACGACCTGCTTGATCGTGTCGATGGTACTCGCGAGATCCTGTCCATAGATCGCGGCCATGACCGCATCTCCCATCGCCGTCGTCTGTTCCGGGGTAAGCTGATACGTCTTCTGCAGGTTCGTGTCCGCGTCCTCGAATGCCTGGGATAAGACGAATTTCCGGAGTCCATCCGGCATGTCGAACAGGTCTCCGAATGACTGCCGTTTCGTCGGCATAGGCTAGGCTTTCTTGTTAGAATCGCCGCCGAGGTTCCGCATGGCCTTTCCACCGAGCTTCGTACGGAGTTCCACAAGATGTTCTTCGCCTGTATTCGTCGGACCGCCGCGGTCGACCACTGCCTCTGCCTGTTTGGAAAGCTCTTTCATCATCGACTGCATCTTCTTCCCCTGTTCCTTCGTGGCATTGGAGAAAAGTTTCCTGACCTTGTCCGCATTCCGATTCAAGGCGTCCACGACCACATCCCGCATCTGCCCTCCGTTCTTCAACAGATCCGCATTCGTGTTCGCGACCATGCTGATGGAGGCGCTTTGAATATCCGGGTCATCCGAATCGACATTGGCCATCGCTGAATCCAGATTTTCCAGATGTGCGGACCGACTCTGATCATCCCGATAGGTATTCGTCGCATCATCATAATTCGCGGCGACCGAGGTCGGTAGACCGCTTGCCAATGCCTCACCCTGTGCATGCGCGAAGTCTGACATCGCCGCGGCGTTCGTCGTCGCCGGCGGATTACTGTAGGCCTGAGCGACATTGACCATGGCGTTCGCCTGACGTTCATTGAGCGGCTGCTGGAACGATCGGATACGTGACGGCGTATCCACGCCAAGGGAATGCGACGCCCGTTCCGCGCGTCCACGCAACGCCCCATCACTGACCTGTCCGACCAACTGGGGGACGCTCCGGACCCGCTGACTCCCGGCCTTCACCTCTTTCATGTCAAAGCCTCCGAACTGACCTGCGGCATTTGCAAAGACCATTTGCTTCCCGTCTGCGGATTTGGACATGCGGTAGCGCTGAGCATTGGCGGCGGACACGGTCCCTGCATCCTTTGACCCCGCCTCGGTCCCGGCCGCGAGGATCTGACGCAGTCGGCCATTGCCTTCCGCCGTCCCGAAATCGGTCATGGCTGCGCGTATGTATTCGCCCCGTGCACCCGTGAGCATCTTCTTGAAGTCGTCATCTTCCAGGATCTCATTCGCCGGCTTGGTCAAGCCGGACTCCGCATCCGCGAATCCGCGTTTGTTGAGTTCGGCTGCGACCACTGCCATATCCTTATAGGCATCATGCTTCCGCGTACTATCCGGATTTTCGTTGACGGACTTGAGGATGTCTTTGATGTCATTGTATTTGGACGGATCCTTCTTATACGCTTCGTCGATCTCTCCAGAACGCTTCGAATCGTTCGATGCTTTGGCATTAGAGCTGTCTGCGGCGATGATAGAACGCATCCGATCCTCAGCCTGGGCGTCGGCGACCGCATTGAGCTGATCACCGGAGAGCCCTCGGCCCTGAAGCCCGGCTTTCGCTTGATCGATATACGCCTTTTGCCCGCCCTTGGTCGCCATCTCCGCCATCTTCCGATCGACCGCATGCGCCTGATCCGGAGGCAGATTCCGCTGCTTAAGCGATTGCATATACGCGAGAGCGGTCTCTGGCGGCATGAATTCTGTCTCTTTGCCCAATCCCTTTGCTGCTTCCGCTTGCAGACCCCGCTCGAACCCGATCCCGCGACCACCGAGACGGGCAGCTCCGCGGGCGAGCGGCGCACCGATCCCTGGGATCCGCGCCAATCCTGGCGCCGCAGATTGAACGCGTGAGCCAAGCTGACCTGCAGCCTGTCCGACGTACGGTCTGGCCAACGCCAAACTCGCCCGTCCGCCGGCGCGCGCGGCACGACCGGTCACACGCGCGGCACGACGGCCGACATAGCCGGCCGGTCCGCCTTCGGACTTGATCCGCGCCGCAATGCCGCCAAGCTGCGGCGCCGCCTTCTGCGAAACGCTGACCGCCGTATTCACGCCGATGAGCATGAAGGCGACGGACACGATGAAGAGCGACATATTGGTCGGCGTACTCGCCTCACTGAAAGCCGCGTTCGCCGTGATGTTCGCTTCCGGGGAATCCGGAACGATCGTGGCGAAATCATTCGTCCCTTTTTGCACGGTCGCAAGGGCTAACCAGAGAAAGAACGCGACGATGGGCCCGCCGGTCAACCACGCGGATAATTTGTTCCAAAAATCCTGACTCGCAGGCGCAACAGCCTTTTGCATCTTGCCGGGCAGGGCCGTCATGAGGAACGCGATCGGCGAGAGGATCAACAGGATCCAGAGGAAGATGATGCGGACGATGAAATAGAGCGCCAGGATCGTGATCGTGGTCGCGGCAATGGTCAGCACGCTGATGGCATACAGCATGGTGATCATGGTCGAACCCAGATCACTCGCCGCACCTTGATAATTCCCGGTCGCGATCGCCTGCGAGACGTCCTTCGACGTATTCAACAGATTCGTGAGCTGGAAGGCGCTCGCGAAATTGCCGAATGCCGCGTTCTGGAATCCGTTGACGAACGTCAGCGTGATGACCTGCGAGAAGTCGATGAGCAGCCCGATCAGCGTCCGCGAGAAATTGATCAGCACGGCCATGAGGAGCAACTTCGGCAGATACCGCTTGTAGTGGAATTCCTGATACCCGATGATCGTGGAGAACGCGATGATCAGCAGGACCACGATGAAGAACATGTTGCAGATGTCGCGCACCAGGGTCCACCCCGTCACGACGACGCCCGCATTCACGAAATAGTTGTACGCTGCCGCGTGGACCAGGATGTAGGTCAGTCCCGTGTTCAGCTTGAGCAAGAGCTGGATGACGACGTAGAGCAGCGTGTTGAGGATGACCGAGACGATGCCGACGGCGATGGATGCCGGTCCGTTTGTGATCAGACTGCCGACCGAAGGGATGGCGGACACCAATCCCGCGAAGACGGTACCGCCCGGGATCGCACTGGCCGCGGCACCTACCACCGCAGCCGCCGCCTGCGCATGGACGACTTCTGCTCCAGAAGAAATACCTAATCCAACGGTCGCGATAATCAACCCGATCCGCGTCCAGCTTGGCGAACGATCCACACGCATTCGGATATGCTCGCGCCAAAAAGAGGCCTTCTCGCGAAATGCCAAGAACGATGCGAAGAGGCGGTCCTTCATCTAATGAGAAGTATACCATAATCCGTTTCGTCCGGCGCAGGGATACACCCTGAAAAGAGGGCTTGGCTCAGGCATTCCGTCGCTCCATACCCCCCTCGCCAAACCACCCGGACGCTGGTATAGTCGGACAACACAGAAGAAGGCATGAAATCACGCGGAGTCAAGATCAATTTACTGAACGGAGATGCCGAGCGAAAAGCCCGCCGGACGACCCTGGTCGCCGCCGGGCTCTTTACGCTATTCGTGGGTCTCTTGGCGGCGGTCGGCGGCGGAGCATCGTTCCGTGCCGCCACGCATGGCACGAGTGTCTTGAGCGAAGTCGGTAACATGCTCGCGCTCACGGACATTCGGAACGTTGTCCTTGGGGGAAGTGCGAATGCGGCGAATGATCCATTTGCCACGCCCGACAACCGACTCAATATCCTCATCCTCGGGATCGGTGGCAGTGGTCATGCAGGTTCCCAACTGACGGACACGATCATCATCGCCTCCATCGACCGCACGACCAAAAAGGTCGGGCTCGTCTCGATCCCCCGTGACCTCGCCTATCCGCTCGGCGGCGGCCGGTTCATGAAGATCAACGCCGTCAATGCGTACGCAGAACAGGCGCATCCGGGACAAGGAGCGGCCGAGACCGCCACGGACTTCTCAAAACTCTTAGGCGTCCGCATCGACCGTGTCCTGAAGATCGACTTCAAAGGATTCGAAGATTTTGTCGACACCCTCGGCGGCGTGGACATCGACGTGCAGAATACGTTCACGGATTACCAGTTCCCCACGGATGACAACGGACCAAACCCGGACCAATGGACGGTCGTCTCTTTCAAAAAAGGACTCCAACACATGGATGGGCACACGGCACTCCAATTCGCACGCTCGCGACACGGCAACAACGGCGAAGGGTCAGACTTTGCGCGCAGCGCCCGTCAGCAACTCGTGATCGAGGCGGTCCGCTCCAAGCTCCTCTCCCTCGGTACCTTGTCCAATCCGAAAAAGATCACCGACCTCTGGACCGCGATCTCTTCGCACGTGCAGACCGACCTGACGGCATGGGACCTTGTGAAGTTCGCGCCACTTGCCCTTGACTATGCGAAGACGGACATTACGACGCGCGTCCTCACGGACGGCCCGGACGGCGAACTGGTCGACACGTCGGTCGAAGGTGCGTTCATGCTCTTCCCGCGCAAACCAGACTGGTCCGAGATCCGCGCTGCGGTCGCCGATCCGTTCGAGACCAAGGCGCAGATCGAGGCAAAGAACCATCCCCAGCAACAGGTCGCGGTCGAGATCCGCAATGGGACCACACGGACCGGTTTCGCATCGCAGGTCTCTCAGAAATTGAAAGACCTTGGCTACACGGTCACGGCGATCGGCAATGCAGCGCATCGCGGCTATGAGAAGACGGTCATCTATGACCTGACCGGCGGCGCAAAACCGGACGAGCTCGCCCGATTGCGCAGCCTCATTGACGCGAACGTCTCTTCTGCCCCGCCCGGCCCCTCCGTCCTGACCGACCAAGGCAGCGAACCCGTCGCCGCCACCTCGAGCCAGTTCCTTGTGATCCTGGGTGGTTCATCCTTGAGTTTTGTAGACCCCTATTATGCCGGCACGCCGTCTCCGTAAACTTCCCGTCGTCGCCCTTGTCGGGCGCACGAACGTGGGAAAATCCACCCTCTGGAATCGTTTGACCGAAACGATGGGCGCCCTCGTCTCCGAAGAGGAACATACGACCCGAGATCGGAATTACGGTGATGTCCTTTGGCGCGGCGAGACGTTCGAGGTGATCGACACGGGGGGTATGGACGTCCCGGAAGGACCGATCGAAAACGGCATCCGCGCCCAAGCTCACCGCGCGATCAAAGACGCGGATCTGGTCCTGTTCCTCGTGGATACGCGCTCGGGCATCCTGCCTCAAGACCGCGAACTCGCCCGCGAATCGTTGAAGTTGAACAAACATATCCTGCTCGTGTCGAACAAAGCGGATGATCTGAAAAGTGTCGGGGCAGCGTTCGCTCGCGAAGTCTGGGGCCTGACCCTCGGCGAACCGATCTACTGTTCCGCCTCGACCGGACGCGGCGTCGGCGATCTGTTGGATCGCGTCTTCGTCGAGCTGGCACGCCTGGGAAAACCACCCGCTCCGGCCGAGAAGCCTGGCGGCCTTCGTGTCGTGGTCATGGGCCGACCGAATGTCGGGAAATCCTCGCTCGTCAACGGGATCCTCGGCGAGGAACGCGTCATCGTCTCCCCCATCGCGCACACGACACGCGAGCCGATCGACACGGCGTTGGAATGGAAAGGTGAACCCGTGACCCTGGTGGACACAGCCGGCATGCGACGTCGTTCGCTTGCGGAACCCGGGCTGGAGGAAGAAAGCCTCGAACGCAACCGGCTGGCGCTCAAGCGGGCGGACATCGCCCTCCTCGTCTTTGACGCGACCGAGTCGCCAAAAAAGGAAGACAAGCGTCTCGCCGGTCTGATGAAAGACGAGACCAAGGGACTCGTCCTCGTCGCGAACAAATGGGATCTGGTTCCGGACAAGACAGAAAAGAGCACAAAGGAATTCGAGCAGCGATTGCGTCGGGATTTTCCGTTCCTCGCCTGGGCGCCGATCATCTTCATCTCCGCCAAAGACCGTCAACGCGTCCACAAGGTCCTGGACCTTGCCTTCAACATCCGTGAGGAACGCCGGCGCCAGATCACATACAACGCCCTGCAAAAATTCTTGAAGGTCGTCCTTGCGCGGAAAAAACCACTCGCCGAAGTCGGTGCCTTCTCCCCGTACGTCCACGATGTGACGCAGATCGGGATCGATCCGCCACGATTCCAGATCACGGTCCGCGGTCGCAAAGGCAACCTCCATGAATCCTGGCTTCGATATTTCGAGAATCGTCTTCGCGAAAAATTCGGTTTCCAGGGCACGCCGATCGTGATCAAGGCGCAGACCGTCGCCATCTCAGACAAAGACATGATGAACGTCACCAAAAAAGGACAGAAGCCGCGACGGAAGCGCCCCATCGGCCGGAAGGGATTCAGATATTGATATGAAACTCATCGTCGGTCTCGGCAATCCCGGAATAGAGTACGAAAAGACCCGGCACAACGCTGGATTCCTTTCCGTCGACGCGCTCGTGACAGACGAAGGTGCCGCCTGGTCCGAAGACGCAAAGCATCACGCCTGGGTCGCAAAGTGCCAGATCGCTGGAACGACCATCCTCCTGGCCAAGCCTACGACCTTCATGAACCTCTCGGGCGAGGCGGCGACCGCTCTTGCTTCCTATTATAAGGTAGGCCCGGAAGACATTCTGATCGTTCAGGATGAGATGGACCTCCCGCCTGGAGCCATGGCCTTTTTGGCCAAAGGGGGCGCAGCCGGGCATAACGGCATCACCTCGATCCAGGAACTCTTCGGTCGCAGTGACATCGATCGCCTCCGGATCGGCATCGGCCGGCCCGAGGGTCTGATCCCGACCGAAGATTGGGTCCTGCAGAACGCGGATGAGCGGACGCTCGAAACGATCGCTCGCGCACCAGATGCGATCCGAACATGGATCACCGACGGTCTCGACGCCGCCATGACCCAGTGGAACAAGCGCGCCTGATCGGGCGCGCTTGACGTTTCAGTTGAACTCGGGCAGCGGTGGAAGAGTGCCTCCACTCCCAACGTCCCACGTCCAACTCCCCGTAACCTGGTGCCCCGACCGCATGGGCTGGTTGATGCTGAACTCGTTCGATGGATTTGGCAGTAAGACGTTTACCCGCCTCCACGCGCAGTATGGAGACGGCACACGCGCCGCGCAGGTCGACCGGAAGACGCTCGCGCGTCTGGGCCATCCTGCACATGTGATCGATCGATTTGTCGAACACCGGAAAACGTTCGACCCGGGATCTGCCATCGCGCGCATGGATGCGGAAGGGATCGCCTTTGTCCTCCGCACGGACGAGACCTACCCACGCCTGCTCGCCGAGATCGCGGACCCGCCATTCGCGCTCTTCATTCGTGGCACGCCCCTCACAGACGACCGACTCCCGATCGCGATCGTAGGCACGCGCGCGTGTACGATGTACGGACGCCGCGTCGCATCACTCCTTGGAGAGGCGTTCGCCCGCACCGGCGCCTGTGTCATCTCCGGACTCGCACTCGGGATCGACGCGATCGCGCACGCGGCGGCCTTGGATGCCGGCGGCGCTTGCGTCGCCGTCCTCGGGACGGGATGCGATGACGCCTCGCTCTACCCGCGGACGAATATCGGCCTCGCCCATCGGATCTTGAACGAGGGTGGCTCGATCATCTCCGAATTCCCGCCCGGCACCGGATCGAACAAGTTCCACTTTCCGCTCCGGAACCGGATCATCTCCGGCTTGGCAAAGATCGTGGTCGTGGTCGAGGCGGATGAACGATCCGGATCCCTCATCACCGCCCACCAAGCGCTAGAGCAGAACCGGGAGGTCTTCGCGGTCCCAGGCCCCATCACCTCCCGACAGAGTACGGGAACGAATCGGCTGATCCGTGACGGCGCCACTCCCTGCCTGGGTCCGGAAGATGTCCTCTCCGATCTCCCGCCCCGGCCACTGATCCGGATCGCAGACCTCACAGATCCGGAACGTCGCGTCCTCAATGCCCTGAACGAACCCCTTGCCCTCGATGAGCTCGCCCGGCGTCTCGACCTCACACCCAGCGCCCTCCTTCCGCTCGTGAGCGGCCTAGAACTCAAAAACGCCATTTCTCCAATGGGTGGCCAAATGATCGCGAAAAATGGCCATATCCATTGACATTTTGCTTGATCGCTGGTACATCACAGGCTCTGTCTGTTATCTTGTTGCCACGTTATGAACTTGGTCATCGTCGAATCTCCCACTAAAGCGAAGACGATCTCTCGCTTCCTCGGCAAGGACTACACGGTCCTCGCCAGCTTCGGACATATCCGGGATCTCCCCAAATCCAAGATCGGCGTCGACGTCAAACATGGCTTTGAACCATCGTACGTCGTCGCATCGGATCATAAGGACAAGGTGAAGCAGATCAAGACCGCAGCTAAAAAAGCCAAGAAGGTCCTCCTCGCCACTGATGAAGACCGTGAAGGAGAGGCGATCGCCTGGCACCTCGCGCACGTTTTGGACGAGGATCCGGAGAAGGTCGACCGCATCACATTCCACGAGATCACCGAGAACGCGATCCTTGAAGCATTGTCGCATCCACGCAAACTCGACCTCCGGCTGGTGAATGCCCAGCAGGCACGTCGCATCCTCGACCGGCTTGTGGGGTATGAGCTCTCCCCGTTCCTGTGGCGTAAAGTGCGCCGGGGACTCTCGGCTGGCCGTGTCCAATCGGTCGCGCTCCGCCTCGTCGTGGATCGCGAACGTGAGATCCAAGCGTTCGTGCCCGTGGAATACTGGTCCGTCGAAGGACTGTTCAAGGAACCGAAGAGTGGCGAGACCTTTGAAGCGAAACTGCACGCACTCGACGGCAAGACGCTCGATAAGATGGCGCTCAGATCGAAGGATGATACGGATGCGATCCTGAAGCAGCTCGAAGGGAAGCCATTTGCGATCACCAAGGTCGAGACCAAAGACCGCAAAGCGAGCCCACCGCCGCCGTTCACGACCTCCACGCTCCAACAGGAGGCGAACAAACGGCTCGGCTTCTCGGCCAAGCAGACCATGCGCATCGCGCAGCGGCTGTATGAGGGGGTTGAACTTGGCACATCTGGCGCCGTCGGTCTCATCACCTACATGCGTACCGACTCGGTGAACCTGAGTGATAAATTCACAGGGGAAGCTGCGGCGCACATCACGAAGGCATACGGCGCGGAATATGGACTTGGCTCCCCGCGGCGGTACAAGACCAAATCCAAGGGCGCACAGGAGGCGCACGAGGCGATCCGACCCTCGGATCCGACGCGGACGCCGGAGTCCATGGCCAAACATCTGGACGCGAGTGACCTCAAACTCTATCGACTCATCTGGCAACGCGCCGTCGCGACGCAGATGGCAGACGCAAAACTCGAGAATACGGCCGCAGACCTCACCGCCGAACGTGCCATGTTCCGCGCAACGGGTCAGCGCGTCGTCTTCGACGGGTATTTGAAGCTCTTCCCCGATCAGGACAAGGACAAATTCCTTCCAAAACTCGAAGAGGGTATGGATGTGAAGCCGGAATCGATCGAAGGGAAACAACACTTCACCGAACCGCCGCCGCGCTACACCGATGCGTCGCTCGTGAAATCCCTTGAAGAACTTGGGATCGGCCGGCCGTCTACCTATGCGCCGACCATCTCCACGATCATCGAACGCGATTACGTGGAGCGCGACGACCGCAAACGGCTTGTCCCGACCCAGACCGGGAGCGAGGTCACGGATCTGCTCGTGAAGCACTTCCCCGATATCGTGGACTTTGACTTCACGTCCCGCATGGAGAATTCGCTCGATCGCATCGCGGACGGCGAGATGGAATGGCAGCCCCTTCTTGAGGCATTCTACGGTCCGTTTGAGATCAATCTCAAGAAGCAAGAGAAGGCCGTCGAGGAAGAAGCGCAGGCCGAAGCTGAAGGCCAAGTCTGCGAAAAATGCGGAAGTCCGATGGTCGTGAAGCACGGCCGCTTCGGACGGTTCCTCGCCTGTACGCGTTATCCGGAATGCAAATTCACGAAACCCATGCCCGGGGAGGCGAAACGTGCAGAGCCCGAACCGACGGATGAGATCTGCCCGACCTGCGGTGCGCCCATGGTAAAGAAGATCGGACGTTACGGTCCGTTCCTCTCCTGCTCACGGTATCCAGAGTGCAAGACGATCAAGAACATCGAAAAACCGGTCTTGGACGAAAACGGTCAGCCCATCACCTGCCCGAAATGCAAAAAAGGCACGATCGTCGAACGCAAATCCAAGAAGGGGAAGATCTTCTTTTCCTGTAATCGCTACCCGGAATGCGACCAGGCGTTCTGGGACCGCCCGACCGGCGATCCCTGCCCACAATGCGGGTATCCCACCCTGGTCCAGAAAGGCAAATCAAAGATCGCTTGTCCGAATGACGGCTGCGGATATACCCGCAAGGTCGAGACGGATTAAGGGAACGCCCCCCGACCGGGGGCGTTTTTTGATTCAATGCCGGGCTTTGCCAACGCCGAGTTTATCCAGCAACGCGAACGCGAGTACGGACGGATCATGGATCCCATCGACGATCGTATCCGCGATCTTCCCGGCGACACCTGATTCGTTCTTTTGTTTTGCCCGGCCGGCCGGGCTGTAGTCCATCACACCACCGTATGATCTCAACACATCATCATACTTTCCTTGGACGGTCTCCAGATCCGCGACAGAGGAGCGCTTCGCCTTGAGCTTCGCGTCGACATCTTCCAGCTCCTGTTTGACGGCAGCGATCTCTTCGGGAGAAGCACCGGATGCTTCCAGTTCCGCAAGCTTTACCTCCAGCTCGTGCTTTTGATCTTCCAGAGAAGAGAGTTCGTTCTTTCCTTCCCGAAGATCGAGCTCCTTTTCATGCTGCGCGATCTCGACTTCCAATCGCTTCAATTCCTCACGTTGCGCTTCGGTCGGTGCCGGCAATTTCCGCAGTTCGTCTGCCAAGCCCTGCTTCGCGTCGATCGCGCTCCTGATCGCATCTTCGTACCCGGCGCCATCTCCTTTTTCCTCGGCTTGAGTCATTTCTTCCGCGATCTCACCTATCTGTTTTCGCCGTTCCGCAAGCTCCGGATGCTCCTCTTTCTCTTCACGCGCCGCCTCGCCTTGCTCCAGCGCCTCTTCGAAGGGAACCCCGACGTCGATGATGCGATGCATATCGACGTCCGGATGCGCAGCTTCCGCAGCTTCTGCGGCGGCCTGTGCGTTCGCGACCTCCCCCTCCAAAGCCTGCAACTGCCCCGCATCCGCTCCAGTCTGCTTTGCCTCTTCCAGCCGGAGCCGTGCTCCGTCTAATGCGCTTTGCGCGGCCATGAGCTCTACCGGCCCTGGATACCGTTGCTGCATCTCTTCGCCCGCGGCATTGATCCGTCCAGCAAACCCATCCAATCCCGCGCGCTCACGCGCCAAACGGACCGCTTCCGGCTCTTTCGTTCCCGGGGCCATCTCTCCACGCTCCACGCTGACGATGAACGCCTCTGCAGCCGACCCGGCGGCCTCGATCCCCTGTTCGATCTTCAGCTTCAATCCTTCAGATTCCGAAGGACCCTTCCCACTCTTTGTCTTATTGATCAGATCCCAGTGCGCAAGATTGTCCTGCATCTTGCCCATGATGGCTTCGTGCGCCTGCGTACGCGACGCGTCATCAAGCGCCGGGTTGAACGTCAATCGCTCTAACGACTTCAACATGTCCGTCACATTCGATTGTACGTCGTTCAACGCCTCGTTCCGCGCGACCAGTCCCTGTTCGGTATTTGCGGAAAGATCCCTGACCTCGTCCCAATCACCGACATTCTGGCGTTGAAGCGCCTCGATCTTCTGGAATGCAGCGGTCCGTTCCGCCGCTGGCATGTCCTGACCCGCTGTCTCGTAGATCATGCCCTGGATCTGACGTAGACGGTCCTCGATCTGCTGCTCTTTCTCCGCGACACGCTCTTGCGCCGTCAAAGATGCTTCTGCGGTCGTCGGACGCTTCGCCAGATCATCCCACCCTTTTTCGAGCTTCGCGAGATCCTCTCCCTGCGATGGTTCGGGCGTGAGTGTTGAACTTTCTTCATACGCCTGCGCCGCCTGGTCCCATGTAGCCTTCGTCGTCTCCGGAGCTTCGCTGGCTGACGGCATCATCGTCTCCCCGAATACGATCGTGAGTTTTTGCGCCGCCGCCTCCCACGCCGCCTGCATCTCGGCGGATGCGGCCTGCGCCTCCTGTTGTGCAGCGGCTGTAAGGTCAGGTGCATCCAGATCATTCGCGATCTCTGCGTATGACGATAACACCTGTATCTCAGCGTCGCGTTCGGACTGCATGACGTCTTTCACGGCCTCGAAGACTCCGCTGTCCAGCGCACGATCGATCGCCGCCTCTGGATCGGAGGAGGGCCGTTCCGGCGTCTCGACCGGCCGTCGGGCTTCTGCAGGGGCGCTCATATGGCTCTCAGCGTAGCAAAATTCAGCCCTGACCGAAAGCCCATTGCCAGTCTCGCAAGACTGGCTTAGCATAGAAAAGCTGCCTATGCCGCAAACCATCGATCAACTGGTGGATCTCGTCCGCGCCTACGACCCGCAGGCGGATTTGGCGCAGATCCAAAAGGCCTACGATTTTGCGGCTGAGGCCCATGCGAAACAAAAACGCGCGAGCGGCGAACCCTATATCATCCATCCGTTGGCCGCGGCCATGACGCTGGCCGAGATGCGGCTCCCGCCCGTCATCATCATCGCATCCATCCTGCACGATGTACCGGAAGACACGACCCGCACGCTCGAAGATATCCGAGAGGTATTCGGTGAAGAGGTCACGACACTCGTCGCGGGGATCACCAAGCTGGGGAAGATCAAATATCGCGGGATGGAACGGTACATCGAGAACCTGCGGAAGATGTTCATCGCGATCGCCGAAGATGTCCGCGTCATCATCATCAAATTCGCCGACCGCCTGCACAACCTCGAGACCCTGGACGCCATCCCTCCAAAAAAACAATATCGCATCGCACTGGAAAGCTTGGATATCTATGCCCCGATCGCCAATCGACTGGGGATGGGTGAGATGAAGGGCCGCTTGGAAGATGCCGCGTTCCGCTATGTCCTCCCCAAAGAGTACGAATGGACCAAGACACTGGCGGCGAATGCGACGACCGGCAAAGACGCCTACCTGGAACAGATCATGTCCTCGATCCGCACGGATCTTGAAAAGACCGGCATTACGTTTGCGGACGTCCACGGTCGGACCAAACATCTCTATTCACTGTACAAAAAACTCCTGAAGAACGACCGCAGCATCGCGCGGATCTACGACATCATCGCCGTCCGGGTCCTCGTGCCCACGATCGCGGATTGCTACGCCGCACTCGGCGTGATCCATGGACGCTGGACTCCGCTCAAAGGCCGGATCAAGGACTACATCGCCCAACCGAAACCGAATGGCTACCGTTCCCTGCATACCACGGTCTTTTGTGATGATGGCGAGATCGTCGAATTCCAGATCCGGACGCCGGAGATGCACGAAGCGGCTGAATTCGGCATCGCCGCACACTGGTCGTATGATGAACGGAAATTCAAAGCCGATCATGATGCCCCGAAGATCGACTGGATGGCCCAATTAGCGGACATCCAACGAGAGATCTCAGACCGTCGGCAGTATCTCCGTTCGCTTGAAGAGATCAAGATCGACATCTTCAAAGACCGGATCTTTGTCTTCACCCCTCAAGGAGAGGTCATCGACCTTCCGGAAGATTCCACCCCCGTTGATTTCGCATACGCGATCCATACGGATATCGGCAACACCTGTACGGCGGCCAAGGTAAATGAGGACATGGCCCCGTTGGACCGCCCACTCAAGTCCGGCGATGTCGTAGAGATCGTCACGGACCGGAACCGCAAAGGACCGAACCCGGATTGGCTCCATTTCGTGAAGACCCGTCATGCGCGCTCCAAGATCCGCCAATTCGCCCGCGCGGGACTTGCCACGTGGATCAAAGGCGTGATCCCTGGACTCAAAAAGGAGAACAATCGGAAATAAAAAAAAGAAGGCGGACGCCTTCTGCCCCTGACGATACCTGTCAGCTACTCCTCCGTGATCCGTTTCACGATGTTCTGGAGGTCTTCTTCGTTCAAGAACGTGATCCGGACCTCTCCTTCTCCGCGCGCGTCCCGCTTGATGGCGACCTTGGTGCCCAGGGCCCGTCGAAGGTCATCCTCCGTCTGCGCGAGATTCGGATCCGTTGCATGCACATGGCGGCCCCGACGCTTCGGGATCCGGGCCTCGGTCTGCCGGACCGTGAAATTCCCATCAAGCATCATCTGGAACATGGCCATACGTTCATCATCGGTCGGGAGCGACAGCAGGGTCCGCGCGTTGGAGTGAGAGATCTTCCCTTCTGCCAAGGCGATCTGGATCTCCTGCGGCAGCTGGAGCAGACGAATGATATTCGCGACCTGCGGACGGCTTTTTCCGACCCGTAAGCCGACCTCGTCCTGTGTCAGGTTGAATTCATTCTGCAGACGCAGATACGCATGTGCCTCCTCGATCGGATCAAGATTCTGTCGCTGGATGTTCTCGATAAGTGCAAGTTCCAGCTTCTGTTGATCGGTCGCGGTCCGGACGATCGCAGGGATGGTCTCGAGCCCGGCGATCTTACTCGCACGCAACCGCCGCTCCCCCGCAATGAGTTCATAGCGCCCGTCCCCTTTCGGCGTCACGACGATCGGTTGCATCACCCCGTGCGCCTGAATGGACCCGATCAGGTCTTCCAACTGCGTCCGATCAAAATGCGTCCGTGGCTGATGCGGATTCGGATCGATCGTGTCGACCGGGATCTGGTGGATCTGGTTCGTATTCGGTCGAACGCCCTCTTCCTCGACCGGATGCCCCGGAGGGGGTGGTACCGCCGGCGCAGGAACCGCCTGCGGTTTCGGTGGGATGAGCGCGCCGAGGCCGCGTCCCAATCCCGATTGCCGTCCTCCCATGATCGCCATAGATCAGACCGCCATGCGGAGATACTCCGTATCAATGATCTCGCGCGCCAACCGCTCGTACGCTTTGGCGCCCTTGGATGTTGCATCGAACATGACGATGGATCGCCCAAAAGACGGTGCCTCTGCGAGGCGAACGCTTCGCGGGATCACAGAACGGAAGATGCTGTTTGGAAAATACTTATACAGTTCCTGCATGACATCGTCGGAGAGTTTCGTACGATTGTCGTACATCGTAAGGACCGCGCCGAGGACATCGACCTCCGGACGGATGCGATCTTTCACGAGTTGGACGGTCTCAAGTAACTGACCAAGCCCTTCCAGGGCATAGTACTCGGCTTGGACCGGGATCAATATCTCGTCTGCGGCCACGATCCCATTGAGGGTGATGAGTCCGAGCGTGGGCGGACAATCGATCAAGATGTAATCGTAGTCATTGCGGACTTCGAGAAGCGCATCGTAGAGTTTGAACTCGCGTCGTTGCTGTTCCACCAATTCGATGTTGAGACCGGCGAGACCGGTCGTCGCAGGCGCGACGCGAAGGGTCTCATGCGCGGTCGGTTGAACGATGTTGCGGATGTTGACCTCGCCGAGGATCGCTTCGTACACCCCACGTTCGAGGTTCCGATGGTCGATCCCCAGACCGGACGTCGCGTTCGCCTGCGGATCCAAGTCAACGACCAATACGAATTTCCCGGCTTCCGCGAGATAGGCGCCAAGATTGACGGCCGTCGTCGTCTTGCCGACGCCCCCCTTTTGATTTACGACGGAAATGATACGTCCCATAGTCCTCGCTGTGAGTGTCAGTGTACCGTCAGAGACCCTGAACGGGCAAGGGCTGAGGTCGGGTTTTAGATTGACGTATAACGTGTTTTTCGCTATATTCCCGCACGACTCTGTACCGCGCTCAGGGCGAGTGGCGGAATTGGTAGACGCACAGGACTCAAAATCCTGCGATCGCAAGGTCATGAGGGTTCGATTCCCTCCTCGCCCACCATATAAAAAGACCCCTAAGGGGTCTTTTTTTGTCTGATATCGGGGGCCGGGATCTCACGCGTCGCTCCGCTCCTTTGCGGGAACCTTCGGGTTCCCGCAGACCCTCCTCGGCATGTGAAACCTCACGGTCTCACCCTTCCCTACATTCGATCCCAGTCAGCAACAAACAAAACGACCCGAGATGTCTCAGGTCGTTTTATCTGGTATCGGGGGCCGGGATCGAACCGGCGACCTCGGGCTTATGAGTCCCGCGCTCTAACCAACTGAGCTACCCCGACCTGCGTACAAGATACGACGGCGACGGACCTCGGAAGGGATCAGGAATGTCCGCACAAAACGTGGCGAGAATATAGCCTATCATGAACCATCAGGCAAGACCTCCATACAAAGCCCTTTGCTCCAGCCCTGAAGATCAAGAATCCCCTTTCGGGGATTCTTGATCTGGTTGCGGGGGGTGTGATTTTCACGTCGTCCGGTTCCGCCAGACTCCCATGAGAGGGTTTCCACCCTCCCATGGACCCTCCCCGGATACGGTGGGGAAACATGCATGGCTTGTTTCCCCAAGCCCCTTCAAGTTCAAGTCCCAACGGTCTCACGAACCAAAACAAAACACCCGTTTCCGGGTGCATTGTTTTGGTTGCGGGGGTGGGACTTGAACCCACGACCTCCAGGTTATGGGCCTGGCGAGCTGCCATCTGCTCTACCCCGCGACGGCTTTGTCATTGTTGCCGCAGGATATCCTAGCTTTGCGATCCCGTCAAGGTCTCCATCGCAGTCATCGCCGCGCGCTCCCAGGTCATTCCCTGGCTCCGCGCCTTCCCTTGTTCGGCCATATGCTGCCGTGTTCGATCGTCAACAAGGAGTCCATGGAGCGCACCTGTCCAGGCTTCAGCGGCCACGGGAGATAAGAGAAGTCCGGCATCACCGACCACTTCTGGATGCGCGCCGACGTCGGAGGCGATGACCGCGGTCTCCGCCTGCATGGCTTCGAGCGCGACCAATCCGAACCCTTCGGTCAAGGACGGGATCGTGACCACAGAGGCCCCGAGGAGCAAGTCCCGACGATCCTCATCTGTCACGGCTTCGATCCGATGCAAACGCGGCCCTCCTTCTTCCGGATACGCCGCATGACGCATGGCGCGACGCGCCGGACCGAGCTTCCAACCGTCCCGGCCAGCGATCACCAAGTCCGCTGGACGATCGGATATCCGCATCGCATGGGACCATGCGGAGATGAGGAACGGTATGTTCTTGCGCGGTTCGACGGTACCGAGCACGAGAACATACGGCTGGCTCACGCCGCGTTCCGCGACGCGTATCCGTGCCTGTCGTTTTGCGGCTCGGAGGGCGGTGCCTTGTAGCTCTGCAAGGACCGTATCCCCTCCCTCATGCGTGACGTGGATCCGCGAAGATCCCACATTGAACAAGCGGATGACGTCATCCTTGGTCGCCTGCGACACGGTCAACAATGCCGGCGCCTGATGGATCCCCTGCTTGAAAAGATGTGTCGTCAACGCGCGACGCAAAGGACCCTGCGGGAACCACTCCGGATGGTCGAAGATCGCGACATCGTGGATCCATGGGATCGCGGGAACATCGATCCGAGGCGGGACCGCACCGGAAAGGACGATAAGCGCATCACATGGAACGTGTGAGAGCGCGATGCGGATAGACGAACCACCTGCATTGGGGAGACGGACCACCTCGACATGATGCGATGACGCAACACCCCATGCAGCTCCATGCGGAAGATAGATGACGAAACGAACACTGCGATCCGGACGGGAGACAAGTGCTCGCGCCATCGCCCGCGCCGCATGCGCAATGCCCGCTCCCGGACTGCCGTCTGTCGGGAGGCAACGGAGATCAAGTCCGATGATCATAGAAAGAAATGTTGAGCGTATTCATATGCGATGAGGTGCGACAGGCTGGAGCGAGAAAATGCACGAGATGTACTGTCGCGTACGTTGAGCGCATTTCGCAGCGAAGCCCGAGCAGGTCGCGGATATGAACACGTAAGCTATTTCCATTGATAGGCGTCAAATGCCCACGTGGTCAATGCCTTAATGTCCTGATACCGAGAAAAGTGGTTATCGCTCCCCAGCTCCACGGCGATGATCTCATGTCCGTCTCCATTCTGCGTCACCTGCGCCATGCAGTATCCGGCCTCGGGCAAGGATCCGGTCTTTGCTGCGATGATCGTAAACGGCTTCTTGTTCAAGTACGTCGGTAAAAGCAGATTCGTCGACGTGATATGCAGATCGTCGCTCGACGTCTTGATATCCACACTTGAAAGATGCGCGATCTCCCGGATCTCCGGATACCCGACCGCATCCGAGAGCATGGCTGCGACATCCGCAGCATCCGCCTGATTGCGGGGATCCACGCCTGACGGATCTGCGAAATGTGGAGAGGAGAGACCCAGCGCATGTGCTTTGTCATTCATGGCCTGAACGAATTTTTGTTGACCCATCGATGTCCGTGCGATCGCATCTGCGGCCTCGTTCACGGATCCGATCAGCATTGCCCGGAGCGCCTGCTCATACGTGATCGCATCGCCCGGATGAAAGACCGGCCGATCCGCGCCATCAAAATCCTGTTCCGCAAAGACCATCTTGGACTGGAGATCGATCTTCTGATCTAAAAACACCATCGCGGTCATAAGCTTGGTCAAACTCGCGATCGGCTGTACGTGATGCGGATCCTTGGCGTACAACACCTTGCCCGTCGCGATATCCGCGACGAACGCCGATGCCGACGTCGTCCTCACACCGACGTCATTCGGATCTTTCTTCACCGGCGGCTGCGGTCGGACCACATCCCCCGCCTGCGGCAACGGCGCGAGAACGGTCTGTGCGATCTGTCGCGCGTGCGATGGTTCGCTGATGATGAGGGACGTAGCGAGTCCGAACAACGCTCCGATCATACGTTCAGACCGACAACGTCGTCTCTTCGCCCTCGACCGATGGTTTCTCTTCTTCGGACGGCTTTGCCTCATCCAGATCCGAAAGGACCTGCGCGATCGTCTCGTGGCCGTGTAGTGCATCGTACTCGGGCAACTCCGATACGCCGGAAAGACCAAGATGATTCAAAAATTCAAAGGTGACCGCATAGGTCGGTTGACCGAGCGGTCCTCCCTCCTTCGATTCCACCAATCCGCGCATCATGAGATTCCGCAAAATGATCGCGGAGTTGATCCCACGGATCTGTTCGAGCTCCGGACGCGTCATGGGACCCCGGTATGCCAGGATGGTGAGCGCTTCGAGCGCGGCGCGCGTGAGTTCACCCTTCGCCTCTTCGGTGACAACGGTCTTCACCGCGTCTGCCGCTTCCGGACGCGTCACGATCTCTGCTTCGCCGGCGTTCCTCTGCAGCATGACCCCGCTTCCGGATGCGACAAGGCGCTCAGCGAGGACGGTGAGCGCTTCTTCCGCCTCTTTGGTCGGCACCTCAAGCAGGGTCGCCAATTTCTTGACCGTAAACGGCCGTGCGGCCGCGAAAAGGACGGCTTCAATGGTCTGATCGAGTTTCATACAAATGATTCAGCGAGCGGATCGGCCTCCGGTGCTTCCGGATGCGCCTCGATATGGATATCACGGAAGAGCTCATTCTGCGAGACGCGGATGAATCGCTGTTTCGTGAGCTCAAGAAGTGCGAGGAAACTTGCGACGGTCTCCGGCCGCGTCGCTTGCTTCCCGACAAAGGCGGAAAACGTCGTCTTGGCGACCGATCGGATCCGGTCGAACAACTGCCGGATCTTCTCTTGGATCGTCACGACCCGTTCGACAGAGGCTGTGGGGAGACGGACGATCGGCGTCAGCCGGGCGATCACCCGGCCCATCAGCTCTTCGAGTGTCAATGCGGTCACGCCTGGTGGCGGTGCGAAGGCGATCTCCGTCTTCTTCACCGGACGACGGACGCGCGGGAACGAACGCACATTGGATCCCCATAATGTATCGATGTCGCGAGAGGCGCGGACGAACGCGCGATACAGACGAAGCTGGGTCTCGAGATCCGGACCGTCTTCCATCTCCTCATCGGTCAAAGATGGAAGGAGGAGCTTTGACTTGAGGTAGACGAGTTTGGCCGCGACGACGAGAAAGTCAGCCAGCTCCATCAGTTCGATGCCGGGGTGTTCATTGACGTACCGAATGAACTGATCCGCGACCTGTGCAAGCGCGACCTGCGATATATCAAGCTCCTCCCGCTCCACGAGCTGGAGCAGGAGGTCCAATGGGCCTTCGAAACGCTCGATCTTGAACTGGACTGGCACCGCACCAGATTAGCGCAGGATTGACAGGAAATCCAGCCCGTTCTAGCGTGCCGCCATGTACCTTCACGCCCTGTTCTCACACCAACGGATCCGAACCCTGGAAGACCTGGGGACATCCATCCACCCGGTCGAATCGGCCCTGTGCCATCTGACGGACGTCACAACGCCTCTCTCCAGCCATACCGAGACGTGTTACTTTGCACGCGCATCATGGTACCCGCCTCTCTGCGTGGCCATTATCGGCTACCCGAACCGTCCGACAGACGGGGAATGGCACATCGTCGAGGACCTCATCGGCGGCGGTCTGGTCCAAAAGACCTTTCGTATCAGTCGTGACCATATTCTCGACGATCAGCTCCTTCGCGCACTGCGCGAGATCCTTCATCGCGCATTCGCACTGGCGAAGATGTAACGCCTATCAAAAACCCGTCACCGCCATTTGGCGAACGACGGGTTTTTTTCTATTTCTTCGTCTTGATGTGGACCTCATCGAGCCGCTTGGTCGGCAAAGGCGACGGCGCACCCATCATGAGGTCGCGCGCGTCTCCGGTCTTGGGGACCGGGATCACTTCGCGGATGTTCGGTTCGTTCGCCAAGATCATCACGATCCGGTCGAGACCTGGGGCGATCCCACCGTGCGGCGGTGCACCGAACGCAAAAGCCTCCAACATATGGCCGAACTGTTCATCGATCTCCTCGTCCGTCATGCCCAGGATCTCGAGGACCGTCCGTAGGGATTCCGGCGTATGGTTCCGGATACTCCCCCCGCCGACCTCGTAGCCATTGAGGACGATGTCGTACTGCGTCGTCAGGATCTCCCCGAGGTTTTCTTTCTTCATCAACCATTCCATATGTTCCGGCTTTGGCGCGGAGAACGGATTGTGGCTGAACGTCCACCCTCCCTCATCGGTCCGCTCAAAGAACGGGAAGTCCACGACCCAGCAAAACGCGAGAAGATCGGGATCATTCGTATCCTCGCGAAGATCGGGTCGATCTGTCCCATAGGTGTCCATGGCCTCCTTGTACGTGATCCGCGGGAACGGGACCTGCTGGATGCGTTTCTGCGGCGTGACAGCCTGCACCAGCTTGATCATCATATCCTCGACCAGCTGCAAGACATCCTCTTCTTCAACGAATGACATCTCCAGGTCGAGCTGTGTGAACTCGGGCTGGCGGTCGCCGCGTTGATCCTCGTCGCGGAAGCACCGTGCGATCTGGAAATATTTTTCCACGCCGCCGACCATCAGAAGCTGTTTGAATTGTTGCGGCGACTGCGGCAGAACGTAGAACTTCCCTTCATGTTGCCGCGAGGGAACGATGAACTCGCGTGCGCCTTCCGGCGTCCCCTTTGTGAGCATCGGCGTATCCACCTCGAGGAAACCCTGCGCGTGCAGATAGTTACGGAAGAATGATGCCACCGCATCGCGGAGCACGAGGTTCCGCAGCATCCGTCTGCTGCGCAGATCAAGATAGCGGTATTTCAAACGCAACTCCTCGTTGATACCGGACGTATCCTCCAATTCGAATGGCGGCGTCTTGGACGGATTGAGGATCACGACATCCTTTGCAAGCAGTTCAACGCTCCCGGTCTCGAGATTCGGATTCACCTGCTTGGCCCCACGTTGTTGGACCACGCCGGTGATCTCCAAACAGTATTCGGTCCGGATCCCGTCCATCAACGTACGCGCGCTTTCGGTCAGTTCGTCGGGCACGAGAACGACTTGTAACAAACCGGATCGGTCACGGAGGTCCAGGAAAACGATCTTTCCCATGTCCCGACGCGTATTGACCCACCCACAGACCCGGACCGTCTGGCCGACCTGTTCGACAGTCTCGCGATTCATCATTCGATGCATAGAAAAACGGTTCGGAGCGAGGTTACCGCGCCCCCACACTCCCGTAAAGGGTCATTGCTGGGTCGTGACCTGGACGCTCAACGCCGCCGTCTCCCCAGCCGCATCCGTGGCGATGGCATACAGATCCGCCTGCGCCCCATTCTCAAGCGAGAAGGAGACGTCATAGACACCGCCGTTCTTGGCATCGACCTGCGTCAGCGCCTTGGCCGCTTGCACGGATGTGCCTTTCGGGACGAGTTTGAAGTCCATTTGCTTCGCATTGACGGCCTGCGCCTCGACGCGGACCATCGTGCCCGGCGATGCCGCATACCACCCATTGCTGAACTGCATCCCCTGAGGTTTCAATGACAAGATCCGCACGGTCGCATCTCCGACCATGGCGCAGGATCCCGTGGCCGACCCGCTCTCTTGGCAAAACAGGCCCGCGGCGCAATACGGAAGATCACGTCCACATGCTTCGCTAAGCTGGCGTGGGAGATCCGCTCCGCCGTTCGCTGGTTTTTCACAGGTCCCAAGATCAGAAGTCTGCGATGTATCGACCGAACAGACCAACCCTGGACGACATGGGAGTCGCAAAGGCCCGCCGCAGTGACTGTTAAGTTCTCCGAGCGGTTCTCCGGGGGGGAGCTGTCCCGCGGCGGTCTGTGTGGCCGTCGTCGGTGAGGACGACGTCGCCGGTCCTTGGACGTTCTGCGACTGGACGAGAACATACAAGATGATCACGGCAGCGGCACCGATCCATGCGAGAGCGGCCAATGAGCGCGTTGAGGAAGGTCGTGGCATACGCGACAGTTTACGGTGTCGACGACGACGCGTCGAGGTAGAACGCGTCGACCTGCCCTTCCGGAAGCGCACCGAGCGTCGTGACTTGTCCGGTCCGAAGGTCCTTCAAGACCAGTGAAAAATTGTCACGAAGGACGAGACGATCCGCCGAAAGGAACAGTAACGGACGTTCCGATCCAAGAGAGATCCGCTCCCCCTGCATTGCTCCCGAACCATCGACACGTTCGACATAGGATCGGCCATCATCCGTCGTATAGGCGAACCACCCGTCGGTCCCTGGCACGACCATGTTGATCGCATGCGTCGCGTCATCGGCGACCCGCACGTCCTGCGCAGGCCGCAGGGTGACCCGATGGATCTCCGATGGTCCGGTCGGTGGCGACTCGAGTCCTTCGCCTAGCGTTGCCGTCGCATACCACAACATCCCTCCCCGACCGGCGAGGAAGGTCACATTGTCCGGTAACGTCACAATGGGCTCGATGGTCCCGGTCCGGCTGACGGCATAGACCCATCGCGTCGAGGTCGCATGCGCGGTCACGATCATCATGTCATCATCGAACCACCCTTGGACAAAAGGATCGGTAAGCGCGGTCCGACCGCTCCGCAAAACGACACTCTGGGGCGTTTCTCCGTCCTTGGACACTTGGATCACCCCGGCGCCGTCGGATTTCGCGCTCTCGAGGTGCGCAAGATACTGACCGTTTGGCGATGGGATACCTCCCACCGTTTCGCCGGGGGCGTGAAAATAGGCTTCTGATCCGTTCGCGACTTGGACTCCTTCGACCGGCAACGGACCGGCGCCGTAGGCCTGTGTGAATTGCTGTGGCTTCAACCGCTCGCTCGTACCATCGAAATGCAAAAGTGTCACCGCACTGTCATTGACCAGCGCGATTGCTGCGGTGCTCGATGTCATGGCGACCGTACTTGAGGCGCTCAAAACCGATGTCGTCGATCCCGGAGACCCTGTCTTCATGCTTGAGACGAGGGCGACTGCCACGATCCCGACGACGACGAGGAAGGTCGCGAACAACGCGAGCGGCTTGTTCGGGCCGCCCGCGGTAGTGGAACCCCCACGCCGTTTTGGCATGGGCTTAGGATATCACGCGCGGTTTCAGACGCGAAAGCCGGCCGGGAACGGCTATGGCTCCAGCCGGTTCAGAAGACGTGGGAATGGAATGGTCTCCCGAACGTGATGCAGGCCACAGATCCACGCCACGATCCGCTCAAGTCCATAGCCAAAACCGGAATGCGGGACCGAACCATACTTGCGCAGATCGAGGTACCACCCGAACGCCTCTTCCGGCAGGTGATGCTCCCGGATCCGGGCAAGGAGTTCGTCATACGAATCTTCACGCTGAGAGCCGCCACTGATCTCACCGTACCCTTCCGGCGCCAGAAGATCGGAATTCAACACACGCGTCGGATCGGACGGATCACGCTTCATATAGAACGCCTTCACAGCCGCCGGGTACTTCTCGATGAAGATCGGCTTCTCATACATCTGTGTCAGTACGGTCTCATCATCCGCGCCAAGATCATCCATGTCTCCGATATCACTCCCCTTTTCGCGTAAGATCCGGATCGCGTCCGCATGCGTGATCCGTTCAAAAGGCGCTTGGACCTTTTCAAGCGGTGCGGTGTCGCGTTCGAGGATCTTCAATTCGGCCCGACACCGTTCGAGGATCCGCGCAACGATGAAGGAGACGAGCTGTTCCTGGATCTCCATGTTTCCCGCATGATCCGTGAATGCGGCTTCGGCATCCATCATCCAAAACTCCGTCAGATGCCGACGCGTCTTGGACTTTTCCGCGCGGAACACGGGACCGAAGTCAAAGCAGCGTCCGACGGACGCGATCGCCGCCTCTAAATACAACTGCCCCGATTGTGTGAGATAGGCCTTTCGATCCTCGAAGTAATCGACTTCAAAGAGATCCGTCGTCCCCTCGCATGCATTCGGCGTGAAGATCGGCGAATCGATCTTGATGAAATCATGCGCATGCATCCAATCGTACGTCGCGAGGATGATCTCATTGCGGACCCGCTGGATCGCCCATTGCGACGGCGCACGAAGCCACAGATGCCGGTTGTCGAGCAGGAAATCCGGCCCATGCTCTTTCTTCCCGATGGGATATTCTTCCGCACGCTGGATGACCTCGACCGTCGTCGCCTGTAATTCATACACATCCTCTTTCTTCGGATGTTTGGAGACCGCCCCGGTCACGACCACGGACGATTCGACCGTACACGTGCTCGCCGCATTCCACGACGCGTCGTCCACGGACTGCTTGGCCACGACCGCTTGCATGAATCCGGATCCGTCGCGCAACTGGAGGAAGGCGATCGATCCAGACGACCGGACGTTATACGCCCATCCTTTCACCGTCACCGTCCCTCCGACATGCTCGGAGCATTTTGAGATCAAGATATCCATATATGTTGAGTTCGAAACGTAGCAGAAAGCTCATTAAAATGGAATGGTCCAACACGAGGATCGCGGCCCGGGATGAGATGCGACGCACTGGAGCAACGCAAGTATCGCCCATAGAAAAACCCCTCCCCGCGCAAGGCGCAAGGAGGGGGTGAGGTCACATGTTTCGCGACGGAAGGGGCGGCCGATTCACGAACCCGAGCGACTGCCTGCGGAGCGGTCCGCGGCGCCGGCGACGCTTGAACTCGGCCTCGGTCGCCAGACCGACGACCTTGAACGTCTCCCCGCCGTTCCGCATCTTGAGGATGACGATGCAGGTACGCGATCCACGATCGCCGATCTCGACGAGACGGGATTCGTACTCCGGACGATGGTTGGATTCGTCCTTGCACTTCCGACCTGCGCGCGCGAGCGCCAGGATCTCCAGCTTGATCTCGTAGAATGCCACGTTCGCCATCCGCTTGAGGTCCTCGCGTTCGACGGGCCTCAGGAGGATCTTGAGCTGGTGCCGCAGGAGCAATTTTAGCGACGGCGCCGCGTTCTCGCGGATCGCCTTGATCGCCTCCTCACGCGCCTGGATCTTCTTCTCCTCCAACATCCGATTGAGCTGGAGGTAGAGATAGGTCTGGACCGCATGCTTACTCGTATACCCGAGCCATTGCTGGCAATATGTCCGGATCACGGACTTGAAGTTCGCGATCTCCGAACAGGCCGGCGGCCGCTTGGCCATCTCCGAGGAGACAGAACGGACGATCCCGTCCCGCGGTGTCTTGAGCGGGGTGAGCTTCGCGATCTGCTGCAGAACCCTCTGCTCTTCCTGATTCTCCTTTTTCCGCTGATCCGCACGAGAGACCGCAGATCCGGTCTTCTGCTTTTTCCTCGTCCGGATGTTCTGCGATGGAGCCGACTGATGACTCGTCTTGAGAAACCGCTTCTTCCGTTGCATCAACGCCTCGTGGGTTGGTGTTCCAAATTACAAAAGGACAAGAGGTCTTGTTAGCAAAATATCGGAACTTCGTCAATTCATCCCAGGACGGCAGCGAGACTCCGCGGTCCATGGGGCGCCTGCGGCAACGGCGCAGCTTCGAGGGCTTCAGCCACGAAACCACACGCCGCCTCGAAGACATCCGTGGTCCCGGTCAGACGAAGAATATCCACGAAGGCCGCACCTCGAAGAAAAGACACAACGGCCAGGGCCGGGACCGGTGTCGTGTCCGCAAGGGCCGGCTCGATCCGTGGCGCATAGCCGAGCAGATCGAGGAATTTAAGGGTCGCAGCCGCGAGAAGGAGTTGAGCACGCTCCGGCGATGGCTCGGATGGCAAGGCTTCAGCCATACGGAGCAAGTCTGAAACCAGATCGAACAAACGATCATCCGCGATCCCTGGACGGAGGAGCCGAACGGCCAAGTCCGCCGCCGCGCCACAGATGGCGAAGGCGGCGACCGTGTCTCCCGTAAAAGCCCGCGTCAACCGCGCGACCGCAAGCTTGTCGAACGCCGCGCCCTTGGCGATCATCACCTCCGAGATCGAGAATGGCTCGAGATGCCCAGCTTGCTTGGAGGTGCGCACCGATGATCCACGCGCGACCGCACTCAAGAGACCGTGTTCACGGCCGTACATCACATACCGCCGATCCTGCTCGCGGAACGGCTCTTTCTTGAGGACGATGACGGTGTCACGAAGGTAGGGCATTATGACCGATCTAACCACGTTTGCAGGATGTTCGCCGCGGCAAGGTCATCGCGTTTTCCGGATTGGCCGCGTTCGACCATCTGTCGCGCCGCGAGCCTGGAGGACAATGCCTCGTTCACTTCGTGAATGGGCAATCCCAAGCCGTTGAGGTCCTCAATGAATGCCTCGATCTCTCGGACCTGTGCATTCTTTCGCTTTGTATCTTTGAGCGGCTTGGGCACGCCGACCACGATCGCTTCGACGAGGTCGCGTGCGACCACCTCATGGATACGCGCGATCAATGACAAGCGATCCGCTTCGGTGATCACGCCCCATGGACTCGCGATGCGCGACTCCGTATCTCCGAGCGCGAGGCCGGTGCGGGCGGAACCGTAGTCGATGCCGAGCACGCGCATATGTCCTCAGGCGTCCGGCCAGGGTGTCAGGAGGTCGTAGCCATCCTTGGTCACGGCAATGGTCACCTCCCAGTGCGCGGCGAGCGCATGATCGCGCGTTGCGATGGTCCACTGATCATCTTTGATCACCACCTGCCACCCACCGAGCGTCACCATGGGCTCGATCGCAAGCACCATCCCCTCCTGCAACACGATGCGCGGTGCGCGCGGATCGCGAAAATTGGGAATTTGCGGCTCCTCGTGCACGGCATGACCGACCCCATGGCCTACGAGATCGCGGACGATCCCGTATTTCTTCGGCTTTAAGAAATCTTCGATCTTCGCTCCGATATCTGCAGTCGTTGCACCCGCTTTGATGGCAGACAGTCCTTCGACGAGCGACTGCCGCGTATCTGCGACCAGCATCCGGACCTTTTCCGGCACGTCGCCGACGATCACGGTCATGGCCATGTCTGTCGCGAGTCCGTCGTACCAACATCCGATGTCGAGGCCGACGATATCTCCGTCTTGGATGATCCGCGATGGCGTCGCCGGACCATGGACCACCTCATCGTTGATGGAAATGCACAGCGTGGAGGGGAAAGCCGGATCTTGGGGCATGATGCGATATCCGAGGAAGGACGGCGTCGCGCCTTCCGCCTCCATCGACGCGCGCGCGATCCGATCGACCTCTTCGGTCGATGCACCCGCGATGCAGGCCTGTGCGGCGTTTTTGAGCGCACGCGACAAGATCGCACCGCCTGTACGGAGCGTATCGATCTCTTGAATGCTTTTGATGAGAGACATGAGGAAATGGGGTTAACAACCGAAACCGAGTTTCGCCATCTTTTTGACGAGGTCTTCGAATACGTACGGGATCGGCTGCTCGCCGTTCACCGTCAGCAGGACCCCGCGCTGCCGATAATAGGTCCCGAGCGGTTCGGTCATGAAATGATACGCCGCAAGCCGACGGACGATCGCATCCGCGCGGTCATCATCGCGTCGTTTGAGCTTGCCGCCACAGATGGAACAGATCCCAGGCTTCGCTGGTGGGGCGTCGGTCACATGATATACGGTCTTGCACCGGCCGCACTGCAACCGTCCTTCAAGCCGTCGGATCGCTTCCGTATCGGAGAGCTTGATGCAGATGGCGAGATTGATCTTGAGCAACCGATCGAGCTGGGTCGCCTGTTCGACGTTGCGCGGATATCCATCCAGGAGGAATCCGCGGTCGGTGTCGATCTTTTTCAGCCGGCTTGCCATGACCGCATTCACGATCTCGTCCGGTGCCAAGGTCCCGGCGTCCACATAATCTTTTAGGATCTTCCCGAGCTGGGTCTCTTCCGCGATCTCCGCACGAAATAGGTCCCCGGCACCGACCAGAGCGACATCACAACGCTCTGCAAGCAAAAGACCCTGCGTCCCCTTGCCGCATCCTTGTGGACCATAGATCACGGCACGGAGTTTTTTCACGGCCATACGAGTGGGAGCGCAAGAAGGATGAGATACGGCACGACGGCGCCGACGGCGAGGAATGGAAGGGCGGCCCGCGGGTGTGTCGCCTGTCGCCACCCGAGGACGATCGCGCCAAGAAGCAGGCCAGCGAGGACGATCACTGCAGATCTGATACCTCGAAACCCCGCACTCGCAACGAGCGTCAGTGGGACGATCAGATCGCCCGCACCGAGCAAGGCAGCATCCTCATGCGTCACCCGCTCGAGCGTATCGCTGAGCTGACGGATGCGCCCGGGGATCACGAGACCGGGAACGACCCCGGTCCGCACCAGATGGGCCGCCAGGGCTTCGATGGGACCTCCAGGGGGTCCGGCCACCATATCATAGACCGTGAGGACGACCAATCCTGCGATCAGGACCTCGGCCGGCAGCCAGTTCGCGAAATTCAACGCCACCCCGGCACACCCAAGGAGGTACAGCAGATCGTGGATCCAGACCATACGGAGGAAGATCTCGCCTAAAAGGAGGACGGCGGCGATCCCGAGTGCCCACCAAAGCGGCAGGATCAGGAGAAACGCAAACCAGACACCAAGGAAGACGGTCAGGGAGAAGATCCCCTCCCAAAACACCCGCGAATGGATCTTGCGGATGAGTGAGATAGCGATCGTCACACCGACAAGGACCAGAAAAACCGTCTGCCAGATACTTACGGATGACGACGAGACGATGATGGTCTTTGTCCGGACCGCCCAAAGGATGAGGATGATGACCCCGCCGGCTAGCGCGAAGGTCGTGATGAGCGAAGCACGCATCGTACGCCGGACGAGGGGATCGGATCGATGTTCCATGCGTGGACAGGATAGCAACCGCACGCGGAAAACGAAAAAAATGGCCTCACAGCCATTTCTCTCGTTTTGAACGTTCAGTGCCGAACGCTTATTGGATCACGCCTCCATCCGGATCGATGAAATGCGACGTCCTCTTCCCGAGGGCTTCCCGTTTTGGATGCAGCGCGCGCGATGTAATGCGCCAAAACGGGAGGCCGAGCTAGTATGCGTCGTACTCGCGCATGGTCAACTGCGCCTCGATCGCCTTCACACTTTCGATGACCACGGCAACGACGATCAGGAGCGACGTCCCGCCGATGGCGAGCAGCCGATTGCCTCCGCTCCCCTGCGCGACGATCGGGAGGACCGCGATCGCACCAAGGAAGAGCGAACCGGTGAGGTTGATGCGATTGATCATCCGCTGAAGATACTCCGCCGTCGGCTTGCCCGGACGGATGCCGAGGATAAAGCCACCTTGCTTCTGCAGATTCTCCGCGATCTGTTCCGGATGGAAGACGACCGCCGTGTAGAAGAAAGTGAATGCGACGACCAGGAGGAAATACGTGACCCCGTAGACCATCTGATTCTGCAGGATCGTGATGATCCATTGCGCGGCGTTCGCGATCCACGGCGTCCGCGCGTGGATGAAGAATTGCGCCACGACCGACGGGAAGAGCAGGATCGAGATCGCGAAGATGATCGGGATCACACCGGCCATATTCACGCGGATCGGCAGATGTGTCGCCACGCCGCCGGTCATCGTGGACCCACGGACCTGTCGGGCATACTGGATTGGGACATTGCGCTGTCCTTCAGTGATGAAGACAACGGCCACGACCGTCACGATCGCGATCGCCCCATACAGAAGATACGTCGGAAGCTGCGATGCGTCATACGATACCGCCAACTGACTCAAGGACGTCGGGAGTCCGGCAAGGATCCCCGCCGTGATCATGAGCGAAATACCATTTCCGACGTTCTTTTCGCTGATCAGCTCTCCGATCCACATCAGGAAGACCGTTCCAGCAGACACCGTGATCACCAACGTGGTCATATGCAACCAGTCGGTATACTTCAGGATCTGGAACTGCGAACCTCGCAGCAACTGGATAAGCGCGAAAGATTGGAGAACGGCCAACGGGACCGTCAGAAGCCGCGTCCACTGATTGATACGTTGCTGCCCCTGCTCCCCTTCCTTCTGGATCTCTTCAAGCCGCGGAATGATCATCGCCAACAGCTGGAAGATGATGGATGACGTGATGAACGGCGCGACCCCGAGGGCGACGATCGCGAAGTTCCGGATCGTTCCACCAGAGAAGAGGTTAAGGAGTCCAAGGACCTGATTGGCCTGGAAATACCGATGGAGGGCTTCTACGTCGATGCCCGGGAGCGGCACATGCGCCGCAAACCGGAACAGCACCATCATGATGATCACGAAAAGTAGGCCGTTACGGACCTCCTTCACGCGCCAGATCTCTTGGAGTTTTTCCCACATAGGATGGGGCGTAGGGTACGTCGATTACTTCTTCTTGGCCACCTTCTTGACTTTCGTCGTCTTGACCACGGCCTTGGTGCGCTCAAAAGAGCCACCAGCCTTGGTCACCGCTTCGGTGGCAGCGGCGGACGCCATCACGTTCACGAACGTGAGTTTCTTCCCGATCTCCTTGCCGACGAGCTTTGCCGTGGTGGACGTCGGGTGGATCAGACCTTTAGCCTTCAATGCTTTGAGATCCACGCGGGCTCCCGCATCGAAGAGCTTTTCGACCTGGTCGAGACGAACGGTCGCCGTCTTCAGATACCGGCTCTTGAAACCGCGCGATTTCGGCATGCTCAACAGCATCGGACGGATCCCGAGCTGCTTGAGGCCTTTCCGACCACCTGACCGGGCACGCTGTCCCTTGGTCCCTTTGCCGGCGGTCTTGCCACGGCCGGAACCTTCGCCGCGTCCCAGGCGGAACTTCTTGGTCCGAGAACCTTTGGCCGGTTTGAGTGAGTGAAGTGTCAGTGTCATAGAGGTCATTTCTTGATTTCCGTCGGTTCGGTCTTGGATTCCTTCGTTTCCTTTTCGTCCGATGCCGGTGCCTTCAACTTCCGCAGCGCTACGAACGTCGCTTTGACGTTATTCACTTTGTTGTTGGCCCCAAGGATCTTGGATACGACGTTCGGGATCCCCGCGAGCTCCAATACGACACGGACCGCGCCACCTGCGCGCACCCCGGTCCCTTTCGGAGCCGGCTTGAGCAAGATCTTCGCTGCCCCGAACTTTGCCGTCACCGGAAACGGGATCGTCTCATTGACCATGGGAACGGTCAGCAGCGCCTTGCGGGCCTGCGCCGTCGCTTTCCCGGTCGCCAGCGCCACGTCCCCGCCCTTGGCGAGCCCGAAGCCGACCCGGCCCTTACGGTTGCCGATGACCGTGAGCGCACGAAAGCGCATCCGCTTTCCTCCCTTGGTCACACGCGTCACGCGGGCGATCTCGAGATTCTTCTCTTCATAGTCCGACTCGGCCGGCACGTCCGGTCTCTTCCCCGGCGGACGGCGTCCACCGCGACCCATCGGTCCACGGCCACGCCCACCCGGACCCGTACCCGAGCCCGGACCCCGACCGCGGCCCATCATCGGTCCACGGCCTGACGTTGGCGCCTTCGCAGGTGCCTTCTCTGGTGCCTTCGCAGGCGCCTGATCGGCAGGTGCCTTCTCCGGTGCTTTGGCCGGCGTATCCGTCGGTGCGGGAGCGGCCGTTTCCGGCGCGTTCGTCGCTTGTGTGTTCTCGTCGTTCATAGAGGTCTAGAAATTCAATCCGCCGGCGCGGGCACTATCCGCCAACGCCTTGATACGGCCGTGGTATTTTTTGTCGCGCCGGTCGAAAACGACGGTCGTGACCTTTTTAGCGATGGCGCGTTCGGCGAGAAGCGTACCGACCTCTGCCGCGACCTCGGTCTTGGTCTTCTTGTCTGCCTTCACGTCCGCATCGGACGCGGCGACGAGCGTCGTCCCCGTCTCGTCGTTCACGATCTGCGCATAGACATGCTTCAACGTCCGGCGGACGGTGAGCCGCGGGCGCTCGGTCGTGCCGCGCACTTTGGCGCGAACGCGCGCGATACGCTGGGCCTGAGCCTTGGTTTTGAGCTGTTGGCGATTCATAGGAGTACGTTAGGCGCCCTTAGTCGCGGCTTTTCCAGCCTTGCGACGGATCACCTCATCGGTATATTTGATCCCCTTTCCCTTATAGGGTTCCGGGGGCTTGATCCGGCGGATCTGGGCGGCCATCTCGCCGACGAGCTGTTTGTCGATGCCGGAGAGGGTCAGGATCTGTTTATCGACCTTCGCTTCGATCCCCTCGGGCAATGCGAATTCGACCGGATGCGAGAATCCGACTTCGATGGTGAGCTTTTGCGGGCCCGCGAGAGCGACACGGAAACCGACGCCGACGAACTCGAGCGATTTCTCGTACGGCTTCTGTACACCGTCGACGGCGTTGGCCAAGAGCTGACGGGTCAGCCCCCAGAGACCGCGTTGCGTTCCGTCGTTCTCATCTTTGACGTGGACGACGAGGGTCTTTGGCTCCCCTTCGAGCGTGACCGTGACATCCCGATGGATCGGGACGGTCAACGTGCCCTTCGGGCCTTTTACCGTAACGAGGTCCGGCGTGATCGTTGCTTCGACGCCGGCCGCGAGCGGGATGGGTTTCTTTCCGATACGTGACATATTAGTAGACTTCACACAGCACTTCGCCTCCGAGCTTTCGGCGACGTGCGTCTTTGTTGGTCATGACGCCAGCGGACGTGGACACGATGGCGATGCCGATGTCGGAGAGGACGCGAGGCAATTCGCTCGCGCCACGATAGACCCGACGACCAGGCGTAGAGACACGGGTGATCGAGCGGATGACCGGGTCCTTGCCGTCATACTTCAGTCCGACGGTCAGGGTCTTCTTCGCGCCTTCGGACCGTTCTGAAACGGCGCCAACATACCCTTCGCGCTCGAGGATCTTTGCGATCGTATATTTCATCCGCGAAGACGGCGCCTCCAGAGAGGCGTGTCGGGCGGCCTGCGCGTTCTTGATGCGCGTCAGGAAATCACTGATGGGATCGGTATACATAGATTTACCAGCTGGACTTGGTCACACCGGGCAGCTCACCCCGGTTCGCGAGTTCGCGGAAGCAGATACGGCAGAGGTCGAAGTCACGCATATAGCCGTGCCGTCGACCACACCGCCAGCACCGGCGGACCTTCCGGGAGCTGAACTTTGGCTTACGCTGTGATTTGACGATCTGAGAAGTGGTTGCCATACGATTAGTCGTTGAAGGGGAAACCGAGCGCCTTCGCGAGAGCGAGCCCCTTTGCCCGGTCTCCGGCGGTCGTCGTGATCGTCACCTGGAGCCCATGGATCCGCTCCACCTCATCCGGACTGATCTCCGGGAACGGGAGGAACTCACGGAAGCCGACGGTCAGATTGCCGCGGGCATCCACGATCTTCGAGCTGATGCCACGGAAGTCGCGGATACGCGGGAAGGTGACGTTGAGCAATTTATCGAGAAAGGACCACATCCGTTCGCCACGCAGCGTCACGCGCATGCCGACGGTCATCCCCTGACGGATCTTGAAATTGGAGATGGACTTCTTGGCCTTGGTCTTTACCGGCTTCTGCCCCGCGATGCGCGTCAGGACATTCTCTGCCGTCTCGGTGACCTTGGCGTCCTTCACGCCCTGCGACAAGCCGACGGCGATCGTGATCGCGGTGACACGCGGAACAGACATCGGGTTTTTGATCCCGAGGTCCTTTGCGAGCGCCGGAGCGATCTCCTTGGTGAACTGTTCTTTGAGCTTCATAGATTAGGCCTTGGGCTTGTCATCATGTCGGATCGTCTTCCCAGCTGCATCAAGCGGAAGGACATTCGAGATGTGGATCGGCATGAAAAACTCGATCATCTGACCCGCTTGTCCTTCCTGACGCGAGCGGACGTGCTTCTTGCGGGCATTCACACCCTCCACGACCACGCGTTCCAACTTGGGGAACACCTGGAGGACCTTGCCTGACTTCCCTTTTTGCGCACCGGCGATGACTTTGACCATGTCGCCGGATTTGATCTTGAGTTTCGTCATATCAGAGCACTTCGGGAGCCAAAGATGCGATCTTCGAAAACCCGCGGGCGCGGACTTCGCGCGCGACCGGGCCGAAGATGCGGGACCCTTTCGGTTCCTTACTCTTCTTATCCACGATCACGGCCGCATTGTCATCGAAACGGATGTACGTCCCATCCGCGCGACGCGTCTCCTTATGGACACGCACGAGCACGGCATGGACGACGTCCGACTTCTTCACGGCACCACGCGGCGCGGCCGACTTCACCACACACGTGACGATGTCGCCGAGACCGGCGGTCCGCTTTTTATAACCGCCGAGTACGCGGATGCACTGGAGCTTTTTGGCTCCAGAGTTGTCCGCGACGGCGAGCATGGTTCGATGCTGGATCATATTCAGGCAGTGGCCGCTTTCACGGTGGAGATATACCGCCACGCTTTATCCTTAGACAACGGACGGGTCTCTTCGATCACGACGACATCACCGAGCTTGGCCGCCGATTTCTCATCGTGCGCCTTGAGCTTGGTCGAAAGCGTGTGATACTTCCCGTACTTCGGATCCGGGACGTGGCGATCGACGCGAACCACGATGGTCTTCACCATCTTCGTGGACACGACGGTGCCGGAGAGCCGGCGCCGGCCCGAGGTACGGGACGTGGGAGTAGAGGTAGACATAGGATCAGGCATTGGGGGTCAGGTCGCGAAGCGCCGTCAGGACGCGCGCGAGGTCGGTCTTGGCATTCCGGAGTTTCGTCACGCTCGTCGCCTGCCCGGACGCGAGGGAGAACCGGTTTTCACGGACCGCGACACGAAGTTCACGCTCGAGGACGAGCAATTCTTCGGGGGTCTTGAGACGGAGTTCTTTGATTTCCATACTAGTGTGAGGTCACGTATTTCGTAGTACAGGGCAATTTATACGCGGCCAACTTCAGCGCTTCCTTCGCCTGCGCGTCCGGGATGCCGTCCATCTCGAAGAGGATGGTCCCCGGCTTCACGACCGCGACATAGTGGTCCACGGCGCCTTTTCCGGCACCCATCGGAACCTCATTGCCCTTTTTCGTGATCGGCTTGTCCGGGAAGATCCGGATCCAGATCTTGCCACCGCGACGCGTGTACCGCGTCAGGACACGACGACAAGCCTCGATCTGACGGGAGCTGACGTATACATTGCTCGTCGCCTTAAGACCGTGCGCACCGAAGGCGAGCTCGATCTTATCGGTCGCCCAGCGAATGTTGCGGGCGCGGCCTTTGTGCCACTTACGATGTTTGACTTTGCGAGGGATCAACATAGACGTGGATCAAACATTGGATGACGCCGCGCGTGGCGCTGCATCACGGCGATCTGGCGCACGTCGACGATCGCGCGTCGGGGTCGTCGGCTCATACTGCGACCGGCGGTCCTGTTCAAAGATGTCGCCACGATAGATCCAGACCTTCACGCCGACCGCTCCAGCGATGGTACGCGCCGTATCCTGACAATAATCGATGTCCGCACGGAGATTCGTCAGCGGGATCTTCCCCCACACAAGACGTTCGGTCCGAGCGATCTCACGACCGTTCAATCGACCGGCGACGATGATCTTCACGCCAAGCGCGCCGGCTTTCTTCACCCGCTCGATCGCCATCTTCATGACGCGTCGGTACGGCATGCGTCGCTCCAGATCCTGACAGACCTGCTGCGCGACGATCGTCGATTCGAGCGACGCCTTCGCCACCTCGGTGACGTTCAGCTGGAACTGGATCTTCTTCCCCGGGAAGAACGTCTTGAGGAACTTCTTCTTCAGATCTTCGATACCGGCGCCGCCGCGGCCGATGACCATACCGGGCTTGGCGGTCGCGATCGTGATCTCGAGCGTTCCGCGCGACCGGCTGATGAGGACGCTGCTCACTGCGGCGTCACGCAACTCCTTTTGGAAGAAGGCGCGGATATGCAGGTCTTCCTTGAGCTGAGCGCGGTAGGCGTCGTCACGCGCAAACCAGCGGGACGGCCAGGTCGTGGTCGTTCCGAGGCGGAAGGATTTGGGATGGACTTTGTGACCCATATGCGTTGGTTAGGCGTTGGTATCGGCGGCTTTCGCGGCCGGTTTGGCGGTGCGCCGGGGCGTCACGGCCTTCTTCTTCGCGATGGCGGAGGCCTTCGGTGCAGCTTTCGCGTTCTTCGCGACCGAAGCAGACGTTGCTTTGACCGGTTTCTCGTCCGAAAGAATGATATTGATATGCGTCGTCCGCTTGCGGATCGGCGCCGCACGACCGTGTGCGCGCGGCCGGGACCGCTTGAGCGTCGGGCCACCGTCTGCCGTGATGGTCTTCACAAACAATGTCTCCCGGTCGAGCTTGAAATTGTGCTCGGCATTGGCCATGGCCGAACGGAGCAACTTGAGGACCGGCAAAGATGCCGCCTTCTGGACGAACTGCAATTTCACCTCGGCATCGGTCGCCTTAAGGCCGCGGATCGTATCCACGACGAGACGCACCTTGCGCGGGGCCATGCGGAGCATGCGGAGTGAGGCTTTGACTTCCATATCGATTATTTCTTCGCTCCACCTTCCGCGGACTTTTGCAGTTTCCCGCCGTGGTGGACGAACTTGCGCGTCGGCGCGAATTCACCGAGCTTGTGCCCGACCATGTTCTCGACGACGAGGACCGGTGTGTGCTGACGACCGTTATGCACGCCGAACGTGAAACCGACCATCGTCGGCGTGATGGTGGATGCGCGCGACCACGTCTTGATGACGGTCTTGTCGCCCGGGGTGAGCTTGGCCACCTTCGCCATGAGTTTGGCGTCGGTATAAGGGCCTTTTTTGAGACTACGAGACATACGTATGGTCGATTATTTCTTCTTCTTCCGACGCTTGATGATAAGAGCTTCGGACGCGCGATTCTTCTTCCGGGTCTTCACACCGAGAGCATGCTTCCCCCATTTTGTCTTGGGGTGCGTCATACCGATCGGATGCTTTCCTTCTCCACCACCGTGCGGGTGATCCACCGGGTTCATGGCCTTTCCACGGACCGTTGGTTTGATGCCGCGATGCCGCATCCGACCCGCTTTCCCCCAACGAACGAGGTGCCAATCCGGATTGGAAACCGTCCCAAGCGTGGCCATGCACGTCTTTTGGACGTTCCGCACCTCGCCGGACGGGAGCTTCAACGTCGCATACGATCCCTCGACCGCCATCAACTGGATGGAGTTCCCCGCGCCGCGTCCGAGCTGACCGCCCTTGCCGGGCTGAAGCTCGACCGCATGCACGGTCATGCCGACCGGGATCTTATCGAGCGGCAACCGGTTGCCCACCTTGATCTCGGCACTCGTCTTGGAGGAGACGACCGTGTCGCCGACCTTCAGACCATCCGGGTTGAGCATGTAGCGCTTTTCACCGTCTTTGTAGACGAGGAGCGAGATGCGTGCGCCACGATTCGGATCGTATTCGATCGAGTCGACGCGCGCCGGAATGTCATACTTGTCGCGCTTGAAATCCACCACGCGAACGAAGCGCTTGTGACCCGTGCCCTTATGACGGACCGTGATCTTCCCATTGGTGCGACCGGCGAACTCCTTACGCGTGACAATGAGGGATTTCTCCGGCTCATGACGCGTCACGTCTGAAAAATCCTGCACGGAGGAGATCCGGCGGCCTTTGGTGACGGGGCGATATTTCTTGATCGGCATACGTTTAGACACCAGGGTAGATATCGAGCTTCTGACCGGACTTCAACGACACGATCGCCTTCTTCCAGCTGGAACGACGTCCCGCGATCCGACCGCGTGACACGGCCTTCCCGATCCCACGAACGGTATTCACACGGGTCACATGGACTTTGTAGAGCGACTCGATCGCCTTCTTCACCTCAACCTTGTTGGCCGAGACCGGCACATTGAAGACATAGCACCCCTTATCTGCGAGGCGCGCTGCCTTTTCACTGACACGCGGCGAGATGAGAACGTAGGCAGAACGACCACCCGTGGACTTCGACGTCACGGTTGCCGCGGCTTCGGTCTTCTTCGGCGCGTCGGTCTTCTTTTCCTCCGCGACCTTGGCGACCTTCACTTCTTCGTCCTTTTTCGCGACCTGCTTCTTGCGGTCCGCGTCAGACTGTTTTGTACGACTGAAGATTCCCATATTAGGCGTTGCGATAAAGGGTCTCGAAGGCCGGGACCGTATCTTTCCAGAACACGATGGTCGGCATGTTCACCACATCGACGACATTGAGCGCGTTCACGGTGACGAGTTTCACGTTCTGGAGGTTGCGGACCATCCGTAGCAGGGTCGGATCAGACTTCGGGATCACGGCCAACACCCTCCGTTTGGTCGGAAGCGCCTTGAAGAGCTCTGCCGCAAACTTGGTCTTCGACTCTTTGGGCTGGAACGCTTCGAGGACGAGAAGCCCTTCATGCGCCGCCTTATCTGAAAGAGCCATGAAGAGCGCTTTCTGCTTGACCTTGCGATTGATCTTCACGCCGAAGTTCCGCTCACTCGAGGGACCGAACGTGATCCCACCGCCGACCCACTGCGGGGAACGGATGGATCCCTGACGGGCACGACCTGTCCCCTTCTGCCGCCACGGCTTCTTGCCGCCACCGCTGACCTTGCCGCGGGTCTTCGTGCTCGCGATCGGATGACGCGCATTCGCTTGCTGCGCAATGATCGCTTCGTGAACGAGGGACGGATTCACTTTGACATCGAAAAATTTCGGGTTGAGCTCGACGCTCCCCGTCACCTTTCCCTCTTGGTTGTAGACGTTGACGTTTGCCATATCGGTTAGACGGTGCGGATCTCAAGAACAGCATTCCGCGGTCCCGGGACCGCGCCTTTGACCGCGAGGACACCCCCATCGCGGATCTCAACGACCTCCAGATTCTTCACCGTGACCGTGTCACCGCCCATGCGGCCCGCCATGCGCAGACCCTTGAAGACGCGCTGAACGCCACCGGCACCGATGGACCCCGGCATACGCAATTGGTCCTTGTGCCCGTGCGAACTCGGGTGGCCATGGAAGTGATGACGCTTCACGACCCCCTGGAATCCTTTGCCCTTAGACGTACCCGTGACCTCGATCTTGTCCCCCGCCTCAAAGAGGGCGGCTTCGACCATGTCACCGCGCTTCAACGTCGAAGGATCTTCGACGCGGAATTCACGGAGTTCGGTCATCTGCGGAAGGTCCTTGAGGTGACCGGCTTCGGACTTCGTGTGATTGCGTCCCGGGAGAAAACCCAACTGGACGGCCGTGTAGCCGTCTTTCTCCTTGTCCTTGATCTGCGTCACGACGCATGGACCAGCCTGAACCAACGTCACGGGTACCACCGTGCCGTTCGGTCGAAAGACTTGGGACATCTCGAGTTTTTTGGCGAGAATGAATTTCATACATCCGTTATGGACATGCCCGCTAGGCGGTCAGTGGTCCGGAATGAATCTGGCTGATAAACGCAAAGGCCAGAAGTATCAGCCGTTCGGGAAGAACGTCGGATGCTTCTGGCCTCTCTGCGAACTGAAAGGCTTCTTTGGTTGGAGAACGCCGGAGGTCTTGATGCACGACAGGGAGGTTATGCCAGTCTCACTTCGCGGTGAGGGTTTTCCGCCTTTCAGCGGAAAGCAACTTACTCCTTGGGACCAGACCTACGGGGTACTTTTACATCTTGATCTCGACGTCCACACCGGCCGGAAGGTTGAGCGAGGTCAACGATTCGATGGTCTTGGCGTTGGGGTCGAGGATGTCGACGATGCGCTTATGGATGCGCATCTCGAATTGCTCACGTGCGTTCTTATGGACGAACGTCGAGCGGTTCACCGTCCATTTCTTCTTCTCCGTCGGGAGCGGGACGGGACCGACCACGTGCGCACCTGTCCGTTCCGCGGTATCGATGATCGTACGCGTCGACTGATCGATGATCTTGTGGTCGTACGCGCGGATCTTGATGCGGACGCGGGAGGCGGCGGCTTCCTTTGTCGCTTTTTTCGTTGCTTCAGCCATGGCCGTTCCTGTCCCGCCCCCTGACGGGAGCGAAGGACGATGAAGAATCTTATTTGACGATCTTAGTGACAACGCCGGCACCAACGGTGCGGCCGCCTTCGCGGATCGCGAAGCGCATCTTCTCTTCCATGGCCACCGGAGCGATAAGCTTGATGGTCATGTTCACGGTGTCGCCCGGCTGGACCATGGCGATACCTTCCGGAAGCGCGATCTCACCCGTGACGTCCGTCGTTCGAATGTAGAACTGCGGCTTGTAGCCCGTGACGAACGGCTTATGACGACCACCTTCTTCCTTGGTCAAGGCATAGACCTCGGCCTCGAATTCGGTGTGCGGCGTGATCGAACCCGGCTTGCAGAGCACCATGCCGCGCTCGACCTCTTCCTTCTTGATCCCGCGGAGGAGAAGACCCGCGTTGTCGCCGGCCTGACCCTCGTTGAGCTGCTTGTTGAACATCTCGATCCCGGTCACGACCGTCTTCCGTGTGTCCGTGAAACCGACGATCTCGATCTCCTCGTTCAACTTGACCATCCCGCGCTCGATACGACCCGTGACCACCGTGCCACGACCTTCGATCGAGAACACGTCTTCGACCGGCATGAGGAACGGCTTTTCCGTCTCACGGACCGGCTCCGGAATGAACTCGTCAAGTTGCTTCAGGAGGTCGAGCACCGGCTTGGATGCCGCTTCATCGTTGGGGTTCTCGAGCGCCTTGAGCGCGGAACCGCGGATGACCGGGGTGTTATCGCCGTCATACTGGTACTTGCTGAGCAGGTCGCGAACTTCCTGTTCCACGAGATCAACGAGCTCCGCATCGTCCACCATGTCCACCTTGTTGAGGAAGACGACGATGGCCGGCACACCGACCTGACGGGCGAGAAGGATGTGCTCGCGCGTCTGCGGCATCGGACCGTCCGTGGCGGACACGACGAGGATCGCGCCGTCCATCTGGGCCGCACCCGTGATCATGTTCTTGATGTAGTCCGCGTGACCCGGACAGTCGACGTGCGCGTAGTGGCGCTTTTCCGTCTCATACTCGACGTGCGCCGTCGCGATGGTGATCCCACGCGACTTGGACTCCGGCGCCTTATCGAGGTCAGCCACCTTTTTATCCTGCGCCTTTCCGCCGTGCGCTGTGAGCACGTTCAAAATGGCCGCTGTGAGAGTGGTCTTGCCGTGGTCGACGTGGCCGATAGTGCCAACGTTGACGTGGGGCTTGGAGCGATCGAACATTTCCGCCATACCGTATTTGGGGACGTAAGTAACCCGTGAACCGGGATTTTACTTAAAAATTAGAGGAAATTTAATGTGGCAAGACTATAGCAGGCCTTGAAAAACCGCGCAAGACCAGTACCTAGGCTTGGTCGCCGTCATCGACGGGTTCCAGATAAAAGCGCTCTTCTAGCGGAATTTCGTCATTTTCGACATAGGATCCGGCCATGGTCTCAAAGGCCTTCAGTGCCTCCTCAGCCCGAGCGTCCGCCTCCCGGTCATCCGCCAGACGGATCGGCGCCTTTGCGGGAGACTCCACGACGGGTTCCTGGACGGGTGCGGTACGGGGTGCCGAACGGACCGGGGGCGTCGGTCGTGGGCGCGCCGGCGGCTCTCCATTCATGGCCTCGAACTGTTCAAGCGTGAGCACGACCATGGGATCACGGCCGGCCGGATCGGTCAGGATGACCGGAACGCCCATTTTGCGGGCGGACTCAAAGATACGTTGGATGGACATAGGTTGTCTGCATCTAACCGTACGCGAAGGCCGCATGCAAGGGTTCAACTGGTTGACGAGAGGAGCGGGCGGTCGTAGTGTCCCTGATACGGCGATGCTCCTTCGGAAACCAAGAAAGGGTGAGCAGCATGAACAGACAGATGTGGCACAGCGAGGTCTTTTATCGGGATGTGGCCGGACAGCGTTGGATCAGCTTCAACGCCATGTTGTCCTGGTATGGCCTCGAGGGCGTCTTCGCCATCTGGATCCCCGATGCGGTGGTCCGACGCAAGATCGAAGTTCCGCCTCCGTTTGGGAGCAAACTCCAGATCGATGCGAAACTTCGACAGTTCGATGGACCGGATCACGTCTACGAGGTCGATCCGGACCTTGTCTTCAACTTCTTCACGACGATGCGCGAAGCGCTCACACTCGCGAAACAGCACCCGGTGGGACGCAATGGGTACATGTGCCTCGTCCGCAGGTCGATCACGGATCCGCTCGAGATCTCGTACACAGACGCGAGCGTCGCGCAGAAGTTCCACGCGATCATCCCCTGACCCGACGGATTGACAACGGCGTCGAGATCGGGTATGAAAGAAGTGGAACGCCTGTCGTTCCCGGAGCAACGCGCGTGTCTCGTCCAGACGAGGCTCCGCAAAGAGATCTTCTTGGATCTCGCCCCCTCCCTCAAAAAAAAAGCCCTGCGGCCGTCCAGACCTTTCCGCCGCTGCTCCGCCCTTTCTCTCACCCCGCTGTTCACGGACAGCGGGGTTTTTCATTGACATATTCACAGAATTCGGCTACAACACGGCAACGAAAGGAGCACCGAGTGAACCGCTCATTCCACAAGAACCGTCCGAACCGGACCACGCTCCCGATCAACAGATCACCGATCTGGAACTATCGGATCACGGTCGAGATGCGGGAAGATCCGGACGGCCTGATCCTGACATTCTTTCAACCGGCGCCGTACGCAAGCTCGCGCGCCGGACGTCTCGCGTCTGCGAAACCGTTTTCAAGACAAGGCTCGCGATCTTCATCGTCCATCTCTCGGAGATCCGACGCGCCCTCTCGATGGGACCGGTCCCGAACCTCGGACTCCAGATCAAGGGCGAGTCCGTGGAGGGCGAAGACCGCCGGCGACTCCACTACACGATCACGCCGATCCAGGTCCCAGCCTTCACGGCCGCGATCGACACGCTCGAAGCGACCGTCAAACGATCGCGGATGAAACCCGGCGACACGCGGACGTACGAACGCGATCACCCGGAAGACCCCTGGCGCAAAGCCTGACCCTCGACCCCGCACACGCGGGGTCTTTTTTAGTGTAGATACATTGACAATGTGGCTGATTTGTGATACGTCTCCGATGCACATCGACACCAGAAAGGAAGTCGCATGCGGGATTACAAAGAGGCTCAACGCGCGCGGCTCCCGCGCGTGAAAGAACTTTACGTCCTTGGATTCACAAATGAGGATATCGCCAAGATCGTCGATGTTTCGACAACGACGATCAAGAACGATCTCCAGATCGTCCGCGCGGAAGCAGACCCGGAACGCATCCGTAATCTGCAGCGACGGTACACCGCTGTCTTCGCCTTTTGGCTCAACAACCAACAGAAGTCCCTCTCGTGGGGGCAGGAGCCTTCGCCCATCAGCGTGCTCACCCACGTCCGAACATGGCTGCAGATCGATGCGCTCCAGGCCTTCGCGAAGCGCCTGGAGACCGCGTATGAAGGACTCCATGATTCCGCGGAATCACAGAGACCGTACCGCGATCTGCTCGCCACCCTGTTCAACCCGAACGCCTCGAGGGTCCGGGGCTACACGAAGAGATCGGAACTCTTCGAGACCTACCTCGACCATCTTCGTGCAGAACCCGACGCATTGCCCGCATCGCGCGAAGATGCGGAGCGTGCGCTCATCGGGCTCGCCGTCGAGACGCGTCTTTCGAGCGCGCTCGTAGCGTGGCCTGAAGACGGTCTCGTGGAACGCATGATCGACGTCCACCTCCTGAAGCTCCCCGAGCACCTCGCCCGCGTCCTCCGGATGCGTTTCGGGATCGGATGCGCCAATCAGACACTCAAAGAGATCGGAGAGACACTTGGGAAAAGTCCCGAGCGCATGCGACACATCGAGGCCGAAGCGATCCGTTGGCTGCAGAACCCACAGATTGCCCATGACCTTCGTCTCATCTCAGATCCAGTCGCGGCATGGCGCGCAGAGGTCGAACGACAACGTAGGGCCCTGTTCCCTGAAGAGATCCAGCAGCGACTTGAGCTGCTCGATTTCCTTCTCACGCCGATCCAGGATATCTGCCTCTCCGTTCGAAGTGAGAACTGCCTTCGGAACTTGGATCTCAAACTCTGTGGCGAAGTGGTCCAAAAAAAGGAACTCGAGTTGCTCAACGTACCGAACTTCGGTCGCAAAAGCATCAAAGAGGTCAAAGAGGTCATCGCCTCACATGGCGCCGAGATCGGCATGAAGCTCGATGACGAGATGCGGAACGCGGTCGCCGAACGGCGCCGCGAACTCGACGAAAAAGAGATCCCCCTTTTCCGTCGTCCTTGATCAGAACACTCCTCAAGACCCCGCACACGCGGGGTCTTTTCATATACAAAAGAGCGGGCATGTGCCCGCTCTTCATCGATCCGGATCTTATTTCTTCGCCCGTCCTTCGACGATCGTCGCCTGCACGTTCTGCGGGACCTCGGAGTAGTGGTCGAATTCCATGGAGTACGACGCACGACCCTGGGTCATGGAACGGAGCGACGTCGCGTAGCCGAACATCTCAGCGAGCGGGACGAACGCATCGATGACCTTCGCGCCCATCCGGTCCGTCATCTCGTTGACCTGTCCGCGCTTGGAGTTGAGGTCGCCGATGACGTCACCCATGTAGTCCTCCGGCGTGACACACTCGACCTTCATGATCGGCTCAAGGATGGCGACACCTCCCTTCTTACACGCTTCCTGGAATCGCCATGGAAGCCGCGATCTTGAATGCCGCTTCGGAGGAGTCGACCTCGTGGTATGACCCATCGAAGAGCGTGACCTTCACGTCGACCAACGGATACCCGGCGACCACCCCGCGCGTCATCGCCTCCTGCACGCCTTTGTTGATCGGCTGGATGTATTCACGCGGAATGACACCGCCCTTGATCTCATCCACGAACTCATAGCCCTTTCCGCGCTCCTGCGGTTCGACGCGGAGCCAGCAATGACCGTATTGCCCGCGTCCACCGGACTGACGAACGTATTTACCTTCGGCCTCGGCCGCCTTCTTCAGCGCCTCCTTGTACGACACCTGCGGTTTTCCGACGTTCGCTTCCACTTTGAACTCCCGCTTCATCCGATCGACGATGATGTCGAGGTGAAGTTCGCCCATGCCCGCAATAAGCGTCTGAAGCGTCTCTTCGTCCGTACGGACACGGAACGATGGATCTTCTTCCGCGAGTTTCTGCAACGCGACGCCCATCTTCTCCTGATCCGCTTTGGTCTTCGGCTCGATCGCGATCTCAATGACCGGTTCCGGCACGACGATGGACTCGAGGATGATCGGATGATCCTCATCACAGAGCGTGTGCCCCGTGAAGGTGGTTTTCAAACCGACGGCGGCGGCGATATCACCGGCATACACCTGATCCACTTCTTCGCGGATCGTTGGAATGCATGCGCACGATGCGGCCGATGCGCTCCTTCTCCCCGGTCGTGGCATTGAGCACATAGGAACCTGCCTTGATCGTCCCGGAATACACGCGGAAGAAGATAAGTTTCCCCACGAACGGATCGGACATGACCTTGAAGGCCAAAGCCGAGAACGGCTCGTTATCATCTGCTTTGCGCTCGATGATCTTCGTTTCATCATCCACCTCGTGTCCCTGGATCGGCGGCACGTCGAGCGGCGATGGGAGGTAGTAATCGACAGCATCGAGGAGGAACTGCACGCCCTTGTTCTTGAGCGCGGATCCACACAGGATCGGGAACAGATCCTGAACGAGTACGGCCTTGCGGAGTGCGGTGCGGATCTCCTCCACGGTCAGCTCTTCGCCACCCAGATACTTGTTCATGAGCGCTTCATCCGATTCGGACAACGCCTCGAGGAACTCGTTGCGCGCGGCCTTCGGCGGCCTCGAGCATTCTGCCGGCACGTCCACTTCCTCGATCTGCTGACCCATCTCGTCTCTGTACATCTCCGCCTTCATCGTAATGAGGTCGATGATGCCGATGAAATTCGCTTCCGTGCCGATCGGGAGCTGGATCGGATAGGCTCGCTTGTTCAAACGGTTGCGGATGGATTCGACATCCTTCTGAAAATCCGCGCCCATTCGGTCGAGTTTGTTCACGAAGCAAATGCGCGGCACATTGTACTTATCCGCCTGACGCCACACGGTCTCAGACTGCGGTTCCACGCCGGCAACGCCGTCGAACACCGTGACCGCGCCGTCGAGCACGCGCAAGGAACGCTGGACCTCGATCGTGAAGTCGATGTGCCCGGGAGTATCGATGAGGTTCAGGCGCTTGCCCTTCCAAAAACAGGTCGTCGCGGCAGACGTGATGGTGATCCCGCGCTCACGCTCCTGCGCCATCCAGTCCATCGTAGCTTCACCTTCGTGCACCTCACCGATCTTGTGTTTACGACCGGTATAGAACAAGACGCGCTCGGAGACGGTCGTCTTTCCGGCGTCGATATGGGCGATGATCCCGAAGTTTCGGGTATCTCGGAGAGTGTATTCGCGGGGCATATATCGTAATTGAAATTGGATGTTCTCAGTAGATCAAAAAGGACGCTCGAATGTGGATGCAGCGTGCGAAGCCGTCGAGCACCCGACGCAGGCGTACGAAAACGTACGACGAGGAGGGGCGGAGGCGGCGACAAAACGATGCGCCAAATTCGGACGTCCGTCGTCGTCCATACTTAGCGCGCGAAGTGCGCGAACGCGCGGTTGGCCTCTGCCATGCGCTGGACGTCCTGCTTCTTTTTGACGGCGTCACCCTGATTCTCGGCGGCGGAGAGGATCTCTCCGGCGAGTTTCACAGCCATGGGCTTCCCCTTCTTGCCGCGGGCGGCTGTGAGCAGCCAGCGGAAGGCGAGCTGCTGCCGGCGTTCGGCACGCACCTGGATCGGGATCTGGTAGTTCGCACCACCGACGCGCTTTGAACGCACCTCGAGCAGTGGGGAGATGTTCTTCAATGCTTCATCAAATACTTCGATCGCCGGCTTCTCCGCCTTCTTTTCGATCTGATCGAACGCATCGTACACGACCTTCTGGGCCGTGGACTTCTTGCCATCCTTCATCACGTAATTGATGAGCTTTGCGACGACGGGCGAAGCATATTTCGAGTCTGCTTCGACGGTCCGCTTCGGTGCTTGTTTTCCACGCATATTCGATTCGGATCAACGTTAGGACTTGGCAGCCTTCGGCCGCTTGTTGCCATAGAGCGAGCGGCTCTTGCGCCGGTTTGAGACACCCTGTGTGTCATACACACCGCGCACGATGTGATACCGCACACCCGGAAGGTCCTTCACACGACCACCGCGGATCATCACGATCGAGTGCTCCTGGAGGTTATGTCCTTCGCCCGGAATGTACGCGGAAACTTCCATACCGTTCGACAGGCGGATACGCGCGATCTTCCGCAACGCGGAGTTCGGCTTTTTCGGCGTCATGGTCGTCACCTTCACGCACACGCCGCGCTTAAATGGCGAGCCGTGACTGAATTCACTCCGCTTGCGGTGGAGAGAATCGTAGGTGAACTGCATGGCCGGACTCTTGGACTTTGCGCGGACCTGTTTCCGCGGCCGCTTTCGCAGCTGGTTGATCGTAGGCATGGAGTAAAAATGTGGCGGAAATATAACAGGATACGTGCTTCATCGTCAAGCCGTAGCGGTGTAAATCGCCCATTCAAGCGATCACACTGTCGCCAATCCCAGCAAATGAGGAAAAAACAAGGCAAAAAACGCAAAACCCGTCATCAAGAGGTAGATCGGGACTGCCGCGGATCGCTGCCAGCTGGATGGCTTGCGCGCGACCCATATGGTCCCGGCCGCGTAGGCTGCGACCAACCAAAAGATGGTCGACGACCGGAGGACGAGGAGGCATACGACCGGGATCACGATGCCCATGAGTGCTGCGCCGACGCGCAGATCCGTCTGATCACGTAGGTGGACAAGCAGAGCGGCGACACCCACGAAGACGGAGTACCCCGCGACGAGGTGGAGGACATTCGCGGACGGGATCACCTGCCGAAGCCCGAAAAAAAGTCCGGTCGCTCCAAGGCTCGCCGCGGTCGCGGTCCGCAGCAGCACGTCCGCGATGAACGCCGTACCCCATCCATGCCCCTGTCGCGACGACAGTCGCACCGCCAGCGTCGCTGAAGCCATGCCGATGAACACCGGCCAGCCGAGGAGGACCGCCGTCCCAAGCGCGAGGAACAGAAACGTCCGAGCCGCGTGTGCGGCATCATGTAAGGCGACCGCGCCGCTGGCGATCGGAAGACTGGGCCGCCGTTCCGCATCTTCAGCCGCAGTGTCGATGTCACGCTGAAACCGCCACCATGCGAGCCATGCAACGGATATGGCGAGAAAAAGGAGAAGCGAAATGCCATCGGAGAACGAGGTCCGGATCGGTGCACCGACCGATCCCACGGCATATCCAAAGACCAGTACGGACGCAAAAGCACCCACGGCCGGCGTGAAGATCCGCTTGAAGTAGCCCTTGGACCGGCGCCAAGGCGAAATACGCACTCGCACCCAGACACACCCAGGCAAAGACAGCTTCCACACCTGCGCGCGCGCCGACGATGGCACTTTCCGCCTGCTGACCGATGGGCGCCAAAAAGCGCGCCGCCTGCGCATTCGTCCAATATCCGTCCCGAAGGGCGGTGACCAGCCCGCGGTAGGTCGACGCCGGATCCGACGGTGCACCCATGATCGCCGCGATCCAAGATGTTGCGTGCATGACCCCGGTCAACACCGCTGCGGATGCGATCCCGACGCCGATGGCCGCAAGCAACCCGATCCGTTTGCGTAGCGATACCGAGAGAACAAGACCTGCCGCGATCGGGACGAAACGGATCAACGCGGGCGTTCCGCCGATGAATGGCAGGACGTTGAGGGTCATCAAGCTCTGCACGGCTCCTACGGCAGACAACGCCGTCTGGGTCGTCGCGTCCGACCACGCACCGGACAAACTGGCGCAGAGGCCCAAGAACAGTGCGATATCGAGCACGGTGAGCGCACGCGCCGTTGCGAGATCCGTCCGTTCGCGGAACACGACGCAGACGGCAAAGACGAGCGCGGCGCCGGTGGCCAAGGCCGGAAGGATCACGAAAAGCAGATCGAACGGCGTGATCATGGGACGACCGAGGAACGCGACGATGACCGATACGATGAACGGGCCCGCGAGGGCCGTCGTGGCGAGATCCGTCATGCCCGCGCTCCGCCGAAGGCTGGGGCGCCAGCGGATCATAGGAACAGACCGACGTTCCCGAAGTGCGAAACGAGACCGATCGCCCACCAGATCAGTCCACCGAAGATGTTGAACCCCCCGAGCGCATCCATGGCGATCAAAAGAATGAGGATCATGGGTCCGCGCATCTCGATCCAACGGCGGACGTTCGCATACTTCGGAGCGGCGAGGATCGCGAGCAATGCCTTCGATCCATCAAGCGGCGGGAGCGGGATGAGGTTGAAGACCGCGAGCGCGATGTTCAACTCTGCACACACAGCAAGGAAGATCACCAGGAGATTTCCCCCACCCAGTAACGGACCGGCGATGGACAATGCAATGACCGAAACGATGGCAAAGAGCACATTGCTCACGGGTCCTGCAGCCGCGATCGCGACCGGACCCCAGCGAGGCCATTTCAAATTATACGGATTATACGGAACGGGCTTCCCCCATCCGAAGCCGATGAGCAGGACGGCAATGAAACCCATGGGGTCGATATGTGACGCGGGATTGAGCGTAAGGCGACCCAATCGTTTCGCCGTCAGGTCCCCGAGCCAAGCACCGACCAAGGCATGTGAGAACTCATGGAGTGATAACGCGGCCAAGAACGCCAGGACCCATGCCACGAAGACCAAGGGCTGTTGGAAGAATAGCGTGAACATGCGACCATTCTAGCTGGGCCGTCGCAGACAGGCTAGCGCCCTTGCCAAATCATGGAATATCGCTTATCCTCCCGCCAACGATATGTCTCGCATCGATCAACTCACCGGCCGCGGCGCAAAGACCGTGAATTCCCGGAGCCACTCGAACGTCGCCACCAAGCGGCGCCAAAACGTCAATCTGCAGACCGTCCGGATCGGCGGGACGAAGCTGCGCATCTCTGCGCGGACCTTGAAGACCCTCAAGCGCCTTGCCGCCGAACAAAAGGGCGAACGTCCGAGCAAGAAACAGAAGATCCACGCCAAGCGCGCCGCCCGTCAAACCAAGGAGAAATAAGCCTTTCCCGGCGAAAAACCCCGTGTACGACACGGGGTTTTTGATACCGCTCCCCCCTTGACAAATCCCTGATTTTCTGTCAGTTTTAAGTGATCGCTCTTTCCATTCAGGCAAACACACATAGGAGGAAGACGATGAGCCAGGTGATCCCGTTTGTGCGCCCAGGGCAAAAGATCGCCCCTGCGGCGACCTTGGATCCAGGAGAGATCCTGGGCGAATGTACCCACTGTCACACGCTCGTGACACGGGAATTCGAAGCGCATGACGGCGATACGCTCGTCCATGTCTTCTGTGTTGAAAGCGACCAGCTCAAGCTACTGCACAAGAGCGAGATCTGGCGCGCAGCCAAGAACCTGGCCTATCAGGAGATCGCCGGACCGCTCGCGACCGCACTCACGCGCGCCGTCGTGGAGCCGATCCTGGAACCGATCAACGATCCGAACATCTCCTTCATCGGCGTGTTCACGATCATCGCGGAGCTCGAGGGGCTCCTCAAACGGACGACGAACGTGAACATCACTGCGCGCGTCCGCGCCGAGGTCCTGATCGGTCACGCGAAGGACCTCCTCCGAAACCGTCTCAACGCCTGAAACCAAAACCCCGCCGTCCACTCGGACCGGCGGGGTCTTTTTTATCTTGTCGGTGATCTTATGCGGCCTCCTTCATGTCGCCGCCGTGCTTCATCTCGATCATCTTGAGATCACGCTTGTGTGCAGAGATCTTCGCCTCCACATCTTCAAGCTCACCCAAGGCGTCGAAGAGCGGCTGCCCGAGCTTCTTCCGATTTTCACGCTCCTCCTGCTCGAGCTTTTCCGCACGTTCTTTCATCTCATTGGACATATCCGCCTTCTCAACATCTGCCGGGAAGTAATTCGGATAGTAGACGGGCTGTTCCGTGACCTTGGCATGCGCCTTGAGACCGCTGATCTCCCACTGTTTCACGAGATCCGGAGATTCCTTGAGGCTCTTCATGAGCTCATCGCGCGTCTTCACGAGCTGATCGCGGCGATGCATGAGATCCGTCAGTTCTTCTTCCAACTGCTCCGCGCGCTGTGACGCTTCCGCGTGCAATTCGGTCGTCTCCTTTTGTTCTGCGGTCTGGGTTTCGACTTTCTGACCGTAATTCGGATTCTCGACGAGCGGCTGCTGTTCTTTATAGAGCTGATCCTTGGCCTGCGGCTCCTGCGTCCGTGCTTCGACGCGTTCGCGGAACGCCTTCAAACGATCGCCCTCTGCAGCGTTCGCCTTGATCTTCTGTGCTTTTTCACTCTCCGGAAGACCGCTCTTTTGGATGTCCTCCAGCTCCTGCTTGAGCTGATCGAACCGCTTCATGACATAGGTCATGGCCTCCTTGGTTGTCACGTATTGCGCGTCCGGGTTCAGGGTGTATGCGCCGTGCGCATCTTGCATCAACGCGGACTTCTGCTCTGGCATGGCTGGCGGCAGTTTTTGCTCTGACTTCGGCGCTTCGGCTTTACGCCCCATGAGACGGTCGAAAAGACCCATATATAGCGAAAAAATGAATGATTATACAGATAGGATAGCAAAAAAATCGCTAAAAGTCAAGGTTTTTAGGGTTTTTTGGCCGGAGTAAGCCGTTTTTACCTTCGAACGCTCTTTGCCATGGCCTGATGCAGCCCTCGATCGAATATGGACGGGATGATCCGCGTGGCTGAAGGCCTTTTGACGAAGGCGGCGAGAGCTTTTGCAGTCCGAAGTTTCAACGCGTCGGTCACATGCGTGACCCGCTTGTCGAGCAGACCGCGAAACAGTCCGGGATAGACCAAGCGCATTGTTCACTTGGTTCTGAAAATCACTTCGACCGGTCGCGATCACGGCCGCACCCGCTTTTTTCGCTTCATCCGGGAAGATCTCAGGCACGGGATTCGCGAGTGCGAAGACGATCGGATGCAATGCCATGGACCGCACCATATCCGGCGTCAACGAACCTGGTGCGGACACGCCGATGAAGACGTCGGCACCGCGGATGACCTCGGCGAGCGTTCCCTGAACACGCCGCGGATTGGAGAATGCCGCCAGCTCGGCTTTGACGCTCGTCAGATCTTTACGGCCGGCCCAGATCGCCCCTTTCCGATCGCACGCGACGATGTCCTTCACGCCCGCGATGTGCAGCAGTTTCGCGATCGCGATGCCGGCCGCGCCTGCGCCATTCATCACGACGCGCACCTTTTTCAATTCACGACGCTTCGTGACCTTGAGCGCATTCAACAGACCCGCCAAAACGACGATGGCCGTGCCGTGCTGATCATCATGCATGACCGGGATCCCGAGCGATTCCTCCAAACGCCGTTCGATCTCAAAGCAACGCGGGGACGAGATGTCCTCGAGTTGGATCGCACCGAAGGACGGTTCGAGCGCCTGGACCGTCTTGATGATCTCGTCCGTGTCCTGCGTCGCGAGGACGATGGGGATGGCATCGATCCCGGTGAACTGTTTGAAGATCGCGCTCTTTCCCTCCATGACCGGCAAGGCGGCGAGCGGCCCGATGTTCCCGAGACCGAGGACGGCGGATCCGTCCGAGACGATCGCGACCGTGTTCCGGCGCCACGTCATCGAATCTGCGAGCTTTGGCCGCTTGGCGATCGCGGACGAGACCGTCCCGACGCCCGGCGTATAGACGAGCGAGAGATCGTTGCGATCTTTGATGGGCGTCTTCGTACTGATCTCGATCTTCCCGCGCAGTTTTGCGTGCAGGGCGAGGGCTTTTTTCCCGATGTCCATTGAGGGTTTCATATGATCGTGACAAATGATGAACGTGAATGAAGGCCAAGACGATCGCGAGGGATGACGTTCCAAGCGACCAACGCAGGCCTGTGGCGATATCTCCTTTCCGGCTTAGCCGAACGGACGTTCGTTGGTCTTTTGGATGATCGCCACCGCTTCATCCACGCTGTCGACGGGTTGGATGATCGCGACCTCCTCCTTTTCGACGTAGCGATGTTCTTCGCACATCACCTTGTTCACAAAGTCGAGGAACGGCTGCCAATAATCGCGACCGAACAGGATGACCGGCACGTTCGGTGGGATCTTTCCGGTCTGGACCAGCGTCACCATCTCCGTCATCTCATCCATGGTCCCGAATCCGCCGGGAAAGAACACATACGCCTGTGCGGATGCAGACAGCATGACCTTTCGCGTGAAAAAGTAATGGAACCCCATCCCCCGCTTCACCCATTTGTTGGTCCGTTGTTCGATCGGCAATTGGATATTCAGTCCCACAGACTCGGCATTTGCATCAGAGGCACCGCGATTCGCGGCTTCCATGATCCCCGGCCCTCCGCCGGTAATGATCGTGTATCCCTTTTCCCCGAGCTTCCGTCCGAGTTCGCGCGCCTGCTTATAGTATTTGTGCGTAGGCATGGCACGCGCACTGCCAAAGACCGAGATTTCCCCTTTGAGACGCGACAAAAACTCATACCCTTCGATGAATTCCGCCATGATACGGAAGACCTTCCACTGCGGACTTTGCGTGAAGAGCGGTTCCTCTTCTTCCGGAAGACAGACATTCCCCGGCGCGCACAGCCAATGCACGAAACGCTTTGCGCCCGTTGGCGTCATCTCGGACGTGACCTCATGACGAAGTCGCGTCGGCTTCTTCGTCGATCGCTTGGTCGTCTTTTTCGCAGGTCGTTTCGGCATATCGTGCGAATATCCTATCACGTCCGCAGACGGAACGGGATGCCGTGATCACCGAACCTCTTCCAACAGATGCGGGTCATCCAGCGCTTCCTCGACGGAATGCAGGAACGACTCCAACTTGTGACGCTGCCAGCACGGTCCGAGCGCGACACGATCCGCCTTTTTCCCATCCCGACGGAACTCCAGCGACTCCATGCCGCGTTCCAGATTGAATCCTTCATGGATCAACAACATCGCACGCAGTTCTTTGAGCGGGATGCATCGGCGGCGACCGAAAAGGGAATGATATTCCACGCAGTGATCCACGAGACGCAAGCGCTCGGTCACGCTATCGAGCAGATACAACCAAGACGCAGCGACCAATCCAGCGATGATCACGCGTTGCGGAGCCGTGACCTGCGGAAGCTGGAGGACGATGAAGAGCGCCGCCGTGATGACGAGGCAGATCATCAACACGATCGCTCCGCCAAGGGAGACGAGTTCTGCTCGGACCTCGCGCAAACAGACCGGTTCATCATCGGTCGGTTTCCGCTTCGGGGCATATACCCCCATCACCTCTGCCATATGCAGAGATGGTAGCCGAGGAACCTCAAATGGGAAAGAAACAGAAAGCTGTACATGGAATGAGGTGCGATTTCTGAAAATAAAAAAGCCCGAGGGCCGACGAAATGCGACGTGCTGGAGCGAGGGACGCGTGAGGCGTAGTTGGTACTACGGTGAACGCGTGACGCAACGAAGCACGAGCAGTTCGCGACGATCGGGCTTTTTCGTTTTTAGAGGACGGCGTCCTTTGCGGCCTTGGCCACGCGGAACTTCACGACCGTCTTCGCCGGGATCTGGATCGTCTCACCCGTTGCCGGGTTGCGGCCCTGGCGCGCCTTGCGATTCACTTTGACGAGCTTGCCGACGCCCGGAACCACGAATTCACCGGTACTCTTCACCGTCTTGTAGGCCATGCTGACCATGGTCTCGAGGACCATCTCAACATCTTTCTTAGCGAGGCCGGTCTTTTCGGCGAGCTCGCGCATAAGCTGGGTCTTTGTCATTTTGGCCATAGATTTGTGGCGGTAGATATGAATGAGGAATGATTTAGGATGGGGACATCATAGGCCAACCGTCTACGAGAAACAAGGGAAATATGCACATCCGTCAAGAGAACGGGTGTGGAAACACAAGATCCGCCTTTCGGCGGATCTTCGTTTTGGTCGGGCTAGTGGGACTCGAACCCACGGCCTCCTGCACCCCATGCAGGCGCGATACCAACTTCGCCATAGCCCGTAGCCCGCATAATGTAGCGGAAAACTCCGCCATATTCAAGGATGGCCTCGGCTGGGTCCATTCCCATTTCCCTCCCCGTCCACTACCCTCTCCGCATATGGAAAATCCCCGTGATATCGAATTTCTGTACGAGATCGGATCGCTCCGCAACATGGACCGCGGGTGGCGACAACATCTGGCGACCAAGGTCGCGAATGACTTGGAACACACGGTCCGCGTCGCCTGGCTCGCACTCATCCTCGCCCGCCGCGAAGGCAAGGGAGATGAAGCGACGATCCTCAAGATGGCTCTCTCGCACGATATCTGCGAGACACGCATCAGCGATCTCTCCTACGTGCAAAAAGTGTACGTGACGGCAGACGAGGAACGCGCGGTCCACGATCTCTTCGAAGGAACGTCCCTCCAAGATTACGAACAGGTCGTTGCCGCATTCGAAAAGCGCGATACGATCGAGGCGAAGCTGGTCAAAGACGCGGACAATCTCGACATCGATATCGAACTGAAAGAGTTGGAAGAGAAGGGGCACCAGATCCCCGGGAAGTGGAGGGTGTTCCGACGGAAGATCCGAGATGAAAAATTGTATACCGACGCGGCGCGGGCCGTGTGGGATGAGATCCAGACGTCAGACCCGGCCTCGTGGCACGGCAAGGCGAACAAGTGGCTCAAGATCCCCGACGCCGGAAAATAAAAAACGTCCCCGTCGAACGGGGGCGTTTTCGCATCCGGAGGAGTCGGGGAGATATTCGGTTCTGCTCGCATGTGAGCACAACGTCATGGGATGCGGACGGCGGCAGAAGATTCCGCTACCGGTGCAAACCAAGACTGAACGCTGCGAGACCGTTGCCGCCCCGCCACGGCGGGTACCGGGCGCGTAGTCTCAAGAACACGATTTAGCCCGAAATCTCGCTCCGACCAGGATCTCCGGATGTATAAAGCATACCGCGAGGAAAGACGGCGTCAATAGAAAAAAGGCCCCGCTCCTGAAAGAGTCGGGGCCGTGAGCTTTTCAGAGCCTCGGAGGGCTAGCTCGGTCTGGACGGATAGCCGTCCAAGGACGCCTCCAAGATACGAGGGTCTTCCTCTTCGAGCATGCGGGCGTGCAGGCTAGAGCGAGGTGACGATTTGGGATCGGGCTGTGAGACAGGACCGTCCGTCTTTTTGCGAACGGTAAGGTCGCCGTCATCGTCCTTCGGATCAGATTCGACATTTTGCATCTCTCAGATCTCCGTGGCTCTGGTGGAAAAGGAACAGACTCCCCAAGAAAGAAGAAACCCCACCGATCGGCGGGGCCTGTGACGAATGGTTCAGCGTGAACTATTCGCGGCAGGCCCCCTCATCGATGAGGACACGCACAAAGCCCAGGACGATCGTCTTGGTGAAAACGTTCTTCTGGAACATGTGCGTCATGCAAATAGCATATCGGCATAGAAAAAGTCATGTCAAATCATCTGTGGAAAAGAAAACGTCCGCCGGAGCGGACGTGAGACGTTCAACGGGGACGACCCGAGATGCGGAAGACATTATCCCCTTCCCGCGCCGCGATCTGATCGTCGAGTGTGTCGAGCTCGTCTTTGACACGCACGCGCTGTGCAAGGAGCGCATCGTATTCTTCGAGAAGACGCTTGTCGCGCTCCATGAGCTGTTCTTCGGGAATGAGCGGGTCAAAGACGTAGTTGTACATCTGTAAAAACGCATGGAACATGCACGTCATGCAGATCGTGACGATATTCCCGACGATCACGAGCGGCCATAAGAAGATCACGATGATCTTCTGCGTCCGAACATCGGCATGAGGCGACGGAAGGAGCCGCCGGACACCGAAAAGTTCCTCATCCCAGATCTCGAGGATGTAGAAGGTGAACAGTTGACCGATCGCGAAATAGATGATCACGACAGAGAACCCTAACCCGATGATGAACAGATGGAATACCATCCCCTCTCCTTACTGTGAAAGAACGAAACAGGACCCGCGTGGGTCCTGTGTAGCTGATTTTGCCTTCTTGGTCAACGGAAACGCTTCTCGTCGTACTGGATCGGATCGAGCGCTGCATCGACCTTATAGATCTCCTCCGGCGTAAACCAAACCTTGATCTCGTTCTTCGCCTCTTCGACATTGCCGGATGCGTGGATCAGATTCCGGATCGGGCGGCTCTGCGCGTTCGACAGCGCATACGTGTCGAGACAGAGATCGCCGCGTATCGTGCCCGGCGCAGATGACGCAGGCTCGGTCGCGCCCACCATCTTCCGCGTGAGCGACACGGCCTGCTCCCCCTCGAAGATCACGGCGACGATCGGTTCAGAAACGAGGAATTCCACAAGCCCATTCTTGATCGTCGTGCCATAGGCCACGTGGTCCGAGAACGCGAACGTCTCTCCGAGCGACTCGGTCTTGGCCTTGGCCTTGTCGTACACACCCTTCATCCAATCCTCGGTCAGGGCGTAGTGCGTATCCGCCTGCTCCTTGGTCGCGCGGACCATCTTCATGGCCACGGGCTTGAGCCCCACCCGTTCGAGCCGGCCCAGGATCTCACCGACCAGGCCCCGCTGGACCCCGTCCGGTTTGATCAAAATAAGGGTTTGTTCAGTCATATTTCGCTGTTTGCGCTGATACTAGCAGGTGCCCCGGGTTCCGGCAAGGAGCAGAAGACGGATCCTCTTGTCAACTAAGGCATTTTCTGCTATCATTGAGCCTATCATTCAGTAGATTAGAACCGTATGGGACTCCCAGGACATCGCCGTACCAGCTCAGACAAGCGACGCCGCGCGTCGCATTTTGCGTTGACCAAGCCGACGATCTCAAAAGATCAAAAGACCGGCCAGGTCCACCGCTCCCATCGTGCCGCGCCAGACGCGACCGAATACAATGGCATTAAGATCCACCGCAAGGGTCAGCAACGCAAGCTCGAAAAATTGATCAAGCGTGCGGAATCGGCCCACGAGCACGAACACGCGAGCGATCACAAGCACTAACGATCGCCGACCTCCGCTCCTTCGCCCCTTATGTCCAATCGCCACCTTGCCCGGGCCATCGCGCTCCAATCCCTCTATGAGTGGGATTTTCTTGGTAAGCAGTCGGACGCCGGGAAGATCGTGACGCGGAATCTCGACGAATTCGCGCCGACGTTGGACGAGAAGGAATTCGCACAAAAACTCGTAGATGGCGTGGTCGGACATCAGGAGGATATCGATGCGACGATCACCAAATTTGCCCCGGACTGGCCGCTCCCCAAGATCACGACCGTGGATCGGAACGTCCTCCGTATCGGGACATACGAGTTGCGATATGATCCGGAGATCCCGTCCAAAGTCGCGATCAACGAGGCCATAGAACTCGCGAAGACGTTCGGTGGTGAATCGTCAGGAAAGTTCGTGAACGGCGTGCTGGGCGCGGTCTTCCGCGATCAGACCGCACAAGGCCTCGTGAAGGAAGCCGACAAGCCAAAAGAAAAGAAAGAGGAAGAGACGCCGGAAGAAACATCCGCGGCAGATTCATCTTAACCGACCCAACGACGCCGATGAGGCGAGCCGGACCTGATCCGCTCTCATCACCGGTGTCGTTCATACCCATCTATGAACGACGTGATCCCAAATCTCAGTACGCTCGAGGAGCGACTTGGGCACACTTTCAAAGACAAGCGCTTCATCATCGAAGCGCTGACCCACCGCAGCTATCTCAACGAGCATGCGGATTTTGGGTATACGCACAATGAGCGACTCGAATTCCTTGGCGACGCCGTCCTCGAATTGATCGTCACGGAACATCTCTATCTCAACTATGCGAATCCGGAAGGCGAACTGACCAACTGGCGCGCAGCGCTCGTCAATGCGAAGACGCTTGCCGGGATCGCGAATCAGTTGAAGTTCGAAGAGTTCCTCCTCCTCTCAAAAGGTGAAGCGCGTGATACGGATTCGAAGGCGCGGATGTACATTCTCGCGAATGCGATCGAGGCGATCATCGGCGCGATCTACCTCGATGGCGGGATGCCAGCCGCGGATACGTTCATCCGGACATTCGTCTTGTCGCACTTGGAATTCATCTTGAAGAACAAACTATACATCGACCCGAAGAGTCGCTTTCAGGAGACGGCGCAGGAGATCCTCGGCGTCACACCGACCTACCGCGTGCTGGAGGAATCCGGTCCGGATCATGCCAAGGAATTCACGGTCGGCGTCTTCGTCGACAAAGAGATGGTCGCGGTCGGCCAGGGATCGTCCAAACAAGAAGCCCAGGTCGCAGCCGCCGAGGCCGGCCTCGAGGCGAAGGGGTGGAACGATCGGGACTGATGAACGTGACGGGCATGTCCGTCACTTTTGTAACTCACCCTATCGACGTGTATCCTACGACCCATTCCAAACATATGAAAATACCCTACCAACGTATCGCTCCTCTGTTCCTCGTTCTCGCCGCTCTCGGCGCTGGCTGCGCTTCCGCTCCTGCGCCCGCGCCCGTGGCGCCCGGTGCCCCTGTCGCTGAAGGCCAACCGGCCACATCCGCGCCCATGGCAAATACGAGCTGTGACAACCCGTATCTCCCGCTCAAAGCGGGGTACAAGATCGCATATAAGATCACGGGAAAGGGACTGCAGGAAAACTCCTACACCGAGGCCGTCAAAGATGCCGGCGCTGACGCCATCAGCATGGAATACACCTTCAGTGGCGCGACCACGACGACCATGACACAGGATCTCCAGTGCACGTCTGACGGGATCAAAGCTCTGAACAACGTCGACATCGGTTCCGCAATGGGTGATCAGAAGATCACGACAAAGACACTCAGCACGTCCGGTCAAATGCTTCCCGCGGAACTTTCGCCCGGCACGGAATGGGACAATGGCTACGACACTGAGACAGAATTCAGCGGTTCGATGGCACAACTCATGGGAACGATCCAAACCAACACCAAGATCCATAACAAGGTCCTCCGCGAGGAACAAGTGACCGTCCCTGCAGGGTCCTACACGGCAGAAGTCGTAGAAAAGACGATCACCACGACGTCGACCATCAAAGGAAAACCCACGACGAACACGCTTACTTCGACGGACTACTGGGTGAAAGGCGTCGGTCTTGTGAAGACCATATCCTCCGGGTTTACGCTCGAGGCGACCTCGGTCACATTGCCGTAATTTTTTCCGAAGCGAGAAAAAAACCGACGCGTCAGCGTCGGTTTTTTGATGGTGCACCCCGAGGGAGATCTCACACGCTCGCATCTCGAGCTTCACGGGAACCTTCGGGTTCCCGTGTGCCCTCCTCGGCATGTGAAAACTCCCGTTTTCACCCTTTCCCGTTCGACTCCTTCGAGCATGAAACAAACACCCGGCTGATGCCGGGTGTTTGTTTATGGTGCACCCCGAGGGAGTCGAACCCCCGACCTCGTGGTTCGAAGCCACGCGCTCTATCCAGCTGAGCTAGGGGTGCCTGAATGATGCGCAAGCTACCGCAACATCCGTCCTCCGTCAATCATCATTGTTCCCGCACGACGCCCTTATTCTTGGCGCCGTCGTCATTTTTGAGGTTGGTATCCACGCCAGGCTTGGTCTTCACGATCGTCTGCCCGATCGTCGTATCTGTGATCTCGAACCGCGATTCTCCAAGGAGATCCGCGAATCGATTCGCGTCTGCCGCGGACGGCGTGAGCTGTACATCGAATTGTGCCGTCGCCTCATTCACATCCGTTGGAAGACGGTTGAGCGTCCACGTCACGGTCCGCGTCATGTCATCATACGAGATATTCCCAGCCGAGACGGTCGCATTGTTCGGCCATGCCACGGACTTCGGGAGTGTCGCATTCACCTTCACACCCCCCAACTCATGAAAGGTCTTGTCGATGGTCCAGAAGATCCGATAATTGGTGGTCTGCCCGACGACCGGCGGCAAAGGCCCCGTCCCATATGGGGCCCCTTCTTCAGAGAAATATCGTGCTTCCGTCGTGAGGTCCGCATCCGTATGGAGCGTAAACGCGATCGGCTTGGTCCGCACCACACGCGTGATCGGTGTCGTGCCGACTTTTTCCATGGTCCCCTCCACCACGACGTGGAACGGCACCGCATCCGTCCCCGTCGTATGCACGGCGACCGGGACCGAGAATTCGATCACGCCGTCCGTCTGCGGGGTGAGGCGCTTGAGGACATCCAACTGATCCGATGTCCAGGAGATCGTATTCCCAACGACCGTTCCGGATGAGGAATCTCCCAATTGGGACCAATCCACCAAGAGCGGCGGCGCATTCGACGGCGGTGTTACAGACGTCCCGCTCGCGGACGAGATGGGCTCGAAGATCGCATGCAACGTGATGCCCTGGATATCTTCAGGCGAGGTGTTCTCGTATGCGAGCGCAAAACGAAGCGGATCGCGCATCCCTACGACCTGATCCGCATCTGATCCGTTCGCGACGAGATGCAAGGTCAGATCACCGGAAAGGACGGACAGTGTCGCGTCGCTCTTTTGCGCCGCAAGATATGACCCATCCGCATCGACATGGCCGAGTTCCGCATGGACCGGCACGTCGCCAGACGCGCCCGACGCGAATGACCCATGCACCGCAACGGTCGTCGATGCCCCGGCGGCAAGGTCCCCGATCGAGATCCGTGCGACCGCCCCATCCAAGACCGTATCGGTCGAAGATGTATCACGGACGAATCCCTGCGGAAGCGTGATCCGCGCTTCCAATCCCGTCAAGGGCGTGTCGCCTTTATTCTGGACCGTATAGGCGATCCGAATATCGTCGCCCGGGAGGATCTTTGGCGGGGCATCGATCGTTCCGCTCAGCACGCTGTCCGCATATTCCAGTTGACGCGTTGCCAACGCCTCGAAATCGCTATTGAACGATGCGGGCCGATAATTCCCGACAGCCTGGATCGCGGTCTTGGTCCCGAGCGCACCAGTAAAGATGCCTTTGACCGTTATGGTCCCATGCCCGTTGAAGGCGATCGCCCCGATGTGCCACACCGTTCCCTGATCTGACGGCTCCGGGTTCGCCTGCGTCGTCTGGAAATCCGGGGGAAAACTCACGCGCACGTCTGCATTCGCGATCGGTTCACCGGAGGTATTCTGCCAATTGATGAAATACGTGGTCTCTTGTCCGAGCGTCACACGGGTCGGTCCGTCCATGGTGAGCCGAAATCCCGTTCCGCTGAATCCACGGAACGGTTTGAAGATCGTGAACCCCACCCAGACCGCCACGATCAGTGTCATGACGAAGACGAAGGCGCCGCCGGCGATCCAGTACAATGCCGTCGACCGCCGTCGATCGAATTGGGACAGATCCGGGACCGCACCGTCATCCTCACGAAAGATGGCGGAGAGGCCCTTTTCCACCTCCGCATTCCGTTTTTCGGTCGCCCGGGGATCACGGTCCCCCGACAGTATTTGTTTGCGTTTCTTGCCCATGGGGTGGGGTGAGGAGGGCCGCGAGGACGAGGTCGCGGTCCCATGTTCCCTGCAGGGTCAATCCGGTCGGCATCGCGGTCGCGCCCCGGCTCCAGGAGACAGACCAATCCGACGGGATGTCCACGGTCGACGTCAGCGTCCGATCCGATTTCCCCGACTGGCTGGTATAGAGCATCAAATAGGCATCGCGGGAATTCCCGCTCTGATCTTGCGGAACGTCTTCGGAGCGCGCCAACACATCCGTGGCATTGAACGGCAACGTGTACGAAAGCGTGATCGTCTGCGACATACCCGGATCCAACTGGACCCAGCCGCCGAACACGGTATGCGACCCATCGACACTGACATCGATCCCGTCTTTGGAGACCGTCTTGCTCTCGACTGCGGCGATCGCCGGATCCGGGTCCGCATACGGATCCACGGGTTTGAAGAGACTCGCATCCGGTTTGTCGAATCCAGACGCTGACGTGAGTACGCTCCCCTTCGGCACATAGAACCGAACGTAACTCACGTTCCGCACCCCGCTGAACAGATCGCCTTTGCTCCCGGTGTGAGTCCGCGCGAGCGTCACCGTATCATCAATGGATCCGTCTTCGTGGATATTCGCGTGATGGTCGACCTGCTCGGCCACCTTTCCGTCGGTCTTTTGACCGGCGATATTAGCCTCGATGATCGCAAGGGAATCACCGGGGGCGTCCTTGATCCGCCCATTCCATCCGTACCGCTCGACGATCGCCTCTTCCGATGGATCGAACAACGCGATCTGGATGTCTTTGGTCGTGAGCGCATCCGACATCAATCCTGCGACCTTCACCCATTCATCCTTTGACAACGACTGCATACGCGCCATGAGCTTGTCCCCGAGATCACCGATGAATTTCTTCGGCGTATTCGACGTTTTGTCATAGTCCAGCTCCACGGCCTTTTGTGTCTCCAGCATGAAATTGGAGGCATCGATCGTCTTGCCGTAATCCGGCAGATCGATCGGCCCGGTCACGGCGAGCAATTTCTCCACGAATGAGGCGTTGACCGTGATGATGCCATCCACCGTCGGTTGACCCGCCTTACTCCAGAAATATCGGATCTGATCTGCGGCGGTCGGAAAATCCGGCGACCAGTTCGCATCCTGAAACTGCCAATCCGCATTGATGAGGTGCATCGGCGCCGGGGAAGAGACCCGGACCGTGGACTGCCCCTTGAGCGCATAGGTCCCACCCGGCGGCACCCGGACCGCCGTGATGTGCCCACGGTCGACATGGACCTCGGCAAAGGAGCCCATGAACCCGCCGGTCGGGCGCAGCTCGGTCTGATTCTGGAAGATCACGAGATACGTGCGCTGATGATCACGACCCGCCATCGCGGCGAGGAGATCGGAAAGGACGGTCACTTCGCGCACAGCCTGCGTCGAATCGTCGAGACCGGACAGAAGCGCGGTGACCTTGTCACGCGAGGAGGCGGGGATCTTCGAGGTATCCACGGTGGCCGCGGCTTTCGACGCGTCGGACAAAAGGGTCAACGAGGTCCGTGCGTAGGCGCCAAGGACGCCAAGACGTTCGTCGAGTCCGCGGGACGGATCCGAGAAGACCTTGTCGAATCCGACGGCGAGCAGATGTCCGGCTTCGCTCGCCTTGTCCCCGACCTCCAACAACGCACGCGCACTGCGATACGTCTGTGGCATGAGCGACGCGAGACCCACGGCGAGGGTCGAGGCATTCGATAACGCGGCGTCCGCCTGACGGAAACGTGTTGACGCATGCTTCAATGCATCTGCCGATGTCGTGATGTCCGTCCCTTTGGCAGCTGTCTCAAGTGAGCTCACTGCGTCCGATCCTGCGGAGGTGGCTGCCGACCGTTCGCTCGAGACGGAACGATACAGGGCGACCGCGTTCGCCGGCAGGGTCACGATGAAGGCGAGCGCGGCGAATCCGGCCAGAGCCCGCGCAAAGGTCAGGCGTCGGAATTCAAGGATCCCTTCATCGGCCGCCTCTTCCAATGAGGCGCGCTCGACACGTTCGACGCGCTGGAACCACCCGGCGATGACGGAGAATCCTTCTCGAAAGACTGAGGAGACACTATCGAAACGACCATACACCGCGCGATAGGCCTCTTCGAAAGTTGCAGGCGTGTGTTGATCGCGGACCAACCGGGGGAGATCCACGCCGCCAGTAAGATCCGAGCTCATAGAGGCATACACCTCTGGCGGAAGCGAACTCCCGGACTCGGCGAGGACGCGTGCGGCGGCATTCAAGTCCACGCGTTCATCCAGAGCACGTCGTTCCGGCTGAAGGAGGACATTCTGTAAGGAAATGACGTACGGACTCGGATCGTGTTCGCCGTGGCGGACATCGACGGCGATCTGTCGACCGCCGTACGTCTGGACCGCGAGCCCCACGACCTGTGCGTCCAGTTCCGCGACCTCGTCCGTCACGGAACCGCTACTGATCGGTTTGGGAGATGAGAGGAAAGTCGGATCCGTCGCGTCGCGCTTGGGTCGCATCTTCTGTCCGCGCGCACTCAAAAGCACCACGCCGTCCTGTTCGATGACGGACGCGAGCTGAGATTCGAGTGCCGAAGCCGCACCCTGAGGGCGCTTGCGCTTTGATGAAGAGAGGGACCGGGGCAAAGTCATGCGGAACGGAAATGACACGCGTCCGCATACGCATCCAGCGTCGCGCGCGCCGCGTGTGTCCACGAGTGACGCAGAGCGAGTGACCGTGCGGCGGAAACGGCTTTACGTCGCGCCGTTTCCTGGTCGCTCATCAGCGTGTGAACCGCCGCAAGTATAGCATTCGGCTGGCCGACGCGGAAGAAGATCGCCCCATCCGGACCAAGGACCTCCGGCAAGGGTCCCGCGTCCGAGGAAAGGACCGGACACCCGTGCGCCAATGCCTCGAGCGGTGGCAGCCCAAAACCCTCATCATGACTGGGAAAGACAAACCCTGCGGCCTGTTCATACAAGCCTTTCAGATCCGTGTCCGAAACACGTCCGAGGAATGTGATCCGAGGGAGCTGCTGGGAGGTCACGCTCGTCTCGATCTTTTGCATGAAACCATCACGCTCTCCGGCGATCTTGAGATGGAGGTCCGGATACGCCGACGCGATCTCCTGCCACGCGCTCAGAAGATCCTCGAGGCCTTTGTGCGGATACGCGGAACCAACGTAGAGCAGATAGGGCGCGTTACCCGCAAAGCTCGTAGCTCGTAGCTCGTGATCTGATCCTTCCTGATCTTCGGGTTTCACGCTTCGAATTTCGAGACCCGGCATCCCCTCTCCCGTCACACAGAGCTTTGTTCTCGATGCGGGATAGAACCGGCCGACGTCCTTAGCGACATATTGTGTGGGAACGAGGATCTTGGACGCGTGACTGATCGCCCGCCCAAGCACGAACCGATATCCGAGCCGCTTGATCCAGCGCGCGGGGGCGGATCGCGTCGAGATCTTGGCGCTGTCCGGCGTATGACGGAGTATCAGATCGTGGATCGTGACGATGAGGGGTCCGTGATATCGGACCGGAACGTTCCAATGAGGCACGTGGACGAGATCCGCCTGGATCGCTGCGAACACCTTCGGCATGCGCACTTGCTCGGCGACGCCATACCATGGAACATTCGCGACAATGGTCTCGACGGATGGATGATCCACGAACCGATGCGTCAACGTCCGCGTGACAAGTACATATCGATGTTCGGGAGCGATCGCGAGCATCGCACCGACGAGTTCCTCCACATACCTCCCAATGCCCCGCGTGGCGTCGGGACCCATCATCCGGGCGTCGATCGCGATCTTCATAACGCAACAGTACGGGGAGGCCGATGGATTGACAAGACGTGCAAAATCAGCTATCTTGGAAGGCGTTCTTTACATGGGAGGTGCGATGAAAAAGGACGATGATGACGATGACCAGGACACGCGCCTGGTCTCGGTCCCGGTGCGCGAAAAACTTGCGACAGTGCGATCGAGATCCGAAAGCGCGGAACGCGAAGAGCTCATCGATGCGCTGGAACAGATGACGATCCTCCGCGCAGACATGGTCCAGCCCATACCCCACCCTCTCCCGATCATCCGCATCTCCTATGCGGATGCACCGGAACCACAGATCTGGTGGGGCAGATGGCTCAAGGTGCGGATCGAGACCCGCGGAAGGTGCATCTGGTTCGCTCGCCTATCGGGATTGATCCAGGAAACGCGGGAGCTGTTCGTCTTCCCGCTTCCCGATAAGCTCGAGCAGCAAATGGCCGTGAAGGCCCTTCTCAACAAGGACGTGCGCATCGCCGCGATCATCCTGTCGGTACCGGGACGCGCAGCGAGCGCCGAACGGTACTTTCTCCACTGATCCCAGTGGCACTCCGCCCCCGTCCGCCAACTGGCGGAACCGGGGGCGTTTCATTAAAAAACACCCGCTTTTCAGCGGATGTTCTCGTGGTCGGGCTGGTGGGACTCGAACCCACGACCCCCTGCTCCCAAAGCAGGTGCGCTAGCCAACTGCGCTACAGCCCGAGGGCAGCGCACGCATCATAAGGAAGGATTCTTCGCTTGTCGAGACGGAGGATTGTCAGCTGAACCCGATTCCGCTACGATGCGGCCACATTTTCGCGGGTATCGTATAGCGGCTATTATGCGACCCTTCCAAGGTTGAGAGGCGGGTTCGACTCCCGCTACCCGCTCCAAAAACAAGTGGACCCAACGGGTCTATTTGTTTTTGGACTGATGGTGGATGAGTCGAACGGGAAGGGCGTTGGGGAACGGGAGTTCCCCATGGCGGAGGGAGCGAACGGAGTGAGCTGGGAACCGATGGGTTCCCAGAAGGCCGAAGGCCGCGGGAGATCTCCCGCTACCCGCTCCAAGTGAAAGAGCACCCTCGCGGTGCTTTTTCATTTGAACAGACAGATGCGGGAGTCGAACCGGGGAAGGGTGAAACCGGAAGGTTTCACATTCTGAGGAAAGCACACGAAAACCCGAAGGTTTTCGTGGGAGGAGCTAAGCGACGACGGAGATCTCCCGCTACCCGCTCCAAGTGAAAGAGCACCCTCGCGGTGCTTTTTCGTATGAAAAAGCCCCGGGATACCGGGGCGGAGGTCGTCCATGAACGACAGGTCAGGAATCAGAGATCCTTTCCAGCCGTCTCGAAGCGTTCGCACTGCTTCGTGTTCCTCGGGTCGATCTCGGCGGCACCAAGCGTGCAGGACGTCAGCGTGGGATAGCATGCTGCGGCCGGTTCACCGCTCATCGAAACGAACTGGAAGCAGTACACGGACACCTGTCGTTCACATGGGAGCACGGCGATGCCGACCCCAGACGTGCCAAATGTCCGCATGCGGATGAGCCGAAGCATGTCGCATATCTGTTTGGAGTTTCCGCACGTCGCGGCATGATCGAAGGTGATCGTCGTGAAACAGTAATAGGTCTCAGACGTTGCCACGACGGGATCGTGGAATGATGGCGGCGGATCACCCGTCGGTGTCGCGCTGATCGGTGCAGATGGGATCGTCACGACGATCGGTGGATGGGTCGGCGGAGGTGACCCGCACGCCGGAATGAGGCAGAACAAGATCGAGGTAAAGGTTCGAATGTTCACGGAGCGATTCAAGCAGAAAATGAGGACAATGTCTAGGGAGAGAAGAGAGGCTCCGTTCGATCCTGGCTTTTATAGAATTGAAAATACGATGACCCGAAGGTCATCGTATTTCCCATGGTGCCGAGGGCCAGGATCGAACTGGCGACGCAAGGATTTTCAGTCCTTCGCTCTACCACTGAGCTACCTCGGCATGCTTGATCTGTCGCGTTGACCACCCGTTCTCCGCCTGCGGCGGATCACTTGGGTCTGCGCGACATCTGCGCTTTGCTCCGCTTCGCTACGCAAGCTCGCTACGCTCGCAGAGAACAGCGGACATGTTCGCCTACTGACGAACGGGGATGGATCATTCCTTTTTCTTTCCGAACCACCCGCTGTGCTTCTGTCCGTCGCTTTCCGTCCCCATCAGCCGCGCATCAAGTGGACCGAAGATCGCGAGGAGAACGAGGACGATCGCTGTGGCGACCAATGCGATGGGATAGAGGCCAAAGCCGCAAGCAATTCCGATACCAGCGACGACCCACATGGTCGCTGCCGTCGTTAGCCCACGAACCGCTCCCATGGACTGGATGATCACCCCTGCGCCGAGAAAGCCGACACCCTGGACCACGATAGACGCGATCCGATCGGGCGAAGCGCCACCGGCGACCCCGGACCATGTGGTCGCGAGCGTCAGCCCGGTCAGGGCCATGATCGCTGATCCGAGCCCGATCAGAGCATTGGTTCGAACGCCAGCCGGCTTTTGCCGGATCTCCCGCTCGATCCCGATGATCCCGGTGAGGATCGTTGCCACGACGAGACGCGTTGCCACGTCTTGGATGGTGAAAGTCATAGGAACGCGGACAATCATACCGATTTCGACTCCGGTTGGCAAGGTATCCGACCCCTTGCCTATTCTGGCCGATTCCTCTATCCTATCGGCACGATTTCGATCGTTCCGCCTCGATATTCCGTGCTTCTGCGAACGAAGTGAGCTTACGAGCCGCAGGCGAGCAAAACGGAGCCGACGAGCGTAGGCGAAGTGATCCGCCTCTGGCGGAGAATGGAGCGAAGCTCGTCTAGGCGAGTAAGGGCGTGTAGCTCAGGTGGTTAGAGCGTCACACTGATAATGTGAAGGTCCCTGGTTCGAGTCCAGGCACGCCCACCATGTAAATCATCCCGATACAACGGGGTGATTTTCATATGTGTCTGGACTCGAACGCATATGAGCTGAACGGTTTCCTCCGGCTCGTTTACCAGTTTGTACGGCAAACTGAGCGCAGGCGTCGCACAGACCCAAGTGATCCGCCGCAGGCAGAGAATGGGTGGTCAGCGCAATACGCCGTGCGGGGCACGCCCGCCAGAAGAAAAGATCCCCGTGAGGGGATCTTTTCTTCTTACTGGTTCGAATCTGTGCTTGAGGTCTCGGTCCGCACGACGGAGATCGTACTGCCTCCCGTGTCAGAATCCGCCGCGACGGTGACGAGAACGTCGACGGTGTCCTTATGGTAGGAACGCATCTCCGTATCTCCCGCAGTGTAGCTCGCTGCCTCATCAAAGCCGGCACCCTTCATCTGATCCTCATACCACTTGACGGTCTTCTGCTGGTCATCGCCCGTCGACAGGGTCACCGATGCCCCGTTGTCTGCTTTAGAAACGATCGCGGACATCGCCTTCGACCCCGGATAGATCATCACATCCTGCGGGAGACCATCCGGAAGTTTGACGTTGTCGCCCGCGACATAGGTCGAACCGGTCTTATTATCCGTGAACGTGTACTGCCCGCCATTGATATCCGCCTTCACCTGACCGCCTGTTGCCTGTTTGACCGCTTGTTCGGTCACGGCTTCACCGACCTTTTGCTGTACCTGTTGGACGGGGTTACACCCGAGACCCATGAGCGCGATGGTGCTCAACCCTGCAATGAGAGAAAGGATACGTTTCATATGATTTGTTGGCGATATGATGTCATGAAAACCGTTCTTTCCGCAAACGCGCTTTAATATCTACCCCCAGATCGGTCAACATTGCGGCGACCGCATCCATGAATTCGTTCGTTCCACACATCAGATGTTCAGCGTATTCCGGGTCGTCAACATTCGCACGGATGATATCCGCATCGATGCGTCGCACCTCCCCATCCCAACCGTCCGGACTCTCCCGTGTGACGGCAAAAACGACTTTAAAGATCGGGCACATCCCCGCAAGCTCCCGTAATTCTTTTTCGTATGAGATGTCCGACGTGGTCTTATTCGTATAGAACAAGACCATCTCGCGCCGACACCCGTGCGCCAACTCTTCGCGGATCATGCTCATGAACGGGGTGACGCCGATCCCGGCCGCATACATCACGAGCGGCGCCTCTTCCTCTTTAGGGACGAAAAGGCCGAACGGACCCTGGATGCGGACCGTATCCCCCTCCTTCAACGTCTGCGCACGCTTCGTGTAGTCACCGTAGACTTTGACCGCGAGATCAAAACGCGACGCAGAATCTGTTGGCGCGGACGCGATCGAGAATGCGGCACGTGCCCATTCACTTCCATCGTCATTCAACAGATAGAGATAGACCCACTGCCCCGCCTTGAACGGGAACATGGGTTTGTCGTCCGCAGGTTCAAGCGTAAGCTCGAACGCATCGGGCGTCAGCGTGCGGTTTCGCGTCACGCGGAAGAGACGCTTTTCAAGAATGGGGTTCATAGATATTCATCTTTCCGTCATCGCCTCTCCGTCTTTCCCGTGAAAACGGGGATCCGGCTCGACGGCCGGACCGGATTCCCGCCTCCGCGGGAATGACATATTTTGTACGGTCACAGCACGATCTCGGTTCCGTCGTCTTCGAAGAGCTTGATCGCTTGGACCGGACACGACCGCGCGGCCTCGACGATCATGTCGCGCACATCCATCGTTTCCGTGGAATCGGACGCGATCGCCTCTCCCTCGTCGTTCTTCTTCGCCTCCGGCGCTTCGTTGAGGATATAGACCTTCCCCTCCCCGTTCAGCGCGAAGGTCAACCCGGCCAACGCGACGCATGATGCGGCGCCGATGCAGGCGTCCTGATCCACTTCGATCTTCATAGCGGGACAAACATAGCGCGCGTCCGCGGTGAGTGCAAACTATACGCTCGCGAAGTACACGCCGAGCAGCTCATCCTCCTGGATCCGCTTCACATTCTTCTTATATTGGGTCCAAAACGGCGGATGATGCGTAATCTCGACGAGCCGAAATCCTTTACGATACAACTTCGGCGGTTTTTGATGATGGGCGAGCTCGTGGCAGATCACGCGCAAGATCGCATCCATCTTCCGCGGCTTCATGGTCTTGGGCGTGTAGAGATCGATGGTCACGAGCTTTTCTCCGATCTTGGTATATCCGTACGTGAGCGAACGGAATTTCCCCTTTCCGCGGAGACGCCGACGCAAAGCGCGGATCTGATATCCAGGCATCTCGAGCACCAGACATACCCGGATAAAGAGGTGCTCCACGAGCTGTTCATGTCGCGGGTCGATGATGTCGGCCATAGGATGGGGCGAGGATAACATAACGGCGGCCCGAAGGCCGCCGTTCGAACGACTTATACGTTGTTCAGACGAGGATGGCTACCAGCAGCAACGCCACGATGTTCAAGATCTTGATCATCGGGTTGATCGCCGGGCCGGCCGTGTCCTTGTACGGGTCGCCGACCGTGTCGCCGGTGACCGCCGCCTGATGGGCAAAGGAGTTCTTTCCGCCGAAGTGACCGGACTCGATGTACTTCTTCGCATTGTCCCACGCGCCGCCGCCCGAGGTCATCGAGATGGCCACAAAGACGCCTGTCACGATGGAACCGATGAGCACGCCGCCGAGCGCGACGGGCCCGAGCAGATACGCAATGACGATCGGGGTCAGGACCGGCAGAAGCGCCGGAACGATCATCTGCTTGATCGCCGCGCGCGTCACAATGTCCACGGTCGTCGCGTAATCCGGCTTGGCCGTGCCTTCCATGATCCCGCGGATCTCGCGGAACTGACGGCGCACTTCTTCCACGACCGCGCCGGCCGTGGTGCCGACCGCCTCCATGGCGAACGCCGCGAAGAGATACGGGAGCAGGCCGCCGAGGAAGAGTCCGGCAATGAGCTTCGGATCTTCGAGTGAGAAGGACAACGCCTTTCCGCGTTCAACGAATTCCTGCGTATACGAGGCGAAGAGCACGAGCGAGGCCAGTCCGGCAGACGCGATCGCGTAGCCCTTGGTCACGGCCTTGGTCGTGTTGCCGACTGCGTCGAGCGGATCGGTCACGTCGCGCACCGCATCGCCCAGCTCTGCCATTTCCGCGATACCACCCGCGTTGTCCGTGATCGGACCGTACGCGTCGATCGCGACGATGATGCCCGAGAGCGACAGCATGCTCATGGCCGCGATCGCGATGCCGTAGAGACCTGCCGCGTCATATGAGAGGAGGATGGCGACCACAATGACGATCACCGGAAGCGCCGTGGACTTCATGCCCATAGCAAGACCCGCAATGACGTTCGTGCCGTGTCCCGTCTCGGATGCCTTTGCGATCCGTTGGACCGGCGCGTATTTGGTCGAGGTGTAGTATTCGGTGATGACGACCATGAGTCCGGTCACGGCAAGGCCGATGAGCGACGCTTTGGTGATGGCCATTGCCGTGATGGCTCCGGTCGCCGGGAAGTACTGCGTCGCAGCGTACCAAAACGCGACGGCTGCGAGCACACCGGCCGCGATCAAGCCCTTATACAGCGCACCCATGATGTTCTTGCTCTCGCCGAGGCGGATGAAGAACGTACCGATGATGGACGCGAAGATCGAGATGCCGCCGAGCACGAGCGGGAAGAGCACGACGTTCTCATTGCCCGGATACGCGAGGCCGCCGAGGATCATGGCCGCAAGCGCGGTGATCGCATAGGTCTCAAACAGATCGGCCGCCATGCCGGCGCAGTCGCCCACATTGTCGCCCACATTGTCCGCGATGACGGCCGGATTGCGCGGATCATCTTCCGGGATCCCGGCTTCCACCTTGCCGACGAGGTCAGCGCCAACGTCCGCGGCTTTGGTGAAGATACCGCCGCCCAACCGCGCGAACACGGAGATGAGCGAGCCGCCGAAGCCGAGACCGACGAGCGCTTTCAGATCATGCGTCCAGGCGTAGAAACCTGCGACGCCGAGCAGGCCGAAGCCCACGACGAAGAGGCCGGTCACGGTACCGCCTTTCACGGCCACGTCGAGCGCGTGCTTCATCCCCTTCTTCGCCGCCTCTGTCGTGCGCACATTGGCGCGCACGGACACGAACATGCCGACGAATCCCGCGAGTGCGGACAGGATCGCGCCGATCGCGAATCCGGCGGCCGTGTGCCAGCCGAGCGCCTTCCACAGGATGAGGAAGATCACGAGGCCAATGGCCCCGATCGTCTTATACTGACGCGAGAGATACGCCTCGGCGCCGACCTGGATCGCCTTGGCGATCTCGATCATCTTTCCTTCACCAGCTGGCTGTCGCAGGACCCACCGAACGAGATAGGCGCCCCACGCGAGCGCGACGATCGCGGACACGAGGGCGAATTGGAGTGCTTGGGGCATAGATTTTATGCGGGAAGCGTAACGAAAAACGCGGAACCGGTCAACGGTCCCGCGTCTGGACTCCCCGAAGCTCAATCTTCGAGGTCTTGCGCCTTTGTCGCGATCTCCGCCCGTTTTTCCGGGGTCTGGAGCTCCTTGAGGTCCAAATGATGCATACTCACCCCGTGTTTGATGGTGGCATCAACCGCCTCATCGACCGAGCGACCCCGCATCCGGGCATTACAATCAAACCCGAAATCGCGGCAATAGATGACTTTCATATGTCCGAATGATGCCAAAAATAGGGCCTTTTGGCAAGCAGGCACGAAACAGCATCCATTGCAGACGTCGGACCTTAGGGTATGCTTGGATCATGCGATTGAGTGTCGGCATCGATGAGGCGGGACGCGGATGCGTGATCGGTCCGCTCGTGGTCGCGTGTGTTGCGGCGGATGCGGCGGACCGCAAATGGTTTTGGGCGAACAACGTCCGCGACTCCAAGATCGTTCCCGGACCACAGCGCGATGATCTCGCGGCACGGATCAAGGAACGGTGCTGGTTCCAGCTTGCGGTCGTCTATCCGCCCGAGATCGACGATGCCGTCCGCGACCGATCGCGCACGCTGAACGGTCTGGAAACAGAGATGATGGCCGATCTGCTTCACACCTTCATCGAAATACACCCGGAACGCGAGGCGATCGCCCTCGTCGATGCGCCGAGTATCAATGCCCAAGGTTTTCTTGAAGAGCTCTATATCGCGAGCCAGTGGCCGGACATGAAGCGCCTCCGGGCGAAACATGAAGCTGATCGCACGGATCGAACGGTCGCGGCCGCCTCGATCCTTGCGAAGAGCGAACGTGAACGTTTGATCACCGAATTGAAAAAAGAACTCGACATGGATTTCGGTTGCGGCTATGCGCACGACGAGGTCACGCGCTCATTCGTGCGAACGTGCCCCAAGAACGCGGCATACGTCCGTTGGAGCTGGAAGACGGCCCAGGACCTGCACATATAAAAAACCCGCCGATCGGCAGGTATAGACAAAGGACTCATTTATCCGGGATCGTGATACGGCCGGACTGCGGATCCGGGGGAATGATGCTTACGGACCGCCCTGACATCGGAACGGGCGGGATCGAAAGGGACGGGACCGACAACTCGATCTTCTCGACCGGCTGGGTCGTGACGAATGACCCCTTGATCTGGAATCGAAGGGACATGCCCTCCGCGATCTCCGAGACCGGAACCTCGACGCCAGGCATGCCGCGGACGCCGGCGACAAGCGGACAGGTTTCAAGCGGCGCATGCTCGTCTACCCGACCGTCTGCGGACAGGACCTTGGAGCAGTAGCCGTTAGCGACGGCGTAGATGTAGCTCTTCGTGTGATAATACGTGACCACGGTGACCTCCTATCCGTGTCTTACGATAGAACCTGGTTTCGCGCAAATCGAAAAACAGGCCCCGAAGGGCCTGCTTTTACGTATGAGATCCTATTCAGATCCGGTTGATCCCGTGTCGGATGCGTGGTTCTCCATCTCATCCGAACCGGTGGCATGGTCGCCATTCTGATCCATGGATCCCGAGGCACTGTCCGACGTCTTCGCGTCCAAATGAGACGACCGGAAACCAGCGATGACCGTTGCCGCGTCTTTGCGGGCCGCGACGAGGTCCTGGATCCCTGTGTGGATCTTGCTCCGCGCGTCCTTGAGAGCCTGCAGATTCGCCTGGCCGATCGCCTGATCCCCATTATCCGGTTTCAACGCCTGTGTCGCAGAGATCGCATCCGCCGCCTGCGTCTTCGCGTCCGCGAGCTTGGCGACGAGATCATCGTAGGACGACTGCATTGCGCTCACATCCTTCCCAGCAGCCTGCGCTTCAGCGATCCGCGACTGGAGCTTATCGCCGATGCCAGACATCGTGTCCGCGACCGTGGTCAATCGATCAGCCGCAGCGAGGACCGCACCCTGTGGGATGACGAGCGCATAGATCCGATACGACTTCGTGATGGACTGTACATCTGTGCGAAGCGTCGTGATATCCGTATCCGCGTCGATCTTCGCCTTGAGCGCTGTCAGCGCATCCGTTTCGCTCTGGACCGTGTTCTCTAGCGTCGACTTGGTCGTGTCTGAGAGCTTCGACATCACATGTGCGCGATCCATGAGGCGCCCGAGATTCTTGATCCGACGGTCGATCTCCTGATCCGCACGATCCTTGATCCGTGTCATGCGTTGATCCTGCGTTCCGGCATTCGTCCGAAGCGGGAGGTTTGTCGGCGCTGCAGAGACCGTCTCCGCAAAGACCGGCACGGCGGTCATGGACCCAACGGCGATGACTGAGACCAATACGAAAGATATTCGTTTGAGTGACATATTTTTTGAAGGGGTTATTCGGCCTGCGGGACAGGCTGGTCGTTCAAGCCTTGATCGATGTTCGCGGAATCACTATTCAGCGACTTCATCTGGCTGTCGAAAGTATTAAGATCATTTTCAAGATCCGCATTCGTCGTTCCACTTGTGACGGATGGGGCGTTCGCGGCACTTTGTTCTGTACCGCCGGCTTGCGGGGTTGTTACGGGGAGGGGCTGAGGCGTTGGACGTGAGGCTGGCTGAGTGTTCGTACATCCCGCACCAAAGAGCGCGAGCGGTGCGATGACTGAGCCGACAAAGGCGATGACTCGGATGTTTTTCGTCATTTTGTGCATATGAAAGATATATTTTCATAAGAATACCGCCTCCTTAGATAAACGTTAATCTTGACTTTTCCGTTCCCAAGCCACAGTTTGTCAGCAGCTCTTTCCCAAACGGAGGTTTTGAGATGAACGATACGTCGGAACCCAGAAAAGACCCTGCAAGAACGTCGGGAGGCCAGCTCCTCGCCAAGGCGCTCGAATACGGATTCGATCTCCTGCCCTGGCAGACGCCCGAACAATTCGCAGTCCAATTCCCGCCCACGGTCATCATGACCGCCCTACGGGAGAGCGCGCTCTTGCGCGCGAAGATCCTCGCTCAATGCATCAACATCCCCCAGGCGACGGCCGTCGAGCTCGATGCGGAGACCTGCAGTCTCCTGCTCTCGACCGCGCTAAGGGCGTCAGATGCGGATGCGGCCACGATCCATCTGTCGTTCGATCTCAAAGACCGCGTGCGTTTCCTCGACTGGAATGCGCTCTACCGGTTCCTCCTGACCACGGATTGGATCCACACCGACGGGACCGGCGATGCCACGCAGAAGCATCGCGACTTCCTCAAGATCCTCTTCCAGGAGGCCGTCGATCTCAAAGTCGTTAGCATGGCGGATCTGTTCGAAGCCGTTGGACCTCGCGCCCTCGTGCGGAACCTCGTCCGATCGAACCAGGCCCTTTTGGAGGGGATCCTTGCGGACGTCCTGGAAAAAGGCACGGACGGCGTACCCTTCTCCTATGCAGATTTCGAACCCTTCATGGAGATCGAAGCGCTCGTGGACCTCGTCGTCCTCTCCGATCTCTTTCCCGCCCTCGAACGCCTCGCCGCAAACGCCGGCTGGAAGTCCGAAGAGGCGGAAGAGACGTCCCCTGTCGGAACCGCCGATGAGGATGCCGCGCCAGAGCCTGACGAGAACGCGGAGATGGTGCAGGGCGCAGGATCCTCTCCGATGGACGATGCCGATGATGCGCCGGTCCCGGTCGAAGCAGACATGACCAGCACGAACGCCGAAGCGGCGTCAGAGACCGAAGAGCGTCCGCCGAATACCGCTCCCTACGCGAGCGGCTGGGGCGGCACCGAACGACCTCCGCCCAAAGCGTGATCACTTTGATCCAAAACCTCCCTACGCAGACCCTTCGGGGTCTGCTTTTTCATTTTCGCGAATACGATCGTACTTCTACATGCTCATCATCACCTTCCTCGCGATGATCAGCGCAGCCGTCGATGGCTGGACCTTCAAAGGTAAATGAACATTCCGCACCTGACCGCTCTTGACAACGCGCACGAAAAACGGCAGCGGTAGAAAGAGGTGCGGGCATCATGCCCCAACAACGGAGAAGACAGATGAAGACACGAAACGCGATCTTGCTCGTGATGGGTTTTGGATTGGCCGCGTGTGGATCCGGACCCGGACCGATGGATGCTCCCCCGCCTTCGACGGAAGACCGACCATCGTCACATATATCCCTGCCGGTCCCCGGATCGCGCATGGAGCAGATCCCCCGCCACGGAACGATCCTGCCACCGAGCGGTGGGATCGTCCGATCCCTGGATGCCGGTACTGCCGATGCCACGCCTGAAGCATCTCCCCCAGACCCGGATCCGTATCAGACCTATGTCACGGATCTTCTCCTTTCTTTCGGAGGATCCGAAGACGGGACCACACTCACGGTCCGTAGTCATCGCGATGCGCCGGATCTCGAGGAAGCGATCCATGTCACGCCGTATGAAGACGACGGGAACGACGTCTTCGAGGTCGGTGCGGACATCGACTGGTCTGCCTCTGATACTGAGGTCGATCTGCAGATGCTCGACGGGCCGACCGGCCTCACGACCTCGCCGACCTTTGACGTGGACTGTCTGGACACGGAAAAGTGTCCGACCGAACCGAGCGCGACCGTGACGGCCTGCGATACGAATGACTGTCCGCAGAGTGCGACGAACTGCCCGCAGACCGTCTGCGTCAGCGCTCTCGTCGTCGGCATCGTCGATATTTCCGGCGAATGGAGTTGGACCGGGTACAACCTCCCGCAAACCGCGAAGGTTCTCCAAGGCGGTCGCTTCATCGTCGTGCCGAACCTTTCGACCGTCCGCGGCATCATCATCGGCGATCACGTCGAGATCCGCGACGACACGCGTCATTACGATGGCGTCATCTCTCCGGACCGTCAGCACATGAGCGGATCCGCGACCGATGTCTACACGGACACGGATCTCGGTCCATGGAGCGCGGATCGCATCGCGCCCTGACTCCCTCGCCCGCCGTTCATTCTCTGATCGGCGGGCTTGTTCTTTGCCCCGTTCGAACGTATATTCACGAAACATTCGTTCTCGGAGTTCGCATGATGCCGTTTTGGGATGCAGAACGCGAAACGAGCGAACGGAGCGAGTGACAAAGTTCTGTGCCCAAAAAGGGCGTCATAGGCCCGTAGCTCAGTGGTAGAGCAGGTGTCTTATACACACCCGGTCGCTGGTTCGATCCCAGCCGGGCCTACCAAGACAAACACGCCAAACCGGCGTGTTTGTCTTTTCCCATAAAACCCCCTACGCTTGGGCTATGAAAAACTGGAAATGGATCCTTGGGATCGTTCTTGCGCTTGTGATCGCCGGCGGGGCTGGGTATGCGGGGTACCGCATCGGAAAACCAGCACCGGTACAGAAACCCGAGGTCAACGCGCAGATCATCCTTACCGCGCTCAAGGACCGTGGATTCCTCGTCACGCAGACCTACATGTTCGACGAGCCCGTCACGATCACCAAGTCCACGGGCAGTGCATTCAAGGACTTCTTCTTCGGTCAGACGATAACGGCACGCGGGGTCATGGAGGTGAATCTCGGCATCGATCTCGCCAAGGTCACCGCAGACGACATCTCGGTCAATGGCGATACGATCTCGGTCATACTCCCTTCCGCATCGCTCTTCAACGACCGCCTTGTGGGACCGATCGAGGTCAAGAATGATCAAGGCATCCTCAAACGCGTCCTCCAGAACGACGACGGATACAATGAGGCGCTCGCCGAGCTTTCCAAACAGGCCGAGACGGCCGCGACCCAGCCCGATCTCATTGCCCGTGCGAACGAAAACGCGACCGCAGAGGTCGAACGCCTCCTTGGGTATGTCGCGCAGGGCAAGCAGATCGCCGTGACGGTCAAACAGTAAGGTTGGACGAACACATCGCTTCAGCTATCCTCCTCCCATATGCCACACTCCCTTGAATCCGCCGAACGCGCTCCGTCTGTCGGCGAACGTCTCGTACATGAATATCAAACCCTCCGTGCCATCGGTGATCCAGGTGCGGCGAGATCCCTCATGCGTATCGTGGAAAACGCGCGGAACGAGTTCGTAAAACATGCGCGGAACATCCCCAAGGATCTCCCGGAAGCAGACAAGCTCATCGACTATCTCCGCCCGGAACTCCAAAAGATCTTCGCGGAGACCAAGGATCCGGCACAAGCCTATCTGAAGATCGGCGAAGCGTTTGACCGCATCGTGGATCGATTCAAAATCTCACAAGACAGAAAGGCCGCGTGAGCTGAACGAAAAGAAAAAGCCCCCGATCAACGAGGGCTTGTTTAGATGCGCGGAGCGCGGGGACGATCAGGCGTCCTGTCGCACACCGTTGGCGCGAAGGACATCCTCTTTTTTGAGATGCATGTCGTCTGCATGCGTGTAGTGTTGCCACGCAAGCGCGACGACGCCGAAGGCGTTTCGCTGGTTCAGATAGGCGTCGATCAACTCCTCGGGGAGCCGGGAACCCGGCATCTCCATGGGATCGAACCCCGACTCCTTCTTGAGCCGGACGAGCGAGACGAGGAAGATCTCATCGCGAGCGCGGACGCTCGGCGAGACATCGATCAGCTCGCCGAGCTGTTCGACCTCTTCGCGGGTGAGATCCATCTCCGGAAGATCCTTGTGCCGGAGCATCCTTCGGACCTGCCGACGGATGTGCTGGAACGCCGGATGCGCCGGCGGGATCTCTCGCATGGCCAGCCCTTCAAGGGCCGCGCACATGTCATGAAACCGGCGACCGCCGGACCACACGGACCTGGAAAGAACGATGACCTGAGCCAACTCAACCTCCTTGATCAAGTCCATCCTGTATATCAGGGATTTTCGCTTTCGTCAAGGTATGAAAGGGTTCCTGACGACCCGACGGTTCACTCAAGCCGCGTCCCGTGGACGCGTAATGCATTCAAAATGACGGCGACGTCGAGCACCTCCTGCGTGATCGCGCCCTGGATCGGCAGGATCCCTCCAAAGGCCGCGACGACCATCAAAAGGACGCTCACGCCGATCCCGATCCAGATGCTCTCCAACGCGATGGCGAGCATCCGCCGGGCGATGTGATACGCCTCGCCCACGCGCTCGAACTGATCTACGGTGATGACGATGTCTGCGGTCTCCGATGCAGCGGTCGCTCCGTTCGCCCCCATCGCGATCCCGACATCCGCGACCGCCAGCGCCGGTGCATCATTCACCCCGTCACCCACCATGGCGACGGGAGATACCCTCTTTTGCAACTTCTTGACCTCTGCCACTTTATCCTCCGGCAGACAATCTCCGCGGAACTGCTTGATCCCGACTTTTTGCGCGATCTCCATGGCCACGGACGTCTTATCCCCCGTCAGCATGAGCACCTCCGTGACCCCATGACGCGCCATCTCGTGGAACATGCTCTTGATGTGCGGACGGACCGTGTCCGAAAAGCTTACGCCGCCGACGTATGTCGTTCCTGTAGCGAGGTAGACGGATTTGGTCCCGGCATTCCGACCTTCTTCATGCGTCCGCCTGACTTCGGACGGGATCACCACACCGCGCGCTTCAAGGAACGCGAGCTTGCCGAATGCATACGGCGTCCCGTCGAGCGTCCCGCTCACGCCCGATGCGATCTCTTCATGAAAATCCGACGGGATCTCCAGATGCGCGCCCTGCTCCTTTGCGTACATCACAAGGGACCGCGCCAAAACGTGGTTGGAAAGTTGATCCAAGGACGCGGCGATCCGCAACACCTCACCTTCCGGCACCTCACCATGCAGCACGCCGGCCACCTTCGGCGTTCCAAGCGTGATCGTCCCTGTCTTATCGAGGACGAATGCTTTCGCACGTCCCAAGACCTCAAGCGCACCGCCGTCTTTGACCACGATCCCGCGTTTTGCCGCGCGACTGATCCCGGACATGATCGCGACCGGTGTGGCGACGATCAACGGACATGGCGTGGCGACCACCAGGACGGACAACGCGCGGATCGGATCGCCGGACAGCCACCACGCTCCACCGGCGATCGCGAGGGTCACGGCGGTAAAACCGACGCTGTAGCGATCCGCGATGCGGATGATCGGCGCCCGACTCTCTTCCGCCTCGCGGACCAGCTGGATGATCTGCCCGTATCGACTTTGTTCCGCGGTCCGCACGGCCTGCACGGTCAGCACTGCCTCCATGTTCACACTCCCGCTCATCACGAGACTGTGTGGTCCTTTTTCGACCGGGAGGGGTTCGCCGGTGAGACGGGACTCATCGAGCGCGGATACCCCTTTGACGATGATCGCGTCGACAGGAACGGTCTCTCCTGCCTTCACGACGAGCACGTCGCCGACTTTCACCTCCATGACCGAGACATCCTTCAACTTTCCTTTCAGCGAAACATGCGCAATGGAAGGCGCGTTCGATAGGAGGAGCGTCAGCTGACGTCGGGCGCGACGAAGGGCGTATTCCTCAAGCGCCTCGCCACCGGAAAGCATGAAAAGGATCACGGCTCCGGCGATCCATTGGTCAAATGCAAGCGCGCCAGCGATCGCGAGGAGCGCGATGACATCCACACCCAAATGACCGCGGAACATGTCCGAAAGGATCCGCCACGCATACGGAAACGTCCCGACGACAAGCACCACCGCGAGCACGATAGAGCCTGTTGCTGGCCCGACCACCAACGCAACGACACCGGCAACGGCAAATCCGATGACCGCGAACACGGGCATGAACGAAAAGACGATCCCAGAGACGGTGCGTGAACGGGGCATGACGAAAATCAATCCTATGCTATCATGCGGCCGATGAAACGGACATGGACGATTTCCCAGGAAAACGCGGGTGAACGGCTCGACGTCTTTTTGGCGGACGCGATCCCGGAGCTCACACGCAGCCGGGCAGCCAAGCTCCTCAAGAGCGGTGCCGGGACCGTAAATGGCCGACCGGCGACGGTCCATCGCTTCCTCAATCCAGGGGATACGGTCATCTTTGATGACGCTCCCGTAGGCTCAACGCCGGAAATGGACCTCCCTCCGCCGGAGATCCACATCATCGATGAGACCCCGGCCTACTACGTGATCGACAAACCTGTCGGCGTCCTTGTCCATCCGAATACGAAGCTACACAGCGGGACGCTTGTGGAAGCGATCCTTGCCCGCGATCCGTCGATCGCGAAGATCGGTGAGGACCCCCAACGCCCCGGGATCATCCACCGATTGGACCGCGATGTCAGCGGACTCATGCTCGTCGCACGCACGCAGGACGCGTTCGAACATCTCAAAAAACAGTTCTCCCAACATACGATCGACAAGCGGTATCTCGCACTCGTGTATGGCGAGATCCCGGAGGATGAAGGCGAACTCAAATTCCGGATCGCGCGATCAAAAACACGGAATCGGATGGCCGCCCGACCCGAATCGGAAGAAGGTGGAAAGGCCGCCTGGACGCATTACACGGTCTTGAAGCGATTCCGCGGGGCGACGCTCGTCGAGTGCACGATCCTGTCCGGTCGCACGCACCAGATCCGTGCACACTTCCTCGCCTTCGGACATCCGGTGATCGGCGATCCGCTGTATAAACGCCGCGCCGAAGACCGGAACATCAAAGCACCGCGGCTCCTCCTTCAAAGCGTGCACATCGGATTCAATGATCCCGTGACCGGCGAATTGCGTACATATGACATTGCGCCGGATCCATCGTTCGAAGACGTCATGAAGACCCTGTGATCCCATGATCATCTCCATCTCCGGTGTTCCCGGATCGGGCAAGACCTCTGTCGCGAAGATCCTCGCAAAGAAACTCGGCGTCCCGTTCTATTCCATGGGAGGCCTGCGCGGCAAGATGGCGATCGAACGCGGCATGACGCTCGATGAACTGAATGCCCTCGGCGAAAAAGAGGCATTCACGGACAAGATCGTGGACGACTACCAACGGGAGCTGGGAGAAAGAGAGAAGGACTTCGTGATCGAAGGGCGACTCTCCTGGCACTTCATCCCCCACTCGTTCAAGGTCTTCCTGGATTGCCGCGTGGACGAGGCGGCTCGACGGATCTGCGAGGCGCGGAAGCTTGCGCACGAAGGCCGTTCCGATGAGCCGGAATATGCGACGCCGGAAGCCGCGATTGATGCCATTACAGCCCGGACCGATTCCGACGTCCGGCGATATACCAAATATTACGGGGTCAGCCATCTCGAACAGGCACATTACGACCTCATCCTGGACACGACGGACATGAAGGGCCCGGAAGAGACGGCCGCCCGCATCCTCGATGCGCTTGGAAACGCACCTCACGGCGCGGCTTGACGGGATCCGCGTTTTCCCGTATTCTTGCGCCACATCAACGATATGGCACAAACCGCCAAACACGACATCCTCAAGCCGGAAGACGTCCGCACGGGCATGCTCATCCGCGTCCATCAGAAGCTCAAGGAGATCAACACCAAGGGCGAAGAGAAGGAACGCATCCAGGTCTTCGAAGGGACCGTGTTGAACGTGCGCGGCGCAGGCATCCACCGCACGATGACCGTCCGCAAGATCTCCGAAGGGATCGGCGTGGAGCGCATCTATCCGACCGCTTCCCCGATCATCGCGAAGATCGAGCTCGTCCGCCAGTTCAAGACGCGGCGCAAGCACATCGGCTACATCCGCACGAGCAAGAAGAAGCTCAAAGAGATCCACAAGGCGTAAATCAAACCCCCGGTCCCCCGGGGGTTTTCGTATCCTGGATCCGTCATCCTGAGATCCACCAGCTAACGGATCAGGATCCACGTCGAACCCATTCATGGTATCCTGCACATGATCACGTCAGTCCACATGCAGAGTCCATGCTCAATAAACTGATCAATTTCCTCATCTTGTGTGGCCTTGCAGGGCTCGCTTGGTTCATCGATCTCCAATATCAGAATACGGACCTGACCAAGGTGACGTACAGCCTCATTGCCATCGCCATTTCGTATTTTTTCCTGAAGCTTGTCCTCGAGGGCTTTGTCAGCCAACGGATCCATGATTCCAAGACGCGGTATACGTTCCGAAAGACCACACAGCTCCTGTTCATCGTTCTCTCATCCATCATCATCCTCCGGATCTGGATCATCAATCCCCAGGCGCTCCTCGTCGCCTACGGTCTGGTCGCAGCCGGCGTTGCCATAGCCCTTCAGGACGTCTTCAAGAACTTCGCCGGCGCACTCGCCATTTTCCTGAATGCCACATACCGCGTCGGAGACCGGATCGAAGTCGATTCCACGTTCGGCGATGTCATCGATATCGGCCTGTTCTATACCCGGTTGCTGGAACTGCGCGGATGGGTCGACGGTGACCAAACGACCGGTCGGATCACCCAGTTGCCGAATGGACGGGTTCTCTCATCGCCCGTGTACAACTACACCAAAGACCATAAATTCATCTGGGATGAGATGGCGATCCCCGTCACGTATGCGAGCGACTGGAAAAAAGCGATCGACCTCATCCAGGCCATCGTAAAAACAAAGACGGCCGTAAGGACCAAGCAAGCAGAACGGGAGATATCGCACCTCGAGGAGAAGTACTACCTGTCAAAACGCAATATCGAACCCAAGATCTTCGTGACTCCAACCGACAACTGGATCATGCTTCACATCCGATATGTCGTTGATGTGCGCGAACGTCGGATCATCCACAATGATCTCGCTCAAAACATCCTGGAAGAGCTCCAGATGATGCCGGACATCACCATCGCGTCCCAAACAGTGACGGTCACCTCCGTCGTCTCTCAGAAGTCAAAAAAATAAACGGACGCACACGCGCGTTCGGTCTGACCCCGCCCTTCGGAAAGGCGGGGTTCTCGATATGACGCCAGGGAACGAACGGCGATTCAGTACACCTGGAGCCCTTTGTCCGTGTCGATGGTACCCCCGCCGGTCCGGATGATATCGAGCGGTGCATCAAGAGCGCTCGCGATCGGAGAACCGAAGGTATAGTTCACATAAAAAGCTTCCGTGATGTCATCCACCTGCGCATTCCAATCTGCGCCGAAGAGATCACGGGCGGCCTGCTCGCTCTGGACCCACCGGAGCACTCCTCCTTTGGTGGGAAGGTACGTCTTGGGATCGGTTTGGAACTTCACGAGTTTCGAACCGGCTTTATATGTCACATTCCCTCCGATGGGGATCAGCGACATCTGATCGATCGGAATGGTACGCACTTTGGAAAAATCGGGAAACCACGTGAAGTAGACCTTCTCATTCGGGAAGACATACCTCTTGCCATCCGCGGCGTAAAAGTAGACGGCCGTATCATTCAAGGTCGCGACGTCGCCGTCATCCGGGATCTTGATGAGGTCGCCGTCCTTGAGATCAAACGTGAGTCCGCCGCCGAACGAGATCGTGACGGTCTTCTGCAACGGGACTCCATCCGCGGTCGCTGTGAGATCCGCGGTGCCGTTCTTCAGCGAACGGACGTCGAAATACTCCTTTCCCAGGAGGTCGGTGTCGTTCGTCTCCGCGACGATCGCATCCGCGCTCCCACGCGATGACGTGATCACCACCTTCGCCCCGACTAGCGGAATGAGATTTTGATCCCGGACCGTGACCGTGATCCGCGCCATATCGATCCCATCCGCCTTTACGTCGGTCTTATCAGCGGACAGGTGACTCTGAAAAGCATCCGGTGCCGCGGCTAGAGCGGCGAACGGTAGACCAAGGGCGAGGAGAACCAAGATGGCGCGCTTCATGCGCGCCATCGTACCAGAGTCTCAGGGTCAAAGCACGGCTTTGAGGTATTTCGCCGTGAGGGACTTCTTGCTCTTCGCGACCTCTTCAGGCGTGCCGAACGCGACGATCTCGCCTCCGCGAATACCCCCCTCGGGGCCCATGTCGATCACCCAATCCGCGGACTTCACGACATCGAGATTGTGTTCGATCACGAGGACGGTGTTCCCCTTGTCCACGAGCGCCTGCAACACCTGGAGCAATCGTTTGATATCGTCGAAATGCAGACCCGTCGTCGGTTCATCCAGGATGTAGAGCGTCTTGCCGGTCGCACGGCGTGAGAGCTCGGTCGCAAGCTTCACCCGCTGGGCCTCACCACCAGAGAGCGTCGTCGCCGGTTGACCGAGGCGCACATATCCAAGCCCGACCTCGTGCAGAACGGACAACTTTTCATAGATCAACGGCTGATCGACGAAGAAACGTCGCGCTTCTTCGACCGTCATGTCGAGGATGTCGGCGATCGTCTTGCTGCGATAATGGATCTCAAGCGCCTCTTTGTTGTACCGCTTGCCCTGGCACTCCGTGCACTCGACATACACATCCGGGAGAAACTGCATCTGGATCTGGACATATCCATCCCCGCCGCAGGTCTCACAACGACCGCCGCCTTTCACGTTGAACGAAAACTTGCCGGCATCATACCCGCGCATCTTCGCCTCCGGGATCTCGGTGAAGAGATCGCGGATCGCCGTGAATACGCCGGTGTACGTCGCGGGATTGGAGCGCGGCGTCCGGCCGATCGGTGACTGGTCCACGGACACCACCTTGTCGAGGCTGTCGATCCCATCGATGCTCTTGTGCGCGCCAGGCAGGTCTTTGGCGCCGTAGAAATGCGCGGAGAGCGACCGCCCGAGGATATCCAACACGACCGTCGATTTTCCGGATCCGGAAACGCCGGTCACGCACACGAATTTCCCGAGCGGGACCTTGAAATCCACGTTCTTGAGATTGAATTCAGTCGCGCCCTTCACCGTCACGTTCTTCCCATTGCCCTTGCGACGCGTCTTGGGCGTCTCGATACTCTTCTTGCCGAGGAGATACTGCCCGGTGAGCGATTCTTTGTTGCGCTTCACTTCTGCGAGCGTGCCTTCGGCCACGATCTCCCCGCCATATTCACCCGCACCCGGACCAACGTCCACGACATAATCCGCTGCTTCCATCACGGCTTGGTCATGCTCGACGACGACCACGGTGTTCCCGAGGTCACGCAAACGCTTCATGGTCAGGATCAATTTGTCATTGTCGCGCTGATGGAGACCGATCGACGGCTCGTCCAGGATGTAGATCACTCCGGAGAGCTCGGACCCGAGCTGGACCGCGAGCCGGACGCGCTGACTTTCTCCGCCGGAGAGCGACATCGCACTGCGATCGAGCGTGAGGTATCCGAGACCGACATCGAGAAGGTTGGACAGACGACGCTTGATCTCGTGCGAGACCTGATCGACCACGAGCCGCTCCCGTTCCGTGAACCCCATGGGATCCGGCTTTGCATTCGCTTTGGTCTTCACGATCTTGGATGGCTTCACTCTATTCGGCCCTTTGCCGAGCTTGTCGAAAAAGGTGAAACACTCATCAAGCGGCAAGGAGACGAGATCCGCGATCCCGGTGTCCAGGATCGTGACGAGCAGGGCCTCCTTCCGCAGACGCCGGCCGCCGCATTCCGGACAGGTCAAAACGCGCATGTATGTCTCGATCTCCTTTTGCACGTATTCGGAGTCCGTCTGCCGATACTTCTCCTCAAGCATGGCGAGGATCCCCCCGAAGGTCAGCTTCTTCCCGTCAATGTCATAGACCTCATCGCCGGTCCCGTCCATGACGGTCGTGATCGCCGCTTTCGTGAGCTTGCCGACTTCTTCATTGATTGAAAATCCATGCTTTGCGCCGACGGCTTCGAGCAGTTTGATGTGCGAATTCTGATTCCCCGCGATGCGCGTCCAAGGTTTGATCGCCCCCTGCGCGATGGTCAGCCGTTTGTTCGGGATGACGAGTTCGGGATCGAGCACGAGCTTGGTCCCGAGACCGGTGCAGGACGGACACGCACCGTGCGGTGAGTTGAACGAGAACAGGCGCGGTTCGAGCGACGGAAGCGAAATGTCGCACTCCGGGCAAAACAATGACTGCGAGAACAGGGTCTCATCTGCCGTATCCTCGTTGACCGCGAGCACGAGACCGTTCCCGAGGTCGAGCGCTTGCTTCAAGATCTCGAGCAGGCTCTCAAGGACCATGCTCGATTTCTTTTCGATCTTGGTCACGACGACCTCCACCGTATGCGGTTGGGTCTTGTCCACTTTCACACGCAGGATCTCATCGAGATCCACAAGCATCCCATCGAATCGCACTTCGCGGTATCCAGCACGCTGTGCACCCTGGAGTACGACCTTGTGCTCTCCTTTTTGCTCACGGACCATGGGCGCAAGCAGGATCAGATCCGCCTTCTGTGCCAATGCCAAGAGCTTCTCCGCGATCTCCCGCGATGTCTGCTCGCTCACCGGCTTCCCGCATGATGGGCAGTGTGCGCGACCGGCGCGCGAATACAGGACGCGGAGGAAGTCGTACACCTCCGTCACCGTCCCCACGGTCGATCGCGGATTGTGCGAGGACGACTTCTGGTCGATGGCGATCGTCGGTGACAGACCGAGGATCTCGTCGACATCCGGCTTGTCCTGCAGCTCGAGGAACTGTCGGGCGTACGAGGAAAGGCTCTCCATGTACCGACGCTGCCCTTCGGCATGGATCGTATCGAAGGCGAGCGACGACTTTCCCGACCCGGAAAGACCTGTGACGACGATCATCTTGTCCTTCGGCAGGTCGATCGAAACGTTCTTCAAGTTATGGGCCCGCGCCCCTTTGATGGAAATGACGTTGGATGCAGACATGTTGCCGCCGAGGCTACCATGTCTTTTGGGATGTGGCAAGAGCAAGACCCGCTCGTGAAAAGCGACGGCGACTATTCTGTAAGGTGTTTGCGCGCTTCTGCGGCGATCGCCTCAAGCTCGGACAGCGTACGTGCTCCCTGGATCATCACGCCATTGAAGAAAAAGGTGGGCGTCCCGCGGACCCCGGCAGCAAGCCCATCATCGAGTGATGTCTGGATCCCTTGCGCTGGCGCTTTGGATGAGATGCACACATCATATTTGGCCATATCGACGCCAAGTTGTTTTGCATACGATCGAAGATCCGACGGCTGTGCCGCGCTCTGACTCGCAAAGAGGCGATCGTGATACGTCCAATAGACCGAGGGTGTCGCGCGGAACACGCAGTCTGCGGCCATCGCCGCCCCTTCCGCGAGCGGATGAATGTCCGTCAACGGAAAATCGCGGACGATCAACAACGTGTCGGTCGCGTGCCGTGCCATGAACGATCGGACGGCCGGTGCGGTCTCCCGACAGTAGGGACATTGGTAATCGAGGAATTCGACGATGCGCAATTTCGCGTTCGGATCCCCGAGCGTGGGACGCACCTCTTTCGGTTCCACGCGTGACGCGTCCGCAGTCGATGGCATATCCGCGAACTTCTTAGAGAGGCTTGCTTGGAACACAGCTTGCTCTGGCGTCTGGTTCGGGTCCACGCGACCCGCCTTGATGTCCGCGATCCGCTGGATCACCCCGATGACGAAGGCGATGAGCAAAAGGAGGGTCAATCCGGCCACCACGATCCAGACCACGCGCCAGGGTCGGTGGCGCTTCGTGACCGGGGATGCGGGTTTTTGCTCCGGCATATGGCTGAGTGTAGCACAAAAGGACGGCTCAGCTCGTCGCCGACACCGACTTGACCGACAGCGGGTCCGGCGGTACCGTGCAAGCCACACTTCTATGCGAACCCTTTTGCTCGCCGGCATCCAGATCCTGGTGTCGATCCTCCTGATCACCACGATCCTGCTCCAGCAGCGCGGCTCCGGACTTGGCGCGGCCTTTGGCGGCGCGAGTGACGTCTTCCGGACGAAGCGCGGCATCGAAAAAGGCCTCTACTACGCAAGCATCGGTCTGTCGGTCCTCTTCTTCGTGACCGCACTCCTGAACGCGCTCCTGGCGTGACCGATGTTTCCTCCGCATCGCGAGCCGGGTGACCCCGGTCGTATGCGGGACGGTCAGCGACCATGAATCCCTCTACTCTCATCAGCCGGATCCGACGCACGCTCCAACGGGTGTTCTTTTGGCTGCCATCGTCTGAGGTGAACGAGGAACACCCACCGGAGGTCGGGCATGACCACGCGCTCGTCATCGCGGTCACGGAGCCACAACGTCTCCCCCGCTATCGACAATTCCGCTACGCCCTACGCGTCTTCGATCCATCAGAGCGAAGACTTCTCGTCATCGCCTGTCTGATCGCGGTCATCGCTCTCGGAACCGCAGGGTTCGTCTTCGCCAAAGGGCACATCGTGAACGTTCCGGTCGTCGGAGGCGCCTATAGCGAAGCGTTGATCGGACAACCGAAGTTCATCAATCCGCTCGACGCACCGGCAAATGACGTGGACGCCGACCTGGTCCGCCTGGTCTACTCCGGACTCTTCCGGATGGATGGACTGAACCCGATCCCGGACATCGCCCAATCGTATGAGTGGTCTGATGACCGGAAGACGCTGACGATCCACCTGCGACCCGACGTCTATTTCCATGACGGACAGCTCCTGACGGCCGATGATGTCCGATTCACGTTCGACAGCCTGATGGATCCTGCGCGGAAGAGTCCGCTCGCCGCGGAATTCCATGGCGTGACCGTCTCGACACAAGGTGATGACACCGTCATCTTCACGCTGGACCGACCAGATGCGCAGATCCTCTCCTCCCTGACCTTCGGTATCCTGCCGGCGCACCTCTGGGAGGATGTCTCTGCCGCGAACGCGCGTGTCTCTGACCTCAATCTCAAACCCATCGGTTCGGGGCCGTATCACGTCAAATCCTTTCTGCGTGACAATAACGGCAACATCCATTCCTATACCTTGGAACGATTCGATCGGTATTACGGATTCGCCCCCTATCTCAAGACCGTGGTCTTCCAGTTCTATCCGGATCGCCAATCCGCCGTCGACGCAGCCAAGGCCGACCTCGTCGAAGGCGCCGCCTTCGTTCCGACGGCAGATGCACAAAAGGCCGAATCTGCATCGCGCGCACATGACCTCAAGCTCGAACTGCCGGAAGAGACGGTCGCGTTCTTCGATCTCAAAGACGGCACGCTCAAAGACAAGGACGTCCGAACGGCCCTTTCCCTTGCTGTAGATCGCCCAGACCTCGTCGACGCCCTTGGCGGCGGCGCGACACCGGTGATGGGGCCGTACCCATTCCTCGACACGACGACGACCGGCATGGACGTCGACCGTGCGCGCACGCTCTTGGAAAATGATGGATGGGTCCTTCCGCAGAATGGGAACATCCGGATCGCGAAGAGCGGAGCGAAGGACACCTCATCTTCGAGCACAGCGCCGATCGCGACAGCCAGTTCGACGGAATTGAGCCTGACGATCTCGGTCGCGGACGAACCGGATCTCCTGACCGTCGCGGATCGGCTGAAACGTCAATGGTCGCTCATCGGCGCGAAGGTCGACATCGAGACCCTGTCGACCGAGGACCTCCTCCGTAAGGCAACGAGAGATCGTGACGGTCAGATCATCCTATTGAATGTCTATCTTGGCCCGACACAGGACCTCTTCCCCTTCTGGTGGAGCGGGCAGGCCATTGACCGCGGATATAACTTCTCGTCGCTCGTAGACCGTACCGTCGACGATGCTCTTGAAGCCTCCCGCGACGCGACAACGACCGACGCCATCATAGAAGCCCGCCAAACTGCGAGCGCCGCGATCCTGAACGACGTTCCAGCCGTCTTCCTCCTCCGACCCATGCACCATGAGATCGTCGCGACCGGCATCAAAGGCGTACAAGACCATCTTTTGATCAGCTCTCCGGCGGATCGCCTCGGCGGCCTCATGAGCTGGTATACGAATTCCGGCTGGCGATGGAAATGATCCGCTGAAGACGGGTCATCCTGTTGCCTGATGCAATGGCCGTAAAGCATTCTTTCGCTAATATCTCTCTCCCATGTTGATCATTCTCGTTGGCATCTTAGGCGCGCTCATCAGTGCCGTGACCGGAACGCTTTGGTATTCCGGATCTACTCCCATGGGAAAATGGCACATACGATCTGTTGGTTTTGATAAACTTTCAAATGAAGAGAGGAAGAAACGGATGGCGGAAATGAAACCGAAGATGTGGAAAAGCTATTCAGCTCAGCTGCTGTTCTCACTTCTTACATCCCTTTTCATCGGGTTTGTCACAAGCTATACCATTCAAAGCGGCGGACCGGCCAACGCGGTCTATTTCTATGTTCTCTCCATCTGGATCGCTTTTACGGTCCCGATGATCGGTCAGAATATCCTCTGGGGCAACTATGAAAGAGGGCTCGCTTGGAAGAAATTCTTCTCTGACAGCTTCTACAACCTGTTCACCTATCTCATCATCGCTTTCGTGGCGACGTTGGTCGTGTAAATTTTGGCATGTGAAAACTTCCGTTTTCACCCTTTCCCGTTCCCGTCTCTCCACAATCAAAAACCCCTGTCGGGGTTTTTTGATGTGGTGGGCGGGGAGAGACATCTCACCGGACGCGCATTCGCGCGCCTTTGCGGAAACCTTCGGGTTTCCGCAGACCTTCCTCCGCATGTGAAAACTTCCGTTTTCACCCTTTCCCGTTCTCGTCTCTCCACATCAAAAAACCCCTGTCGGGGTTTTTTGATGTGGTGGGCGGGGAGAGACTCGAACTCTCATGAGGTTACCCTCGCTGGCTCCTGAAGCCAGTGCGTCTACCAATTCCGCCACTCGCCCGTACTCGGCTGGTCGCGTTGACCACCCGTTCATCCGCTGATGCGGCTTCACTTGGGTCTGCGCGACGCCTGCGTTTTGCTCCGCTACGCTCCGCAACCTCGTTTCGCTCGAACCCTCCTGTTAGGAGGGTCAATCGCCCCGTGATGATGCGCTATTTTCGGATGTCGGTCAAGACGCACCTCGTCACCATTTGCCCATCGCGTGCAGGGCTCCCATACTACTGGGAGCCCTTTCACCCTGGAGGTCAGAGATGTTCTGCATCCCGTCAGAAGAAGGCGATCTCGGCCCCCAAGCGGCCGAGTTCATCCGCCGCGGGCGCACCAACGTCCCGCTTGTCAGTTCGAGCCTTGCGCGCGAAGCCGTCACCGGCATTCGCCGACTCATCGAGGATCCCGATCGTGATCGATGGACTCTCGAGATCAGCCGCGATGGCGAACCGGATGATGAGCCGGACGATGGCTTGATCCGCAAGACCAGTAGCGGAGGAGAAGACAAAGACGACAAGTGGCTCTTCCACTATCGATCAAGCCTGCGCTCGCATCTTGCCGACTACAGTGTCCACACCTCGGCCCATGAGGATCTGCTCACCGTCTGCACGCGTCTCCACGCGATCTGCCTTGAGCAGGCGCTCACGTTCGCCGACGCCTTCGATGGTGCGCTCCCCGGCCATGACCTCGTCCGACGTATCCGCGACGCCGGTGATCTCCACGTCCTCCGGATCCTACGCTACGACCGTGGAATTCACATCGCGCGCGCCCATACGGACCGTGCGTGTCTGACCCTCCAGATCGCGGAAAGCCGTCCGGCGCTCCGCCTCGGCGACACACGTGAATCATTCCGTTCCGTCCCGGACGAAGCATTGCTCTTCGCAGGGCAAAAACTGGAGCGTCTCACGCGCGGACTCATTCCCGCCCTGGTCCACGACGTCGTGGACCCCACGAACGGGACCGCGGAGGATCGCTGGGCCGTCATCTTCTTCGCCCATATCCGCAATACGGATCACTGATCCGCACATCTCCCCCGACTTGGTCGGGGTTTTTTTCACCGGATCATCCACAACACCGAAGACGACCAGGCATTGACAAAATCCCTCATATAGGGTATTATAGGAGCATCCTCAATTCACACCCGTCGCAGATTCGCCCATCACTGAGCTAATTCCGACGGTCGTGAATTCGGGCCGTAAGGCCTAAATGAAGGAAGATCGGAAGATCCTCCTTCCCACAGTCCCAGTCAGACATTTGAAGAATAAACATCAACATTATCCTGTATTGGAAATAGATTCTCGTCATTTGCGGCTGGGATTGTGCCCTTAGGTACACCCACCATTTCATACATCATTCAATCACGTTTTTACCCATTTTCGTCCAACGAAAATCTTAGTTCTTTCCGAGACAATTGAACCAGAACCACATTCTCGTCTTTGGGGATCCTGAACCTTTTTTGGATCCTGATCGCGAATGCTGGTGCGGACAATCCGTTTCCGGAAGACCAGCACACACAACAACACTATGAACCCCATCGGTTTTTCTCCGTCCAAAGGGTCTTCGTCCGGCACCGGCGCATCCGGCGGTGGACACAAGCCATTCCCCCGCGGCCGTCATTTTCCGCGTCCGAGCAAACCATCCAAACCGGAAGGTTCCGGTGGTTCTGACGCATTCGCAAAAGCGGCAAAACGCGCCCTGGAAGTCAGCGGTGCTCCATCATCTCCCATGTCCTCGCTGATCCAAAAAGCGATCGCGAAGAACGGGAAGCGACCCAACTCGTCCGAAAGGGACGCCAAACCCGCACACCCGAAGGACATCAAACGCATGTCCCTCAAACAAGGCTTTTCACGGGAAGAGGGACCGAAACACGGCGGCAAACGCGGCCGTGGTGGCAAGCGTATGGGCCGTGGAGGCGGTGCCTTCCAGCGCGAACCGCGGATGCAGACATTCAAGAACAATCCATACCTCAAGACCGGATCAGACAAAGATCTCCTCTTGGGCGATGCGAAAGAACGACTCAAGATCGCGGTCCTTGGCGGCAATGAGGAAGTCGGCCGGAACATGACCATGATGGAATACGGCGACGACATCATCCTCATCGACATGGGTCTCCAATTCCCGGACGAGGACATGCCGGGCGTGGACTACATCATCCCGAATATCTCCTGTCTCAAAGGGAAGGAGAAGAACGTTCGCGGTGTCATCATCACGCACGCACACTACGACCACATCGGCGGCATTCCGCATCTCATGCCGAAACTCGGCAATCCCCCGTTGTTCTCGACGGATCTGACCTGCGGGATCATCAAAAAGCGCCAGGAAGATCATCGCGACAAACCGCCGCTCAATATGCACGTCGTCAAATCGGATGACGTCCTCCGCCTCGGAAAATTCGAGATCGAATTCTTCGGCGTTGCACACTCCGTACCGTCCTCGATGGGCGTCATCGTGACCACGCCGTGCGGGATCATCGTGCATACGGGCGACTTCAAGCTTGATCCGGAACCAGGTGCACAATCCGTGCAGGAGACAGAAAAGATCAAAAAGCTTGGTGATCGCAATGTGCTCGCCCTCATGATCGACTCGACGAACGCGACCCAAGCGGGCCGCCAGTTGCCGGAACATGAGATCCAGACGAACATCGACGAGATCATCGCGAATGCCAAAGGCAAGATCATCATCGGGACGTTCGCGTCCATGATCGCGCGTATCCAGCAGATCATCATCGCGTGCGAACGCGCCGGCCGAAAGGTCGCGGTCGAGGGCTTTTCCATGCGCTCGAACGTCGCCATCTCCCAGGAACTGGGATACATGAAGATCCAAAAAGGCACGCTCATCGACACCCGCGAGGCGGTCAAACTCCCTCCAGAGAAAGTCGCGATCGTCTGCACGGGCGCGCAGGGAGAAGAGCGCGCTGTCCTCATGCGCATCGCCAACCGGGAACATCCGTTCCTCGAGATCGAACCGGGTGACACCGTCGTATTCTCCTCGTCCGTCATCCCTGGCAACGAGCGGTCGGTCCAACGCGTCAAAGACACGCTGTACCGCGAAGGTGCAAAGGTCATCCATTACAAGATGATGGACGTCCATGCCGGCGGTCACGCCAAGCAGGAGGACCTCGTCGAGATGCACAAGATGGTGAAACCGAAATACCTCATCCCGATCGAGGGACATTACGCCTTCCTTTGTGAACACGTGAACGCGGCCGTGGCTGCAGGCTTCCCGCGCGAACGCGCAATGATCGCGGACAATGGTCAGATCATGGAATTCGACGGTAAAGGCAACGGCCAGCTGACGAACAAGAAGGTCGACACATCATATGTCTTCGTGGATGGACTCGGTGTCGGTGACACGAACCACGTCATCCTCCGCGACCGGCAAGAACTCGCCGGCGATGGCGTCGTGATCGTGCTCGCAGTCGTCTCGGACAAGACGGGTAAGCTCCTGCAGATGCCGGACCTGATCTCCCGCGGCTTCATCTACATGAAGGAACACACGGAACTCATCGACGCGGCACGCAAAAAGGTCGCACAGGTCCTCAAGGACGACGACCCGCGCTCCAGCGCAAACGCGATGTACCTCAAGGATAAGATCCGCGAGGAACTCGGCGAGTTCCTCTACCACAAGACCCAGCGCCGCCCGATGATCCTCCCGATCCTTGTCGAGGCGTAACACGTGCCATCCTGAACTCGTTTCAGGATCCGCATCCAAAAAAAACACCCCGCTCCGGCGGGGTGTTTTGTATCATTCTTCAATGGGCTTTCAGGGAGTCGAAGAAGGAGCCAAGTGTAGGGTCACTCGACTGAAATGTCAGATAGTACCAGTTATTCGGATCCCGTTTGATGAGATACCAACCATCGTACTCACCCGTTCCCTTTTGGACATCCGACAAGGCCGTATCTACTAACGTCGGTTCGTTTCCTTCAAAGTACCCTTTTTTGAAGGGTGTGAGCGTAAAGCGATACCCCTCTGTGCAATTCACTGGGCCGAGTGGCGTTTGCGCTCCCCGTGGTACATCTGCCCCACAGAGGTTCGCGGGGCCGTTTGTCTCAGCCGTAAATTCATTCTCTGAATTCGCCGTGACATTCATGTTAGCGGGAAGTTCGAAGGTCAACGTTTTCCATGAATAACCTTTCATCCCCGTTGACGAAGTCATCGTATGTTCATTCGAGGGCATCACCTGTTCTGGCATCGCGGTCGGTGCATCCATCTTCCCCACCCGCATGTCGAGTTGTTGGACCTGCTGGGAGAGGAGCGCGGTGTTGTTCGCCGCAAGCTGGGAATCGAGATCGATCTTGAAGTACAGGACCAGGAATCCGACCATCATGAGGATGGAGAGGGCGATGAGGAGCCCCATGGTCTGGCTCTTGGGAGCCATGGGCTTGGTGGGTTGGGCGTTGGTGGGTGACTTGGATTTTCCGTTTGCCATACTGATATTGTTACGCGCCATTCATAAAGGGCGAATGACATAAGTTGCCAAGAGGATATCACATCGGGCATCCTTGGTCCCATGACACAGGAGCTTCTTTTCTCAGGCGTGCAGCCGACCAATGCCATGCATATCGGCAATTACATCGGCGCGCTCAAACAATGGACCGAGATCCAGCATCGTTATCGCTGCTTCTTCTGCGTCGTGGACCTCCACGCGATCACGGTTCCGCAGGATCCAAAAAAACTACGCGACAGCACGCTTACGGTCGCCGCGACCTACCTTGCCGCCGGGATCGAACCCTCACGCTGCCGCATCTTCGTACAAAGCGAAGTCCCCCAACATGCGGAACTCGGATGGATCTTGAGCACGGTCACGAAGATGGCCGAGCTTGAGCGTATGACGCAATTCAAGGATAAATCGAAAAAGAAGGGCGAGAACGTCGGCGTTGGTCTCTTTACCTACCCCACGCTCATGGCCGCAGATGTTCTCCTCTACGACACGACGGTCGTCCCGGTCGGGGAGGATCAAGTCCAGCACCTGGAGATCGCCCGTGTGCTCGCACGCCGCTTCAATTCCCAGTTCGGCGAGACCTTCGTCGTGCCGCAGACGCTCGTCCAAAAAGTCGGCGCGCGTATCATGGGCCTCGATGACCCGAAGACAAAGATGTCGAAGAGCGCGAGTTCAGCCGCGAACTATATCTCCCTCCTTGATCCGCCAGACGTGATCCGCAAAAAGATCATGAAGGCGGTCACCGACTCGGGGGCTGAGATCCGGTACGATATCCCGAAGCGTCCCGCCATCTCCAATCTGCTGACGATCTTCCACCACGCAACGGGTCGTCCGATCAAAGACATTGAGAAGGAATTCGCCGGCAAGGGGTATGGCGACTTCAAGAAAGCGCTGGCCGAAGCGGTCGTCGCAATGCTTGAACCGTTCCAAGCAAAGGTCCACCACTACCTCGATGACAAAGGTGAGCTCATGAAGATCCTGGATCAAGGTCGGGATGAGGCGCTGAAACTCGCGGAAGCGAAGATGACAGTCGTCCGGGACCGTGTGGGCCTGGGACGCTGATCTGAATCAGACGTGCTATACTCCGTTCACTCATTCCTTAACCTTTTTTCACCATGTACCAACTCACGTGTAAGGAAATGGGGCACGAAGAATGCCCGTTCGTCGCCGAAGGCGAGTCCCAAGATGAGGTCGCTCAAAAACTCATGGCCCACGGCAAAGAAACGCACGGCATGACCGATGCTGATTTCACGGATGAAGCGAAGAGCAAGATGATGGGGATGATCCGCCAGTCAGAATAAGACGATGGATCCCGAGCCTCGTCGCCCGGGGCGCAAAGACAAAAAGACCTGATACATTCAGGTCTTTTTTCTCTTACTTCTTTTTCATGACCCATGTCCCGACCCAATCGTCCGGCGGCGGTGTGTCGCGGAAATGCATCGATCGTTCCTTGAGCGTCTTGGACGGCCCATCCTCCGGATGCGCGGCAAGGATCGCGTCGCACGCGACGATCGCGCCCGCGAAGTCGCGCTTGAAATACTTTTCCAGCGCCGTCTCGAAATCCTTTCCGAGCGCACGCTGGACCTCGGTCGCCTTTTCCATCCGTTCGACCGCCTCGTAGATCACGACCGGCTCTTTCTTCCCCTTCACCGCGACCTTATCGAGACGGCGCGTGAGGATCTTCCCCTCGAGCAGTCCGAGCGTCCCCTCGGACACGATGATCCCGACGCCATACTCCTTCGTCAGCCCCTCGAGGCGGGACCCGAGGTTCACATTGTCACCGATGATCGTGTAATCAAAGCGCGCCTCCCCGCCCACGTTGCCGACGACCATGTCTCCAGAGTTCACGCCCAGGCCGATATGGAGCTCCAGGTCGCCGAAGGCCTTGTCATGGTTCATCTGGGCCAGGGCGTCGCGCATGTCGATCGCGGTCGCGACGGCACGAAATGCGTGATCCGGCTGATCGAGCGGCGCATTCCAGAATGCCATCACGGCATCACCGATGTATTTGTCGAGCACACCGTCATGCTGGAAGACGATCGCGGTCATGCGCGTGAGGTATTTGTTCAAGACATCGACGAGCCGCTCCGGATCCAATCCTTCGGACAGGGTCGTGAAGCCGCGGATGTCGGAAAAGAGGACGGACATGGCCCGGCGCTCACCGCCGAGCTTGAGCTTTGCCGGATCGGCGAGAAGTGAATCCACGACGGACGCGTTCACATAGCGGGAGAACGCGGATTTCAACTCACGCCGTTCCCGATCCGCCGAGATGCGTCGTTCGAGCGTGACAGCGCCATACCCGAAGATCAGCACGATCGTCGGCCAGACCACGTCCACGATCACGCCCCGATCGAATGCGGCGAATGCGGTCACGATGATCGCGATCCACAGCACGATCGTAAGCGGAATGCTCCACCGAGCGCGCAAACGCGGGACCAAAAGCCCCATGAGGATCCCCAGGAAGAACAGGATCGCGGCGAATACCCACGGATCGAACGGAACGAGCCAATGGCGGCCGATGAGCGTGTCCAATACGGACGCATGGATCTCGACACCTGGCATCAAAACGCCGTTCGAGGTCGGGACCAACAATGCATCGTGAAGATCCGGCGCCGTCGCACCGACGAAGACGATCGCCCCCTTCAACGCAGAGAGGTCTGCTGTCCCGTTCAAGACATCGACCGCTGAAAAACTCTGGAACGCCTTGAACGGCTGATTCGGAAAGTTCACGATCATCCGATACGAGCCGTCGAGCGGAGCTTCGCCCAACCGATCACCGAATCCGGCGACGCGCGCGACCTCCGCTGTGAAGGACGGGAAGTCTCCGGGCTTGGACAACGATGTAAAGAGCGGGACGCGGCGCATGATCCCATCCGGATCCGGCGGCGTATTACTGTGACCGGTGCCGGCCGCAGCCGCACTCAATCGCGGGATGGGGGCAAGGATCTTGTTCGGATTCGCGGTCAACCCATTCCCAGCCTGCGTCAGTTCCAACTCCACAGGCAATACGACATTCCCCGCATTCTTCAAAGCGGTCTCCAACGCTGCGTCATCGTTCTCATCCGAGATCTCCGGAAAATTCACGTCATATCCGATCGCGATCACCCCGGCGGCTTTGAGTTTGTCGATGAGTTGCGCATGGACACTGCGGGGCCAGGGCCAGCGACCGATCCGTCCGATCGAGACGTCATCGATGGTCACGACCGCGATCCGCGGATCCGCCGTGCGCGGAAGGAAGAATTGATCGGACGCGCGAAGACTCCATGTCTCAAGGACCCCTACGAAAAAAGCGATCGCACAGATCGCCCCGATGGCGGCGCCGACCCATATCGGAAGAAATCGTTCACGTCGTTTCTTCATACGTTACTGCGGCAGGGTCAACGGGATCGCGACCGCGATCGGCATATTCCCGGAGACGACCACGCCGGATTCGGTGTACCGCCCGGTCACGGTCGCCGTCCCGGCCGTCTGTCCGGCAAGGAAGACATTGCCTGCAAACGAACCGATCTGCGGGTCCGAACTCACGAATTGCACGAAGGGAGTCACATCTTTTTGCGTCCCGTCGGAATACACGGCCGTCGCCATCACCTGAACACGTTCACCCGAAAGCAACGACGCCGAGGTCGATCCGTCTACGGTCGTCACATTCATCCCCGTCAGTGTGACGGGTGCGGCTTTGATCTGCACGTTCACGGTCGCGTGCAACGTCTGTCCGTCCGATGTCGTATACGAAGCGGCGATCGTCACATTTCCCGCCGCATCAGACACATAGGTCGGTCCATTCAGCTGACCCACGGTCCCTTGCAGGAGGAATTGCGTCTTCGCGGTCACGTCTGTGGTGCTCCCATCCGCCAGGATACCGATGCATTTCAGCGTGACCGTCTGCCCCACATTCGCGGGATTCGGAGATGCGGCCACGCGCAGACCTGTAAACGAGGCCGTGCTCGTAGGTGAGAGGATTTCCAACGTGGACGTCGCGACCATCACCGTAGACGTCGCCGCACCCTGGATCTCACTCGTCGGCGGCTGGACCGCGGTCGCAAGCCGGATCCGCAGTGTCGCCTCACGCGCCTTCAAGACATCAAGTTTGCTGCGTAGGGCGCGGACACGGTCCACGGGTGCACTGTCCGGAAGTTGATCGATATCCCGTTCAACGTTCATGAGCCCCTGTTGCGCTGCATCGAGCGCACTCCCCGCATCATCGACCGATCCCGTACCGATCATGACCGATGCCTCCTCCAGACGCGCCTCGATCCCGAGCAGATGCGCGTACGCCGTCTCGACTGCGCCCGAGGCCATGGAGATCTCATCGTCTTCCAACCGCTGCTTCATCCGATAGAGCGGAGATGATGGCTCGACATCTTTCAGCAGGAAGAGCACGTCGCCGATCGCCATACGGATCGACTGCCGATACGCGGCACCATCCGTCCGGGTGATGCGTCCATTCATTTCTTCCTCAAGCGAACTCAACGCTTGGAACGCCTGTCCGGAGGAACCGCTCGCGACCATCTGCATGATCACTGCCATCCGTCGCTCCGCATAGGTCCCATACAACTTCGACGCATCTGCTCCCGCCAACAAAAGATGCAACCGCTCCGACGCCTGGCTAAAGCCGTCCGCAAGACTCCCCGGCCGCGTCCCCCCAAGGGCATTCAGGCGATTCTGCAGATCCGCGGCCGCTTTTTGATCAAACGCCTGGTCATTCGCCGTGTTCCCGCGGAACCAGGCAGATTGCTTTGCCGCATCCGTGATCTGCTGCGTATGGACGACACTCCCTTGCGGGTCAAAGTTAGCGGAATACCCTTCGTTCAGGACGAGTGGCGTTTGCATCGGCTTCGAAACGTCCCGCTGTCCATCGCCCGCAACCTCGACCGCCGAATCCGAGACCCATAATGTCGTCCCGGTCGGAGCGGTCTGGAGGTCGAAAGAGGTCCCACGCACGGTCGCAACCACCGCATCCGTCCGAACGGCGAAAGACTCATCTAGATCAAGAAGGCGTAGGACACGACTCCAGACGCGACCGACCGTGAGATGCAACAGGGTCGAAAATGGCGCATTCGGATCAACGGTCGTCTGATCCAGGGTCAACTCTGAATTCGAGGCCAACCGGCTCTCCGCCCGTCCCGCAAAGATCACAGTCGCGGCTCCTCCCGCACCCGTTTTGACCGCATCACCTTGGGATATCTGAGCATTCCCATTCACCGCGGTCCATTCAGACGCTCCAAACCGCTTGATGCTGACCGGATCTGCGGTGACCTCCAGCGTGATCGTCGCCTGCTGGGGAGACGGCACCGAACCAAGCGACCAGAACCACCAGGCGAAGATCCCGAGCGCAGCAAGTACCGCAATGGCTATGGCCCATTTTCGCATAATCTGAGGTGAGCATATCACGCCCTGACCATTGACAAAAGCCATATTTTCAGGTATGATCCGCACGCTCGGGTCAGCCAGATGGCTGCCCGGTCTCATCCGAGGCCGGGAGGAAAGTCCGAACACCCGTACGGTGGCAACACCGCACGTCGCGAGAGCCGCTAACGGCGGCCGGGATATAGCGATCTGAACGAAAGCTCACGTGGCGGACGTTCTGTCGTAAACCCAGGGAAAGTGCCACAGAGACGACTCTATCTGCCGCAAGGCAGACAAAGGTGAAAAGTGAAGTGGTGTGGATGCCGCAAGGCACCTGCTACGCTTCTCCGCCGGTGGTGACATCGGTGCGCGGTAAACCCTCTCTGGTGCAAGAGCAACAGCCATGGCGGCAACGTCATGGCGCTGGTCGCTCGCTCGAGCCTGCCAGCAATGACAGGCCCAGATAGATGGCCATCACTCCCGACTTCGTCGGGGGGACAAAATTCGGCTTACCGGCCGATCCGAGTACACAAACGCTCCGCATCCCGCGGAGCGTTTCTGTTTTTCGGAGATTCCACGCTATACTGACGCTGACTCCATGCGCGTTCGACGGCTTGACCTCACCTTTACCGCCCTCCAGCTCCCGCTGGATATTTTGGCGCTGTACGCTGCCGCGGTCTCGGCCTATTCCCTTCGCTTCAGCGCCTACGTGACCGACGTCCTACCGATCCTACAGAACGTCCCGTTCGGGGAATACCTCACGACCACTTCGATCTACATCGCTGTCTTCATCGCCTTTTTCGCACTCACGGGCCTGTATCGGACCCGTCCAAGGCGTGCGTGGAACGAACTCGGCCGCATCATCATCGCGTGCGGCGCCGGGACCCTGACCGTCATCGCCACGATCTTCTTCCGACGGGAGCTCGCGACCTCGCGCTTCATCGTCTTGGCGGTCCTCGGATTCTCCATCCTCTATGTCTGGATCTTCCGGCTCTTTCTCCGCGTCATGCGCCACTCTTTGCTCCGTGCGCATATCGGCCATCGCCTCTATGTCGTCGTCGGTTCCGGCGAAGCGGCAGACCGGATCGTCCGAACGTATCAGGAACAACCGATCCTCGGCGTGACCGTTGTCCGACATTGCAACGCATGGAATACCGAGACGCGTCAGACGATCAAGAAGCTCGCCGATAACGATCGCCTCGATGGGATCCTCCTCGCGGATCCCCATCTGGAAAAAGAAAAAGCCCTCGAACTCATCGCACTCGCCGAAGAATCGAATCTCACATTCACCTATCTTGCGGACCTCTTCGCCGCGACCTTCACGAACGTCTGGGTCTCCACGGATACCGGCGTACCCGTGATCGAGGTCCGTCGCACCCCACTGGACGGCTGGGGTCGTATCGCCAAACGCGCGTTCGACATCATCTGGGCGATCTTGCTCCTCCTCCTGACCAGCCCGCTCACCTTGCTCGCGATCCTGTTCCTTCTCATCGAGGACGGGGTCCCCGTGATCTTCCAGAATGAACGGGTCGGCGAGCGCGGTCGCGTCTTCAAACTCTACAAACTCCGCACCATGTGGCGGAAATACTCCATCGGTCCCCAATTCGGCACGTCCAAGGAGAACCTCGAGTTCGAAAAGAAACTCATCAAGGAAAAGAGCATCAAACAGGGGCCGGTCTACAAGATCGCGGAAGATCCACGCGTGACGACCGTCGGACGAGTCCTACGCCGGTGGTCCATCGATGAACTCCCGCAATTCTGGAACGTGCTCAAAGGCGATATGTCCCTTGTCGGACCGCGACCGCATCAGCCGCGCGAGGTCGATCAGTACCTCCCTCACCACCGCCGCGTCTTCGCGATCCGTCCCGGCATCACCGGTCTCGCGCAGATCTCCGGGCGCAGTGATCTCACGTTTGAGGAAGAGGCCGGCCTCGACGCCTGGTACATCGAAAATTGGTCACTCGCCCTCGATCTCTACATCCTCCTGAAGACGCCGTTCACCGTCCTCTACCGCAAAGGCGCATATTAAAAAAAGCGGCTGCATGAGACAGCCGCGAAACGTTCACCTCAGCGACCTAGTCGCCGAATCTCTTGGTCCACGCGTCACAGAGCTTTCGCTCCACGATCTCGGGTGATGGCGTGTAGACGTACACGTCCTGCTGGCAGTTGGTGCCATACACGACGACCTTCAAACCCGCATCGAGTGGAAAGAACTTGAGCCGCCGCTTCCGACTCCCCTTCCCGGAGATCAACGCGGGGCGGACCTTTGTCACCTCCGGGGTGATCTTCGCGGTTTCGATGATGACGATGGCGTCATCAATGACGGACGTATGATGATTGGACCCCTTCGGGCCCTTGAGAAGACCTCGTTGTGTGGACACTGCTACCTCCTCTTGAAAAAGGGACTGAACGAAGATAGGCAAGATCGAGGTATTTGTCAACGGTTGACAAACCTCCCGACAGACGCGTGCGCTCTGCGTAAGATGGGCGGGATATGGAGGAACGTCAGCTGACGCAGTCGGAGCACGCGAGCGGACGACGCGAGCTTGGCTCGCTCAAAGTCGCGCTGGTCCACGACTACCTCGTCCAGGACGGTGGCGCGGAACGCGTTCTCGGCGCCCTGCAGGAGATGTTCCCTGACGCGCCGACGTTCGTCCTCCTCTATCGCGGCGATCACGCGCAGGCCAAGGGACGGAAGATGGTCTCTTCCTTCCTCCAACACTGGCCACTCTCACGCCGCAAATACCAGTGGTACACGCCGCTCATGCCCACGGCTGTCGAATCTCTGGACCTCAACGGCTACGATCTTGTGATCTCGACGACGAGCCTCTTCGCGAAAGGCGTCATCGCGCCCGCGGATGCGGTCCATGTCTGCTACTGCCACACGCCGACGCGTTTCCTCTGGCAGGAACGGTTCGGCTATTTGAGCGATCTGCCGTACGCGCGCATCTTTCGATTCTTCGCTCCATTCTGGTTCCACGAATTACGCCTGTGGGACCAACTCGCCGCGGGACGTCCCGATTACATGATGACGAACAGCCAAACCAGCCGCGAACGCATCATGCGTTGTTATCGCCGCGAAGCTTCCGTCATTCCCCCGCCCGTGGATACAGATAAGATCCGGGTGTCTGACGACCGCGGATCGTACTGGCTCGCCGGCGGCCGCCTGGTCCGATACAAACGGTTCGAACTGATCATCCGCGCATTCAATGACCTCAATCTTCCGCTCAAGATCTTCGGAACGGGACCGGAAGAGCGAAAACTCCGTCGACTCGCGCAAAAGAACATCGAATTCCTCGGATACGTCCCAGAGGGCGAGAAGGTCCAGCTCTATCAAGGCGCGATCGGCTATCTTGCTCCGCAGATCGAGGACTTTGGGATCACGTCCGTCGAGGCGATGAGCGCTGGGAAACCGATCATCACCTGTCGGAAGGGCGGCGGTGCCGAGACCGTGGATCCGAACATCTCCGGCATCCATATCAACGTCGAACGATGGGAGGATCTCCGCGATGCGGTCTTGCGCTTCGACCCTTCCCGATACGACCCGCAGCGCATTCGGAGCCAGGCGGAACGGTTCTCACGCCAACGTTTTCAAACCGACTTGCGCACATTTTTGGACCGCGTCATCCAGCGACCATGAAGATCCTGATCGATGCGCGTCCCCTTACCGATCCGTCCAGCGGCGGCGTGGGTCGCGTGGCGCGTGAGCTCGTTCAGGCCTATGCGACCGCATTTCCGGACGATGAACTGACCTGCGCGACGACCGGCGCGTCCCGACCAGTACTCCCGGGTGCGCTTGCCATCCTTCCGAACATCCGACACGTGCACCTCAACGTCCCGAACAAGGTCTGGAGCGCACGATGCCTCACCGGCGACTCGTTTGTCCGTGCCATAGAACGGACGTGTGGTGTCTTTGATGCCGTCTTTTTTCCGAACATCGGATTCATCGGACGGCGCGGAACCCGAAACTCGGTCCTTCTCCTGCATGATCTGTCCTTTTTGATCGAACCGCGCTGGTTCACACGCAAACAACGACTGTGGCACCACGTGGTCAATGCACGCCAGCTCATTCGGAAGTCGACACACCTCCTTGCTGTCAGTGAAACGACGAAACGCGATACGATCCGCCTCCTCGGCATACCGGCCGATCGCGTCTCCGTGATCCCGATCGGTCAGACGCTCTCTGCAGTGCCACGCGCCCACATCCCGACACCCCAACGGTTTATCCTCGCCTTGGGCGGGAACGGCCCGCGAAAAAATGTAGCGACGGCAAAGGTCGCTGTTGACCAACTGCGCAAAGACCCTCAGTACGCGGATGTCGCGCTCGTCATTCCGACCGATAAACCATCAGACGATGAACTCGCCGCGCTGTATGCGAATGCCGCCGCCTTCCTGTATCCCTCTTGGTATGAAGGATATGGTCTCCCGCTCCACGAAGCCGCGGCATATGGCACCCCCTGTGTCGCCTCGACCGCCGGGGCCCTTCCCGAGACCGCGCCGGCCGGCACGCTCTTTGCGAACCCGGCGAAACCGCATCACTGGGTCGAGGCGTTGAAACTCGCACTCGCACACACACGTATACCGATCCAGACCGATCCAGACACCTGGATCCGAGCAGCTACCCAGCTTCGAGGATCCTTCGAAAAGGCTCAAGATTGACGAAAAACCAGTTTGGGGAGAGGCTTGCGAGAGAGGATCGACACGTCCCTTTTGGCATTGACAAAAACGCCATTTTCTGCTATTTTACGATGTTCGTAGCAGATAAATATTCATTTGAATCCTAAACATCATTCATCGCTTAACATAGCGAAATATTCTATGAAAAACTCACTCATGCGCACTCTGGTCACGGCCCTCATCACGGGGACGGCGATCTTTACGGCCACCGCGCCGGCCCTTGCGCAGGGCAATTGGACCTGGACTGATGTCTCGTCCATGATCGCGGAACGTCAGGATCGACCGGTATGGGCCATGGCCTATGCCTCGCCATATTGGTACTTCACAGACGGCCAGGACCTCTGGTCCGGTGGCCACGTCTGGAAGACCGAAGGATCCGTCATGGATGACATCACGTCCCAGGTCCGCTCGGCGGGCTTGTCGCGCGTGGATGACATCGTCTCCGACGGCCAGACCGTCCTCTTTTTGCAGAACGTCGCACCGCGGAACAACTCCATTCAGATCGTGGCCTACAACGGTTCGTTCACGAACCTGACGTCACAGGTACGCAGTCAGCTTCAGTCTGACGAAGGTCTTGTTTCCGTGCATGGAAAGAACGGTCAATGGGCCATCGTGACCTCAAAAGGACGGGTTCTCGTCGGAACGACCACGGGCTCGTTCTTGACGGTCGTCTCCCCGAGCCAGGTCCGGATCGAGCAACCGATGGGATATACGATGTCCCATGACACGCCACCCTTGGGCCAGGGCTATCTGTACGCTGCGGCAGCGCCATTGGGGAATGCATGGATCATCGCTTACCTTCAGCCGAACGGCGGCGTCCGTTTCTTGAAGTATACCTACAATTCCGGCAGCACCGACATCACGAATCAATTCACTGGCCGGTCAGGGATCCAGATCCTCACTTCCAATGGAAGCGCGGTGATCTACGCAGGCGTCGAGTTCGTGATGGGTCTCCCGGAGACGCATGTTTCCGTCTACGACGGATCGAGCGTACGCGACGTCACGAATTCCGCGGCGAATGCGTTCCCAGGCTCCCAATTCTTCAACGGCGCACTGTTTGCGTATGACGGAACGTCCTGGATGATCGTTCGCGGAAAAAACCTCGTGCGATTCGATGGGACGAATTTCGAATCCCTCGGCCAGACCAACGATTACTTCGATACGATCGCGGGGAACAACTCCGGCACGTTCCTGCTCGGCGGTGCGGTCTCGACGGCCGGAGATCCGAATCCGTCGTCTCCGCTCACGCTCAAACTCGCGAAGGCGCAGGAGTCGTACGCCGTGAACAACACCAACACGAACACCAACACCGCCACGGGGAACCTCGGCGGCGGACGGACGTACACCTCGACCTTCGGCCCGACGATCACCACGTCCGGCGACCCGTCGAGCTATACCGTCGGCAACGGCGGCACGTTCAACTATCACGTCACAGCGTCGGATCCGAACGGGATCGATCACATCGATCTGTACGTGAACACGGCCCGCGTCAAAACGTGTTACACCGACACGTGTGAGTATTCGACCACGTATTTCACCAACGGCCTCTCCACACGCGCTGTCCCGGTCTTCGCCTATGCGCAGGATCGGAGTGGTAACACCACACAGACCTCCCAGGAGACACTGACGGTCAACCGATCCGGTACGACCTCGAACACGAATACGAATACCACGAACCTGACGGCGGAGAACGGCACGTCCTACTGGACCTGGACCGATCCGAATCAAACCTGGATCCGCCGTGATCAATCCATGACCTACAACGTCGGCGCATATGACACGAACGGCCTCTCGGAGATCGTGATCTATGCGAACGGCACGGTCGTCCGGACGTGCAGCTTCGGCAATGCGACCGGCAACCAGCAGTGTTCGGCCACGATCTACGGCAATTCATACAACCTCAACACGAACGTCGCGATCAATGCGAAGATCACGGATGGCTCCGGCCAAGTCGGCTGGACCACGCTCCAAACGATCAATGTGACGGACACGGACAATTCGTCCAATAACGCCGACATCTCGACCTGGGGCACACTCGATCCGACGGGTTCGACCCTTGCTCGCAATGCGAACGCGACCTATCACGTGCAGGCATCGGCGACGCGCGGTCTCTCGACCGTCCAGGTCTACGTGAACGGCAACGTCGTCCGGACGTGTTCATTCAGCTCTTCGGTCGGCACGCAGACATGCGACGCGACGATCTATGGATCGAGCTATTCCAACGGCAGCCAGCTTTCGCTCAACGCTAAGGCGACGGATGTCAACGGCCTGACCGCTTGGAGCGACACCAAATACATCACAGTACAGGACAACGGGTCGACCAATGGAAACAACGGCAACGCGAACATCTGGATCTCTTCGAATCCGGACGTGACCACGATCGGACAGAACCAGAACGTCACGTTCACCGCGAACGCGACCGATCCGGATGGCATTCGGCGCGTGGATGTCACCCTCAACGGTTCCGTCGTCCGCTCCTGTGACCTTGGCTACACCTCGAACGGCACGGTCTCGTGCAGTACGACGATCTACGGCAACTCCTATAGCAACGGCTCAAGCGTCTATGTGAACGCCAAGTTCACGGACGGAAATGGCAATGTAACCTGGTCCCAGAGCCGAACGTATACGATCACGACGAACGGGTCTTCGAACACCAACACGAACACCAACACGAATTCGAACACGAACACCTGGATCACCTCGAGTCCGGACATCTCGTCCATCGGGCAGGATCAGAACGTCACGTTCACCGCGAATGCGACCGATCCGGATGGCATCCGGAAGATCGAGGTCTACCTCAACGGCACGATCGTCCGCACGTGCGACCTTGGCTACACGTCGAACGGCACGGTGTCCTGCGGAACGACGGTCTATGGGAACTCCTATAGCAATGGATCGAACGTCTACGTGAACGCCAAGATCACAGACGGGTACGGGAATGAAACCTGGACCACGTCACGGACCTACGCCATCACATCCAACGCGAACCAGAACACGAACACGAATTCGAACACGAATCAGAACGGCACGTCCTGGATCTGGTCCACGCCGGATTCCACACAGGTGACATCGAACGACAACGTGACGTTCTCGGTCGGCGCGAACGATCCGGATGGGATCCGCCGCATCGACCTGTACCTCAACGGCACGGTCGTGCGCTCGTGTGACCTGGGCTACAGCTCAAACGGCAACGTCCAGTGCAGTACGACGATCTATGGTTCCAATTACAGCGTCGGATCGAACGTCTACGTGAACGCGAAGATCACAGACGGCTCCGGCAACACGATGTGGTCCCAAAGCCGCACCTACACCGTCACCTCATCCGGTTCCTCGAACACCAACACGAACCAGAACACCGCAGGTTCCAGCTGGATCTGGACCGACCCGAGCGGTACGGACATCGCGACCAACGCGTATCGGACGTTCCACGTGGGCTCATATGATGCAGACGGCATCCGCCGCATCGACATCTATGCGAATGGGTCCGTCATCCACTCGTGCGACCTTGGCTACACGTCGAACGGGAATGTCGAATGCGCCGCCGCGATCAACGGCAGTGCGTACAGCGCCAATTCCGGCGTCTACGTGAACGCGAAGATCACAGACGGATATGGCAACATCTTCTGGTCGGATGCGGCGACGTACAACATCGTGAATACGGGATCGAACCCGTCATTTCCGACGGATCTTCCGGGCACACTCTCGGTGACGTCGGATCATGACAATGGCTTCGGCCCATCGGATACGATCACGTACACCGCGACATCCAATGATCAGGACGGCACGGCCCGTATCGATCTCCTGGTCAACGGCGAGCTCCTCAAGAGCTGTTACGCCGCGACCACCTGTTCCGTCAGTGGCGGTCCGTACGCGGATCGGACCAGTGTCTCCTACGGCGCAAAGGTCACGGACCAACAGGGCAATACGCTCTGGACCGGCTACAAGACCATCACCAAGAACTAAGTCAGACCCGCAAAAAAAACACCCCGTTGGACGGGGTGTTTTTTTCATTCCGTGTCTTCCAGTTTTCGTCGTTTGATACGCTTCGTTTTTTTGACCTCCTTGGCGAACGGATCGATGGCCGCTTGCTCTTTGGCGAATGCGACCTCTTCATCCAAAAGCTCAAGTGGGATCATCTCGTTCCCAAAAAGCACCCGTTCCTCATATCGTGTGCATTTGTTGAATGCCTCGTCCTGCATTCCGCGCGGCAAGGCGAGCGCGAGTTCACGCAATTGTTTCAACCGCTCCTCGTACGCCTGCCATTCCCGCTTCCCCTCTTCGACAAAGACCTGAAGTGCGTTGGCGTGATCACGCCAATACGCCTCACGTACCTGCTTACGGACTGCGTCGATCTCCATCTCCTCTGCATCCTTTATCGCCATATCCGCATCATCTGATGCGAGTGCCTGATCGAGCGTCAACCCGGGTTCGCGTAAGCGTTTCAACAAATGTGCGGTCGAAGGACGGACGACGGCAAGGACGAGCTTCCACTCCTCCGGCGCCCCATCGCCGTTGAAGAACGCACGGAGCGCGTGTCGCGCCGGCCACGTCACCTCGGCGAGCTCACGCGCGCCGCGGGCAAGGACATCGGTCCGGATCTTCTCTTCCGCCATGTACGCACGGACAAGCGCGTCGGCCGCATCGCGGTCCTTTTTCGATGCGTAGGGGGCGGCATCCGCAAGGAAATCGACGATGCGCGGACGGTCGTGCAGATCGAGCAATGGATCATTCATGCGTATAGTGTACCTCATTTTTCGGCCCTCCTGCAGGGCTTGCCAATCCGGCCGAAGTACGGTAGAGTCCTCCTGATTCGGACTGGCTACCGTAACCGCGAAAACCATTTATTCATGCGGGGGTTGGCCGAGTCACTCACACTCAACGTTGAGACGCGTCCGTAGGGGTCGCGCTTTGCGTATCGTCCGAAACATCGTATGAGCACATCTATCGTTAAATTGCCGAACGTCCAGACGTCCGAAGAGATCGACAAACTCCTCATGGACGAGGCGAATGCCCCGTTCACGGCCTACCCGGCCGTCGGCGACGTCGTCAAAGGTCATGTCATCTCCGTCGGCCGCAATGAGGTCCGTCTCGACCTCGGCGGTATCGCCGTCGGACTCATCCGCGGTCCGGAACTCGACCCGAACGCCCATCTCACGATCGGTGAAGAGGTCGAAGCCACGGTCGTGGAGCTGGATAATGAATTCGGAGAGATCGAACTCTCGCTCAAGAGCGCAGACAAGCGGAAGTCCTGGGAAAAGTTGCGTGAACTGGCGGCGAAGGGCGAGGTCATGCAGGTCAAGATCCTCGAAGCCAACAAAGGCGGACTCATCGTACGCGTGGAAAACGTCTCAGGTTTCCTCCCCGTGTCCCAACTCTCGCCGGAGAACTATCCGCGCGTCTCGGGCGGCGACAAGACCAAGATCCTCGAAAAATTGAAGTCTATCGTCAACACGACGCTCGACGTCAAACTCCTTGATGTCAACGAGGAATCCGGGAAATTGATCGTTTCGGAGAAGGCGGTCTGGGAAGGCAAGCAGGAAAGCGTCATCTCCAAGTACAAGGTCGGCGATGTCGTCGAAGGCGACGTCACCGCGGTCACGGACTTCGGTGCCTTCGTCCGCTTTGACCAGAATCTCGAAGGCCTCGTCCACATCTCGGAGATCGCTTGGCAGCGCATCGACCATCCACGCGACGTGCTGAAGGTCGGTGACCATGTCCGCGCCGAGATCATCAACATCGAGGGATCCAAGATCTTCCTCTCCATGAAGAAACTCATCGAGGATCCGTGGAAGAGCGTCAGCGACCGCTTCACGGTCGGCCAGATGATCACGGGCAAGGTCATCAAGATCAACCCGTTCGGCCTCTTCGTCGAACTCGACCCGGACATCCACGGCCTCGCACACATCAGCGAACTGTCGAACAAGCCGGTGAAGGACGTGAACGAGATCGCCCGCATCGGGGATGAATTCTCCTTCCGCATCGTCTCCATCGATCCGGAAAACCATCGCCTCGGCCTCTCGCTCCGCAAGGCTGGAGAAAAGGAAGCGGAAAAGGCGACCGCCTAAGACGCCTGAAAAAACGCCCTCTACCACCTGGTGGACGGGCGTTTTTTCGTTGGATGGGCCTTCCCCTAGGGCGCTCGACAATCCTCGCAATATCCGCTACCGTCCCGTAGACTGGAAACCTTGAATGTATGAACGCCACCACTAAAAATCTCCTCATCATCCTCGCAGGCATCGTGATCGTCTTCGGCGCCTTTTCCCTCATCAACGTCACGCCGCCGAAGCAGATCGACCTCACGACCCTCGCCCAGGATGTCCAAGACGGGCAGATCAAATCCCTGACCGTCTCCGGCTCGGATATCACGGCCACCCTGCAGGACGACTCCACGGTCCACGCGACCAAAGAAGACGTCGAATCCCTTGACGCGCTTCTGAAGAACCTCGGCGTCGACGCGACGAAGATCCGCGAGGTTCCGATCGAGGTCAAGACGCAAAGCGGCTTCGGCTACTGGTTCGGGGTCCTCGGCCCGGACATCATCACGCTCGTCTTCTTCTTCGTGCTCATGTGGTTCTTGTTCCGACAGATGCAGGGACAGAACAACCGCGCCATGATGTTCGGACAGACCCAGGCCAAAGAAACGCCGAAGAACACCAAGAATCGGGTGACCTTCAAAGACGTCGCCGGCGTCAAAGAAGCAAAGGAAGAACTGAACGAGATCGTCGAATTCCTCAAACATCCGGACAAGTTCACACATCTTGGCGCAAAGATCCCGAAAGGCGTCCTCCTCATGGGCTCGCCGGGCACCGGGAAGACCCTTCTGGCACGCGCGGTCGCCGGTGAGGCGGACGTGCCGTTCTACCACATCAGTGGATCGGAATTCGTGGAGATGTTCGTCGGCGTCGGCGCCTCCCGCGTGCGTGACCTCTTCGCCAAAGCCAAGAAGAGCGCCCCGTGCATCGTGTTCATCGACGAGATCGATGCGGTCGGCCGCCAACGCGGATCCGGTCTCGGCGGCTCGCACGACGAACGGGAACAGACGTTGAACCAGATCCTGGTAGAGATGGACGGCTTCGAGCCGAACTCCGGCGTCATCGTGATCGCCGCGACCAATCGACCGGATGTGCTCGATCCGGCGCTCCTGCGCCCGGGCCGCTTTGATCGTCGCGTGGTCCTCGACCCGCCGGACATCAACGATCGCGAACAGATCCTGAGCATCCACGCCAAGAACAAGCCGCTCGCCAAGGACGTCAACATCCGCACGCTCGCGGAACGGACGCCGGGATTCTCGGGTGCAGACCTCATGAACCTCATGAACGAAGGTGCGATCCTCGCGGCCCGCAAGGACCTGAAGGAGATCCCCATGCAGATCCTCCTCGACTCGATCGAAAAGGTGATGCTTGGGCCGGAGCGTCGCAGCCACGTCCTGAATGAGGACGAACGGAAGGTCACGGCGTACCACGAGGGCGGCCATGCGCTCGTCGCCCACCTCCTCCCGCATACGGATCCGGTCCAGAAGGTCTCGATCATCTCGCGTGGACGCGCGGCTGGCTACACGATCAAACTTCCGATCGAAGATCGCATGATGCGAGCACGCACGGAATACATCGAAGACCTCGCCGTCATGCTTGGCGGATACGCCGCGGAGCGATCAACGTTCGGCGACATCACGACCGGCGCATCCAACGACATGCAACAGGCCACGCGCCTCGCGCGGAATATGGTCACCCAGTGGGGCATGAGCGAGAAACTCGGACCGCGGACCTATGGCCAGCACGAGGACATGATCTTCCTTGGTCGCGAGATCCACGAGAACCGCGACTACTCGGATCAGAAGGCCATCATCATCGATGAAGAGATGGATCGACTCATCCACGACGCCCTTGAGACCGCGACCAAGATCGTCACGGATCACCGCGAGGCTCTGGCCCGGATCGGGAACAAGCTCCTGGAGAAGGAGACGCTTGAACGGAAGGCCTTCCTCGAAGTTGCCGGCATCCCGCCCGCGAATCCGAAGAACGTGATGGCGAAAGAACCTCAGAGCACAGAAAAAAACGAACAGGCGTAAGGAATGGAATCCCAAGAACAGCCGGCGAAACGCCGGCTGTTTTGTGCTATCATGGGGCCATATGATCCGTTCGAATGTTCGCACGCACGCACCTGTCTATCGCGAGGTGCTCAAGTACGCCTTTACCGTCGCCTGGAAAGGCTGGCGTCTCTGGCCACTCGCCCTGCTCGCCTCTATCCTTTTCACCGGCAGCTCCTATGACTTCTTGGCCGGCTCGCTATCGTCCGCTTCGGCATTGAGCGTCCGGATCGGCGGCTCCAACACCACCGCATCCGTCATCGCCAGCGCGGCCAAGACCATGTCGCAGGATGCCTCCAACATCTTCAACGTGACCTATGCCCTTCAGGCTCTTCTCGTGATCGCGATCCTCATCCTGGCCGTGGCTGCGATCTCTGTCGTCGCCCAGGGCGCACTCGTCTACGCCCTTGGGGCACATCACCGTGGAAAGCGACCGTTCTATAGCGATGCTCTCAAGATCGGTGGCTCGGCCTTCTGGCCCGTGGCCGCGGTCAACGCCCTCGCGATCAGCGTCATCTGGATCCTCCGCTTCATCGTGGCGATCCCGCTCATGATGGCGGTCCAGACACCATCGAACCTCACCTGGCTCCTCTACCTCGCTACCTTCGTCGTCTTCGTCCCGCTCGCGTTCCTCATCCTGATCATTCAGGTCTTTGCCCTGAACGCCATGATCCTCCAAGGCGCCCCTGCGGCGGACGCGATCTTGCGCGGCTATCTCCTCTTCAAAAAGCACTGGGTCACGGTCGTCGAGACCGCTGTGATCCTCTTCGTCGTGACCGCACTCCTCCTCGCGGTGTTCGGTGGGATCGGGTTCGTTCTCTTCGTTCCGGTCGTCGGCGCTGTCCTCACCGCTGCGGTCCTGCAATCCCCTGCGATCTTCACCGCCGCTCTCGGTCTTGGCCTCGGACTCTTTATCATCGGCCTCGCCGTCGCGACGGCCTTTTTGACCCAACTCCATTACGCCACGTGGACCGGCCTGTATCGAAAACTGGGAGAAGGCGGCGTCGTCCCCAAGATCCATCGCTGGATCCGCGACCTGACGCAGATGTTCACGGTCCCGCAATCCTAACGTATGGCCGCCCCAAAGAACCCACAGCGGGGGCAATCCATCGAAGAACTGCTGAAGAAGCCCGCCACACCGGTGCCGGCGAGCGCGGCGACCCCATCCGCAAATGCGAAGCCCGCCAAGGACAAGTCGCCGTTTGAAATGTCACCGGAAGAAAAACGGAAGGAGAAACTCGAAGAGATCAAGCTGCAAGAACTCGAAAGGACGGCCGAGGAGCGTGCAGCGGAAAAAGGTCTCCCCTACATCGATCTCCATGGCTTCGCGATCGCGCCGGAAGCGCTCGCACTCGTGCCCAAGGCAGAATCCGTCGAGGCGCAGACCGTCGTCTTTTTACGCGCCGGCGACCAGATCCGCATCGGGACGGTCACTCCCGGTCCGAAGTCTGAAGCCATTGCCGCCAAGTTGACGAAAGATTTCACCGCCAACGTCCAGACCTATCTCATCTCCGAGGAAAGCTTCAGATCTGCGCTGAAGTTGTATGACGTCCTGCCCGAGATCAAGGAGATCATCTACGGCGTCCGCATCGAACAACAAACGCTGGAAAAATACGCGAATGAGATCACGGATCTCAAGAAGCTCCAGGAGACCATCACCAAGGTCTCGACGACCGATGTCATCACCCTCATCCTCGGGGCCGCGATCAAGGTCGATGCCTCCGATGTCCATATCGAAGCGGAGGAGGCGGACGTGAAGGTCCGATATCGCATTGACGGGGATCTGCACGACGCGGCCAAGCTCCCCAAATCCGAATGGAAACAGATGATCTCCCGTCTCAAACTTCTTTCAGGCGTGAAGATCAATATCGAAGACGTCCCGCAGGATGGTCGCATCACCATCTATCTCTCAAACGAAAAGATCGATATCCGCGTCTCATTCCTGCCGACGGCATTCGGTGAATCCGTCGTCATGCGTCTCCTCCGTCCGAAATCCATCTCCCTTGAATTCGAACAGCTCGGCGTTCGCGGTCATGCATGGGACACCCTCAAACGGGAGATCGACCGCCCGAACGGCATGATCCTGACGACCGGTCCGACTGGTTCCGGTAAGACGACGACCCTGTATGCGATCCTCAAGCGCCTGAACAAGGAGGATGTGAAGATCATCACGCTCGAAGATCCGATCGAATACAAACTTCAAGGCATCAATCAGAGCCAGATCGACTACTCTAGGGATTACACCTTTGCCAAGGGCCTCCGGGCGATCCTCCGTCAGGATCCGGACGTGGTCATGGTCGGTGAGATCCGAGACCTCGACACGGCGGAGATCGCGATCCAAGCGGCACTTACCGGCCACCTTGTGGTCTCGACCATCCACACGAACAGCGCCGCAGGCGCGATCCCTCGCCTCCTTTCCATGGGCGTGAAACCGTTCCTCCTCGCTCCGGCCATCAACTGCGTCATCGGTCAGCGCCTCGTCAAACGGATCAGTCCGGACGCCAAGATCCCGGTGGATCTCTCCGCCAGCCTGTTGAAACAGGTCACAGAAGAGTTGAACCGTCTCCCCAAACAGATCTTGAAAGAGAACAAGGTGGATCTGAACCATCTTCAATTCTACGGGCCGAAGGAAGACGCAGAACAACCGTACAAGGGCCGGATCGGTATTTACGAGATCTTCAGCATGAATAAGGAGATCGAAAAGATGATCTTAGGCGCACATGTCTCGGAATATGACATGCTCGACATCGCGCAGAAGAACGGGATGATCACCATGGCGCAGGACGGCCTGTTCAAGGCCCTGGATGGCCTTACGAGCGTGGAAGAGGTGCTCCGTGTGGCTGAGTTCCAATCCGTGATCGAAGAAGAGCCAGAGGAGCTCACCCCTCCCCCCGTTCCGCCGCCGCCGACGGGGTTGAAACTCCGCCCTCCAGGGGCCAAATAAACGGGCATTTTGCCCGTTTTTCCTTGCTGCTGGGGGGTTGACAAAACCCAAAAAATGGCGTAATTTCTTTCATTGGCACATCTACGCCAATAAGGAGTATCACGTGTCTCTTTCACAAACATTCATCGATTCTCAGCGCGCTGCTCTGGAGGATCGCGCACACCGATACCGACAGCTTGCACGCCGAGCCCTGAGCGAAGGCGACGTGAATCTTCACGCGCGACAAAAAGCCGACGTGGCGATGCGTCACATCACCAAAGCGCTCGATGCGATCCAGCAAGGCCACTACGGCATCTGCGAAGGGTGCGGAGAGGAGATCCCTCACGGTCGCCTCCTCACCGTCCCCGGGGCTACCCGCTGCACCTCCTGCGAGGAAGAGGCTTCGCGTGACGCCTGATGGCTATCACGAGATCTTCGGAAGAGCGATGCTGCGGGCGGCGCGCATGATGCTCACGACGCCGGATCGGCTGCTTGATGCTCAGCTCCAACGGATCTGGGCTGACGCCATCGCCGACCACCTCACGTCCTCCTCGGGAAGTCGCATCGGCGATAGCTTCCGCAGAACCGCTCCGGATCGTCAGGTCGATGAATTCGCCAAGAGCGATCTGGCGTTCGACCTCTTTCTCTCGACCTGTCGAGAAGCGCTGACCTTGTTCAAGACAGGGCTCGCGTCGTCAGGCCTCTCAACCTAAAAGGACGTCTTTCCAGACGTCCTTTTTTCTATGCCGCGCGCTGTTCGTGCACGTCTGGAAATCGAAATCCTCGAAAGATCGGTCTTCGCGGAGCTGCTTCCTCCGCCTCGTCGAGCGCTTCCTGTTCTGCATCTGTCAGCTCATCTTCCGGAAAGAACTGCGACGGGATACGTAATACGACGAACCGAATGTCCTCCGGATGGATTCGACCGCTGACGCTCCGGACAAGCCGACGGTCAGTCCCCCGAGCTGATGGCGTGCGTTCGGGGGTGACCGAACGGACCTCGAGGTCCGCGCCAGGAACGGATCCAACTACAGTCACGATACCGCCGAGATGTGACACCCCTTCCAAGAACGCGGTGTCCAAACCACGCGAACCGTCTCTCCGCGACCATTCGACACTGTTCGCATACGCACCATGATGCGCCAACGTTGGATCCAGACCGATCGACAGGTCTGTGTGCTGTGCGACGGCCCTGATGACCCGCTCCGGATCTTCACGACGCACGATGAATGATCCGTCAGGGAGCGATCTGTACAACGTATCGATATCGACCTCGTAGGAAGCGCCAAGTGATACGAATTCGTCCTTTAAAGCGTCAAAGACCATCTTGACGATCTCTTTCCGCTGTTGCGGATCCATCCGTTTCCCGTCTTCTTTTTTGATACGTGCGATCGCCTGCTCAAGTTCCTCCGGCAACCGCTGCGTCATACTTTCATTATTCATATGATCTGTATTTCGATCGTACGATTGGCGTGATCATGTACCCATCCTGGGATCTTCTCCGGCCATTCTATCACGAGGAGGCTCTTGCCGTCTGAAAGCTCTTCATCGAGATCCAATGGAAGCAATTCCCGCTCATCCTCGATCCGATACGCGTCCACATGGATCAATCGCTTGATGCCATGGACCGCCTTGGGAAGGGCATAGGTCCGCATGAGCGCAAACGTCGGACTCTGCGGACGACGGGTGACCCCGAACACCTTGGCAAGCGCTTGAACGAATGTCGTCTTCCCTGCCCCAAGTTCACCGGAGATCGCAAGGACGTGACCGGGTTTGAGCATCTTGGAAAGCTTCCGCGCGAAGGGATCCCAGGCGGTAACAGTTGGAATCTCGAATCTCGAATCTCGAATCTTGGGATCGGAAACGACCACCCGTCTTCCCCGATCCGACGTTCTGGATCCGAGATCCGAGATTTGAGCTTCTTTCCTCATAGATCCCATTCCGGCTTCGCATCCACCTTTTTCCAATCGTCGGTCTCGCCGTTCATGAGCCGCCAGCTGGCCGCCGCTGCGATCATGGCCGCGTTGTCCGTATGGAATCCGGACGCCGGCTCCAACAACGTCACCTTTGGCAATCGATCCGTGACGGCTTTCGCGATCTCGAATTGCAGGAGCTGGTTGGCGGACACACCACCCACGACTGCGATCGCGGCTGGTTTGACCTTGAGTGCGGCGCGTATGGTCTTTTCGACAAGGACATCCACGATCGCCTGCTCAACAGACGCACACAGATCAGAGACCGTCCCACGATGGGAGCGTTCTGTATCGCTCAACCCCTCCCAAACACGCCGCACGGCGGATTTGAATCCGGAAAAACTGAAATCAAGAGATGCGTCACCCAACATAGGCCGTGGAAGGTCAAAGGCCGTCGGATTCCCATCTTTTGCCCGCATGGAGATCGCCGGTCCGCCAGGATATCCAAGCCCCATGAGCTTCGCGGTCTTATCGAACGCCTCCCCAGCCGCATCGTCGCGCGTCCGGCCAAGGACCCGGATCTTCCGAAACTCCTTCATGAGGACAAGTTCGCTGTGACCGCCGGAAACGAGGAGGAATAAGATCGGAAACGTCCACCGTTTCCGATTCGACGGGATCAGCCAAGAAGAAGCCAAGTGCCCTTCAAGATGATTCACACCGATGAACGGCTTTTCAGAGATGAAGGCCAATGTCCGACCAGCCTCGATCCCCACACGGAGCGCGGTCGCGAGCCCAGGTCCGCGCGTCACTGCGATCGCATCATACGGACATCGTCCTTTTTTCAGCACGCTGGCGCGGTCGAGGAGTGAGACCGTCTCGGCCACATGCATGCGCGCCGCGATCTCGGGCACCACGCCCCCGTATCGCGCATGTATCGGGATCTGCGTCGCCGTCTCATGATGCAGGACACGGACATCTGTTCCGCGAACGCGAACGATCGCGACGGACGTCTCGTCGCAACTCGTCTCAATGGCGAGAATACGCGCAGCTCGCGCATTCCCCGTTCCCTGCTTCCGCGTTACCATGCACGAAACGTACCTAAAAATAGGCATTTCGTCCACTTTACTCCCCTCCCCCATGGGCTACGCACTCGCCATCGTCACGGCCATCGTCACGATCGCCGGAAACATCACGGCCAAGGTCTGGGCCGACAACAACAAGACCAGCATGTTCGCGATCACGCTGGCGTTCTATATCGCATCTTCGATCGCATTTCCCCTCGCGCTCAAATACGGCAAACTCACGGTCCTGAATGCCTTTGCGACCGTCTTCATCTTCCTTCTGACGTCTGCCGCCGGGATCTTCTATTTCAAAGAGAAGCTGACCACATTCGAGATGATCGGCTTGGGACTCGCCTTCCTCGGCGTACTCTTCCTCTCCATCGAAGCGGTCCTGAAGGGCTGAACAAAAAAAACGCCCTGACAGGACGTTTTTTTGATCCAAGGATCACTCTGCTTCGCTAAGGTATTTTTCCGCGTCGAGCGCGGCCATGCAACCGGTCCCGGCGGCCGTGATCGCCTGGCGATACCGTGCATCCTGCACATCGCCGGCTGCGAACACGCCCGGGACGTTCGTCTTCGTCGATCCGGGGATCGTCTTGATGTAGCCCTTCTCGTCGAGATCGAGCGTATTTTTGAACAATTCCGTATTCGGTTTGTGACCGATCGCGGCGAACACGCCGTCTATGGGCATCTCGCGCGACTCGCCGGTCACCGTATCCTTGAGCTTTACGCCCGTGACATGACCCACATCGACGCCGAGGATCTCCGCGACTTCCGCATTCCAGATGATATCGATCTTCGGATTGGATTCGGTCCGTTCCTGCATGATCTTAGACGCGCGAAATGCATCGCGCCGATGGACGATGCTCACCTTCTCTGCGAATCGGGTCAGAAAATTCGCTTCTTCCATAGCACTATCTCCGCCGCCGACCACGATGACGTTCTTGCCCTTGAAGAAGAACCCATCGCACGTCGCACATGCGGACACGCCGTGGCCATACAGCTGTTTTTCCGATCCCAAGCCTAGCCGTCGCGCGGATGCGCCAGTTGAGACGATGATCGTCTTCGCCTCATACATCTGTCCGCCGGCCGTGACCATGAATGGACGCTTGGTCAGATCCACGGCAGATACCATCTCTGTCACGATCTCGGTCCCGAATCGTTTCGCCTGATCGCGCAGGACCTGCATGAGTTCCGGTCCCTGGATCCCGTTCACGAAGCCGGGGAAATTCTCGACCTCGGTCGTGGTCATGAGCTGCCCCCCTGGTTCGGCACCCTCAAAGACGAGCGGATGGAGATCCGCCCGCGCGGCGTAGATCGCCGCGGTCCAACCCGCCGGACCGGATCCGATGATGATGACGTCGTGGGTCATGCGAGATACTTCCCGAGCTTGTCCATGAAGCCCTGCTTATTCATGGCGCCGACGAACTGTTCGGCGACCTTCCCGTCCTTGAAGACCATGAAGGTCGGGATGGAGAGGATGCCGTAGGTCTGCGCGACCTGGCCGTTCTCATCGACATTGACCTTCCCGATCTTCAACTTGGATCCATCGACCTCGCCGGCAAGTTCCTCGATGATCGGACCGGTCATGCGGCACGGGCCGCACCAAGGTGCCCAAAAGTCCACGAGGACCGGGGTGGATGATCGAAGGACTTCGGCGTCAAAATTTGCGTCGGTGAATGTGTGTTCCATAGATGTGGAGGCCCGCACAAGACGGGGATCAATGGTAAATGGTATTCAAAAGACTACGCCGCAGCGTCCATTGGCGCAAGGGGTTGAATTGACGAAAAAACGGGAGCCTGCAAAGCTGCAATCGGCTCTTTCCCAGAGGAGGCTCCATGTCCGAACACACGTCGATCCCCCCGCCGCAAACGTTCGCAAAGAGCGTTCCACCGCCAAAACCGCAGGCGCCACCTGCATTCCGACATCAGGTCGGCCGACTGATCCTCGTGGTCGAGATCACCGGTGTCCTTGCGGGTATGGCCACGTTCGCCGTGTTCATCCGCCCGCACATCGACGAGATCCCTGCATCGATCTTCGATCTCTTCACCCTGGTCGTTTCCATCGCCATCGTCGCGACACTCCTCTTCCAGATCTACATCTACCGCGAGATCTCCCGCCGCCCCTAGCGGCGGTTTTTCTATAAAAAAAACGGGCCAAAGCCCGTTTTTCTTTACCGCGGAATGTCGATCTTCCGTTCCTTCACTTCTTCGTGATAGACCTCGAGCCGGTCACCCGCCTGGAGCTTGGTCTTGCCTTTGAACGAGACACCACACTCCTGTCCGTTGTGCGCCTCCTTCACCGTCTGTTTGCCAGACTGCACCGAATCGATGACCCCTTCGCCGATCGGCTCCTCTCCGCGCCATACACGGACCTTTTCTCCGGCGACGATCTTGCCTTCGATCACCTTCCCACCGACGACCATGCGGCCGGACTCTGTGCGGAAGACGGCAACGGTCTCGAAGGTCCCAAGCGGCGTCACGATGACCTCCGGCGGGACAAGGATGTTCAACCGGCGGATCACATCATCAAAAAGCTCGTAGATGATCTTGCACTCCATGATATCCACGTTCTCGTCACGCGCGAGGGCCGTTGCCTGCGGCGTCGGCACGACGTTGAAAGCGTAGACGACAGCTGGTTGTGAGTTCATAGCGCGCGTCACGTCGTTCTCATTCACATTGCCGAGCCCTTTTTGGATGACCTCGACGCCGACATCCTCATGACGGATCTTTTCGAACATGCCGAGCAGAGCTTCAAGCGAACCGAGCACATCGCATTTCAGGATCACATTCAATGTCTTCTTTTTGGACGGCGTCTCCTCCCCTTCTTCTGGGGCGATCTTCGCGGCCGTGAAGGACTGCGTGACCTTTTGCGCCCCGGTCTTGGCCTTCTTCGCCTCGAGATCCTTAAAATTCTCCGGAACCTCCATGATGTCGCCGACCGCAGGCAGGACCTTGAATCCAAGCACCTTTACCGGTGTGCCCGGCGGCGCCGCATCAAGCTGCGCACCGTTCCATGCGCGCATGGAACGCACGCGTCCGTATAACGCCCCACCGATGCCGAGATAATCATTCTTCTTCAGCGTACCGGCTTGGATAAGGACCGTCGCGACCGGGCCCTCGCCCTTATCCACGTGCGATTCCACGATCGTGCCGATCGCATCACGGGTGGGATTGGCGCGGATCTTGTCTGCGTTCATTTCCGCGACGAGCAACAGCACGTCAAGGAGCTCGTCGATACCCATCATGCTTTTGGCTGAGACCTTGGCGAGGGGAACTTGTCCGCCCCAGGCCTCGGTCGTCACCCCGAGCTCGGAAAGCTGCGCAAGGACGCGATCCGGATCAACGTCAGGCTTATCCATCTTGTTCAATGCGACGACGAACGGGATTTTTGCCGCCTGGATGATCTCAAGCGCTTCCTTGGTCTGCGGCTGGACCCCGTCATCCGCCGCGATCACGAGGATCGCGACATCCGCGACCTTCGCACCACGCGAACGCATGACCGTGAACGCCTCATGACCCGGCGTATCGATGAACGTGATCTTCCGATCCTTCCGTTCCACTTGGTACGCACCGATATGCTGTGTAATGCCGCCCGCTTCCTTGTCTACGACATTCGTCTCACGGATCGCATCGAGAAGCTTGGTCTTCCCATGGTCCACGTGTCCCATGACCACGATGACAGGGGGACGGGCGATCAAATGCTCTACCTTCTCCGAAGCGAAGACCTCCTTCACACGATCGACCGCCTGGACCTGCTCATTAGCGTCATCCGGCTTCGCCTCGGCCGGTTCCGCCTTGAACCCAAGCTCTTCCGAGATGATGGCCGCGGTCTCAAAATCCAACCGTTCATTTTGCGACGCGAGGATGCCGGCGCGCATCAATTCCTGAATGACGCGCGTGACCGGGAGATTCAAACGTCCCGCCAACTCACGCACGACGATGACCGACGGAAGCTTTATGGCCTTGAGCTCCTTCGTCGCCTCCTCCCCCGGCTTTTTGGCAGACGCAAGCAAGGTGTTCCGGATACGTTCGCGCCGCTCGTTCTCGTACCATTTCCTGATGATCCGATCCGCGACCGTGTTATCGATCTTGATCGCCTTGCGACCGACATCAAAACCGAGCACCGGAAGTTTCTGCAGGAGCTCGTGGGGCGTTGTCCGCAATTTGCGGGCCAAATCAGAGACGTTCATGTGGGCCAAGGGTAGGAGATTTTGGCGAAAAAGTCAATCTTTTTAGCCTTGGACGGCTGTCTGGCCAAACCGCGCGGTATCCATTAGGGTAAACGCGGAGGTGAAACATGTTCTTTCCGGCTGAAGACGTCCTTTCGGCATTCACTGTCGAGCTCTCGGGCGAAGAAAAGACGCGCGAAGCGGCTAAAAGCCTTCATCCACCGAGTACGGATCCAGAGCGCATCTTCTTTACGATGGAATTCCTCAAACGACTCCCGAGCGCTGAGGAGCAGCGGAAGATCCTGGGCAAGCTCATGGAGCTTTCCGGGATCAACGAAGCGACCATCGGGACCTTTCGCTGGTGGGACATCATGTCCAAGGAGACCTGGCTCTTTGCGGATGTCCAACGGGATGGGAAGACCGTCACGGTCAGTTTCTCCTGGCGAGAGGTCGAAAAAGGGAAAGACGGCGGTCACCGCATCCTTGCGTCGAACGGCTGGGCGCGAGACACGTCCGTCCCCGGGGGATGGCGTCACGAGATCGCGTGCGGCGAATATCATGACATGGTCGCCCTCTTCGAAGCGTGGCTTTTGCGCCCGCTGAAGCCCATGCCCTCCTAGTCTCCTCACCCGCTGTCGCACGACGGCGGGTGTTTCTTTTTATGCTAGGATGCGGGCATGTCACAAAAAGTCCCGAAGACCTCCAGGATCGATGAGACGCGCCGGTCTGGAGCGAGCGACGCGCGAGACGTACTCGACGGACCGGTGAGCGTGGAGCGTAGCGAAGACCAAGCGGGTCGCGATCCTGGGGGTCTTCTCTTGATCGATAAACCCACAGGATGGACGAGCCACGATGTCGTCGCAAAACTGCGCGGCATCTTGAAGATCCGCCGGATCGGTCACGCTGGAACGCTCGATCCGTTCGCGACCGGGCTCTTGATCGTCGGTGTCGGCCCAGCGACCAAAAAGCTGACCGCACTCGTCGGACTCGATAAGACGTATGAGGCGACCGCACGGCTCGGTGCGACGAGCACGACGTTCGACCCCGAGGGCGAGATCACGGAGAATAAAGGATATGAACGCCCGACGATCGACGACGTCATCGACATCTTGAAGCGGTTCCAAGGATCACACGATCAAAAAGCGCCGCTCCATTCTGCGAAGAAGGTCGGCGGTAAGAAATTGTACGAACTCGCACGGAAAGGGAAGGCGACGGAGGAAATGCGTCCGGTGAAGACCGTGACCATCCATGACCTACGACTCGTGGATTATGAATGGCCGTTCCTGAAATTCCAGGTCACCTGCTCCTCCGGAACGTACATCCGCACCCTGGCCGATGACATCGGACGTGCGCTCGGCTGTGGCGCGTATCTCACCCAGCTTCGCCGTACCCGCGTCGGCGACTATCGAGTCGATGACGCGACGCGTCTTGAGGAGCTGGCCAAAAACGGCGAGCTTCCACCGTAGGGATCACGGGGATCAACCTTCTCAGCACATAGTCCGCCCACGGGATCCGTCTCCAAAAGAGGCCCCACTCGCCCAGAAGAGAGTTTTTCATACCTAGACGCCGGAGGCGACCTTTGCTATCGTGGCTTTACCGACCCAATACCTAACCCGCTCCGGTTGGCACGGATGAACCAGCGGTCGGCCTTCCACCATGACTCTGTCACCGTGATCCCACGTGGGTCATCGCGAGACTGACACAACAACGGAACAGCGAAGACCGGCCTCGGACATTTTTTCGTGAAAACCGGGCGTTTGATCATATGTTGTACGCCCTTATCGGGCTCATCATCGGCGCGGCGATCGGCGCCGTGATCGCAAAGCTCATCGTTTCAGACAAAGGAAAGAAAATCCAACAACAGGTCGACGAGGCCGAGGCAAAAGCCAAGCACATCTTGGCAGATGCTGAGTCCAAGCAGCAGGATGTCCTCGTCAAGGCAAAAGACAAAGCCATCAAGATCCTCGAGGATGCCCGCATAGAGGAAAAACGGTTGACCGAAGAATCCAAGAAGGATCGACAACAGCTTTCCGAGCGCGAAGCCGAATTCGGAAAGAAAATCTTGGAGATGGATGAAACGCGGAAATCCTTGGAGGAGCGCTCCACAAAACTTACCGAAGGCGAAAAGCGGCTCGCTGAACTCGAGGCGGAGGAGTCGAAGCGTTTGGAGACCATCGCCCAACTCACACAGGAGCAGGCACAGGAGCGCCTGATGCAGGTCGTGGAACGCGACAACCAAGACGCGCTCATGAGCCGCATGCGGAAACTCGACCAGCAAGATTCCGACGAGATCGAACGCAAGGCGAAGAACATCATCGCCGTCGCCATCCAGCGACTCGCTTCGAGTACGGTCTCCGAGACGACCACGTCTTACATCGAGCTTCCGAGCGACGACATGAAAGGACGGATCATCGGGAAGGAAGGCCGCAACATCAAGGCGCTCGAATGGCTCACCGGGTGTGAACTCATCGTGGATGATCAGCCCGGGATCCTCACGATCTCCGGGTTCTCCCCCATTCGACGCCAGGTGGCAAAGCACGCACTCGCAAAACTGCTCAAAGACGGCCGTATCCATCCAGGACGCATCGAGACGGCGATCGACGAAGCGAAAAAGGAGCTCGCGATCGACATCAAAAAAGCGGGCGAAGATGCGTTGTATCAACTCGGGATCCCCATGACCGGGATCGATCCAAAGCTCATCCAGATCCTGGGCCGTCTCAAATACCGCACATCCTTCGGTCAAAATGCGCTCATGCACTCCATGGAAGTCGCGAATCTCTCCGCCATGATGGCGGAGGAACTCCATGCGGACGTGAAAGTCTGCAAGGTCGGCGGCCTCTTCCACGACATCGGCAAAGGCGTGGACCACGACATGCAGGGCGGCCACCCCGAACTCGGCTATCAGATCATGAAGAAATTCGGATTCCCCGAAGAGCTGTGCTACCAGTCGATCGGCCATCACGAGGATAAACCAAAGACACTCGAAGCCGTGATCGTGAAGGCCGCAGACGCCATCTCCGGTGCCCGACCCGGCGCGCGCAAGGACTCGTTCGAGCTGTACGTGAAGCGCTTGGAAGATCTCGAACTGGCCGCGTCGTCCTTCCCGGGCGTTGAAAAGGTCTACGCCATCCAAGCCGGACGCGAGGTCCGCGTGTTCGTGAACCCGCAACAGATCGACGACTTTGCCGCGACCCAGCTTGCCAAGGACATCGCACACAAAGTGGAAGCCGAGCTCAAGTATCCGGGTGAGGTCCGCGTGACCCTCATCCGCGAGACCCGCATCATCGAATACGCCCGCTAGGATGCGCAGCTTCAAGATCCTCTTCTTCGGTGACATCATCGGCGCGATCGGACGTCGCGGAGTGACGACCGCCCTGCCCGCGCTCCGCGCCGAGCTGCATCCCGATCTCATCATCGCGAATGTCGAGAACCTGTCCCACGGACGCGGGATCACACCCAAGACCTTGAAGGAGATGGATGCCGCGGGGATCGACGCGTACACCTCTGGCAATCACGTCTGGGAGAACCAGATGGGTCTCGCCTGCTTTGACGACCCGACATGGCGCGATCGACTCGTCCGTCCCGCGAATATCATCGCGCATCGCCCTGGACACGGAGCGATGGTGATCGAAAAGGAGGGAACGAATATCCTCGTGACGAATCTCCTGGGAAAGCTCTTCATGAAAGATGAGGTCGCGAGCCCATTCGAGACGCTCGACACGATCCTGACCCGACATCCGGACGTAGATCTCGTCCTCGTGGACTTCCACGCCGAGGCCACGAGCGAAAAAGAGGCCTTCGGACATTTTGCCGACGGCCGCGTCACCGCGGTCCTAGGTACCCACACCCACGTCCCCACCGCCGATGGCAAGATCCTGCCTGGCGGGACCGCCTATGTGACAGATGTTGGCCGGAACGGGGCGTACGATTCAGTCATCGGATTCGAAAAAAATAGCGCAGTTAAGTCATTTTTAAGCCCTGGAAGCACATCCTACGACCAACCGAGGACCGGAAAGATCGAGGTGAATGCGGCGCTCATCGAGGCAGATATTGACACCGGCCGGGCGGTGGGACTTGACCAGATCCGCAAAATTGTTGATGGCTAAGCCAAATCCGGGTATTCTGAGATCAAACCGTAACTCTTAATCCTCGACCCTTAAAAATCGATGAGATGCTGCGGGCTGGAGCGAGGAACGTGCGAGGCGTACGGAGAACGTACGGTGAGTGCGCGACGATGCAAAACCCCAGCAGATCGCGATTTTCAGGAGTCAAATGCGTTGTATGAATAAAGCGGAGCTTATCACGCACATTGCGGAGAAGGTCGGCCTCACCAAGAAACAGGCCGAAGACATGGTCGAATGCTTTGTCGACACCGTCACGGAAACGTTGACGCACGGCGGCGAGGTCACGATCGCTGGATTCGGCTCATTCATGGCCAAGACGCGTGCAGGTCGGACGGGGGTCAATCCACGTAATACGTCAGAGAAGATCCAGATCCCGTCCGTGACCGTTCCCAAATTCAAGGCTGGTAAGGGTCTCAAAGACGCACTCAAGCGTCAGCGTCCCGTCGAACCGCCTTCAACACCCCCGCCAGCCGCGCCCCCCATGGCACCACAGATGTAAGATCAAGACCGTCCGCTCCATGCGGGCGGTTTTTTTGACCCTTGACCCGCATCGCTCCCCTCCTTACAGTGAACGCCTGCTCTTTTTACGGAGGTGAACATGCTCTACGCGAATGACCGGTTCGTATTCAAATCTGGATCGTGCTCATTCCGCTCGCCAAAAGGTACGCGGATCGAGATGAACGATCATGTCAGCTGGAGTCGACCAAAGGCACGGATCGACCCGTCCGTCGTAGACGTTTTCGCGGACCAGCTCTCCACGGCGCTCCAGTGCGGGATCGAGGTGATGCATACGTCAGACGGGTTCAGTCTGCTCTTCAAAGATCAACCCCGCCCCGACAACCCGTGTCATATCTCGATCTTACTTCACGAGATCCGGGAACGGTGCCTTGCTGCCGACCCCACCTGCACGCCCCCATACGACATCCTACCTTTGATCAATACAGATGGACGCGACGCCGTCTGTTGGCTCCTCTCGACACTCTTTGATGCGACCTACATGACGAAAGCATCGGTCAAAGAGATCGCATGGTATCCACGACGCGCTCTTCCTGGTGGCCCTTCGCTCCCCCCTCAAGCCGCCTAGTATGGCCGCTCCTCCTCCCGCTTCGGCGGGATTTTTTTACGCGCGACGACGACAAGATTCGGCCCGTTCCAAACGGATGCGGTTTGTCCGCGCGCCCAGGGCTCGCACCGCTCCATGTGCCAGTGTTCCGCGTCGAAATACGAACGGAGTTCCACCGGGGTGAAGCAGTGGACGTATCGCTTTGCCTCATCGGATCCACCCTGCCACGGCATCCAAAGATCACCCGGACCTCCGCCGGCGACAAGCGACCATTGGAACCACGCAGCGGCAAGCGTCGACAAGCGAGCAAACCGCCGACAACGCAGATTCCAGACGGTCAGGATGAGGACGCCTCCCGGACGAAGGATCCGATGGAGCTCTGCAATGGCCGGGAATCGCTCTGCCGGCGTGAGATGGTGGAGCACGGCGATGCAAGCGACCGCATCCGCTTCCGCGTCCCCCACGGGTAAACGCGGAAATCCGCCGGCGCGCAGATCCCCTTCCTTCCGTTGTGCCACGAACCGTTGCGCTTCAGCCCGCATGGTCTCCGATGGTTCGATCCCGATGTACCGCACACTGCTCGGGACCTCACGGGCGAGCCGGGCGTTCCCCGCTCCGACGTCCACAAGCGTATCGCCGGGACGCAAGACCTCGAGGATCAGACGCATCACGTCCCAGGTGCCGCGCCGGGTCGCAGAAAAATCCTTCCCATACGTCTGGTAGAAGGCGGCGACGGACCGCTTGATGGCTTCGACACTCTGCGTCATGCTGTGTTCACTCTACCCAACGAAATGCCTGAACGTCCACCGACCGCGCTCGTGGAGCGCATACTCTCCGACGCTCTGACGACCGATCTCCGAGATCGGCAGCGTTTATGGACCGTCATGCGGCGTCGGTTGAAGGGCACGCCATACCGCTTCCCGGATGCACAGGAGCTTTGGACCACGTACCGCAAGGCCGTCACGCATGGACGGATCCCGCAAACGACCGCTCTCGAACGGCTCCTCCGTGTGAAGGATGTCCGCACGGATTCCGGCGTCGCGCCGATCACGGTCCTGACGAAGCCATATCCCTGCCCGGGCAAGTGCGTCTACTGCCCGACCGAAGCGCGGATGCCCAAAAGCTACCTTGCGAGCGAACCAGCTGCCGCGCGCGCCCTGTCCTTACGATTCGATCCATACGATCAGGTGTTCCAGCGCGTGCGGACACTGGAACGAAATGGGCATCGCGCGGAAAAGATCGAGCTCATCATCAAAGGCGGGACATGGTCCTCCTACCGCTGGGACTATCGCCGCTGGTTCATCAAACGCTGTTTCGATGCGGCCAATCACTTGGGAGCATCCGGCCACAAACGTCGCTTCGCGAACCTTGCGACGACTCAACGTGCCAACGAGTCTGCCCAGTATCGGATCATCGGACTCACGATCGAGACACGTCCAGATTGGGTGAATGCCGTGGAGATCCAGCGTCTGCGCGAACTCGGGTGCACGCGCGTGGAACTCGGGGTACAGACCTTGCAGGACGAGGTCCTCGCGCTGACCCAGCGGGGCCATACGGTCGAGGCAACGGTGCGTGCGGTCGCGCTCCTCAAACAAGCCGGACTCAAAACGGACTTTCACATCCTGCCCGGTCAACCTGGGTCCACGCCGGAACGAGACCTGGAAGACTTTCGCACGCTCTTCACGGATCCACGATTCCGTCCGGATATGATCAAGCTCTATCCCTGCGTCGTCCTGCCTACCGCAGAGCTTCATGACTGGTCCAAGGAGGGACGATTCACGCCTTTGGAGGGCGAGACACTGAAGGAGCTATTGATCGCCATGCAGACCGTTGTGCCGCCATATTGCCGGATCTCTCGTCTCATCCGCGACTTTCCTGAACATGCGATCTCATACGGAAATAAGATCACGAACCTTCGCGAGACCATCGAATCCGAGATGAAACGGCGCGGACTTTCCTGCCAATGCCTCCGTTGCCGCGAAGTCGGACACGTGACCGAGATCGATCCTGCGACCGTCACCCCGCAACTCTTCGAAGAAACGTATGAGAACGCCGGTGGGCGCGAGGTCTTTTTAAGCATGGAGGATCCGGACCGTCGTGCGGTCTTCGCCTTTTTGCGACTTCGCCTGCCGAATGACCCGGAGCACGTCCGTACATCTGAACCCTACGCGTCAGATCCGCGGGTTGACCGAGAATCTCGGAAGATCGAAGACGCCCTCCCCGAACTACGTGACGCAGCGATCGTCCGCGAATTGCATACCTACGGAACGGCGCTAGCGCTCAAACAAGGGCGTACGGACGCGGCGCAGCACAAAGGGTACGGGCGCGAGCTCATGCGGCGGGCCGAAGCCATCGCGGTACGCGAGGGATACCGGGATCTCGCCGTCATCAGCGGGATCGGCGTCCGCGCCTATTACCGATCGCTCGGATATCGGTTGGCGGGAACGTACATGCGTAAACGCCTCGTTGATCATTGACGGATCGGCCATCTTCCGCTGTAATGGGCGGGCTCTTTTGGCACTCACATAGAGGAGGTTCTCTTGGCCAAGGCACTGCGTCTCCTGATCATCATCCTCACACTCGGGGTCTTCGGGCTCACGGCGACGACGTCCCGCGGACAGTCGGGACCTGGTCTCGTCTATCTCAACGTCCCGATCGTTCTCCAACACACACCTGAATGGTGCTGGCTCGCCGCGTCCGAGATGGCCATCCGCTATCGGAACAACGGACAGTCCATCCAACAGTGCCAGATGATGGAGATCGGCTATGGCCTGCCTCCGGGGTACTGTTGTGGCAACCCCGCTCGTTGTGTCAAAGCCGCGAACGATATGGGTGAGATCCGGGCCGTGATCCTGCGCTTCGGCGGGGTCATTACGACTCTCGCACCGCCAACGAACCCCATGACGCTGTACAACATCTTGAACAGCGACCGCCCGGTGATCGCGCAGATCGTCAGCGGGTTCCGCTCCACCCACGCGATCGTCATCCGCGGGATGGCATTCCGGCAAGAGTGGCGCCAGGATATGTTCGGACGTCCGGTCTCCGTCATGGTCCCGTACGTCTACATCAACGATCCGATGTCGATATTCCCGAAAATCGTGCCGTACAGCCGACTGTTGAGCGTCTGGATCAACAGCCTGATCGTGGAGCCATTCAAGGTGACACCGCCCCCTCCACCACCGACTGCCAGTGGATCTGGTTCGAGTGGGACGTTCTGCACAGCGCTCAAACGCGTGATCCGCGATGCGCCGGAGTTCCGGTCGTTGCGCGGTATAACGACCCGTAATGACAGTTCGCATGTCTACGAAGCTCTGGTCACCCTCCCAGGAGTCCAACACTGCCGGATATACGTACGTAAAGATGATCCGGACGACGTTCCCGAGTACATGTGCCATACGCCAAACGGCCAAACGTGCAGCGACGTTGTCGCCGATGCTCGTCTCATCGCTCACAGGGTCAAGGGCTGCCTTCCCGATTGGAGTTCGAATGAGAAAACGAGTTCACAGACACCGTACGCGCTTCACCTCCATTCCAAAGATGGACACATGATGGTGAGTGTTCACGTGAGCAGAAAATACGACAGCTCATGTGGGTACGGCCTCCTTTCCGTCTCTTCGATGGACTAAACTCCCAAAAACGCCCCGGGCTTCCCGGGGCGTTCTTCTTTTTCACTCGACCTTAGACTTCTTTCACGAACGAACGGATCTCTTCGACCGCGTCCTGCAAATTCACAAGCTTCATCTCTTCGGTCGCACGCAGTTTCCATTCCGCAGACTCTTCTACGAGCGTTTTCTCCGAGATCACCAGACGGAGCGGACATCCGATGAGGTCCGCGTCCGCAAGCTTCTGTCCGGCACTGACCTCACGGTCATCCCACAATACCTCGATCCCTTCCTGCACGAGGGTGTCATGCAGATCCTCGGCCGCCTCGATGAGTCGGTCCTGCATCTCGTCACTCTTCGCGTTGATCGAGACGATATGGACGGCGTACGGTGCCACGACCTTTGGCCAGATGATCCCACGGTCGTCATGCGATGCCTCGACGATCGCGCCCATGACGCGCGACGGACCGATGCCGTAGCATCCCATCTGCACCTTTTTCCGCGATCCGTCCTCGTCCGTGAATTCGACATTGAATGCGTCCGTGAAGCGCGTCTTCAATTTGAAGATGTTCCCGACCTCGATCGCTTTCATCTCACGGACCGGACCGGAGCCATCCGGTGCGTCATCGCCATCCTTCATGTCCGGCACGACCTCGCGATTCCAGGCATAATCACCGGCCTGATTCACGAAGATCACATCCTCCCCGCTCTCGGTCGGCATCTGAAATTCATGACTGACCTTGGAAAACGCACCGCCCGACGCTTCCGTCGGGATCGCATCGATCCCGCACCGTCGAAACACGCGGAGATACGCCTCCAATGCCTTGTCATAGTAGGCTTCGAGCTCCTCGACCGACGCATGGAAGCTGTACAGATCCTTCATGTTGAATTCGCGCCCGCGCAGGATCCCGGACTTGGCACGCAGCTCGTTGCGGAATTTGTCCTGCACCTGATAGACGGCCACGGGCAGATCCTTGTACGACTGGATGAATTTCTTCAGGAGTGGGGTCACGATCTCCTCGTGCGTCCAGCCAAGGCCGAGATCGCGGTCGCCAGCGCCTTTGAACTGGAACATGACCTCAGGCCCCGGGTCGGTCCAACGACCGGTGATCTTCCACGGCTCGGCCGGGGTGAGCGCAGGCATGAGGACCTCCTGGGCGCCAAGTGCATCCATCTCATCACGGACGATGTTCTGGATCCGATTCAGTACGCGCAAACCCAGCGGGAGATACGTGTAGACACCGGCCATGAGCTGGTCGACATACCCGGCCTGAACGAGGAATCGCGCGTTCGCGGATTCGGCATCGGCCGGAGGGGTCTTGGAAGTCTTGGTGAAGAGGCCTGTGAGACGCATAGAATGGTTGGAAGGTTAGCCGTTTGGACCGGGGTTGTCCATGCGGCGGAATAACAGAAACCCCGGTCGAGATGACCGGGGTGAAAGTGTCGACGCGTGCGCCGCCTATATTTTGCGCTGTCGCTGGCAGACGAAGCAGAGGCCCTCCGCATCGTGATTGTATGACGCGATCCGCGTCGTGCATTGTGATCCATCGGGCTTACTGCCCTGACACCGCTTGCCGGCGAACCGACTCAGGCGCGGATCGTGCCGCTTCTCGTAAAACTGGCCGAGAGATCCTCCCTGGAGCGCAATGAGCTCCACACTCTCTGACTCTTCCTCTTCGGACCGGATCTCTGCCTGACCCACGGGAATGAGTCGAACCGTACTTGTCATCGTCTCTCTCCTTCCGTTTTCACACATCATCGGATCAGAAGCAGCAGTAAGGAGCTGACGACACTATGCCATTTTGGGCCGAATTGTCAACCGTCAAAAATCCCGCCCTTCGCGAAGGGCGGGATGAGGTCAAAGAGCGACTCACGTCGGCTGATCGTTCTTCCGTCTCCGCTGACGGAGACGGATATTGCTCTTCTGTGTCGCGAACGTCAGGCGCTTCACCGGACGCTTCTTTCCTGTCTTCGTAGACCGCTTTTTCTTCGCGGTCTTCTTCTCCGAACCTGGCTTTTTCAGCGCCGGGACCTGATCCGTCCGCAGAAGGATCACGGCATCCTGGTCCTCAACCGCTTCGATCCACTTGTAGGTGTTGAAACTGTGGAGGGTCCGACGGATGACATCCGACGGGACAGGAACACGCGCGCAGAGCGTCTGAAACGGTGCGAGGACGCGGTACGTCCCACGGCCGCGCCAGTCCACAGCATGCTCCGAGAAGATCGCGAAGACCTCCTCCATCTCATCTCCGTTCAATGACATGCCGTTCGGGAGCGACTCTACTTCCGGTTCGAAGACGGCCATCTCCCCGAGCGCGAGCAGGACCGCATCAAGCCGCTCTTCCGAGATCCCGGTGATCTTTCTCATGAACCGAAGCGCCTCATTCTGGATCTGCCGCGCGCGTTCACGCGAGATCTTCAATCGGCTCCCGGCGGTCTTGAGCGTCTCTGGATATTGACCGTCCAAGCCGTATCGGCACCGAACGATGAGATGATGACGCGGCTTGACGGTCGCGAGTTCTGCAAGGGCCTCTTGGACCCGCTCCCCGATCCCACCGGGTTCGGAAAGTCGCTCCTCGATCGAATGCCCATCCTGTACTGGCGCTGGAAGGATATCTCCAAGCGTGAACTCCGCATCCGGATGAAGGGGGGCGTCGAACGAATCGACATGGATGCTGGCGTATTGGAGCGTGTTCTTCAGCTTCTCCATCGTTATCGCCTTCGCTACTTTCGCATCGAACCCATTGATGGTCTTCAGGAGCTCCTCCTGATCCGGCACTCTCCCATTCGCGCGCTTGAATTCCTTCCGCGCGCGGGTGATGAGCCCCAGATTGATCATCTGGTATTCCGGAATACTGACCGCCATTCCCGTCTTGTGCATGCGGATCGAGTTGTGGATCGCGCTGCGGATCCACCACGAGGCGTAGGTCGAGATCTTCAATCCACGCGTCTCATCGAACTTGTCGAGCACGATCGTCGCCATGACGGCGAGCGCTTCATTGACGAGCAGGCTCAACCGCACGCCATGATGCCGAGACCGATACGCGATGGTGATGATCAACCCGATGTTCGAGAAGGTCAGCTTGTCGCGAGCATGCTCGCGAGCTGCCTTGGTCTTTGCCGTCCGATAGACCTTGAGCGCGCTGTTGAACTCCTCTTGGGTCAGCACGGGGTACATCCGACGAAGGGCGAAGTACGGGGCGAGCTCATCCCGGGCCGAGCTCACCTCCTGATCGGGAGGCTGCGACGCACGCGTCACAGATGGTGAAGGAACACTGCCGCTCTTCCGTTTCTTCCTCATGGCATTTTTCAGCTTTATGGAACGAAGAGACGTTGTCAATGACAAAAAGACCCCGCGGTGACGAGGTCTTTCCATTGGTGCGTCGGCTGGGGATCTCACGCGCTCGCTTCGCTCGCTTTTTTGAAACCCATCGGTTTCAAACTTCCGTCATGGGAACCTCCCGGTTCCCATCACCCTCCCCATTCGATCTCCCAGCCGCCAAAACAAAAATCCCCATGTGGGGATCTTCGTCTTGGTGCGTCGGCTGGGGATGCTTACATCGTCGCTCCGCTCCTTCCACGAAAACCTTCGGGTTTTCGTGCGCTTTCCTCAGCAAGTGAAACCTCACGGTTTCACCCTTCCCTGGTTCGATCCCCAGCCATCAAACAAGAACCCCGCAAATGCGGGGTTCTTCATGGTGCGTCGGCTGGGGATCGAACCCAGGACCTTGGGCTTAAGAGGCCCCTGCTCTACCAGCTGAGCTACCGACGCAAGTGAGTGTGGGATGACGGGGCAAAGCCCCGTATATCCCGAGGGAACGCCGCGTCTGTATGGTTCTCCATGCCGACGCAGGCCTTTTTTCTTGTGGCCGGATAATATCGAATGACGACCCATGCGTCAAGATGAAGATGCGGGCGCGTAAGCTTGAAAAGCAACGAGAACTCCGCTACGCTCTCACCACTTCCATGCACCCCTAGCTCAGCTGGATAGAGCGCTTCCCTCCGAAGGAAGAGGTCAGACGTTCGAATCGTCTGGGGTGCACCATGTAAAGACAGCGGGACGACCGCTGTCTTTTCGATCCCGCATCTTGAACCTTCTCCGGTGTCGTGATACACCGACGGCGTCCTTTCACCCACCACCGGAGGTTGGATGCACACGTTCTGGGAATCGCTCCCATGGGTCCTTCGCGCAGACATCGCGCTTGTGATCGGCCTCATCCAATGCGTGTCGATCCTCATCATCCCAAAGCGGACACTGGCGGCATGGAGTACGAAACCGTACCTCTCCCCGAACTGGATCACCTTTTGGGGGTTCGCCTTTTATTGGGCCGGTGCCGTACTCTTCTTCTGCCATCAGCATATGGTCGGTTTCCAGCTCGGTGTTACCGGCTGCATCCTCGACGTGATCGATGGCAAGATGGCCAAGGCCATGACCGAGGCCGGGATCCCGCGGACCGCAGAAGACATCGCGTTCGGTAAACGGATCGATCCGCTCGCGGACAAAGGCCGCGTCCTCCCCACGCTCGTCTATATGGCGTGGTCCCATGCCATTGAGGTCTGGCTCGTCATCGCGATCATCGGTATCGACCTCCTTGGGACGTTGATGCGCCATCCGTTCTCTCTCGGCGGTGACTATACGCGCGGCGAAAGCGCCACGTGGATCGGCAAGATCAAAACACTCACCCAGATGTTCGGGCTGATCGCTGTGCTCCCTGTCATCCTCAGATGGACGCATGATGCGCGCATTGCGAACACGCTCTTCAGCATTGCGCTCGTCCTCGGTGTCTTGAGCGTCCTCTCGCGGATCCGTCTTCATCCTCGGATCGACGAGGTCGTTGACCACGTGGGTGAGAACTTCACCCACAAAGACCTCTGAACTCACCCCGACCTTTTCGAAGGAAGGGGTTTTTCTTTTTATCATCCTGATCCGCCGACCATCGGATTCAGAGGCTACACAGGAGATGGTCAATGGTCCTCGCAGGGGATCCAGCCTCGCTCGCCCACCGGCGTCCGGTTCTCGATATGCGGAACTAAGATGAGATGGCTGAAATAAAAGACCAGGCTTTCGCCTGATCTTTTCGTTCTGTCACATCTTCTGTCCACCACCAGGCATCTGGCCGGAACCAGAGCCCCCCATACTTTTCTTCTCCTTGGCATTGCAGGTCATGCAACACTTGGTGACGCCGAGCATGGCGATCGCCGACAGACCGACGAGGATGTAGACGAGCCGCTCGAGCCACATCCAACTACCCAGGAGCAGATGGACCACGTTCCAGCCGGGATTCAACCCGACAAGGCCCCAATTGAGACCTCCAACGATCAGGAGGACCCACGCGACCTTATGGACACCGCACATTTTTCCCATCATATGAAAATAACGGTTAAGAATAAGAACGTTTCCAGTGTACCTTTTTCCGGACCGGGGCGCACGGATGACCTCAATTTCGGAAAAACTGCTTCAGAAACGCAAGCCGATACAGAAAGAGGTTAAATGGCAGATCCCACGTCCCGACAAGATCGACCCGCTCGCCTCCCCAACCCCGTTTGAATCGCGTGATCCCTTCCCACGAGGATTTATAGGAGAACATGGCTTTGGATAGCGGATTTGCGCCCCACAGATCATACCGCGTGAATCCATCCTGCTTCGCCGCGCGGATCGCATCCCAATGCAAGGCGTATGGCGCCATGGTCTTTCGATCCGCCGAAGCCGACGCGCCGTAGAGATACGTCACCGTATCCCCATATCGGATCTCCATGTTCGCCACGACGATCCGACCTTCGATTTCCGCGAGACGTAACGCCGCCATACCGCGCGCGCGAAGAATCTCCAATGTCTTCCGAACGTACGTGAGGTCTCGCTGAACGAAGTGATCCCGGGTCGCCGTTTCGCTCATGAGGGCGAGGAACGCGTCCGTATCTGCCGGCGTAGATCCGAGGCGCGTCCGGACCCCGTGCCGTTCGGCCACGCGGATGTTGTATCGCGTCTTTTCATGCATGGCCGCGAGCAGATCCTCTTCCGAACGCGAGAGGTCAAGGACCAAGGTCGAGGAAGGATCCTGTGCCGGAGATCGTCGGAACGAAAGCGGGACCAGTCCTTCCGGATCCGCGAGTCGCGAGAGCGGCTCCATGCGCCAAAAAAGCACATGGCTCCGCAACTCCGGATGTTGGAGCAGGGCTTCGGTCAGCTCACGGATCGCATCTCGGCGCCCCTCCGCTGTGAGCGTATGGGAGAAGATCGGTCCGCGCGGCGCGAACCAATATCCCATGAATCGCCGTTTCCGATATTCCAGTTGGATCGCGGCACGCCACCGTCCCTCATGGTCCGCAAGGGCAAACCGCCGGATCGGACATCCGGTCTGATGACGGAATTCTCCCCAAGCCCAGGACTGCAGGAATTGCGCATACGGTTGATGAGCGACGAACGCCTCCCAATCTGCGGGCGCGGCGACATCGATGAGTCTGCGGTCTGGCTGCATGGTCACTTGGCGAGTGCTTTCAATGCTTCACGGATCCGTTCCGAGACGTCGGTCACGGACTCTCCGACCATCTTCACGGCTTCGCGCGCGGTCGCGGCTGGATACCCGAGCGCGACGAGCGCATCCACCGCCTCCGCATCGCCAGGAGGGAGCGACGCCTCTTCGACCAGTTGTCCCTTCAGTTCAAGGATGATCTTCTGCGCGGTCTTCTTCCCCACGCCTGGCATCGACGTCAATCGCGTGAGATCCCCTTGAGCGATGGCGTGCTTCACGGCAACCGCACCGCCCGCGCCCAAGACAGCAAGAGCGACCTTGGGCCCGACGCCGGAGACGGTCAGCAACCGACGGAACAACTCGAGGTCACTGCGCTGCAAAAATCCATAGAGTAACCGGGCGTCTTCGCGGACGACATCGTGGATATACAAAAAACAGTCGCTCCCCACGGTCAGGTCCGTTAGCACGGCGGGTGCGGCCAGAACCTCATATCCGACGCCCTGCACCTCCACAAGGGCAGATATCGCCTGTACGTCGATGATTTTCCCTCGGATGGATCCGATCATACGCGGACAGCGTAGCGCGTGGCGACACAAAAGAAAAACCCCGTCCGCTTCGAGCGGACGGGGTTGAGTTGAACGGCGCCGATGCGCCTATGGATCAAGCAGCTTCTGTGCCTCGGGTGGGAGCGGGTCCACGCCCTCGAACGACAGGTACTGCTTGTAGTAGTTCCGTGCGTCATCCAGATGACCATGCGTGCGTGCGCAGTCACCGAGGAGCTTGAATGGCGGCGGGAACGTTGGATAGATCGCGGCAACGCCGGACAGATCCGCTTCCGCGCTCGCACAGTCTCCGCGATGTGCCGCCGTGAGACCGCGATGGTACAGACGATAGACGTCCCGATCGGACGGCCGAGGACCCGTGCTCGGCTTCCGTTTGTGGGAAGCTGGTCTCGCGGGAGGAGCCGAAGCCGATGCGAGCGGTTGAGAGACCGCCGAAACGACCGCAGATGGGGCCGCTGAAGCACTTTGCATGGGGTTCGCTGACGGGGTCTGCGTGGAGCCCAATGCTACGACCGAGGGGGAAGGAGCCGGGTTCGGCGTCCCCTCCAACGTACGGAGGAAGAACACCACACCGATCCCGAGCGCTGCCGCAAGCACACCGACGATCGCAACGGTCTTACGACCATGAGCGTCCGCCGATCCCGCTACTGACTCCTCTGGCGGGTCTTCCTCATAATCCGCGCTCTTCATGGTCGGACGCTTGGACGTCCGGATCGCCTTCACCGGGATCGCTTTCGCCGGATCGGCTCTCTTGGTCTCGAGGCGCAGCCCTCTTTCATAGAGCTGCTCCGCCTCGTCCACGGTGTCGAGCAGCGCCAAGGCTTCCTCCGCCGTGCGGACACGCTGCTCTGGATCCTTCACCAGGCAACGCTCGATGAGCGTGAGCGCCGCCGGATTGACGTCCGTGACGTACTCCGTGACCGATGGAACCGGATGGTTCGGATCGCCGATCATGGCGAGAATGAAGTTGATGTCCGTATGGTAATACGGAACCTGGCCGGAGATCAGCCGAAAGTAGATGACTCCCGCGGACCACAGATCGGAGCCGGGGCAATACGTCGTGACGAATGTCCGTTCTTGCGAGCGGACCGTCAGCTCGTCTTCCGAATGCTCGGCGACCTTAGCCGGCTTGACCGGAAAGACGTGCTCCGGGGACATGTAGTACGGCGTCCCGAGTGCTGCGCCCCGCGTCAGGTTGCGCGTCTCTTCGGACGTTGCGGATTCCAGCTGCTTCGCGATCCCGAAATCCATGATGATCACATGCGGCATCCCATCCGCATCGGTCGTGATGAGGACGTTATCGGGCTTGAGATCCCGATGCAGGATGCCTTTCGCATGGATCGCGCGGAGTCCCTCCAGAAGCTGGCGGAACACCGTGTTGACCCACCGCATGCCGATCAACGAATGCGGGATCTTGCCCGGCTCACGAGGCGGTTCGTAGAACTCCTCGTAGCGCTTCGAGACGACGTCCTCGAGCGTCACCGCATGTTCGATGAACTGCATCACGATGAAGGGTTGATAGTCCTCATCGAGACCGACCTCATAGACGCCGATCACGTTGGGATGCTGGATGCCGGAGACGAGGCGCGCCTCGCGCGCAAACCGATCTTCGAACGTGTCGTCACGCTCGATCATCTCCCGGTGCGGAAACTTGATCGCGACGATCCGCGGGATCCTGCCGTATGCCTGGACCCATTCGGCCGGCGGGTGAAGCTGTACCGCCTTGTAGACGGACGCCATGCCTCCCTCGCCGATCGGCTGGAGGACCTCGTATTCCGATGCCTCCCGACTGAGGCGATTCTTGATGATGCGAGACACGAACACCTCCTTGGTGTGTGAAAGACCACTTCCCAGACTATCTGGGAATGTCTGAACATACCGAAAAACCAGCCTTTTGTCAACTCCCCATGATCAAGAGAAGACGTGGCCGGTTTTCAGGAAATTTCGCTTTATTCAGCCTTTTTTTGCGCCAATACGGATCTGTCGACCATCGACCTTGAACGCCTCATCGACCTCGATGTCGGACGGCAGATCGTCACCGACGCCGAAAATCGTTGCCTTTACGGCTTCCGCCTGGGTCTGCGCCAGGTCTTCGAAGAGGTCACGCAGACTCGCATCCTCGATCGCAAGATAGAGAACGACCGGATCCTGTGGCGTCAGCTCGAGAGCCTTCCGCAGGTTCATGGCATGACGTACCAATTCGCGACCCATGCCCTTCCGTTTGAGCTCTGGGGTGATGATCGTGTCGAGGGTCACATGGAAATCCGACCCCTCTGGGGTCGTCCCCTGCACGACCGCTGTTCGCTCGACATTCAGCTCATCACGAAGCAATACAAGAAGGTCGTGCCTCGCGCTCAGACGGGATGCTTCTGCTGCATCACTCAACTGCACGGTCGCCAAAGCAAGCGCCTGACGGACAGGGATCTTCGCACTCGCCCGCGCTTCATGCCCAGCGGCCGCCGCCGCGCGGATGCGGCGCATATCCGCCAACAACTGTTCGTCGATGAGACGCGGGTCTGCCTTGGGCCAGCGGTCCAGATGCACGGACATCTTCGACCCCTCCAGATCCTGATACAGCCGTTCGGCGAAAAACGGCGCGAATGGCGCGAGAAGCAGAGCGGTCTGGAGCAGGGCTTCGCGTAAGGTCTTCAACGCATCAAGTCGGTCGTCCGGATCACCACCCTTCATCCGATCGCGTGAACGGCGCAACCACCAGGTCGAGAGATCATCGACCCATGCGCGCAGCGGACGCGTCGCCCCGGGCAGGTCGTACTGTTCAAGCGAACGGGTCATCTCTTCGGTCAATTGGTTGAGTCGTGAGGCGAGCCACCGATCGAGGACGTGTCCGCTCCGTGGCTTGGCGATCTCGATCCGATCCGTGCCGGCCGCGAGGAGATAAAACGCCCGGACGTTCCAGAGCGTACCGAAGATCGTGCGCTGGACCGTCTCGACATCCCGCTCGCTGAAATTGAGTTGTTCCGCCTGGACGACCGGCGAGGACAGGAGATACATCCGCAGACTGTCCGCCCCCAGACGCGTCATGAGATCCCATGGATCCGGATAGTTCTTGAGACTCTTGGACATCTTCTTCCCATCCTCGGCCATGATGAGCCCGGTCACGATGACGTTCTTGAATGCCGGCGTCCCGAAGAGCGCGGTCGCGAGGACGTGCAGGTTGTAGAACCATCCGCGTGTCTGATCCTGGGCTTCGGCAATGAAGTCGGCTGGGAAATTCGCATCGAACCATTCTTTCCGTTCGAACGGATAATGCTGCGCCGCATACGGCATGCTCCCCGACTCGAACCAGCAGTCGAGCACGTCGGGGACCCGTCGCATCTCTTCGCCATTCGCATTCGTGAACACGACGTCATCGATCTTCGGACGATGGAGGATGAGCGCATCCTTCCGATCAAGCTTGATCCCCGCCGCCTTCTCGAGCTCGGCGATGGAACCGAAGACGCGGACATCCGTCCCGTCCGCATTACTCCAGACCGGCAACGGCGCACCCCAAAATCGCGCACGGGAGATGCACCAATCCGGTGCGGTCTCAAGACCTTTGCCGAAACGCCCTTCTTTGAAAGTGTCTGGATGCCAGCTGATCTTCTTCGCCGTGTCGAGCATCTTCTTCTTGAGCTTCGTCACATTCACATACCAGGCAGGCTGCGCCTTATACATGAGACGCGTGTTATTGCGACTGAAGATGGCGACCGTGTGCACGACGGTCTCAGAACGATACAGGAGGCCTCGACCACGAAGGTCCTCGACGACCGCCGGATTGCTATCGAGATAGAACACACCTCCCACGAGCGGGACCTCAGGCTTCTGATTCCCATATTCGTCCACGGTGAGTACCACGGGCAGCGCATGCGCCCCGGCCGCGCGGAAGTCCTCTTCGCCGAACGCCGGCGCCGTATGCACGATGCCCGTCCCATCGGTCATGGTCACGTAGTCCATGGCCACGATCTGATACCGCGTCTTTCCCTCGCGCGCGATGAGCACCTTCTCCGCACCGACCGGGATCGGATACAACGGCTCATAGGCTGCGCCCGCAAGCTCGCTCCCCAACATCTTGGCGACGATCTCGAACGGCGGCTCCCCATCCGGCAACGGGAAGAATTGTCGCAGCACCTGATTCATCAGCTTCTCCGCAAAGACATACGTCTCTCCCGTCTCCTTGAGACGGACCTTCACGTAGACCTCAGAGGGATGCACGGCGAGTGCGATGTTCGCCGGCAAGGTCCATGGCGTCGTGGTCCATGCAAGAAAATACGTCAGCTCCTCGCCGACCGCCTTGAACTTGATCGTGATCGACGGATCTTCGACATCGATATACGAGTTCTCCATCGCGACCTCGAAATTGGAAAGCGGCGTCCCATTGGACGGCGAATACAACGACACGCGCAGATCCTTGTAGATGAGCCCCTTCTTCCAGAGATCACCGAAGGCCCACCACACGGACTCGGTGTACGGGATGTCCATCGTCTTATACGCGTTGTCGAACTCGACCCATCGCCCGAGACGATCCACATATCGCTTCCATTCATCCGCATATTTCAAGACCGTCGCGGCGCAGGCATCATTGAACTTGCCGATGCCATACGCCTCGATATCCTGTTTGTTCGCGAGCTTCAGATCCTTTTGGACGAGAGCTTCCATAGGCAGACCATGACAGTCCCATCCCCACCGCCGCTCGACGCGATACCCCTGCATGGTCTTATAGCGCGGCACCGCATCTTTGATCGCCGACTGTAGGAGGTGTCCGTAGTGCGGAAGTCCGGTCGCGAACGGCGGTCCGTCATAGAAGACGAACGCATTCTTCTCCGGCCGCTCCTCGATCGAACGCTCGAAGATCCGATTCTTCACCCAGAATGCAGCGACCTCCTCTTCCATCTGCGGAAAATCGGGGCGCAGATCGCGACGTGGTCCAGCGGTTTCGTTCGACATAGATGTGTGCGTATCATGCGGTCCTTCGACGCCTCCGTCAACCCTGCTACACTCCCCTCATATGGCCATATCGACGATCTATCTCGGCGCGGATCACGCAGGTTTCGCGCTCAAAGAACGACTCAAAGCCCTGCTTCCCGACCGGATCCACATCGAAGACCTCTCGCCCGTCTTCGCGCCAGGCGATGACTATCCGACGATCGGCAGTGCGCTCGCACACAAAGTCGCAGGGACACGGAATAGCCGCGGGATCCTCGTGTGCGGGTCCGGCGTAGGCGTCTGCATCGCCGCGAACCGCGTAAAAAAGGTCCGCGCATTCGAGGCGCGCACCGCGGCGGAGGCGAAGCGTGCGCGGCATGATGATGATGTGAACGTCCTCTGCCTCTCCGGGTGGGATCTCACACCCGCAGCAGCGAAAAAGATCGTCGATCCCTTCCTGAAGACCGCATTCGGTAAAGCAACGCGATACCTCCGACGGGTGAAACAGCTGGGTTAATATGAACCACATCATTCCTGCCATCCTCGCACAGGATGAGGCGACATTCCGATCCGAGCTCACGACCGTGGAAGAACTCGCGTCGACCGTCCAGCTCGATGTCCTCGACGACACGCTTTATCCGAACGCGAGCTGGTGCGATCTCGATACGATCGATGCGATGCAGACACCGACCTGGATCGAGCTCCATCTCATGGTCGCGGATCCCGCCAGGTATCTCGATAAGATCCATCGTGGCGGACCGATCCACCGCGCACTCTGGCATGTCGAAGCCCAGGTCGATCACGCAGACCTGTTCCTGACCTGCGAGCACATCGGGATCGAATACGGACTCGCCCTCTCGCCGAAGACCCCTATCGAGGTGCTCGATCCCTTCGCGGATGGCCTGTCCGAAGTCCTTGTCCTTGGTGTCGAACCCGGTTTCTCCGGACAAGCACTCATCCCGGAGACGGTCGAAAAGGTCCGCGCGATCCGCGCACGCTGGCCGCACCTCCTCATCGGATTCGACGGAGGCGTTACCGTGGAACATGTCCCCGATCTGCGAGACGCCGGCGTCACGCGTTTCTATGCCGCGAGTTCGATCTGGAACACATCGGATCCCAAAGCCGCGTATGACGCACTCCACCACGCGTAGATCCCAGATCGTTCCGCGCGACAACGAGACTTATCTCGCCATGGTCCGCGGAAGCATCCGGTCGCGGATCTTCCAGCACTTCTATGCGACGATCGATGGTCGGAAGTCCGATCTGGTGAAGAACGGCCGCCTCTCCTGTGCCTTTTTCGTGTCCACGATCCTTCATCATTTCGGTTGGATCCACGAACCCCACCTGACCGTGGACGGAACGGTCCGCGACCTGCAACGATCCGGGTGGAGAAGCGTCCGAACGGTCCGCGCAGGCGATATCCTGATCTGGGAACCGATCATCGAGCGGGACGGTCTGGAACATCGTCACATCGGTTTTGCCCTTGGTGGGGATCGAGCTATCTCCAACAGTTCGAAGCGTGGCGTACCGGTGATCCATCATATGACCTTCGGCACCCGGAATGGGCATCCGACACGCCGTCTACTCGAAAGATACCGCCGTTCCTGACCACGCGTGCCAAGGCTGCCACGGCTTGGTATGCTGACCCTGATCTTATCTAACATCCTCCCTATGTCATCCACGTTCCGATTCCGCGTTGCCGCGATCACCTCCACGCTTCTCCTGTTGCTTGGATCCGCCCCGGCACACGCCTCAACGGTCTCCACCCAAACTCTCATCAAAGGATCCAGTTCTGCGGTCTATTACTTTGCCGAGAACGGCAAACGGTACGTCTTTCCGACCGAGAGCACCTATTTCACTTGGTACGCAGACTTCTCGACGGTCCAGACCGTCTCGGATTCGGATCTGGCAGAGATCCCGATCGGGGGGAACGTCACGTACCGCCCGGGCGTGAAACTCGTGAAGATCACGACCGATCCCAAGGTCTATGCCGTCGCCTCGGACGGCACGCTTCGCTGGGTCACGAGCGAAGCCGTCGCCCCCGCGCTCTACGGAGCGGACTGGAACACGAAGGTCGATGATATCCCTGACGCGTTCTTCGTGAACTACACCGTCGGTGCGGATATCAACAATGCATCGGACTTCTCCCCGACGGCCGAGACCCAGGCGGCGACGAACATCGACGTCGACAAGCGGATCAATGGCGAGACGCCATCACTGCCCCCGAATGACAACACCACGTCCACACCGCCGACCACGACAACGGCCACCTTCGGTCTCTCCGTGGACAAGACCTCCGTCCAATCGGGCGATGTCATCTACCTGACCGCAACCTCGTCTGACGTCACCAACGTCTCAAAGATAGAGATCTTCTTCGATGGTTCGCTCGTGACGTCCTGTCCGTCCGCGTCCTGCTCTGGCGAGACGCAGATCCCCACCTCCGGCACCAAGACGAGCTATGTCGCAGAAGCGAAACTGAGCCGGCTGGACGGGACGACTGAGACGAAGGATGTCACGATCACGGTGCAGGCCGACGGACAGCACCTCGTGCAGGTCAGCATCGATCGTGTGATGATCAAATCCGGCGAGACCGTGGGCGTCGCCGTGACGGCAGACGCGAGCATCGCGGTGAACCGGATCGACATCTTCGTGGATGACGTCGATGTCAAAGGCTGTGCGACCGGCGCGCGCGAATGTCGATGGGGTGACGTGATCACGGGCGCCGTGAGCAGCACGCACCCGGTGTATGGCAAGGTCACGGACACGCTGGGACGGACCTACACCTCTGCGGTCAAGATCATCACGATCGGGACCACGGACGCGCCCATGGTCACGGTCTCGACCGGTAAGACCCTGATCTATGTCGGCGAGACGCTCGACGTCACGGTCACGGCATCGGATGATGACGGTATCGCGTCCATCGACGTGATGAAGGACGGTGCGGTCCTCAAGCATTGCGATAGTGCCGCCCCGTGTACCGCAACGACCGGACCGTGGAATACGGCCGGGACGATCACGTTCACCGGCCAAGCGACCGATGCGCTCGGCGCCGTTGGCCAAGGTGATCCGCTCTCGATCACGGTGACGAACCCATCGTAAGGACAACATACGAACGTTCGACGACCCCGGCATGTGATGCCGGGGTCTTTTTTTCGCCCTAGAACAAAGTTGACGCCGCGCAGGCGCGCGCCTACACTTCCCTCATCATTCTTTAAACATGTATATCATGAAGCTCACCAAGCTTGCATCGATCATCGCGAGCGCAGCGATGATCGCCGCGCCGCTCGCGTCGCACGCTGCGACAACGACGGCATTCTCGTTCGGCGACCTGATCAAAGGATCAGGCTCGACCGTCTATTACTATGCGACCAATGGGACGCGGTTCGTCTTTCCGAATGAAAAGACCTACTTCACCTGGTACAAGGATTTCTCGACCGTGAAGCAGATCCCGGACGGGGTCCTCTCGACCATCCCGCTCGGCGGCAACGTCACGTATCGCCCGGGAGTGAAGATGGTGAAGATCACGACGGACCCGAAGGTCTACGTGGTCGATCAGGGTGGATTCCTTCGCCACGTCGGTTCGGAACAGCTCGCCGAGACGTTATACGGCTTGAGCTGGAAGAACCAGATCGATGACATCCCGGACGCATTCTTCGTCAACTACAAGATCGGCACAGACATCCAGACGGCGTCTGACTACAAACCGGCAGACGTGACGACGCAGACCACGACCATCGGGCAGGACAAACAGTTCGACGCGAATGACGTCACGATCTCGATCGGGACCGTCTCGAACGGCTTCGTCCCGACGACCGTGACCGTGAACGCGGGTACGACCGTCACCTGGAAGAACCAGGACAGCGCCGCCCATAACGTCTTGGGCGACGGCTGGACCTCAGGCAACATGGCCTACCAGGGAACATATAGCCATGTCTTCAACACACCGGGTTCATACAACTACCACGATGCGAACAACACGGTGATGCAGGGTACCGTCAACGTTCAGTAGGACCGTACCCATGGACGTTCTCCTCTTTCGAGGGGTGGAATGGCCGACCAAACCCCGCCTGCGCTCAGGCGGGGTTTGGTTTTCTGTCTGGAAGGAAAGGCGTACAATGCGGACATGATGTCATCTAAACGCCTCCGTGAGCTCGATCTCACGGCGAATCAGATCCGCGAAGACGTGATCTCCTCGCTTCTTGCCGCGAAAAGCGGTCACTCTGCCGGCCCGCTCGGCATGGCCGACGTCTTCACCGCCTTGTACTACGAGATCGCGCATATCACCCCTGAGACCCGCGGGGCCGCCGACCGCGACCGGATCGTCCTCTCCAATGCACATATCTGCCCAGTGCTGTACGCGACGCTTGCGAATCGCGGCTATCTCCCGCGGGAAGAGCTTTTAACCTTGCGCAAACTCGGTACGCGCCTTCAGGGCCATTCCAATAACCATTTCCAGCCGGATCTTCCGATCGAGACCTGCGGCGGTCCGCTCGGACAAGGCCTGTCCCAGGCCGTCGGCATGGCCCTCGCATCGCGGATGAATGATCAGCGCAACGAAGCGGACCCGAAGGCGAAGAAGCTTCCGACGTGGCATACGTGGTGTCTCCTGTCGGATGGAGAACTGGACGAAGGTCAGACCTGGGAAGCAGCCATGCTCGCCGGAAAGAAGGATCTTCGGGAGCTGACCGCGATCCTCGATCGCAACAACATCCAGATCGATGGTTTCACCGAGAACGTCATGCCCCTCGAACCCCTCGCAGACAAATTCCGTGCGTGGAATTGGTCGGTCGTCGAAGTCGACGGACACAACATCCGTGAGGTCGTGGATGCTGCGAGCCAAGCGCGCGCTACGGCGGAGAATCCGACGCTCATCCTCTGTCACACCATCCCGGGAAAAGGCGTGAGCTTCATGGAAAACCGATTCGAATGGCACGGGAAACCTCCGAACGCCGAAGAGGCCAAGGTCGCACTCGCTGAACTCCGCACGCTCGGCGGTCAGATCACCCATGAAGGCGAATGATATGTTGAATCCTGAACTCCATCTCAACGACCAGATCTTCAGCCCCGACGTCGAAAAGATCCCGACCCGTAATGGATACGGTCAGGGGCTCGTCGAGCTCGGCGATACCGATCCAGATGTCGTGGTCCTGACCGGTGATCTCTCTGAATCCACGCGCGCGTATCACTTCCAAAAGAAATTTCCGGAGCGATTCGTGGAATGCGGGGTCGCCGAACAGAATATGATGGGCACGGCCGCAGGGCTCGCCTTTGCCGGGAAGATCCCATTCGTCTCTTCGTATGCGGTATTCGTTCCCGGCCGTTGCTGGGATCAGCTTCGCGTCTCCGTCTGTTACGGCGATGCGAATGTGAAAGTCGCTGGTGCGCACTCCGGCATCTCGGTCGGTCCGGATGGAGCCACGCATCAAGCACTCGAGGATATCGCCTCGGTCCGGGCCCTCCCGAATCTGACGATCGTAGTCCCCTGCGATGCCGAAGAGACGCGGAAATGCACGCACGCGGTCGCCGAGCATGTCGGTCCGTGCTACTTCCGTTTCACGCGCGAAAAGACGCCCGTCATCACGACGGCAGACACGCCATTCGAGATCGGAAAGACGAATACCTGCATTGTGGGGACAGACGTGACGATCGCCGCGTGCGGTCCGTTGCTTGCGGAAGCGCTCCTCGCCGCGCGCGACCTGGAGAAGCAAGGCATCTCCGCCGAGGTCCTGAACTGCCATACGTTGAAACCGTTCGATCACGACACGTTGGAACAAAGTGTGAAGAAGACCGGTTGTTGCGTGACCGTCGAGGAACACCAAGTCACCGGTGGATTGGCCGGCGCGGTCGCCGAATCGCTCGTGACCCACACGCCCGTTCCCTTGGAACGCATCGGCATGCCGGACTCGTTCGGCGAATCCGGCGAACCGGGTGAACTCCTCACCAAGTACGGTATGCGCGCGAAGGACATCGTCGCGGCCGTCGGCCGCGCGATGAAGCGTACAGCGTGATATGAACCGGGACACTCCTCCTTCCGGTCCGAAGAACGCGCGCCGTCCGATCGGTCAACGCATGATCAAGACGCCGGAGCAGGCTGCGGCCATACACGCGAAGATCGCGGAACTCGAACGGCAGGGGGTCACTCCCCCCCGCCTCTCTCGTGACACGAAGATCTACGGATCTCCGCCCGGGGCGGAGGTCGCTGCGGCCCAGGAACTGATCAACGGATTGACCACACTCCTTCAGGAAGCGAACAACGACGTCATCCGTATGCAGGCGTCGCTCCGGAAGAAGAAGAATCCCGGCAACATGACATACGTTCCGGGACATGAGGTTCCGCGCGCGACCCCTGCGGAGATCTCCTCGGCCGAGGACGCCCTCCTTGCCCAGACCATGCGCCGCGATGCCTTGGATGAAGCGGTTCGTGCAGCAAAAGACGGAACCAAACTCCCCGCAGACGCCGGCGCGATCATGGATCGGATCGAGGCGGAGGCGAACCAAGACCTCATGGAGACCGCCGATCGCGCTTCGAATGGCCTTGCGACGCCTGATCAGGTCGAACACTTCCGCAAACGACTCGGCATGGTCCGGCGCCTTCGCGCGATGATCCTTTGATGGGTGTTCGCACCCGCACATCGCTGGTATGCTGAATGCCTATGCCAGCCCGTTCTACCAAGAAACGCAACCCCGACCTCATCGCCATCGGCGAATCGCTGCGCGATGTCTTCTATTTCATCCACGATGCGACGGTCAGTTGCAGCATCCATAAAGACACGTGCCTCCTCTGTCTTGAATACGCAGACAAGATCCCGGTCCAAAAGATCATCAAGGTCCCGGCCGCCGGGAACTCCGCCAATGCCGCGGTCGGCGCATCGCGCCTCGGTCTCACCTCTGCGCTGGTCAGCTGGATCGGCGACGACCGTTCCGGACGACATATCCGAGAAGCACTGGAAAAAGAGAAGGTCGAACACAAATATATCTTCACGGACAAGAAGCATCCGACCTCTGAATCGACGCTCGTGATCTTCCGTGGGGAAAAGACCCAACTCGTCCATTTCGAGAAACGGGATTACAAGCTCCCCAAGCTCCCACCGACCAAGTGCATCTACTACTCGGCCATGGGGAAGGACCATAAAAAAATGGACCGACTCCTCGTTGCGGAACTGAAAAAACGTCCGAAGGTCTTCTTCGCCTTTCAGCCGGGGACCACGCACGTCCGAGATGGATTGAAAGGGGTCCTTCCGCTGATCGCCCGGTCCGATCTCTTCATCCTCAACAAAGACGAGGCGGAATACCTCCTCAAGGACGGCGAACGCACCATGTGCAACCTCCTGCAGGCCTTCACCCATTACGGTGCCAAGACCGTCATCATCACCGACGGCAAGAACGGTGCGGATGCCTGGGACGGAAAGGAGCACTGGCACATGCCTATCTTCGACGGAAAACCGATCGAGACGACGGGCGCAGGCGATAGCTTCGCGACGGCGGCCACGGTCGCCCATCTTCGTCATCTCAAACTTCCCGAAGCGCTCCGATGGGGCACGGCCAATGGATGGAGCGTCATCCATGAAGTCGGTCCACAGGCCGGACTCCTAGATCGCGCGGGTATGAAACGTACGTTACGAAAATTTGCGAAGGTGAAGCCTAAGCTCCATAAACACTGACCTATGCTCGTCACTGCCAAAAAAGTCCTTCTCCCCGCGCGGAAAAAGGGCTACGCCGTCCCGGCTCTCAACATCAATGATCTTGAGGCTCTCAAGGCCGTCATATCCGCGGCGGAAAAGATGCGTTCGCCGATCATCGTGCAGACCTCCGAAGGCGCGATCCACTACGCTGGGATGGATTACCTTGTGGCCATGATCCGCGTCGCCGCCACGGGCAAAGTCCCGGTCGTCATGCATCTCGACCACGGCAAGGATCTGAAGATCGTGAAACAGGCGATCCAAAGCGGATATACCTCGGTCATGTACGACGGCTCTGCCCTCCCCTACGCCGAGAACGTCCGCAACACGAAGAAGGTCGTGTCCTGGGCCCATGCGAAAGGGGTGTCTGTGGAGGCTGAGATCGGCGCGATCAAAGGCATTGAAGATTTCGTGACCGTGAAGGAGCGGGACGCACATCTGACGAGCCCGGATGAGGCGGTGAAGTTCGCGAAGGCCGTAAAATGCGACTCGCTCGCGGTCGCGATCGGTACGGCCCACGGCGCATACAAGTTCAAGGGCCAAACACACATCGATATCCCGCGGTTGAAAGAGATCGCAAAGGTCATCACCCTCCCGATCGTGCTTCACGGCGCCTCGGGGGTGATGGAAGACGTCAAAGAGCTGGCGGAAAAATATGGTGCGAAGATCGGCGAAGCGCGCGGCGTCCTCGATAAGGACATCACCCAGGCGATCAAACACGGCGTGTCCAAGATCAACATCGACACGGATCTCCGTCTCGCCTTCACGGCGGGCGTCCGGGAAGCGGTCCATGATCTGCCGAAGGTCATCGACCCACGGAAGCTGCTCGAACCGGGTAATCTCCTCATGCGCGAAGTGGCCATGCGAAAGATGAAGCTCTTCAAGAGTGCAGGGCGCGCCTAACACATCCGAAAGACACCGTGAAAACCCTCCGAGCGGAGGGTTTTTTGGCCTTGTCACACTTGACAAAAGCGCAGATATCTGCAAATGTCTGACTGCCATTTTACCAACAAAGGAGGGCAAATGGTCCCAATTTCAGCGCTCGTTCACAAAGACCCCGACGTCGAAGACGATGTCCTCGACCACGAGGCAGATATCGCGCTGGGCAAGAGCCCGGCGCTGCAGATCCTCGCAGAACTCCTCAAGGAGCTCCGCGAGCTCGACCTCCCCTGGTGGACCCCGGAACAACGCCGCGAGGCGCTGACCGCCACGGACCGCATGCGCATGCTCGAGCAGCGTCCCGACATCCGGCAACGGATCGTCACGGAGCTGACCGGACTCCTTCCCAAGGCAGCCCGTCGCATGGCTCCGGACATGCAGGCGTCCCTCCTCGACGAGGTCCTCGAAGAGGATCGGACGTCCGCCGAGTTCGAGGTGGCCTTCAAGGCCGAAGAACTTGTCCTGTATGGCGATGCCGCCAACCTGTTCTTCAGCGCGATGGACGCGCTTCCGCTCGACCAGGACACCGAAGAACACCGACTGGTCATGGAGAAGTTCCTCAACTCGTGTTTGCGAAGCGATCGCGACTTCGACAACAAGAAGCTTCAGCCCATCATCACGCACTGGGACCTCCGCACCGCGCTCGACTACGAGCTCTGGCAAGCGAAGATCCCGCTTGAAGTCCGCGCCGCGGTCGACAAGGCCCGGTTGGAGCTCGAGAAGGCGAAGCCGGGTGAACGCTTCTCAGCGAAGCACGAGGTGGAGATCGTCACGGTGTCCAAGATCGTGACGCACATCCCTCTCGTCAACTTCAAGAACCTCATCGAGGTCGCTGCGAAGAAGATGGGCTTCGAACGCCCGCTCGAGCTCGAAGAGGTGGTCGAGGAGATCACGGTCGAGGAGGCCCCCGAAAGCACCGAGGTCTCCGATGTGATCGACGGAGCGGAGGACGAAGGCCCAAAAGCCTAGGGGCGCCGGCATCGTCGGAAGAGACGGCCGAGCAGGCCACACCTCCACCGATGTTGAGCGCCCATATCCCTGAAGCCGAAGCAGACGCTCCGGTCGACGAGGACTGGGATGACTCTCGTCCCACCCGTTCGCCGCCCCCGTCTGGTGAAGCCGACGCAACAGCGCCGGATACGGAGCCGTTGTCATCACATGACAACTCCTCCTCCGACGACGGCGCCGAGATCGAAGTCCAGACCGGATCACTCCCACCGGAAGAGGCGGCGGCCATCGACGACCTCTTCGACGATGATCCGATCGAGGTCGGTGACGACGAGCTCCTCGAAGGACGGGACTCGGCCATCATCGGAGAGCGCGAACCGCCCTCCATCTCGGCCGATGAGTTCGACAAGGCCCGCGGCAAGTCCGCGAGCATCCCGCCGCCTGGTGCGACGGCGACGTCCTCGCTCCTGATCATCCAGATCCGCCTCAAGCTCGATGACCAGTACGGCCTCACGATCCCGGACAACGATGATCTCACCAACGACACCATCCAGGCCGTCGACGAGATCGTGGTCCACCGGAAGTGGCCGGAGGACGAACAGCGGACCCGGGCCGCGATCGTGCAGATCCTCCATGCGCTCGATCCCAAGAGCTATGCGATCAATGAAGCTCTACGCAACGGCGATTTCGCATCTCTGCGGAACGTCCTCTGCACCGAGCTGCGGCAGAGCAAAAAGAAGAAGCTGCTCCAAGCGGCCCGCAAACTCGAAGCGCACCTTCCCAAACAGGCATCCGAAGCCTGACCACGCCCCTTGAGGAGCACGCGCTCCTCGCCCTCCTTCGCCCCCGAACTCTCGGGGGCGTTTTATATACACAAAAACGGTCCTCCCCTACGGGGACGGACCGTTTCGTCTTACCAACTCCCACCACCGCCGCCTCCGCCACCTCCGCCGGATCCCCCACCCGAGAATCCAGATCCCCCGCTTCCCGCGGAACTCATGGAGGTCGCGGCTGTGTTCATGCTTGAGACCGCGGAGGAGAACCCCACCGCGCTCCAGCTCCCGGCTGAAGCACCTTCTGCCCATGCCGGCGGATCCATGGGAATGGATGCGAACTGCTCGGCCCACTTCTTTTCCACGCCGAAGGCGATCGCATATGGCAGGAATTCCATGAACTGTTCCGGCGTGCGCTCCGGCGCGTTATGGAAATCGAATCGGTCCTTTTCCGTCACACTCAAGAACCATTTGAATCCCATCAGGTCAGAAAGGACCTTGACCCCTTCGGGGGTCCGCTTGGTCATGAGCATTCCGAATGCGATCACGATCAATCCGGTGATGATCGTGCTGGCCACCCCGAGGCCCGTGTCACCCAAAAACGAGATCCCTCCCCATATGACGACGATACCGATGACGATGTAGGTCGCGCGGACCTTCTGCGGATCCCCTGCATAGATCCCGCGCGTGGTCAGCTCCTTGCGGATCTTCGTACGGAATGACTGGATGCTCGTATAGAACGTCGTCTTCTTCAGCTCCTCCAGCGTCATCTCATCCTCGGCCGCAAAGAGACCGTCATAGATCTCCCGTTCGTAATCCGCCAGACCATCGGCCGGCTTCGCCTTCACGAAGGTGTAGGTCTGTTCTTTGCCGATGAGGTGCTTCTTCTCCCCGAACCGGATCTTCAGATATCCGCGTCGCGCCATATCGATGATCGTCGCGGTCACGGCGCGGGCCGGTGGGGTTCCGCTGCTCTCCATGGTCGCAGCGGCAAGCGCCGGTGTGAGATCCTTCGGCGGTTCGTACTCCGGCACCACGGTCCGTTTCTGTGGATCACGCCCTCGCGTCCACCACAACGCGCCCATGAGGATGAGTGCGAGCAACGGGAATGCGAGAACGCCGTTGTCCTGCACGATCATCCAGATCCGATCCGTCTGTGTGGGTTCTGGGATCACCCCTTTCGGCAGCCCGATCACGACCGTCATCCCTTCGTTCGGCTCAAGCACGCGGGTGGCGGTGACGACCACGGCTCCGTTCGTCTTTGCCGTCGTGCAATCCGCGGCTTGCGATCCGGTCTCGCCCGTATAGCAAACGACATTGACCTGTGCGATGTCCGTCCCCGCAGGCAGCGGATAGGTGAATTGCGCTTGCTCGATGGCCACGTTCCATTCATTCCCCGTCACGTTCCAGTACAGTTCATCGTGATCCGGAAAGAAGGTATATGCCCGATCGGTCTCATAACGGATGGCATACGCATGCGCCCCGTTGATGGTCTGATCCGCATTGCCGATCTTCAACTCCAAGTTCCCGTTGCTATGCGAGGTCGTGTACTTCTCCGATGACCCATCACGCGTCACCGCGACCGGATGCAGACGATAATCATAGGTCGCGTTGTCGCGGACATGCGTTTCCGGGATGTCCCGATAGATCCCATGACGTTCCGTGTCGCCGAAATCATACTGGATGTTCTCCTGAAACGTGAGATTCCGACTTCCTGCCATCGGTGTTGCGGTCACGGCGAACGAATGGATGATCTCGGCGGCAGAGACCGGCGCGGCCGCGAGGATCGCGACCATGGCCAAGGGAAAGATGAAGCGCTTCATATTAGAAAACATGGTAAAATACGCGCATGAAACAAGCCAGACGCATCTTCGACGTGGTCACGGTCGGCGCCGCGACCCGCGATGTCTTTGTCCGCAGTTCCCATTTCGAGCGGATGCCGTCAAGCAGCGCCCCAGACGGATGGGACGCCTGCCTCCCCATGGGGGCGAAGATCCCCGTGGACGACATCGTCTTCGAGACCGGTGGTGGGGCGACCAATGCTGCCGTCACCTTCGCCCGACTCCATCTCAAGACGGCCTGCATCGGCCGCGTCGGCAAGGATGCGGGTGCTGACGAGGTCCGCAAGAAACTCAAAGCTGAACGGATCGACGAGCGCGGCATCCAGACGGATCCGGAACGCCATACGGCCTATTCCATCATCCTTCTCGCGGGGACCGGCAGTCGAAGCATCCTCGTCCATCGCGGCGCATCGAACGACATCGATCCAAAACGGATCCCCTGGACCACGCTTTCGAGCCGCTGGATCTATCTGACGAGCCTCGGCGGCAACCGCTCAGCGCTTACGGGCGTCTTCGCGCATGCAAAGAAGACATTGACCAAGGTCGCTTGGAATCCCGGGGGCAAAGAGATCGCCTTGGGCAGAAAAAGACTCCTCTCCTCCCTCATGCAGACCGACGTCCTGATCCTCAACCGAGAGGAAGCGGCAGCCCTCGCGAATACGACACCGCGCGATCTTGCCGGGATCATCAGATCACTCGGCGCCCTGCCACGCTTGGCGCTCATCGTGACCGACGGAAAGCACGGCGCTTATGCCCACGCGCGGGGAATGACCTGGTACGCCCCGACCCCCAAGGTGAAGGCCATCAATACGACCGGTGCTGGCGACGCCTTTGGCAGCGGACTCGTCGCAGCCCTCATCAAAGGGGATGAGATCTCACACGCACTGCAGAACGGCACCCTGAATGCCCTCGGGGTCATCACACATATGGGGGCGAAGGCCGGCATCCTCGACACATACCCGACGACGCGTCAGCGGAACCGCATCAAGATCCGTCACATGCGCTAAGACGAACGTATCCAAGAACGGATCCTACACGATCCCATCCAACAACCTATGAAGACCATTGCCATCACATTCAATCCCAAAGGGTTCGCAGACGAAGCGCTTGCACGACTGAAGAAGTCCAAGTATCGGATCAAGATGTATCCCAAAACCTACGGGATCCCGCGAAAAGAACTCTTGAAACGCGTCAAAGGCGCAGATGCGATCTTCTGTCTCCTGACCGAACGGATCGATGCGCAGGTCCTGGATGCCGCAGGTCCCCAGCTCAAGATCGTCGCGAACTATGCCGTCGGTTTCGATAATATCGATCGGGGGGCAGCCAAGGAACGCGGGATCGTCGTCACGAACACGCCGAGCGACGCGGTCAACGAAGCCGTGGCTGAGCATGCATTTGCGCTCATGCTTTCGCTCACCCGCCGCATCTCCGAGGCAGACAGCTATGCGAAGGCGGAAAAATATAAGGGATGGAATCCGACCCTTATGATGGGACGCGACCTCTATGGCAAGACGCTTGGGATCGTCGGCGCAGGGCGGATCGGCTCTGCCGTCGCTCGTCGCGGGTGCACCGGCTTCGGCATGAAGCTTGTCTACACCGATATGCACCGAAATCCAGAGATCGAAAAGACGTACCACGCCAAGAAGCTCCCATTGAAGAGACTTCTCGCGACATCCGACTTCGTCTCACTCCATGTCCCCCTCCTTCCCTCGACGCGTCATCTCATCTCGACCGATGCGCTCAAACGAATGAAGAAGACCGCATACCTCATCAACACGGCACGTGGACCGGTCGTCCATGAAAAAGCCCTCTTGCAGGCGCTCACGGCAAAACGGATCGGAGGCGCCGGACTCGATGTCTTCGAATGCGAACCCGCGATCGATTGTGACATCTCCGACAACTTGGAACTGAAACGATTCGACAACGTCATCCTGACACCACATATCGGTAGCGCCACGCGCGAAGCCCGCGAGGCCATGGGGAACGTCGCGGTCGACAATCTCCTCGCGGTCTTGGCCGGAAAACAGCCTCTCAACCCGGCGAGATAGCTTGACTTTTTCGCTAAAATAGGCTAATCTTGGCCTTATATGGCGAAGTTTGAGAATCCGCTCAAGAGTGCAAGCGATGAAGAACTCGAGTCCGCCCTCGGAAGCATGGAGGCTGGCGCATTGGAGACAAAAGCTGCGGAAGACAAGGAATCCGCTGCGCGGCGACAAAAAGCGGAGGAGATCGAGCACCGCCACCGCGTCATGGAATCCGTGAAACGTGCAAAAGCCTTCGAAGAACGAAAACAGATGGCGATGGCGGAAGATTCCTCCAAAGTCGATGAGATCCGTCGAGCGCTCGGTATCGCCGGGATCCAAGAAAAGACCGGAACGCGCCGCGTGACCATCACGGGCGAAGATGCACGGAACCTTCAGACCCACGGCCGTATCCTTGAGACCCAGCGCAAAGGGTTTGGAACGGATAGACGCGAGCTCGGAGGCACGGCAAGCACACCGGAGGAGATCACAACGGGCCGCAAGAGCGAAACATCGTTCAGGAACGTTTCCGGCGCCGGCGAGACGCCAGAGACGGGACCCGCGATGTTCCGCCTCGAAGACCTGCAAAAACAACCGCCGAAGAAAGATACAGACCATCCGTCAACAGCCGCCTGAACAAAAACGCCCCGCATGAACGGGGCCTTATATATGGTGGACCCTATCGGGATCTCACTGCTCGACCTCGCTCGCACTCGGTCTGCGCTCACGGGAACCTTCGGGTTCCCGTGCCCCCTCCTCCGTTTGCGGGAAACTTCCGTTTCCCACCCCTTTCCCGTTCGAATCCGATAGATCCCTCAATATACAAAACGCCACCCGATGATTGGGTGACGTTTCGTATGGTGGACCCTATCGGATTCGAACCGATGACCTCCGCGTTGCAAACGCGGCGCTCTACCAACTAAGCTAAGGGCCCAAAAAGCAGGAAGAGCATAGTTGAAGACACGTGCATCGTCAACCGTTGACGAAATGATCGAGACCTTGTTAGCTATATCCCAAGGAGGGTTATGACCTTTTCAGCCAAATCGCTCGATCCAAAACTCGTGATGACCCGGCTCTGGGTCTCGATCGGCACCCGTGGGACTTACCGCTTGATGAGCGGCCGTCACTCCGGCGTCTACATGATCCAGATCAACCCGACGACCAAATTCGTCGCTTTGGATACATGGCAGCGACCCCCGCTCTCCGTGATCTTCTTCCGGCCGCTCTTGAACCGCATACCACGACCGCCAATGGCGACGCTCGCCGGGATCGGCGCTCCCAAGGTCGCTGTACCGCTCCCTCCGGATGAGGAGCAGATCACCACCTCGCTCGATCACCTCGAAAGCGAAGACGGATCGACCGTCACACTCACCATCCACGCGTTGCGTTTTCCCACGGTCGAGCGGCCATGGTCACTCCGGCTCACCTTCCTCGAAAGTCCGCTGCAACCGCGGATCATCTTCCTCGCCTCGCCAAAATTTTGACGGGGCTTTTTTCTACCTTCGCCAAGTCAAGCAAACCGTGTACACTACGGCCATATGATGCAGTGGAATACCCTTCTCAAATCCCTCGGATTCACGGACAGTGAGGCCAAGATCTACCTGTTATCGCTGGAGCTCGGACCTTCGTCCGTGCAAGACATCGCCAAAAAAGCCAAGGTCTCACGCGTGACCACGTATGCGGTCATCGAGTCCCTCGCAAAACACGGGCTCATGAGCTCAGTGGAAAAGGGGAAGAAGACCCTGTACGCCGCTGAATCCCCGGATCGGCTCGTCTCCTTCATGCATACCAAGATGAAAGAGATGGAGAACACACTCCGCGAGGTGCAAAGCGCGATCAACGAATTGAAGCTCGTCCAGCGCGGCGACCGTCCGGTCGTCCGTCTTTTTGAAGGGAAAGAGGGATTGAAAGCGATCCATGACGACATCCTGAAGGCGGATCCGGACATCATCTATGAGCTGAACAACGAAGATGCGATGTTCTCGACATTCGCCCGCGACGAACTGATGAGTTACGCGACGCAGCTCGACAAGCAAAAGACCGTCCATGAAGCACTCGTCCTTTCGAGCAAACATCTCAAATCACGTGAACACGCGAAGTTGATCCAGCTCCCCATGGCTGAATTCGCCTTCTTCGGGAACGTGACGGTGTATGCGAATCGGGTCGCCCTCACGACATTCCAGGGAAAGAACATCTCCGTCCTCATTGAGAGCGAGATCCTCGCGCAGAGCATGAAAGAGCTCTTCAAGCTCGCCTATCAGGGCGCGGAAAAGTACCGGAAGGCATAAAAAAACCGGTCCTGAGAGAAGATCTCCCGAGGACCGGCACGAACCGTGCTGACGCACGTGTTGCTGGACTAGAATCCGCTATATCCGCCCATCTTAGCTCTCCTTCGGTCGCCCGAGGGGGCTTGCGGGATCGGTGGTGGCTGTAGCTGCACAAGAGGTCGCGCTGCTGTTTTTCGTCATTTGGCGCGTTCCCATTGAACCGCTCCCCTGACTCACGAACATCGCTGTCCGGAGTGATCACAGCCGCTGCGTTCGCAGCGGACAGAGTCGCGGCAGATCCTGAACGAGATATCCTCGTCGTGGATCAAGCGCGAACTCGAATGTGTGCAGGGGGCCGTTTCCCGATACTGCATGTCCTTACCTCATCTGTTTTTTTGACAGGGGTTGCGGACAGCTGGGGGACCTTGGCGGTCGAAAGAACGCGAGCAGCCCACCGGCTGTCCGGCCTCTCACACAAGCGCGAGATTGCATCTGGAAGGTACCAGCTTTTTCGGAATATGTCAAGCCTATGATTGACATGGCGCACTTTGCGTTCGCGAGCCTTCCGTCAGCCATCATTTATTTAAGAATACATGCAAAAAAGAGGAGCTTTTCTCCACTTCCATAAGTTTGTATAGTCAATACTTGACACTTTTTTCAGCCTATGTTATACCGAACATCGTTGCCAAAAACGTCCAAGCTTGTCAGACGGATCGGCAACGAAACAGAACCTTTTAGGGGTTCGTCACCAGAGGAAAGAGTGATGAACGCATGGCCTCTGCCTTGAGTCGATCCAGCTTGTCGGACCGACTGAGGGGAGGGACCATCCCCTTTCCAACACCGATCTTGGAACGCCTCTCTCTCTGGCGCGGTGGAATTTCGCCGCTCGTGAGAGACGAGACGTTCATGACGAACATCTCGTTCCCCAAACAAAGATCCACACGGAAAGAACGGAGGCTGGCGTGAGACCCTGATCATTCACCAACCAACACAAGAGGCGTCACCTGCCTCTGCCATCGAAGTGGTGAGCCAAGAGGAAGCAGAGCCTCGCTCTCGGCCGGACCGGTTCGCGCAAAAGCACGCACCGGTCCGACAGAGAGGTGACCAGATCGCCAAGCGGCAAGGCAGCGGTCTGCAACACCGCCATCGCAGGTTCGAGTCCTGCTCTGGTCTCAACGGGCCACCGGTCCCGTTCGTGCGGATGCGCGAAAAATACCGGCTGATCCACTCCCCGACGTCTCTCGATGTCGGGGTTTTTCATACATGGCCGGGGGTCCGCGGCCTTGATACACTGTCCCCATGTCCGCTGAACGGATCGATTTCCGTCTGTTTGACCCACGCCTGGAGGAAGGATTGAGACGCATCACAGATGCGATCAACCGGATCCCTGCCGATCATCGGTTCACCAATGAACCGCGGGTCTTTTTGGTGGGCGGCTGCGTCCGCGACGCGCTATTGAAGCGCCGCTCCGCGGACCTGGATCTCGAGGTCTTCGGCGTCGCGCCGGAACGACTTGAAAGCGTGCTCACCGATCTCTTTCCCGAACGGGTCAACACGGTCGGTCGTGCCTTTGGCATTCTCCTCATTCCCCTGGCAGATGATGCAGAGATCGATGTCTCCATCCCCCGGCGTGAATCCAAGACCGCCCCCGGGCATCGCGGCTTCACGGTCGAAGGTGACCCCGGCATGACGGTCGTGGAGGCAGCGCGACGACGGGACTTCACGATCAACGCGATCTACGCAGACGGCGCCACCGGAGAGATCACCGACCCCTACGGTGGGGTCGCTGACCTCGACGTGAAGCTCTTGCGCGCCGTCGATCCAAAGACGTTCGTCGAAGACCCGCTTCGGGTCTATCGCGCGGTCCAGTTCGCCGCACGCTTCACACTCGGCGTGGAAGCGAAGACGTTCACGCTCATGAAAAAAATGGTCGCACAGGGTGCGCTCGATGAACTTCCGGCCGAACGGATCACGGAGGAACTCCGTAAATTGTTCCTGAAGGCAGAACAACCCTCCCTCGGCCTCACGCTTCTCAAAGATCTCGGGATCGTGGAACGAGATCTCCCCGAACTCCACGCCCTCATCGGTACGCCGCAGGAGCCTGAATGGCATCCTGAAGGTGACGTCTGGACACACACCCTCATGGTCCTGAATGCAGCAGCGTCCATCAGCAGATCACGCGCGGATCTCGGATCCGGCGAGCCTCTTCGGATCATGCTCGGTGCTTTGTGTCACGACCTCGGCAAACCCAAGACGACAAAAGGCATGGGTGGCCGTATCCGATCCCACGGTCACGAAGAGGCGGGGAAAGAGCTGACGGAAGATCTGCTCGGAAGATGGACATTCGGCGAACGTGCAACGCACGCAGCCGTTGTCGCGGCGACCGAGCACCTGAAGCCGTCCATGCTGTATCGATCCCTGGAACGCAAAGAGCTGACGGATGCGCAGTATGAGAACGCGATCCGGCGACTCCTCAAACGGATCGCCCCGGTCTCGTGGCGCGTGCTCATCGCGGTCGCAGAAGCCGACCATCGCGGTCGCGCTTTCCCTGGCGCGGAAGAGGGACCGTACGTCGCCGGAGAACGTTTTGCCCAGACCGTACATGATCTGGACCTCGCGGAAGAACCCACGCGGACATTGCTCCAAGGACGCGACCTCATCGCCCTCGGTCTGCCGGCTGGCCCTCGGATCGGAGAGATCATCGAACGGATCGAGACGATGCGGGATGCGGGAGACATCCGCACCTATGATGAGGCGCTTGCAGAGGCAAGACGGCTCCTGCAAGATGAGTGACCTATGCCCATCCCACCGCCAGAGCATGCAACTCGCGCCTTCCACGGAAAGATCCTGGACCTCTGGCAATGGGAACAATCCATGTACGATGGGACAACGGAGACGTTCGAATGCGTGATCCGTCCGGATACCGCAGCTGTGATCGCATTCCTTGATCCCAAGACCGTTCTCCTGACGCGACAAGAGCAACCGCATCGCACTCCATTCATCGACGTTCCGGGTGGACGGATCGACACGGGTGAAGATCCCGCGACCGGAGCCATTCGCGAGCTCCAAGAAGAGACCGGCTACCAGGCCGGAAGACATCTCCTCTGGGGGCGCTATCCCTCGACCGGGATCAACCGTTACGAATCCTTCATCTTCCTTGCGACGGACCTGACCGATGGACACGGAACACATCACGACAGCGGTGAACGCATCGAGACGATGACGGTCTCTTGGGAAGAACTCGTCGAGCATTGCCTCACACGCGAACTCCGTCAGCCGAATGTGATGCTGGAGATCCTCCGGATGGCCTCCGATCCCGAAAGCAAAGCCCGTCTTCAGGGCTGGTTGAATAGCCGCTGACCGGCAGGTACACTCAAGCACGATATGCGACGACTCGTTCCCATCTTCTCTTCGATCCTTCTGGGAGGCCTCGCTGTCGCGATCGGCATGGGGATCTTCCTGCAAAAAGCGAATACAGATCGGGAACAGCTGGCAAAACAGGCGGCTGACGCCGTCCAAACGAGCCAGGAAGTGAAAGCGAATGCCGATCAGACGATCCGGGATGCGAACCATAAACTGGAGACCGCGAACGTCCAGATCGCAAAAGCGCAGAGCATCATCAAAGACCTGCAGAGCGAACGGACACTCATGTCACGATCTCCGACGCTCGTGCCGCCAAAACCCACGGTCCTTCGATCGTGGAAGGAGACCGTCGACCTGCCGCTCGGGATCGCATTGAAATATCCCGGGGATGCCACGGTCGAGAACAACGATGCAGAAGCGCTTACGCTCTCGAACGGTTCCGGAGACGCCCTGACGGATACGCGATGGTTGTCGATCATCCCGTACGACACATCGACCGAAGCCGCGATGCGCATGCAGCTCACGACATCCACTCCTGTCGCCTATGTCGTCGGTGACCGGCTCTTGATGGGCGTCAAAGGACATCTTGCCGGAGAGACGAAAGACGTCTACATCCTCTCGGTCCGGAATGGAGATCCGACCCATCTGATCTGGGCAAAGGAGCCAGATGGTTCTTCAAAAGATTCGACGGTCCTCGATACGCTCGGGACCATGACATTCGAACAATAAAGATATGGAGGCCGTGACGCGGCGCCTCCTGGCCTGGTACGACGCCCATGGACGAATGCTCCCCTGGCGTCGCACGCGGAACCCGTATCGGATCTTCATCTCCGAACTCATGCTCCAGCAGACGCAGGTGGACCGCGTCCTGCCGATCTTTCGCGCCTGGCTCCGCAGATTCCCGTCCTGGCGATCGCTCGCCAACGCTTCGACCCGCGATCTGATCCATGCGTGGGCCGGCCTCGGGTATAACCGCCGCGCGTTGTATGCACGGGAAGCGGCACGCGACGTCATCAAACGCGACGTCCCAAAGGGGGTAGAAGCATGGCGCCGATTAAAAGGCGTCGGTCCGTATATGGCGAGCGCCCTCGCCGAATTCGTGGATCATCAACGCGCGATCGTCATTGACACGAATGTCCGCCGCGTCGTCGGACGGCTTGCAGGAGGGATCCCGGATCCGACACCGAATGACGACCCACGGATCGGTCGAGCGCTCGAACGGATCACACCGATCCGACGTCGCCATTGGGACGTGCCGCAGGCGTTCATGGATCTGGCCAATGCGGTATGCACGCCACGCACGCCCGATTGCGCACAGTGTCCGCTTCGCGCAGATTGCCAAGCGCGAAAAAAGTTCGGAGACGGTCTCATCAACATGAACCGCGGAAAAAGGAAAATGACGAGCAAGACCGAACGCATCCATGAAGGAAAAAGCTCCCCGGACCGGATCTACCGCGGACGGATCCTCGCACTGATCCGCACACGGGGAAAGAGGACCATCTCTCAGATCGGACACGCAGTGGATGAGAACTACGACCCGATCTCGGATCTCGAATGGATACGCGCCATGTGCACCCGGCTTGTCAAAGATGGTTTGCTTGTACAGAGCACCGGCGATATCCTGTCGTTACCTCATTCTTAATCTTTCTCTATATGGAAGAAATGAAATGTGCCCAGTGCGGCGCGGCGTTGCAAGAAGGCCAGCCCCATTGCAGTAAGTGCCATGCCTCCATGGAGTGCAAGGAAGGGACCTGCACATGCACGTGCGGGAATGTTGTCGAGGCTTCAGCGGCCAAATGCGACACCTGCCTTGGTCAGTAAGTCATCTCTATAAAAAACATCCCCCAAAAGGGGGATGTTTTTATTGCGCTTATTAGCGCTGGGGGCGGTCCTCCATGGGACGGGCCTTGTTCACGGCGACCGTGCGGCCACCGAGATCTTTCCCGTCGTACATGGCGATCGCGGCTTCGGCCTGGGCGTCGTCCGTCATTTCGACGAAAGCGAAACCACGCGGCCGGCCGGTCTGGCGATCCATCGGAATGTAAACCGAGGTCACCTCACCCGCCTGCGAAAACGCGTCGCGGAGTTCATCTTCCGTCATGCGGAAAGGGATGCCTCCGACGAAGAGCTTACTGGGCATGCGTACTTTGACAATGAATTATTCTGGAAGTCGTTTGCGCACGGACCCTGTCTTCGACCACTCCGTAGAACGGAGTCAGCCGCGTTGAACGCGACGTACCGACGGACCTTCGCACGTACACTCCGGAGATAGACTAGCACACCTTACCCGTTTTGTAAAGGGTGTCGCCGTACAGACCAAACGAACGTTCAACATGTGCTGAGACGCACAAAAAATATCCTTGACACGCAAAAAGTATGTTATACTCATGTCATGTTCGATGACCTTGCGTCGCACGCAGGTCGCGACATCGATCTCGATAATTGTCGGGACGAACAAAAAGAAAGGAGGGTGATTTCAATGCCGATGAAAAAACGTAAGACCGCTGCGAAGCGCAAGCCCGCGAAGCGGAAGGCCGCCCCGAAACGGAAGGCCGCTCCGAAGCGCAAGCCCGCGAAGCGGAAGGCCGCTCCGAAACGGAAGGCCGCTCCGAAGCGCAAGCCCGCGAAGCGCAAGCCCGCGAAGCGGAAGAAGTAAATCTTCTTCATGCACAAACGATCCGCGTAATGCGGATCGTTTTTTTCTAAAAGAACGACGCGCTACGCTAGAACAAGGGATCTTGCTGTTCACGCTCCCCTCGCGCATGAATGACGCCGAAGACCCCATCATATCCGGGCCTGATCTCGACCTTCCCCTCGCGCATATTCAGGATCGCCTCCACGAACTCCGGGATCGCGTCTCGTTCCAGTTCTGATCGCGGGAGATCCAAAAGGACCTGGAATTCATTCCGTCCGTCTGTCAGCAATGCATCGACCGCTCGTTGCACGCGTTTGGACGACTTCCCGACACCCAATGCGTCTGCGGCGAGTTCCGCAAGCGGAACGATCGAACGATACGGCACAGCGCCTTTTGGGCGGGGTGGATGCGGGGCACGATCCGCGAGATCCGCGATGCGAGACAGCACGCCGATCGTCAACGGTTTTCCACACTTCGGACAGATCCCCTTCAACCGTTTTGATTCTTCCGGATCACACCAGAACCCGCACGAAGCATGCCCATCCGCATGATATTTCCCCTCTTCCGGGAAGAACTCGATCGTCTCGAGGAATTTCGACAGATCGTGTTCGACCAAGATCCGTCGAAGTTCGTGATAACTCGGATGTTCCATCTCAAAGACACTGGCTTCGCGTCCGAGATTGTTCAACGAATGCGCATCTGAATTGGAAACGAGGAAGATCCGATCGAGACCGGAGATCCGCCAGTTCATCCCAGGATCGGACGACAGACCCGTCTCGATGGCGACGATGTGTTTTGCCATGTCTCCGAAGCACTCTTCCAGACTGTCAAAACCAGACTTTGAACCGAAGACCGCGAACCATGGCGTCCAGGCGTGCGCCGGGATGAGGAGACAGGCCGGATCGGCGTCAAGCGTCATCTTCAGCAGCTCTTCGGAATCGACCCCGACGATCGGACGGCCGTCGCTCTTCAAGTTGCACCCCCGTTCGTTCAACGCCGTCGTCAACCGATCCAATGCCGCGACCGACGGAAAGAGGATGAGATGATGCACCCGACGGACCTTTCCATCGCGTTTGTAGATACAGGAGATCTCCGTGGACAACAGGAAGCGGGTCTTCGACGAACCATCCGCGAGCTCAAACGTCCCTTCCCCCGCATCTTTCAACAGAGACCCGATGTCCGCACGCCACGCCGGGTGGAACGCGTCCGATGTCCCTACGAAGGCGATCCCCTTCCGCTCGCAATAGGTCGCGATATTCGGAAGCGTCAGCTCCTTTGAGCAGGCGCGGGACCATTTGGAATGGAGGTGGAAATCGGTGATGAGTCGCATAAAGCCGAGAATGAAGCCACTATAACGGAACAGCGGGCGATGTACACCCGCTGTTGGATCCAACCCATCGTCCTTTATTGGCCAGTTTGTTTATACGAGGCGATCGCCTGCGCGACTTTCCCATCCGACTTGAGACGTTCGACGAACAGGACATGCTCCGGATTGATCTCCATCCAGTCTTCCGGGCCATGGAGCTCATTCCCGAGTTTGAGCAACGAGACATCACCTTGCGACGTGTCCTGGGTCGTGGTGTCCTTCAACTGGATATAATAGATATTCTCAAGTCGGAGGACCTTCTGATCCTCCTGGGCGATCGTTCCGAAGTAGACCTGGCCATTGTCGAGGAATACGCCGTAGAGGCCGCTCCGTGCCGCGCCCCCGTGACCAAAGGAAAGTTTCAAAAAGAATCCAAGTCCGATGATCACGATGAGGGCTGCGACGATGGCAGATCCCCACAAAACCTGTTTTCTCTTCATACAAGTGCTAGTTCGTATAATCCGTCCCGATGATCACCAGGACATCTCCCTTGATCGGCTCTTCACCGGCCGGCGCACTGCTTACCTGCCCGCCGGTTGCGCTCTGAAGCGCCTTCAACGTCGCGGGGAGCTCCTTGCCGGATGCATTAACGACCAAGGTCTTGGGATACCGCGTCTTCACACGGGCATCCGTGGGCGTCAGTACGGTCATCCCCTCCCCTTTCAGCTTGGTCACGAGCAAGCCCGCTTGGCCAGCGACACCAGAACCGTTCCGCACCTCGATCGTCGCGTTCTCCTGCTGCGACGTCTGACTGGTCGTCGTCGTGTTCGTCGATGTCGCGGCATTGACTGGGAGATTGATCGGCAACACAGACAGGATCAGATCACGGGACGACGAATATAAGACCGCTTTGTCAGACCAGATCAACAACCGATCGCCATTCTGTGCATCCTTGTAGAATTCCGGGTTCTGCTTACGGAGCAGGTCCGCATCTTGCACCGTCGCGACGGTCGGCTGTTCATCCTGTTTGACCACGATGTGCCGACTCACGTCAGAGATCAGGGTCTGCACGTCCTTTGATGCGGCACTCTCCCCCGTTGCTGAGGATGATGACGGCTTCTGGAGCGTACTGACAGCCCAGAGGATCGCCGCCGTGACCAAAATGAGGACGAGGAGCGCGACAGAAAGCGTCGACAGCCGTGTCGCCCCTTTAGGGGGTGACGGCATCTTTGTAGCGGACGGCATAGGATTCCCAGGCGGGGGTGGTGGTGGCGTCGTTCGCGAGGTTCGGCGACGACGTGAGGGTACGGTTTCTTTCATACTGTTTTTAGAAGTATACCACGTCTTTCTTTGCCGCGGCTACCCGTTCTGTAGGATTTCGCTCGTTACGGCGTTGACGTCGAAGATGTGTCGGTGGGCGGAGCGGGATCCGATGTCGCCGTCGAACTCCCGGACGGCGTCGGATCTGCCGGCGGCGTGCCGCTGGAGGTGCTTGTCGAGGAACTTCCACTCGTCGGGGATGTCGGCGTTCCTGACGTCGTCCCAGAAGATGTCGTCGTCGAACTCCCGGACGGCGTCGGATCTGCCGGCGGCGTGCCCGTGGTCGACCCTGATGTCGTGCTTGATATCGTCCCAGATCCCGTGGGATCCGTCGTTGGGGTTCCGGACGTCGTGCCGGATGATGTGGTGGTCGATGTCGGATTCCCCTCGCTCGGCGCGGTCTGTGCCGTGGCCGGGGTCCCGGACGTGTCTTCGAAGCCGACGACGAACCAGTTGAAGTAGAGCTCGATCGGGCATGGTTTGATCGTGTAGGTCGGGCAGTACCCGCCACCCGGAAGTTCGATGGTGAATCCGGTCGTCGTCACATTTGCGAGATAGTATGCGCCATCCCATTCCGCATGATCGAAGCCGGTCCCGCCCGACACATCGACGATCTCTGGCGTGGCGAAGACGTGCGGCGGGATGGGATAGGTCTTCGGGAAGAGGACGTTGATGATGTAGTCGCCCGGATCGACCTTCACGCGTCCGGCATTGGACGCGCCGAGGACCACGGGTCCGCGCAAGGTGATCGGGCCAAGGACCGTGACATTCCCCGTGAACGTGGCGTCACGCGCGACGAGCGTCAGCACGCCGAGCCCCTGGGAGATCTGCGATCCGGCCGGGAGGGCCGTCTCCGGGGTCGCGCCAGGCGACTGGAGCGCATCCCCGGTCGAACTGCCGGAACCGGTCATGAGCTGTGAGAGACTGTCCGCGCTCGATGCAGACATGTGATACCCCGCCTGAACGAGCATGAGCACCGTCCCTGTCGCGGTCGAGGTCGCCGTGCCATCGTCGATCTTGAAGCCGGCGAGCGCACGACCGATCATCGGGCCGTCTGCCGTCGCCTTCATCGCATACCCTGGGATATTTGCCGCGGTCAGGGCATCGCCCGGCTGGACCGGACCATTCTCGGCCGAGAACTTCACAGGAACGCGGCCGGTCAGCGCCACCGGTACGGTCCCGGTCTGATCATCCGACGAAAGGAGGAACCCCGGCTTGGTCGAGACGACACCGAAGGCATACGGATCATAGGCCTTGTCCGAACGGCGGACGCTCGCATTGAGCTTCTGGTCCGATGCGACGACGTCCCCGGCCTCGAGACCCGCCTCAGACGCCGTATAGGACTCGGCCAAGTCGTAAGACCCCGCGGACGTGATGATGCCTTGCGAGAATTTGAACACGCCGCTCTGCAGCCCTTGATCACCGACCTGCGTATTGTTGTACGACGAATTGTCGTACCAGATGGATGCCGTGCTGGAGTTCGTCTCGAAGTTGAGCTTATTGCTCACGGAACGCGCGCGATGGTAGTACCACACCTGACCATTGCCGCTCGCGTTCCCACGGCCGGCATAGAGATACCCGTTGTAAACCGTGAAGGCGTACGTGGCCTGGAAGCCGGTACCGGAATTCGAGGTCACTGAGTATGTCTTACGGACCTCGTCGATCTGCCCATCCCCAGACGCTGTCCCGGCCATCCCGATCATGAGGGTCCCGTCGTAGTTCGCCATGGCGGCCAACGTCGAGATCGTCCCACCGTTATTGATGGTCGGCGTGAAATTGTTGAAGTCGCCCGCGTTGTCACAGAGCGACAGGTCGCCGGCGTACGTCGGATTACATTCGACCAGGTCGCCATCGCCGGTCCCGTTCCCCATGCCCATGTACAGGTTCGCGTCGAAGACCGCGGAACTCACGATGGAGTTATACCCGACGTTCGCAGAATTATAGAGACGAGTCCAATCGGACGCATTGTCGCACGCATCTGTATTCCCACCCTGGGACGGATCACAGGCGAAGATATCGTTATCTCCGCCGGAGTTCCCGACGAACATGTAGAGCCGGTTGAGGTAGACGACGAGGGAGTTGATCTCTTCATATCCCGCTTACGACGGATGAGAGATTGACGCTAGTCCAATCTGCCGCATTGTCACACTCATTCGCATTGCCCGCAGCAGCCGGGTTACAGGTATAGATGATGCCGGAATTAAACGATCCATTATCCCCGACGGCGGTGAGATATCCGTTGTACACGGCGAACGCCGAGATCCGATTGCGTCCGGTCGAATTCGACGTGACCCAGTCCCCGCTGTCGCACTTGTTCGGATCGCCGGTCGTGGCCGGGTTACAGTATCGGATCACGCCCATCCCGCTCGCATCTCCAGAACCTGTATAGAGCCGGCCTTTGTACTCGATCATGGACAACACATTGTTCGCCACGGCGCTATTGTACGACGTCGACCAGTCGGATGCGTTGTCGCAGACCGACGGATCCCCAGCCACGCTCGGGTCGCAGATCATCACATCCCCATCACCCGCGCTGTCTCCCCGGCCGGCGTAAAGATATCCATTAAAGACGTCCAAGGAACGGATCGATTCGATCCCGGTCGCGGACAAGTTCGAATTCGCCCATGCGACCGTGGACGATGTCCCGGCAGATGCGACCGTCACGCTCCCGTTGAAGCGTGAGGAACCGACGACCTGGAGCTTGTCCGTCGGGGTGGATGTCCCGACCCCGAGCGACCCGTTCGGCGTGACGACATCGAGCGGCGTCGAGGAGCTATTCCACCATTCCGTCAGATTCGCGGTCTGGCCGACATTCCCCTGCAAGACAAGGACCCGGGTCGAACTTGAGCGTGTGAATACATGGACCTGCCCGCCAAAGCTGTTCAAGTCCGACGCATGACCGGCGCCGAGTCCGATGTCTCCGGCGGTCGAGATCTGCATATCCGAGACCTCATAACTCGTCCCAGAGGTGGCGGGCTGGCGTTTGAGATTCCAATACGGATTCCCTGGCCGCGTATCGAGCCGGAAGATGGCACCGATCGTCGATGTCGAACGACCCCCGAGTTGATTCGCATTGATCGCGAAGCTCAAGAGCTGGCCATCTGACCTCATTGACGAGACCGGACCGGACGGTCGCGTTCTTGTTCAAGGTCAATCCGACCTCATCCGTCGATGCGACACGGCCCGGGAAGGCCGTGATACCGAGGTCCGCACGCGTCGTCCCACTTGCGACCACGAAGTCGCTCAAGGCGGTGAATGTCGTGGCCGTCGCGTTCGTGAAGAGCGCATTCGTGGCCGTCAGATCCTCCATGACGCCGGTCGTGGCGTAGAGATGGGAGGACGTCACATTCGTGAATAGACCGTTGGTCGATGAGACGGTCGTCGCGAACAGGTTCGTGGTCGTGACGGTCGCGAAGTTCGCGTTCCAACGGAGACCGGACGAGCCGAGCGCGAGTGTCGCATCTACCGACGGGATCAGATCGGTATACACGTACCCCGGGACCGACAAGGCTGTCGTCGTGACCGAAGTGAGGTAGGTCAGCCCAAGCGTCGAAGACCCCGTCACGCGCAGATCGTTGAGCTGTGTAAGGCCTGACGCAAAGAGGTTCGTGGTGGTGACGTTCGTGGCCGTGAGATCCGCCAAGGTCGTCTGTCCGGTGACGTCCAGCGTGCCGGAGGCGGTCAAGTTCATCGTATGGATCCCGCCGAGTGCGTAGATGAGGTCGGTCGTGGTCGCACCGGCGGCCGTGATCTGGGCCAACGTCGGGGTCGGCGGGCAGTCCGTCCCGTCTTGCAGACAGACGCTTTGTCCCGCGATCGTGAGTGAAGATCCGGAAGCCGAGGTGAAGGCCAACGTGGTGGCGGTCGCGTTCGTTGCCGTGACCTTCGTGAAGACCGCTCCGGCCGGAACGATGTCCCCGATCGACACGTTGTCCAGCGTCCCGCCGGTGAGGTAGGCGTTGGGCGAATAGAGCGTATTCGCATGGAGCACGGTGCCGGATGCGGTCGCGAAGCCGAACCAATCCGTAGAAGTGCCGTCGGCGAAGGTGAGTTGGTCGATGGATGCCGGCGTCGCGCCCGCGACCGTCAAGCCTGCAAAGGATGCGTCCGTCGCATACAGATTCGTGGCCGTGGCATTGGTCGCCACGATCCCCCCATTCACGGTGAGGACGTTCGAGGTCCGATCCCAGGTGAAGTCGGCCTGATCATAGGAGATCCCCGCGGAATCGCTGAAGAGGATCGCCCCGTCGCTGGGCGTGGACGTGTTCGTCAGGAAACTGTGCTCCGCCGCGGTCAGGTGATAATACTGGCCCGGCTGACCGCCTTGAAGGCCGAAAAGCTCGTTGTGATTGGTCACGCCCCCGCCGGTCGTGCCCCCGCTCGATCCGCCGATCGTCGGTTTGATGCTCACGATGTCGGCCGCACTGGTCGCATTCTTCTGGAAGACGATCTGCGCGACGTTCCAGCCATGCTCAGCCCACGGCTCAGGCCGCGCCGTGGGCGGGGTGGCGGCCAAGGCATCCGCCTCGGTCGCATATTCCGCGGTCCCGTAGATGACGCCGACATCTCCACTGTAGTTCCGGATGACCCACCGGTTCGCATAGTACCCGTCTGTCATGGTCGTCAGCGTCCCGGCCGGCGAATCGATCTTCGTATTCTCCCACTGGGTCTGACCGGTCTCCACGTTGAACCCGCCGGATCCGTCCCGGTAGAAGTTCGAGAACGTCCCGGAGGTCGCAGAGTCGAAATCCGACGTGAGGTGCTCGTTGTAGTAGAAGTCCCAGATATCCCCGGCAGAGATCTCGATATAGCGCGTGCTCGTAGAACCGACGTTCTCTCCAGACGCGATCCGATTCCCGATCAACGCCGCGGTATAGGTCTGGATCCGGTTCATCATGTCTCCGGAATTGCGCGGGAGGAAGTGGATCTCCAGCGTCCCGCCGATGTTGTGGACCTCACCGATCTCGATGTACTGCTGCGTGTTCGGCGCTTCGTTCGCATCCGCGACCACGATCGGATCGCCACTGTTGTAGGAGATGTAGATGTTCCGATTCGTATTCGTCGGGACCGACAGGCCGCTCGCCGCCGGCCAGGTGATGCGATAGATCTGCGCTGTCGGCGAGTTGACCAGCCGGATATACCCGACGCCCGCGGCAACGTTGACTGTCTCGCTTCCAGCGTCCGTGATGGCACCACCCGAAACCCAACCCGTCGACAACACATCATTCACGATGTCTTGGTTCGTGGACGAGGTTCCGCCGAGCGATGGGACGTAGAAGGATCCCGCCAACGTCGCCGTGTTGGAGACCGACAGGTTCGTGAGATCCGCATTGGTCGCGAAGAAGTTGGTGGAGGTCGTGTTCGTCCCCGACGCATCACCCCAGTGCAGATTTTGGAAGTCCGCATATCCGCCCACCGTCAGCATGCCCGTGAACCGACCATCCCCGATGACATCCAACGTGGCTGACGGATTGGTCGTGTTGATGCCGACGAGATGGTCATACGTGATCCGCATGACCTCGTCTGCCGCGGTCGTACCGCCGGCGTGGAACTTGAGGACGCCCGTATCGCTCGCCGTGCCGATCGTGAGGTTGGAGGAGGCGGAATAGAGGTAGGCCGTGTTCGGACCGCCGATGGAATAGGCCGGATCGTTGTATCCGGAGCCATTGATGCCGAGGTCGACGTAGTAGCTGGAGTCATTCACCGATATCGTTCGTGGCCACGAAATCGGTCGAAGCGCTGTCCCCGCTCGAGTGGTTCTGCACATTCACTTGGAGATACGTATTGGTCGTGCCACCGAATTGGGCAACGGAGTTCCCGACGATCGGGAAGTTGCCCGACGCCCGACGTGGAGCACCTGATCCACGTTCAATGATCGAAGCCGTCGCCACGCCGATCGTGGATTCCTGCGCGTGGATGAAGGTCGAAGAAACCGACACCCGTCGTGACGAGGTTGCCCGTGCCGGTCGCATTCACGAACGTGAGCTCATTGATGTCGGTCTTGTTCAAGGTCACGAGATTCGTCGAAGTCACGTTGCCGAAGACCGCGTTCGTGGCCGTGATGGTGCCGAGATCCGTCACGCCCGTGACGACGAGGCCTGTGGTCGTGACCGCGGTAAAGGCCGCATTGACCCCGTTCAAAGACGCGTTGTTGAGGGTCAGGACCGTCCCCGACGCTGCCGTAAGAGCCGTCGTCGAGGCGTTCAAGATGGAGCCGTTCTTGCATACAGATTCGTGGTGGTGGCATTCGTCGAGGTGGTGTTCGCGAAGATCCCGTTCCAGCGAAGGCCGGAGGACCCAAGAGAAAGCGCGGCATCAAGGGACGGGAGGAGGTCTGTGTCGACATGCCCCAAGCACGCCGAAGTCGGTCGTGGTGGTGTATGTCCCGGTCGCATTCCTCCACACGACATTCGTGCCTGCGAACATTTGTGACGAGCGAGATCAGTCGAACGCCCCGTTTGTCGCGTACAGATTCGTCGCGTACAGATTCGTCGACGTGCTGTTGGTCGTGGTCGCATTGGTCGCGAAGAGCGCATCGATCTGGGCGTTCGGAGCCGTGAAGAGCCCCAGGAGGGTCAGGTCTGTTCCCGTCGCATCGACGAACAGCGCATGTTGGAGCGATGTGTCCCCCGTGACCGTGAGATCGCCGACCACGCTCAGCGATGAGGTGACGGTCGAAGACGCGGCGAGGAAGCCCCCATAGAGCTGGAGGGTGTGCGTGGTCGCCGACCCTGCGGCGGCGACATAATCCAATGTCGGCACGCCTGCACCGGGCGGACAGTTGGTTCCGTCCAAAAGACAGACCGGAGATCCTTGGACCGTCAGGGCCGTGGCAGAGGCATTGAGGAACGAGAGATTGGATGTGAAGAGATTTGTGGATGTGGTGTTGATCCCGGTCCCATTGGTCCATGCGAGATTCGCGAAGTTCGACGGAGTGGCACCCGTCACGGTCAAGGTCTGGAATGCGCCGTTCGTCGCGTAGAAGTTCGTCGTCGTCGCGCTGACACCTGTCGCATTCGTGAAGGTCAGATCCGCAAGCGACGTCGTTCCCGTGACCGTCAGATTCGACACCCCGCTGATGTCCCCGACATTCACGATCCCGCCATATCCGACATCAAGCCCCGTCAGATATCCGTACCCGGCATTCGTGATGCGCGTCGTCGACGCGAGCTCGAGGCCGCCGCTCGAGATGTCGAGGCTTGCAGACCCGCCGCCGAGGTTCTCGATCGTGATCTTCGTGTCCGTCGGCGCATTGTTCCGAAGGTCGAAGAGTCCGCCGAAGTTCGCGCTCCACTCGAGCGGGCCGGAGAAGTCATACCCGTCACGACGGACATGGTAGTAATCTCCCGTAGCACCGCCTTGGAGGCCGTTGAGATCATTGTGATCCGTGATGCCACCGCCGGTAACGACGTCCTGACGGACCAGGATCGGACGCAGATCCGCGATATGCTGCGCTGACGTATCACCTTTCAAAAAGGTCATTCGTGCGATCAGGAATCCGTGCTCGAAATCCTGCAACTGGGTCGGAAGCGTGCCAGGCTGTGCCTCCGCCTCCGCGGAGGTGAGGTCCGTGAATGATTGATGGCCAAAGAGAACATCGACGTGACCGTCTTCCTCCTCATAGATCCACAGGTTCCCATATTCCCCGGATCCGAGAGACGCCAGGGTCCCGCTATTATCATCGTAATGCGTCGTGTCCAGGACGGTCGTGGTCGCCTCATCGTAATACCCTCCCGAACCGTTCCGAACGAATACGTTGAGCGAATCCCCGCTCGATGTGTCGATGGCTGACAAAATCTTTTCATCTGTCCCATACCACTCCGTGCACGCACTGACCGCGAGATTCAACGCCCCTGTCACGGAAGCGACACATCCGTTCGTGACCGTGTGCTTGATGTTCTCCTCGAAGAACTGCTGGAGGCGCTGGATCGGACGCGGTCGGAGCAAGCGATCATCGTGGTAATCCATCTCGCCGTTCCCCTTGTTCCGAACCTTCGCGATCTTGAGATATTCGTAGTTATCATACGTATCCGTGGCCGTCGATACGATGATGGGATCACCGTTGTTGTAATAGACCGCGACGGAAAGCCAATCATTCCCGGTCAAATTGATCGTCGACGTCGCCCAATCCACGAGGTCGATGTTGGCCGTGACATCCGTCGGGTCCGTCCCGATATACCCGCGACCGGCGCTGATCTGGAACGTCCCGCTCGCAGTCTGGACGTAGTCGCCGCCGGATACGATCGCCGGTGAGATCGCAAGATTATAAAGATATTGGACCGAATTGACCTGCGACGTGTTCGTCGATGGAAACGTGATCTGATCCGCGGACAATGTACCGGCAACGCTCCCGAACCCGCTCAAGTCGAGCGTGACGTTGGAGTTCCCGAGCGTCCCAGAATTCACGGCGTCCGCCGAGACGTTCCCGCCCGATCCGACACTGATCGTGTCCGAGACCATGGCGTCTGTGACGCTGTCGGCCGGGAGCGTCAAACCGCCGAGGACCGCGAGATTCGTGGAAGTGGTATTGGTCCCCGTCGCATTTGTCCAGCTCAAGTTCTCGAACGCCGACGGCGATGTTCCAGAGATCGTGATGGAACTGAACGTCGCGTTCGTTGCGTTCACGCTGGTCGCATTGATCTGACCATACCACCCTTCGTTCCATCGCTGTGCGTAGGAACCAAGACTGTATGCCAGATCATACGCCGGGACAAGATCCTGCAGTGTCGAGGTCCCCGCGACCTGGAACGCGGTGAGCGGCGTCGAGGTCCCGACGCCGACGTTCCCATTCTGGAGGACCGTAAAGTAGCTACTCCCTTGATTGGAAATGGACAATCGGCCGTTCGCGCCCTGTGTCAGATCCCACGTCGAGGTCCCAAGATGGAGATTCGCGGTCCACAGGTCGGACCACCGGGTCGAACTCGACCCCAGCGCATAGGCATCGTTCGTGCCGGGATTGAAGTTCCCGGTCGATGTCCCTCCGGCAAACTGGATGGCGTTCGTCGTCGTGTTCCCGTTGTCTGTGATGATCTGAAGCGTTGCCGTCGTCGCAGGGGAACCGGGACAGTTCGTCCCGTCTGCGAGACAGACGTTCGTTCCGTTCACCTGGACGGAGGAGGCAAGGAGGCTGGTGCCGCTCGCAGTCCCGAACCCGAACCAGTCCGTGGAGGTGCCATTGGTGAAGGTGAGGGCGGAGAGATCACCGTTGGTGGCCGTGAAGTTCGTGGCGAAGAGATTGGTCGATGTGGTGTTGGTCCCCGTCGCGTTGGTCCAGGTGAGGTTCGTGAGGTTGGAGGGGGCAGAACCCAGGACCGTCAGGTTCTGGAAGGTCGCATTCGTGGCATACAGGTTGGTACTGGTGCTGTTGGTGGAGGTGGTGTCCGTGAAGATGGCGGTCGAAGGGGTCGTGAGACCGATGGCCGTGTTGTCGATCGTACCTCCGGTGATGACCGCATTCGGGGTCGTGAGGTTCGAGGCATTCAACGTGAGGACATTGAGGGTGGTGCCGGAAGCGGTCTCGAACCCGAACCAGCCGGTGGAGGTGCCATTGGTGAAGGAGAGGTTCGAGATGGTGCCGTTGGTGAGGGTCCCGTTCGTCACGACGAGGGTCGTGCCGGTCGCATTGGTGAAGGTGGCGTTCTGGAGGTTCGATGTGCCGGTCACCGTGAGGTTCGTGACATATTGATCAAGCGTCGTCCCGTTCACAGCGAAGAGGTTCGTCGAGGTGGTGTTGGTCCCCGTCGCATTGGTCCAGATGAGGTTCGTGAAGGAAGATGGGGTGGACCCGGTGAGGGTGAGGCTCGAGACCGTGAGGTTCGTGACCGTGGCATTGGTGGCCGTGAGGTCGGTGGTGTTCGCGTTCGTGGTCGTCGTGTTGTCGAACGTGGCATTCCCTCCGTTCAAGGTGGTGTTGTTGAGGGTGGTGATGGTGGAAGAGTTCGCCGTGAGGTCGGTGATCGTCCCGTTCGTGGCAGAGAGGTTGGTCGAAGAGACGTTGTTGAGGTTGGACTGGCCCGTCACGGCGAGGTTGGTGGTCGTCGTGTTGTCGAACGTGGCATTCCCTCCGTTCAAGGTGGTGTTGTTGAGGGTGGTGATGGTGCCGGAGGTGGCCGTGAGGTTGGTGGTCGAGGCGTTCAGGATGGAACCGTTCGTGGCATACAAGTTCGTGGTGGTGGCGTTCGTCGAGGTGGTGTTCGCGAAGATCCCATTCCACCGGAGGCCGGAAGAGCCGATGGAGAGGGCGGCATCAAGGGACGGGAGGAGGTCTGTGTCGATATATCCCAGGACGCCGAGATCCGTGGTGGTGGTATATGTCCCGGTCGCATGGACCCAGGTGATATCGGTCGGCGTGAAGTTCGAGACGTTCAGGTTCGTGATCGTGGCATTGGTGGCAAAGAGATTGGTGGAGGTACTGTTGGTGGTCGTCGCGTTCGTGGCAAAGAGATCCGTGAACGAGGCGGAGGGTGCCGTGAGGAGACCGAGGAGCGCGAGGTTCGTGCCGGTCGCATCCACGAAGAGGGCGTTCTGGAGGGAAGTGTCACCGGAGACGTTGAGGGCGCCGGAGACGGTGGAGGAGCCGGAGACCGCGAGCGTTCCTCCGATGGTCGCGTTCCCCGATGCAGAGAGGTTGGTCGAAGAGACGTTGGTGAGGTTGGACTGGCCGGTGACGGCGAGGTTGGTGAAGGTCGCACTCTGGCCCGTGACATCCGCGAGCGTGGTCTGGCCCGTGACGTCCAGGGATCCGGAGAGGGTCGACGTCCCGCTGACCGCAAGCGACCCGGTCGCCGTGAGGTTCAGGGTCTGGATGCCGCCGAGCGCGTAGATGATGTCCGTGGTGGTGGCGCCTGCGGCCGTGACCTGGGCAAGAGAGGAGGTCGTTGACCCTGCCGGACAATTCGTCCCATTCGCAAGACACACGTTCGTTCCGTTCACCTGGACGGAGGAGGCGAAGAGGCTCGTCCCGCTCGCAGTCCCGAACCCGAACCAGTCCGTGGAGGTGCCATTGGTGAAGGTGAGGGCGGAGAGATCACCGTTGGTGGCCGTGAAGTTCGTGGCAAAGAGATTGGTCGATGTGGTGTTGGTCCCGGATGCCGATGTCCAATTCAATCCATTGAGACTGCTATATCCTGCGACGGTCAACGAGCCGTCCGCATACAAACTCCCGTTGAACTCTCCCGCATTCGCAATAAGGTCGCCTTGCGCATTCAAGCCATGACTGGTGGATTCCGCACCGATCGTGAGCACACCGGAGGAGGCGAAGAAGCCGAGCTGCGTCAGTGAACCGCCAGGGAGGCCGCCCCAGAAAAGGATGCTTCCACTCGCTGAACCTAAGATCAGGTTACCGGTCGCTCCATTCTGTTGGATAAGAAGCGAATTTGGTTGACCGGAGTCCCCGCTCGAGAACTTCGTGAAATAATCCTGGCTAACGTCATTCTGAAGGATGATCGCCGGACCAGCCCCATCTGCCGCGGTGGTCGCATCCTTGATCAGCAGAGCCGCATTCTGTGCATCGTTGTTCTCCAATGTGATCTGGTTCCCTGTCACGGCCAAGTCCCCCGTACTCGTCCCTCCGGCGAACTGGATGGCGTTCGTCGTCGTGTTCCCGTTGTCCGTGATGATCTGAAGCGTTGCCGTCGTCGCAGGGGCCCCAGGACAGTTCGTCCCATCGACGAGACACACGTTCGTTCCGTTCACCTGGACGGAGGAGGCGAAGAGGCTCGTCCCACTTGCGGTCCCGAACCCGAACCAGTCCGTGGAGGTGCCATTGGTGAAGGTGAGGGCGGAGAGATCACCGTTGGTGGCCGTGAAGTTGGTGGCAAAGAGATTGGTCGATGTGGTGTTGGTCCCCGTCGCGTTGGTCCAGGTGAGGTTCGTGAGGTTGGAGGGGGCAGAACCCAGGACCGTCAGGTTCTGGAAGGTCGCATTCGTGGCATACAGATTGGTACTGGTGCTGTTCGTCGAGGTCGTGTCCGTGAAGATGGCCGTGGACGGAGTCGTGAGACCGATCGCCGTGTTGTCGATCGTGCCGCCGGTGATGACCGCATTCGGGGTCGTGAGGTTGGAGGCGTTCAAGGTGAGGACATTGAGGGTGGTGCCGCTGGCGGTATCGAAGCCGAACCAACCCGTGGAGGTGCCATTGGTGAAGGAGAGGTTCGAGATGGTCCCATTGGTGAGGGTCCCGTTCGTCACGACGAGGGTCGTGCCGGTCGCATTGGTAAAGGTGGTGTTCTGGAGGTTCGATGTGCCGGTCACCGTGAGGTTCGTGACATATTGATCAAGCGTCGTCCCATTCACGGCAAAGAGATTCGTCGAGGTGGTGTTGGTCCCCGTCGCATTGGTCCAGGTGAGGTTCGCGAAGGAGGCTGGAGCGTTGCCGGTGACGGTCAGGTTCGTGACCGAGAGATTGGTCGCCGTCGCGTTCGTGGTGGTGAAGTTGGTGGACGTGCTGTTCGTGAAGGTTCCGTTGGTGGCCGTGAGGTCGGTCGTCGAGATGGCCGTGGATGAGACCGTGTTGAGATTCGACTGGCCGGTGACGGCGAGGTTGGTGGTCGTCGTGTTGTCGAACGTCGCATTCCCACCGTTCAACGTGGTGTTGTTGAGGGTGGTGATGGTGCCGGAGGTGGCCGTGAGGTTGGTGGTGTTGAAATTGGTGGAGGTCGCGTTCGTGAAAAGCGCATTCGTGGCGTTGAGGTTGTCGACGAAGAGACCGGTGCCAGTCGCGTTCAGGAAGGTGACGTTCTGAAGACTCGTGGATCCATTCACGACGAGGTCCTGGAGCGTGGTCGTGCCTGTGACCCCCAAGGTCGTGGCTGTGACCGAGGCGAGGAAGGCATTCCAGCGTTCCGTCGAACTCCCGAGGGAGAACGAGGCATCCTGGGTGGGCAGGAAGTCAGCAGTGGAAGATCCTCCATTGAACTGGATCGCATTCGTCGTGACATATCCCACATCAGTCACATCTTGGAAGGTCGAGGTCGAGACCCCGCCCGGACAATTGGTGCCATCCTTCAGACACACGTTCGTTCCGTTCACCTGGACGGAGGAGGCGAAGAGGCTCGTCCCGCTCGCAGTCCCGAACCCGAACCAGTCCGTGGAGGTGCCATTGGTGAAGGTGAGGGCGGAGAGATCACCGTTGGTGGCCGTGAAGTTGGTGGCAAAGAGATTGGTCGATGTGGTGTTGGTCCCCGTCGCGTTGGTCCAGGTGAGGTTCGTGAGGTTGGAGGGGGCAGAACCCAGGACCGTCAGGTTCTGGAAGGTCGCATTCGTGGCATACAGATTGGTACTGGTGCTGTTCGTCGAGGTCGTGTCCGTGAAGATGGCCGTGGACGGAGTCGTGAGACCGATCGCCGTGTTGTCGATCGTGCCGCCGGTGATGACCGCATTCGGGGTCGTGAGGTTGGAGGCGTTCAAGGTGAGGACATTGAGGGTGGTGCCGCTGGCGGTATCGAAGCCGAACCAACCCGTGGAGGTGCCATTGGTGAAGGAGAGGTTCGAGATGGTCCCATTGGTGAGGGTCCCGTTCGTCACGACGAGGGTCGTGCCGGTCGCATTGGTAAAGGTGGTGTTCTGGAGGTTCGATGTGCCGGTCACCGTGAGGTTCGTGACATATTGATCAAGCGTCGTCCCATTCACGGCAAAGAGATTCGTCGAGGTGGTGTTGGTCCCCGTCGCATTGGTCCAGGTGAGGTTCGCGAAGGAGGCTGGAGCGTTGCCGGTGACGGTCAGGTTCGTGACCGAGAGATTGGTCGCCGTCGCGTTCGTGGTGGTGAAGTTGGTGGACGTGCTGTTCGTGAAGGTTCCGTTGGTGGCCGTGAGGTCGGTCGTCGAGATGGCCGTGGATGAGACCGTGTTGAGATTCGACTGGCCGGTGACGGCGAGGTTGGTGGTCGTCGTGTTGTCGAACGTCGCATTCCCACCGTTCAACGTGGTGTTGTTGAGGGTGGTGATGGTGCCGGAGGTGGCCGTGAGGTTGGTGGTGTTGAAATTGGTGGAGGTCGCGTTCGTGAAAAGCGCATTCGTGGCGTTGAGGTTGTCGACGAAGAGACCGGTGCCAGTCGCGTTCAGGAAGGTGACGTTCTGAAGACTCGTGGATCCATTCACGACGAGGTCCTGGAGCGTGGTCGTGCCTGTGACCCCCAAGGTCGTGGCTGTGACCGAGGCGAGGAAGGCATTCCAGCGTTCCGTCGAACTCCCGAGGGAGAACGAGGCATCCTGGGTGGGCAGGAAGTCAGCAGTGGAAGATCCTCCATTGAACTGGATCGCATTCGTCGTGACATATCCCACATCAGTCACATCTTGGAAGGTCGAGGTCGAGACCCCGCCCGGACAATTGGTGCCATCCTTCAGACACACGTTCGTTCCGTTCACCTGGACGGAGGAGGCGAAGAGGCTCGTCCCGCTCGCAGTCCCGAACCCGAACCAGTCCGTGGAGGTGCCATTGGTGAAGGTGAGGGCGGAGAGATCACCGTTGGTGGCCGTGAAGTTCGTGGCAAAGAGATTGGTCGATGTGGTGTTGGTCCCCGTCGCGTTGGTCCAGGTGAGGTTCGTGAGGTTGGAGGGGGCAGAACCCAGGACCGTCAGGTTCTGGAAGGTCGCATTCGTGGCATACAGATTGGTACTGGTGCTGTTCGTCGAGGTCGTGTCCGTGAAGATGGCCGTGGACGGAGTCGTGAGACCGATCGCCGTGTTGTCGATCGTGCCGCCGGTGATGACCGCATTCGGGGTCGTGAGGTTGGAGGCGTTCAAGGTGAGGACATTGAGGGTGGTGCCGCTGGCGGTATCGAAGCCGAACCAACCCGTGGAGGTGCCATTGGTGAAGGAGAGGTTCGAGATGGTCCCATTGGTGAGGGTCCCGTTCGTCACGACGAGGGTCGTGCCGGTCGCATTGGTAAAGGTGGTGTTCTGGAGGTTCGATGTGCCGGTCACCGTGAGGTTCGTGACATATTGATCAAGCGTCGTCCCATTCACGGCAAAGAGATTCGTCGAGGTGGTGTTGGTCCCCGTCGCATTGGTCCAGGTGAGGTTCGCGAAGGAGGCTGGAGCGTTGCCGGTGACGGTCAGGTTCGTGACCGAGAGATTGGTCGCCGTCGCGTTCGTGGTGGTGAAGTTGGTGGACGTGCTGTTCGTGAAGGTTCCGTTGGTGGCCGTGAGGTCGGTCGTCGAGATGGCCGTGGATGAGACCGTGTTGAGATTCGACTGGCCGGTGACGGCGAGGTTGGTGGTCGTCGTGTTGTCGAACGTCGCATTCCCACCGTTCAACGTGGTGTTGTTGAGGGTGGTGATGGTGCCGGAGGTGGCCGTGAGGTTGGTGGT